>JAAEZM010000026.1 GCA_018222865.1 Alphaproteobacteria bacterium
GCCAATGATAACGCGCAGGGCCAGATCGTGATTTCCGGTGCGACAGCCGCGATTGAAGCGGCGATAGCAAAAGCAGGTGAGCTTGGCCTGAAGAAGGCGATGAAGCTTCCCGTATCCGCACCTTTCCATTGCCCGATGATGCAGCCCGCCGCCGATGCCATGGCTGGGGCGCTCGCGGGTGCGGCGATCAAGGCCCCGGTCGTTCCCGTGATCGCCAATGTCACCGCGCGTCCGACGGATGATGTGGAAACAATTCGCCGCCAGCTGGTCGAGCAGGTCACTGGCCGGGTGCGTTGGCGCGAAAGCGTGATGTGGATGGTTGAAGAGGGTGGCATAGACACGCTCGCGGAAGCCGGTTCCGGCAAGGTGCTCTCCACCATGCTGAAACGCACGACAAAAGAGGCTAAAGGTGTACCGCTCAATAGCGGGGCAGATCTGGAAGCCTTTGCTGCTGCCCTCAAGGAGACTGAGTAATGTTTGATCTTACCGGCAAAAATGCCCTCGTGACCGGTGCGACCGGTGGTATTGGCAAATCCATCGCCAAACAGCTTCATGCCCAGGGCGCAACGGTAGCGCTTTCCGGTACACGCGAAAACGTGCTCCAGGAACTCGCCGACGAGCTGGGTGAGCGCACCCACGTCTTGCCGTGTAACCTCTCAGATGCCGCCGCAGTCGACGCTCTGCCCAAGGATGCGGCCGCGGCCATGGGCTCGCTGGATATCCTGGTGGCCAATGCCGGCATTACCAAAGACCAGCTTTTGATGCGGATGAAGGATGAAGACTGGGATCAGGTCCTTCGCATCAATCTCGACAGTTATTTCCGCCTCTCTCGGGCCGCTCTGCGCGGCATGATGAAGGCGCGTTGGGGGCGAATCATCGGCATGACCTCGGTTGTCGGCGTGACCGGCAATCCGGGGCAGGCCAATTACTGTGCCTCGAAGGCCGGTATGATCGGCTTCTCCAAATCCCTGGCTCAGGAAGTTGCCGCACGCGGCGTTACGGTCAATTGCGTGGCTCCAGGCTTTATCGCCTCACCCATGACCGATGTGCTCAATGATGAGCAACGTGCTGCAATCCTTTCCAAAATCCCGGCAGCTGATCTCGGCTCCGGCGATGACATCGCCTCTGCGGTCGTCTATCTGGCGAGCGGTGAGGCCGGTTACGTGACCGGCCAGACCCTGCACGTCAATGGCGGTATGGCGATGATTTAACTTTGAAACTTGCGGTCACCGCCATGGTGCGCTCTTCTGGTCAGAGATTGGGAAGTGTGCTAGGTGCCCGCGCATCCACGGGGATGGGCTGAATAACCTCTTCCCGTCCTTTCCTGCATCGCTATAGTCTGGCGATGAATCAATACTGAGGGTCTGAAATGTCTGACGTTCTCGAGCGCGTAAAGAAAATCGTAGTTGAGCATCTTGATGTCGATGCTGAAAAAGTTTCCGACAATGCCAGCTTTATCGATGATCTGGGTGCTGACTCCCTGGACAATGTTGAGCTTGTGATGGCGTTCGAAGAAGAGTTCGACATCGAAATTCCGGATGATGCTGCTGAGCACATCCAGACGGTTGGCGATGCCGTCAAATTCATCACTGAGAAGGTCGGCTAACGATCTTTCGTGATGCGTCGTGTCGTTGTCACGGGGATCGGGCTCGTCACGCCTTTGGGCGTGGGGCATGAAGCTGTTTGGAAACGGCTGATTGCGGGTGAGTCCGGTCTGGGTCCGATCGAAGATTTCGAGACCGAGGATTTGGCCTGCCGTATCGCAGGCCTTGTTCCCCGTGTAGACGGCAGCGGCGGTGGCTCCCCGGATATGGAGGGGGCCTTTGATCCCGACAGCGTGATGAGCGCTCGAGATCGCAAGCGGATCGATGATTTTATCCTGTATGGGATCGCGGCCGCGGACCAGGCGCTCGCAGATAGCGGCTGGACGCCCGAAAACGAGGAGGCGCGCGAGCGTGCCGGTGTCCTCATCGGGTCAGGGATTGGTGGGCTCAAAACCACTTATGATGCTTCCATCACCCTGCATGAGAAGGGGCCTAAGCGCCTCTCTCCCTTTATTATTCCGGGCATGCTGATCAATCTCGTCTCCGGACAGGTTTCGATCAAGCATGGCCTTAAAGGCCCCAATCACGCGGTCGTAACCGCCTGTTCAACCGGCGCGCACGCAATCGGTGATGCGGCGCGGCTGGTGGCTTATGGCGATGCCGATGTGATGGTCGCGGGTGGCGCGGAGGCTGCGGTTTGCCGTCTCGGCATCGGCTGTTTCATCGCCACGCGAGCGCTCTCGACGGGCTTTAACGACAACCCCACAGCGGGCTCGCGCCCCTATGACAAGGACCGGGATGGTTTCGTCATGGGCGAGGGAGCTGGCGTTGTTGTGCTGGAAGAGTATGAGAAAGCCAAGGCGCGCGGTGCGACCATCTATGCCGAGGTCAAAGGCTATGGTCTGTCCGGCGATGCCTACCACATCACGGCGCCCGCCGATGATGGCGATGGCGGATATCGCTCCATGCGAGCGGCTTTGAAGAATGCCGGGCTCGAGCCGGGTGATATCGATTATGTCAACGCGCACGGCACATCGACCCCACTGGGCGATGAGATAGAATTACGAGCCGTTGAACGCCTTTTCGGTGAGGCTGCAAACGATCTCGTCATGTCATCAACAAAGTCGGCTATCGGCCATTTGCTGGGCGCGGCGGGCGCTGTTGAAGCGATCTTCTCGATCCTGGCGATGCGTCACGGGATCTGTCCGCCGACCTTGAACCTAGACAATCCTTCGGTCGAAACACCGATTAACCTCGCCGCGAAAAAACCCGTCGAGAGGTCGGTGCAGGCTGTACTGTCGAACTCATTCGGATTCGGTGGAACCAATGCCTCCGTGGTATTCGTGGCGGCCGAGTAAACCTGATCATTTCGGGGACGCGTATGAGTGAAGCAGAAACCGCCAAGCCGAAATCGGTCTGGCCGAAAATCCTGATTGGATCACTGATCGCCCTAGTGGTGCTGGCGCTTGTCGGTGCCGGTGGTCTTTATGGCGGATATCGCTGGATGATGAGCGAGTTTGAACGTCCCGGGCCGTTGGCGCAGGACGCGGTCACGCTTTTGCCGCGCGGTGCCGGCTTGATCCGGATTGGTCAGCAATTGGAGTCCGAGGGCGTGATCTCCGATGCGCGGATCTTCCGCTATGCCATTACCCTCGACGAGGGCGACCGGTCCTTGCGGGCAGGCGAGTATGAGATCCCTGCCGGTGCATCCATGGCCCAGGTGTATGAATTGCTGCGCTCAGGCCAAACCGTCCAGCATTCCATCACCCTGGCGGAAGGGCTGACAAGTGCGATGATTGTGCGCGCGCTCGAGGCGGAGGCTGTCCTTACGGGCGATATTGCCTCCACCCCGCCAGAAGGTTCGCTTCTGCCAGAGACTTTCTTTGTGACACGGGGGACATCGCGCCAGGAATTGATCGAACGCATGCAAGCGGACCAAGCGGCGCTTCTGGAAGCCCTTTGGCCTCAACGCGCCGAGAACCTGCCGCTGGAGAGCCCCGAGGAAGCGATTATTCTGGCCTCAATCGTTGAGAAAGAGACGGGGCTGGGAGGTGAGCGTGCTGAAGTCGCTGGCGTCTTCATAAACCGTTTGCGTCGCGGCATGCGGCTGGAGAGCGACCCGACGATCATTTACGGCATATCCCAGGGCGAGCCGCTTGGCAGAGGTCTGCGCCGCTCTGAGATCGATAATGAGGATAATGCGTGGAATACCTATCAGATTTCGCGCCTGCCTCCGACGCCAATCGCCAACCCGGGAACAGAGGCTATTCGCGCCGTGCTCAATCCGGCTGAAACGACGGCACTTTTCTTTGTTGCAGATGGCTCGGGTGGACATGCATTTGCCGACACCTATGCCGAGCACCAGCGCAATGTGCGTCGCTGGCGCCAGATTGAGCGTGAACGCCGTCAGGCAGGGCGCTAATGGGCGTCTTGTCCGGAATGACGGGATTTGCCCGGACGGATGGTTCCCAGGGCAGCGCGCGCTGGAGCTGGGAAGTCCGAAGCGTTAATGGCAAAGGGCTGGAAGCGCGTTTGCGTTTGCCCCCGGGTTTCGACCGGCTCGATATCAAGTCGCGCGAGCTGGCGAAAAACCATTTCGCACGGGGTAATCTTCAGCTCAGCCTCAATCTTCGCCAGGAGGCGTCCGAGCGGGCCCTGAGTGTCGATATTGCTCATGCACATGCGCTTCTGGATGCCGCCCGACCGATTGGCGACCGGGATGATGTGGTGCCGGCACGTCTGGACGGTGTACTCCGGTTGGAAGGCGTGTTGAAGACGGGCGTGGAAGAAGAGGATGCAGACGCGCTGGTCGCACTCGACAAGGCCATCCTTGAAAGCCTGGGAGAGGCGCTTGCCGGATTGAAGTCGGCGCGCGCGGAAGAGGGCGCTGCGCTCTTGCCGGTCTTGAATGCCCACATCGATGATATCGAACAGCTTACCGGACAAGCCGCTGCCTGCGCCTCGGCGCGCAGCAAGGGCATTAAGGACAGGATAGCTGCGAAATTCGCGGAGCTTCTGCCCGAAGGGCTGGATGAGGAGCGGCTGGCTCAGGAAGCTGCCGCCATGTCGATCAAAATGGATGTCCGCGAGGAAATCGACCGCCTCGAGGCCCATGTCATCGCCGCCCGGGAACTGCTTCAGGCAGGTTCACCAGTGGGCCGCAAGCTCGACTTTTTGTCACAAGAGTTTAATCGGGAGGCGAACACGTTATGTTCAAAGGCCGCCGATTCGAGCCTTACCGCTATCGGCCTCGCCTTGAAGAACACGATCGATCAGTTTCGGGAGCAGATTCAGAATGTCGAATGACGGTTACTCCGGCCCGATTTTCCGGGGACGTCGCCGTGGCGTTCTGATCAATCTGTCGAGCCCATCCGGGGCAGGTAAGACGACGCTCGCCAAGCGTTTGCTGACGCAAAATCCCGATGTCGTTCTCTCCGTTTCCGCGACAACACGCAAGCCGCGACCGGGTGAGATCAATGGACAGGACTATGAATTCCTCTCCGTTGAAGAGTTCAAGGCGCGGATTGATGAAGGCTATTTCTTCGAGTGGGCGGAAGTCTTTGGTCGCTATTATGGCACGCCGAAGACCCCTGTTCTCGAAGCGATTGATGAAGGCCGCGACGTGATCTTCGATATCGATTGGCAGGGGGCTCGCAAGATTGCCGAGCAAGCGCCGGAGGATACGCTTCGCGTCTTCATCCTGCCGCCATCGCTCGATCTTCTGGAAGAGCGCCTGCGCAAGCGCGGCCAGGACCCTGATGAGATCATCACAGAGCGTATGGCTCGCGCCAAGGACGAGATCTCTCATTGGGATGAGTATGATTATGTCATCGTCAATGATGACTTCGCCCGGGCGCTGGAGAAGTTGAACCAGATCCTCCATGCCGAACGCCTCAAGCGCAATCGCCACCCCTGGCTGGGCGGTTTTGTCGCTGAGCTGATGGGGCAGTAGGGCCGGTCAAGGGCGCGAGCCTGATCCCAATACTGTTCTCCCCTGAATTTATTGCTCCCTTGGTATGGTGGCCGGGGCATGGCAGAGCGATGCGAGAATGCGCAAGGGTCAGGCAGCCTCCGGAGCAAATCCGGGGGAAGAAGTGAATCCGTGGAAACTAGTGGTGAACGGAATAAAAGATCGCGCCCTGTGCCACCATACGGGCCGCCCATTCCACTACTTTCCAAGACAAACCCATCACCCCATCCGCATTAGAAACTTTATATGTTTCAGGCAAAATCGGCGTGTGGCCTAGTCCGACGTCGCGCTGCCCCCTCATCGTCCCGGACTTTGTCCGAGACACTTCTCCCCTAGGGGAGAAGGATTGGGCGTTGAGTTATAGTGGCTGGGGTGAGGCCGGGGCCTGAATCGGAGGCGAAGGAGGGCGCTGGTTTACGCCTTCGCATCCCGCCAGATGCGTGCAAGTTTCTGAAACCCCTCTATCGAGATCGTCTCCGCCCGCGCTGAGGGATCGATATCAGCGCGTTCAAGGAGTTCATCGGACGACATCCCGCATTTTGACGCTGCTTGTCCAAGGCTCTTGCGCAAGGTTTTGCGGCGCTGACCGAAAGCGGATGCCGTGACGATGCCGAGGGCTTCAAGATCGTCGAAACGTTCTTCCCGGGGCAGGGGATCGAGCACCACGACGGCCGATTCCACCTTGGGCGGTGGGGTAAAGGCCCGGGCCGGGATTTTCAGGGCAAGGCGTGCAGAACAGACCGATTGGGACAATATGGCGAGGCGTCCATAGGCTTTCGATCCGACTGTTGCGACCACGCGATCGGCCACTTCGCGCTGAAACATCAAAACGGCGCGGCGCCACCAGATCGGTTCGGCTTCGAGCCATTTGATCAGGAGGAGCGTGCCGACATTGTAGGGAAGGTTTGAGAGGATGACCTTGTCCTCGCCGTCCATGAAATCCGCCTCGGAGACGGCCAGAGCATCGTCGCGGACAATATCCATCTTTTGTGGGAAGGCCTTCGCGATATCATCGAGCGCGCCGAGGAAACGCTCATCCTTCTCCACGACCGTGAGACGGCGGGGGTCGAGGGCGAGAATGCCGCGAGTCAAACCGCCAGGACCCGGGCCGACCTCCATCGCATGGGAGCCACTCATATCCCCCGCAAGCCCGGCGATCTTTCGCGTCAGATTAAGGTCGAGCAGGAAGTGCTGACCGAAGGCTTTCTTGGCGCCAAGATCATGTGCGGCGATGACCTCGCGAAGGGGGGGAAGCGGATCTTCAGCCATGTCGATGGCCCGCAATCTCCTCCGCCATCCGGAGGGCGGCGATCAGGCTGTCCGGTTTTGCCCGGTCCTGACCGGCAATGTCGAACGCTGTTCCATGATCGGGGGAGGTCCGAATTATCGGCAGGCCGAGGGTGATGTTGACGCCGCCATGAAAATCCAGCGTTTTGACCGGGATCAGGCCTTGATCATGATAAAGGCAGATCGCCGCGTCGTAACTGGCACGTGCTTCTGCATGGAACATGGTGTCGGGGGGCAGCGGATCGGTGATCTCAAGCCCTTCCGCGCGGAGCTTTTGTGCGAGCGGAATGAGGATGTCGATTTCCTCGCGACCCAGCTTGCCCTGCTCTCCCGCGTGGGGGTTGAGGCCGGCCAAAGCCAGGCGGGGTCTGGGTAAGCCGAAATCGCGCTTCAGTGCGGCATGAGTCAGTCGTGCAATATGCGCGATATGATCTTGATCGAGATCAAAAACCGCCTTGAGAAGTGGCTCATGGATAGAGGCGAGAACGACCCGCAGCCCGCCTCCAGCCAGCATCATCGCCGGGCCGCGCGGTCCATCATGTTCCGCGGCTTTTGTGAGCTCTGCGAGGTATTCAGTATGGCCTGGAAAATCAAACCCGGCCTCATACATGATGCTTTTTGCGATCGGGGCGGTGATCAGAGCACTGGCTTTTTCTTCCAGACACAGGGCGACACCGGTATCGATGGATGACTGGATGGCCATGGCGTTTGCGGGATCAGCGCGGCCAGGCGCAAAATCATCACTCAGAGCCTCTGTGATGGGCAGGAGTGGCAAGGCGCTCCCAAACACCTCCGGCGCTTCGCTCGGAGATTGGATGGGCTGAACGGGCACACCGCCTGGCAGGGCCGCGAAAGCCTCGGCCCGGCCAATTGCGAAGAAGTTCGATGATGTTTCACGCAGAGCCGACCAGGCCTTCAGGATAATCTCCGGACCAATACCGGCCGGATCACCCATGGAGACCCCAAGCGGGCGACCTGGTGACATCAATTGCGGATCTCGATCGTGCTCTCGCGGCGCAGGTCGCGAAGCCAGCGGCGTGAGTGCAGGGAGAGTTGCTGGCCGCGAAGCTGGCCTTCAATATCATCGCGCGTCGGCACGCCGGGGCCGGCAATCTGACGGTCGCAAACGATAATGGTCTGCAAGCCGGCGGCAGTCTGGATCGCGCCTGTATTCTCACCCGGGCCCAAGGGCTCGAGCGCATCGCGGATAGCAGGCAAGAGATCACCCGCTGAGATCTGGCCCAGCGGGGTGACAATGGCGCCTTCAATCCCGCTCGCGGCGCTCTCAGCACTCTCACAGGTCAGATCGCCCTGGCTGACTGCAGCAAGCTCGGACTGGCTGTCTTCGTTTACAGAGGCGTTGGGAAGCGTGATCTGGGTCAATTCATATTGCAGGGTCGTCGTGCCGTCGCGCGCGCCGACCAAGGCCACGACCATGAAGCCGCCAGGCACGCGGATCGGTGTCGACAGGGCACCCCGGCCGCCCGATGCGTTATATTGCTGCATGAGCTGCGGAATAATCGTTGCGACTTCGGGCTGCAGCTGTGAAGCCACGATCCAGCCAATATCGCCGCCATTGGCCGCAGAGGATGAATCTGAGAATTGACGTGCCAATTCCGGGAATGGGGCGCCTTGCTGCAATTGCTGCATGACGCCAACAACGCGCTGCACAGCTTCTTCTTCACCATTCGCCGTCGTGATCTCGAAAAAGATCTCGAAAATGCGGAATTGCGGCTGGGATGCGCTCGCCGCCAGGCGCTCCAGTACCAGCTCGATCTGCTGATCGGAAATACGGATCCGTGAACCAAAGCGACCATTCACCAGGATCTGCCAGGCCATCTCGGCTTCAAGCTGATGGCGCAGTGTCGAGACGTCTACGCCGGAAGCGGCGAGGTCTGTGACGATTTCATCTACTGTCGCATTATTTCGAACCGCCAGGTCCTCAAGAGACCCCAGGATCTCCTCATCGGAGATTTCGATTTCGTATTCGGCGGCGGCCTGCAGCTGAAGATGTTCATCGACCAGGCCGCGAATGGCTTGGTCCTGAACACGTGTCAGCGCTTCTTCGTCGAGTTGACCAAGGCCAGTCGAGGAAATGATGAGGCGCATTCGATTGCGAACATCCACCGTGGTGATCGGCTCGTCATTGACGAGCGCGGCGATGCCTTCGGTGATTTGTGCTGAAGCGGTCTGCGGAAGCAAGCTTCCCAGCGCGATCAGTCCGGCGATTACGATAGATTTACAACGTGTCATGGGGCATCTGATTTTGGCTTTAGGCGGAACAATACTGATTGCGCCAGCAGGCGCAATCACGAGATGCGGCTTCTAGCCATCGGTAACGCCACCCAAGGTGAGAAGAACCACTTCAATACGGATCGATTGGGAGTCGCCAATCAACTCATTCGTGCTCTCTTGAGTTTCGTAGATGATATCGAATTGTGTGCATTCATCCTGATAGCGCAACCCGACTTCGCGGCGACGCGTTAAATCGAGGCGCAAGTCGTGTATCGCCCGTCCAACCAGGCTCCAGTTTTCAGTGACGGCAATGTCAAACCTTCCTTGGATCTCGCGACGCACTGCACGTAGGGAAGCTTCATCGCTGATATCCGTGTATCGCAGATCTACATTTATTCTCTCGTTGCCGTATCGAGTCGCAAAATCGAGACGATTCACGTCGAAATCATTCTGGTCTAGCCGGGCCGACATTTCGACTGAGAAAGCATTCCAGTTGACCTGTGCCGAGGTGATGTAATCGGTGCTGTCCTCGAATACACCGCTGGCCTCGTCAAATGCGGTTTCACCCGAAAATCTATGGCCCTGACCGAAGAAAGCTCGAACGTTATTCCGGCGCCCCCATTGTGCTGTTGCACGCACACCCGCTGCCGCCCAATGCCCTTCCTCCCAGACGTCGACGCCGGCAGCTCGTGTCGGATCGAAGAGCAAGTATTCATCAAGATCAAGCGCGTCGCTATCTTCATTGATAATTTGACTGCGAACCGGGTCATCGCTGGCATAAGTCGTGGACAGGACGGGCTCAACGACCCAGTCCACAACCCGTCCCGGGCGATAGAAAGGATAGCTGATTTCCACGCCGGCGAGACCTACACCGCGGCTGAAACTGTCCTCAGTGTAGCCATAGACCGCGGGGTCAAGGTCACTGACCTCGAAGCTATCAGCGCGCGCCAAAGCGAATGGCTCTACGACGATGCCGGTGGAAGAAATCCAGCGGTTTCGCCATTCCAGTCCTGCGCTTGCCCTGCGATAATCGCGTCCTTCGCTACGCTCGATTGAAGCGGCTCCAAAGTCCAGATTAACGCGACCCCATTCGTCGGGAAGGGCGAAAACCTGGCGATACTGGACCAGAGGCTGAATGACTGGAAGTGTCTCATCATTCCGCCCGGGAGTGATGGATTGGTAATCGGCAGCAACGGCAGAACCATAGCTATTCGCGCCGCGATGCTCCACGAAAACCTGGCTGGCAAGCATCGCGGCTGGTGCGGTCAAAAGATTATCGCGATCAATATCCCGTTCGGAAAAATCGTAACGCTGCAGATATAGATCGTATGAAGAGCGCTGAACGCCGAAGCCCCATCGCATCGTATTGTTGATCTGGAACTGGCCGCCGCCAAAAATATGCCATTGGTCTTCTGCATTGGCATCAGGAATACCATCGGCATCAAGCTCACCTTCATGGGTGAAGCTGCCCTCAAACGCCATGGATCCCGACCAGAAACGCTTGCGGTATTCGGCGTAGAGAAGCGGGTTCACATTGCCCATATAGCGAGGTGCGATGACAAGATCCTGATGGGGGGAAATCGACCAGTAATAGGGTTGCTGGTAGACCGCACCCAAGCGGTTAGAGGCGCCGACCTTGGGAACCAGAAAACCCGATCGTCGTTCAGAGGATGGATCGGGGTGGGCAAAGACGGGAGCATAGAGGACCGGAACACCCATCACTTCGAGCTGAGCGTCGCGGTAATACATCATCTGGTCTTCGGCATCCTGGGTCACCTCGCCCGCTCGGATGCGCCAGGTC
>JAAEZM010000002.1:0-124086 GCA_018222865.1 Alphaproteobacteria bacterium
GACCTATACAGAGCGCATGCAGGCGCAGTCGGCGCGCGTGCGCTCCTATGCGGAATTGCGTGGTCCGGCAGTGACGCGCGATGGGCGTCGCATCAATGTCCAGATGAATGCGGGCCTACTGATCGAGATGACGCGCCTTGAGGAAACCGGTGCTGATGGCGTTGGGCTTTTCCGGACCGAATTCCAATTCATGGTCGCCGATACCTTGCCGCGTCTGGAAGCGCAGGAAAAAGTCTACGGTTCTGTTCTGGATGCAGCGGGAGACAAGCCCGTCATCTTCCGCACGCTGGATTTGGGTGGTGACAAGGTTGCGCCGTTTGCGCCTTCAACGATTGAACCGAACCCGGCCCTGGGCTGGCGTGCAATCCGCATGGGTTTGGATCGTCCCGGGCTGCTGCGCTATCAGCTGCGCGCCTTGATCCGGGCCGCTGCGGGCCGCGATTTGCGCGTTATGTTCCCGATGATTGCCGCGCCGTGGGAAATGCATGCGGCACGCGAGATGATGGAGAAGGAACTCGAGCAGGCCCATCGCCGCGGCCACGAAATGCCGGACAATGTCGAGATCGGCATTATGCTCGAGACACCGGGGATCGCCTGGGCGATTGATCAGGTTTTGCCAATGGTCGATTTCGTATCGGTCGGCGCCAATGACCTGATGCAATACTTCTTCGCTGCAGACCGACAAAATGATCGTGTTTCCAATCGCTATGATGTGCTGAGCCCGTCAGCGCTCGGATTGTTCAAACAGATCCAGACGAAATGCGCTGCCGCGGGGGTGTCGGTTTCCATTTGCGGTGAAACAGCGTCTCGCCCCTTGGAAGCTGCCGTGCTGATTGCCCTGGGCTATGAGAGCCTCTCCATGGCCGCTGTGAATGTCGGACCGATCAAAAAACTCGTTGAAGGACTGGACGCCGGCAAGCTTGGCACCTGGCTTGCTACATACATGGATAGTCCGGTGAACAGCCTGCGTTCCTTGCTTCTTGAAGCCGGGGAAGAGGCCGGACTTCCAAAAGAGGCTGTTGAAAACGAGGTTAATATTTGATCTTATAGGGGCATACGGTTCGGAGAAATCCCTTATTCCGTGTAGCTTTGGGTGAGATCGCTCCAAACGCGAGAGCGGCGGTGTTATGTCAGGTGGGATGATGAGCACGGGTTTTGTTCCCGTCGATGCGGTGTTTTCCGGCGATGGTGCCGAAACGATCCATATGAGTGCAGGTGAGCGTTTGCGGGACGCCCGCCAGCGCGCCGGCTATTCGCTCAGCGAAGCTGCATCGCGTACGCGTGTCCGTCAGGATTATCTTGAAGCCCTTGAAGATATGGATCCGCGCGGCCTGCCGGCCCGGGCTTATGCGATTGGATATCTGCGCACTTACGCAACCTTCCTGGGTCTTGATGGCTATGTGATCGTTGAGCAATTCAAGCGCGAGGTCGATACTGAAACCGGTCGCGCTCAGCCAACGGCTGCTGCCCGCATCCGCCGTGAAATCAAGTTGCCGCGCGGTATTGTCGGCGCGGTGCTCGTCCTGGCAAGCCTGACTGCTGTCGCATTCTGGTACGCCGACCAGGCTGGCCAATCGGGCGGGCTGAGTAATTTGCCCTCTCCGCCGGATGCGGCGCCGGAATGGGCGCGTGCTGACTTCAATGCCGCGCTCGAGCCGGTCACGGTGGAAGAGATCTGGAATGGTTTGCCATTGGGCGAGACGCAGGTGTCTTCGGTTCTGATGCGGGCTCTGGCGCCAACCTGGATCGAAGTCCGCGACGCTTCTGGTCGTGTGCTCTTCGCGCGTGAACTGGCGGCCGGCGAGACCTATGCAGCCAATGAAAACGGCCTGACAGTCACGGCGCGCGATGCCGGTGCGATAGAGGTCGAACTGGACGGGATGAATATGGGCGTGCTGGGTGAAACCGGCATTACTCTGGAAAATATCTCCCTCACCCAGCTGGCCCAGGCTGAAACCGAGCCACAATAATCAGTCTTCAATCCTCGCAAGGATGCCATTGAGGCGCTATATCCAGCGCCAGAGCGATGGAGTCTGTCATGTCTGCTGCCGATAAAGATCCCCGTTCCGTGCGCCCCTGGCGCATGATTGAACGCCGCAAGAGCCGCCAGATCATGGTCGGTAAAGTGGCTGTGGGCGGGGATGCTCCGATCAGCGTGCAAACGATGACGAACACGCCGACGACGGATGTGTCCGGCACGATCGGGCAGATCCGCCGCTGCGAGGAAGCAGGGGTGGATATCGTGCGTGTCTCCTGCCCCGATGAAGACTCCACGACGGCTTTCAAGGAAATCGCCAAGGCGGCCGAAGTGCCGCTCGTGGCCGATATCCACTTTCACTATAAGCGCGGGATTGAGGCGGCGATTGCGGGGGCGGCGTGCTTGCGGATCAATCCGGGCAATATCGGCTCGATCGATCGCGTGAAGGAGGTCGTCCAGGCTGCGCGCGATCATGGGTGTTCCATCCGCATTGGCGTCAATGCCGGTTCGCTTGAGAAGCATTTGCTGGAAAAATATGGTGAGCCCTGTCCGGAAGCGATGGTGGAGAGCGCGCTTGATCATGCCCGCATCCTCGAAGACCTCGACTTCCGCAATTACAAGATATCGGTGAAAGCCTCCGACGCCTTCCTCACTGTTGCAGCCTATCAGGCGCTGTCAGAAGCCACCGATGCGCCTTTGCATCTTGGGGTGACCGAGGCCGGTGGTCAGCGTATCGGTACGGTGAAATCCTCGATCGGCATGGGCAATCTCCTCTGGGCCGGTATTGGCGATACGATCCGTGTTTCGCTGTCGGCAGAGCCGGAAGAGGAAGTCCGCGTCGGGTTTGACATTCTCAAATCCCTGGGGCTGCGCACCCGCGGCGTCAATATCATCGCCTGCCCCTCCTGCGCGCGTCAGGGGTTTGATGTGATCCGCACGGTGGAAACCCTGGAAGACCGTCTCTCGCACATTTCCGAGCCGATTTCGCTGTCGATCATTGGCTGTGTGGTCAATGGGCCCGGCGAGGCGCTGATGACGGATCTGGGCTTTACCGGCGGCGGTGCAGGCTCCGGCAAGATGTATGTCTCCGGCCGACCCGACCATAATGTGACCAATGAAGAAATGGTCGATCATATCGTCGAAATGGTCGAAGCGCGGGCCGATGTGATGCGCAAGGAACGCGAGGCGGAAGAGGCGGCAGCGGAGTAGCTAGTCCACATCCGCCGTCGGTAGTGGTCCGGCCCAGCAAGCCGGTTCTTCTACCGGAGCCTCTCTGACACCCATCTCAGCGAGACGCTCGAGCACATTGTCAATCGCCTGTTTCTGGCGTTCATCATTGGCCTGGGCGGAGCGGTGAAGATTGTGCAGATCGATCAGTGTATTGCGTATGTCTGGCTCGGCCCGCATGGCATCGAGATCGAAATCGCTAGCGACGAAGAAACCGTTTTCCTCGTCTAATGCCCGCGTAGTGAAACGGTCGATACGCGGCATCGCCAAGAGGAAGTCATGGACTTGCGCCATGCTGGTGACGGTGCTGGTGGAAATACTCTGGGCAGCGAGGATGAGGCCGCGCAGCTGGTCGTCGGAAATGATGCCGACGAGGTCACCGGCTACCAGGGCGCTGGTATTGCCCTCAAGCAGCAGGCCGGGTTGTGAGACCTGGCTCATGGTGATGGCAAACAAAGCCCGCTCGTGTTCTCGTTCAGTGAGTTCTCGACCGTCCAGCGCATCGATTAAATGCGTCAGTCCGCGCATGATTTCCGCTTCCACATCCATGCGGCAGATCGAGATGTTTTGGTAGATCATGTAGTCGGTGGCGATGCCCTGCAGATACCCCGCTTCGCGTCCTGCGACCTGTGCCTGGTCGTAGCGCTGGGTAAGCTGGAAACCGGCCGCGACACCGACCACCACAATGACGAATTCCAGGACGACAGCGAACCAGTTCTGCTCGCGGATGGCGCGGGTGATGCGAGATAAGATCATTGATGCGGCTCAATTTGCACAGGGCGGCAGACTAGCCGCAGGCCCTAGGCTCCATCAACGCGTTCACTGCGGTGTTTGTGCAGCGTCTGGTGTGTCTTCTTCCGGTGCTTCCTCGGGGAAAAGGTCCTCCCAGCCGGTACGCTTAATATCCTGCCAGCGTTCATCCACCCAGTTTCGCGGGGCATCAAGCCCGGCCATCTGCATGCGTTCCGACCAGACGCCGACGGTGAGACGCACTGTCTCGACTGCCCAGCTTGGGGGATTCGCGGCAGCCCAGCGCTCGAGCGAGACCGGATTCAAGACGGCGACGAGCAAGACGGACAGTGTCACACCATGGCTCAGCCAGAGACGGCTGCGGTGATGTTCCAGCTCTTCTTCTGGGGGCTCAAATAGGCGTTCGCGGTGAGGGTCGTCCTGCATGCCAAGCCTCCTAGAACTGGAAATAGATGAATGGGGCGATCCCTGGAGGACGCAGCGCGTCGATCAGGGTGAAGAGGAGTGCCGCAGACACTGCGATGGTTGGCGAGCGCAGCCGCGCCATCGCCCCGGCGAGGAATTCGATCCCGCGTGGTGGGAATGCGTGCATGGCCAAACCGAAAACGACCAGTCCTGCCAGGGCCGGGCTGAGCAATTGCACCGGGTCCGCGATAAAGCGCCAGTCGGTCAGATAGACCCAGGCGGTCGCGAAGTCCGGCGAGCGGAACAGGATCCAGGCAAGGCAGACAACGTGAAAGGTTATGACCAGGCTGATCACGCTCCGGCCAGGTCGAGCCAGACCGAGTGCACGCTCCAGGGCGAGCGCCAAGCCATGCAGCAAGCCCCAGGCAAGAAAGGTCCAGGCGGCCCCGTGCCAAAGCCCGCCCAAAAGCATGGTGATCATCAAATTGCGCTGGGTGCCGAACTCGCCCCCGCGGCTTCCGCCCAGCGGTTTGTAGAGATAATCACGCAGCCAGGTGGACAGGGAGATGTGCCAGCGGCGCCAGAATTCCTGGAAGGACCGGGCGCGATAGGGTTGGTCGAAATGACGATTGAAGCGATAGCCCAGAAGAGCAGCACAGCCGATGGCGATATCTGAATAGGCGGAGAAGTCGCAATAGATCTGAACGGCATAGCCGTAAACGGCGAAGAGGCGGTCCAGCCCGCCATACTCCCCCGGGGCATAAAACACCGGATCAACCAGCCCGGTGGCGAGTTCATTGGCGATTACGGTTTTCTTGAACAGCCCCCAAATGATCAGCAAAAGGCCCAGCGTGACAGCACCGCGGCTGATCCGCGGCGCGCTTGCCAATTGCGGCATGAAATCCTTCGCCCGCACAATCGGACCGGCGACCAGTTGCGGAAAGAAGGAGATATAAAGCATCGCATCGACCAGCCCGGCCCGGTGGTCCGCTTCACCGCGCTTGATGTCGATGATGTAGGAGATGCCCTGGAAGGTATAAAAGGAGATGCCGACCGGCAGGATCACCTGGAGAAGCGGGAGATCACGTTGCCAGCCCAGCTGGGTCAGGGCTTCGGCGAGGTTCTCAATAAAGAAGCCATAATATTTGAAGAAGGCCAGAACGCCCAGATTGACCAGGATCGCCAGGATAATCAGCAGTGCCCGCAAGGGACTGGCGGGCATTGAGCCGATCACACGGCCAAAGGCCCAATTGATAATCGAGCTGGCGGCCAGAAGTCCGCAAAACCGCCAATCCCACCACCCATAGAAAACATAACTCGCCACAAGCAGCAGGAGTTTGCGGCGCCCGTTTTCCCGATCGAGTGCCCAGGCCATGGACAGGACGAGGAGGAAGAAAACCCCGAAGGTGAGGGTGGGAAACAACATGCGAGGATGGGCCTATTCGCTCGCGGAAGGCGCTGTACCGCTGGCAAGCGGCGTGCCCTCGACGCTGACGGGCTGGCAGACATAGGCCTCGCCATTGATCAAAAGGTCCAGCCACCCGGCGGGCCGCGTTTCTGCAGGGGTTTCTGCCACTTGTTCGCGCTCGCGACGGCGTGGATTGTCCCAGTTTTCACGGATCGCGCTGACAACCGGGGCCGCCATGCGCGTATAGCCCGTCAGTGTGAAGTGTATGCCATCATCTGCGCGGACCAGGCGCGGCGTTCCGCGACTGTCGGGGAGGTAAGGCGCATACTCGCCATTCTCATCGCCGGTGACGTCGCGGGTGTCGATGAAAACCGCGCCCAGGCTTTCGACCTCTTCGCGGAAGAGTGCGTTCAAATAGATGGTATTGGCGTTATAGCCATTGGACCGCATGACCGGCAGGCCGACCCAATAGACCTCGGCCCCATCGGCTTGAAGCTGCGTGACAATATCGCGAATACGTTCGCGATAAACGGCCTCCCAGGCATCGCTGCGAAACCGGTAGACGCCCTGATCCGTGCGTATGCCTTGAATGTCATTGGAGCCGAATAAAACCACAGCCGTGTCATAGTCTTCCCGGCTGAGCTGATCGCGAGTCTTCTCGCTGATATCGCGATAGACGTAGTTGGTCAGGCCGGTGGAGACCTCACTGAGCTGAATGATATCGCCGGCGCGAGGCTCGGCGCGAAGCCCGCGTTGCAGCCCCACCCAGAGCCCATCTGCCAGGCTGTCGCCAAAGACGCCAATGCGCCGTTCAAACGCCTCGTCCTGTTCGTCACTCGCTTGCGCCTGGGACGCCATGCCAAGCCCTGTCCAGGCCAGCACCCAGAGCGCCAGGAAGAAACCGGCTCTGCGCTGTGCGACTTTCCCCATTTGAAGGCCCCCTCTCAGCCTTGGTTCTGCCTGACACGGTAAAGGCGAGTTAAGCAAGAACGGGGCGAGTTAACTTTATCCCCGCGCGGGCATCAATCGCAGACATGCCTCAGGCGAATTCCGGTTCGCCGCTGTGGTGCATTGGACACGATACCGCGCCTTGCCCCGTGCATCCGCTGGGGGTCTAAATCAGGGTCATGATTCCTGGAGGCAGACGATGACGACGCTATACGGCCTGAAAAACTGTGATACCTGCAAAAAAGCGCTTAAAGCCCTGCCCGAGGCGCAATTCGTCGATATTCGTGCGGAGGCGGATCTGGTCTCCAAGCTCCCGACTTGGCTGGAGAAGGCCGGTGCGAAAGCCTTGGTCAATACGCGCTCCACGACCTGGCGCGGCCTAGATGAGGCGGATCGTTCCCGCGCCGAGACGGATCCTGCGGGTTTGCTGGCCGAGAATCCGACCCTGATCAAACGTCCCGTGATTGAGCGCGATGGGGATGTTTTTGTCGGTTGGAGCAAGGTCGTCGCCGAGGCCTTTTCCTGATGCCGGCGGCTTCCAAGCCAGATCTCAAGTCCCAGTGCGAGATTGATCTGGGTTTCCCGTTTCAAGCACCGCAAACCCCATCCGAACGCCTGCGCAGGCTTGCGGCGCGGATTGAGACAGGTGCTGATGTCTGGGAATACTATTGCAGCGGGCCGAGCGCGGAGGCGCTGGAAGCGCGTGTCGCGGAGCTGACCGGCAAGCCGGCCGCGCTCTGGTTTCCCACCGGCACCATGGCGCAAGGCGTTGCGGCGCGGATCCATTGCGACACGGTAGAACGGCCCAGGCTCGCCTTGCATCCAACCTCTCATCTCCTGCTGCACGAGCATGAAGGTGTCCATCATTTGCACGATCTTGAGCTGGGCAAAGTCGGGCGCTGGAATGAGGTGCTGAACGCGGATGACATACCTCAAGATGCCGGGTGTTTCTTTCTTGAGCTCGGCCAGCGCCATAATGGTGGGCTCTTGCCGTCGTGGGAGGGGCTGGAGGCCATAAAAGAACGCGCCAACGCATATCGTGTCGCCCTGCATATGGACGGGGCGAGGCTCTGGTCGCTTCGGCAGGCTTATGACAATCGAAGCTATGCGGATATCTGCGACGGTTTTGAGAGCGTCTATGTCTCGCTTTACAAGGATATCGGCGCCATGTCCGGAGCCGTTCTGGTGGGGAGCGAGCCCTTTATTGAGCAAGCGCGGATATGGCGGGCCCGCATGGGCGGAATGCTGCCCGTCGGCTTGCCCTTTATCGTCGATGCGCTTGATCGTCTGGACGCGGTGATTGCGCAAATGCCGGAACTCGTCAGCTGCGCGAAGGCCCTCGCGAATGAGATCGACCGGTTAGACCGGCTCAGCGTCACCCCGCCGCAGACCAATCTTTTCCATATTGAAGTTGATGCATCGATTGAGGCGATAGAGCGCGCGCGTGATCGCGTTGCGCAAGAGCAGCATATCTGGCTGTTTTCGCGTTGCTGGGACTATCCGGAACAAGCTCATCCGGCCATTGAGATCAATATTGGCGATAAGCTATTGGGGGTCGATAGGTCGCTCATCATCAACGGTTTCAAACGCTTTGCAGAGGCCCTGACAGAGGTGTAGACAGCATCGCAGCGTCGCAAGATGTAGTGCGACAGGTCTGATTTCGGGAAGCGGGTAATGAAATCCATTTGCGTGTATTGCGGGTCTAATTCCGGGGCGAAGCCCGGTTTTATCACAGCGGCTCGGGCTGTTGGGCAGACGCTGGCACGGCGCGACATCACGACAGTCTATGGCGGCGGCCAGGTCGGGCTAATGGGCGAGGTCGCCGATGCGGCTCTTGCGGCAAAAGGCAAGGTGATCGGCGTCATCCCGCAATTCCTGGCGCTCAAGGAAATCGCGCACATGGAACTCACCGAACTGCGCGTCGTTCAGTCCATGCATGCGCGCAAGGCGCTAATGGTTGAGCTGTCGGAAGGCTTTATCGCCTTGCCGGGGGGTATCGGTACGATGGAAGAGCTGTTCGAGATCTGGACCTGGGGCCAGCTTGGACGCCACGATTATCCTGTCGGACTGCTTAATGTGGACGGGTATTTCGACCACTTGGTGGCCTTCCTCGATCAGATGACGGAAGAGGGGTTCTTGCGCCCGCTTCACCGCAATGCCCTCAAGGTCAGCGACAAGATTGAGGACATTCTGGACGCTTTCGATGCCTATGAAGCGCCCGTATCAGATGTAAAGCTGAAAACGGGTCAGACCTAGGCTGACAAAAACAGCTCGCCTTTTCAGAGTTTTCCGGTCAATCTTCTGTCGGGAAATGTGATTCCGGGGAGGGTGGAATGTCTACGATTTTAACGCCGATACTGGCCATGATCATCTGGACGCTGGTGATGTGGTTCTGGATGTATGCAACGCGAATTCCTGCGATGCAGAAGGCGGGCATTGATGCCACGAAAATGAAGTCGAAGTCCGAAATGGACGTTCTGCCGCCCGAAGTCAGCCGGATCGCGGACAATTACAATCACCTGCACGAACAGCCTACGATCTTCTTTGCGCTCGCCTTTTATCTTCACCTCGCCGATGCAGTGGATCCGATCGCTCTGGGTCTGGCTTGGGCCTATGTGATCCTGCGCATTGTGCACAGCCTTATTCAGTCGACCTGGAACTTTATCCCGGCCCGTTTTGGCGTCTTTGCCTTGTCCAGCCTGTCGCTGGTGGGGATGGCGGTTTGTGGTGCGCTGACGCTGATCTAGCGGTGGCGTAACAGCGTCCGGGCATTTTCTTGGAGGCAAAGCGGTGTTAGTTCGACCCTATGCACGCACCTGAAACCCGCCTCGAACAAGTCATCGACCGCTTCGACCAGGTCGAAGCCCGTCTCGGCGCAGCCGGAGACGCAAGTGAGATCGTCAAGCTCTCCAAGGAGCACGCCGAGCTCAAGCCCGTCGCCGAGAAGGCGGCTGAGCTGAAAGCAGCGCGACAGGAACTCATCGATCTCGAAGAGATGATGAATTCCGATGATGCTGAGATGGCGGAAATGGCGAAGGATGAGTTTTACGAACTCAAGGAACGACTTCCCGATCTCGAGCATGCGATGAACCTTCTGCTCCTGCCAAAGGACAAGGACGATAATGCGAACGCCCTGGTCGAAATCCGTGCCGGTACGGGCGGGGATGAGGCGGCACTTTTCGCCGGTGATCTTTACCGCATGTATGAGCGTTATGCTCAGCTTCAGGGCTGGACCTGGGAACTCGACAGCGCCTCCGAGGGTGAGCATGGCGGCTATAAGGAAGTCATTGCCTCTGTGTCTGGGGCAGGTGTGTTCGGGCGGTTGAAGTTCGAAAGCGGTGTGCACCGTGTTCAGCGTGTACCGGCGACGGAAAGCCAGGGGCGGATCCATACCTCTGCCGCCACAGTCGCGATTATGCCCAAGCCCGATGATATCGAAGCCGATCTCGATATGGGCGAGGTCCGTGTGGACACGATGCGGGCGTCCGGTGCCGGTGGACAGCACGTCAACAAGACCGAATCTGCTGTTCGCATGACCCACCTGCCAACCGGGATCATGGTCGTGTGTGCGGAAAAGTCCCAGCACCAGAACCGTGCGAAGGCGGCAGAACTCCTGGCCGCGAAGCTCTATGATATGCGCCGTGAGGCTGCTGCTGCAGAACGTGCGGCTGAGCGCAAGGGCCAGATCGGGTCGGGTGATCGCTCTGAGCGGATCCGGACCTATAATTATCCGCAAGGCCGCGTCTCTGATCACCGGATTAATCTGACGCTCTACAAGCTTGATGAAATCGTTGCCGGGGATGGGCTTAACGAAGTCGTTGAGGCCTTGATCACAGAAGATCAAGCGGCGCGTCTGGCAGCACTTGCCGAAGAGGCGTAAACTCGAGCGCGTGAGCGATCCTTTCGACAAATTGGTGGATGATGCGCGCGCGGTGTTTGATGCCAGCGCGTCCAAACCCCTGCGTGATGCATGGGGCGGGCTGGACCTGCCGCAAGTGCGCCAGGACCTGATTGCGCGCTTTGCTGACGCCGGGATTGTCGATGCCGAGATCGATGCGCGGTATCTGCTGGCCCATGTCTTGTCGCCCGCCAGCTATGCCGATGCAGTGGCAGACCCGGCGCTGTGTTCCTGGCAGCGTATCAGCTTGCTGGCTGATCTGGCCTGGGAGCGCCTGAAGCGCAAACCCATGGCACAAGTGCTCGGAAGTCAGCCTTTCTGGACCCTGGACCTGCTGGTCAGCGAAGACACGCTCACCCCGCGCGCCGATACGGAGACGCTTGTCGAGAGCGTTCTGAAAACTTGTGGCCAGGAGGCCGCTCAGCTGGTCGATCTGGGGACGGGAAGCGGTGCGATCCTGCTGGCATTGCTCAGCGAACGGCCCGACTGGCGGGGTTTGGGTATAGATCTCAGCCCGGCGGCGCTTGAGGTGGCCCGGCATAATGCCCTTCGCTGTGGTCTGGACGACCGGGCTCACTTCATTGAGGGGCGCTGGGGGACGGGGCTCGCGGATCAGAGCGTTGATATCCTCGTATCCAATCCGCCCTACATCACCAGCGAGGTTCTTGCCGGGCTGGAGCCGGAGGTGCGCGTCCATGAGCCCAAGCTCGCGCTGGATGGCGGCACTGACGGTCTTGACGCCTACCGTGAGATTTGCGCGGACATCCTGCGCCTTTTGCGGCCCGGCGGATGGCTTGCTTTCGAGATCGGCTATGACCAGGCCAAGGCCGTGTCAGATTTGTTGGAAGTGACCGGTCTGGTCGCCATCACTACGGTCAAGGACCTTGCCGGGCATGACCGGGTGGTGATGGCCCAAACGCCGGTGAAATGACCCTGATTCAGGCTGGCGGCGAAAAGGGCTTGGAAAGCGCGCCGGTCCGGTCTAGTTTCCGCTCATCGGATGGAACGCGCCACAGGGGCTGTGCGCGGCCGGATATGCATCCGATGGATCCGGCTTTACGTAATTGCTCCAAGATTGAAGTGGCGCAGGCTTGTACCTGCAAATGGCAGCTAGGCCGAACGGTGAAATCACCGCAGTAATACACCGCTGGAATACAGGATTACGAAATGAAGCGTCAGCGCGGTCGAGGTCGGAAACCCGGAAATCCCGCAAACCGGACTTACGAGAGTAATGGTCCGGAGGTGAAGATCCGCGGCAATGCTTCGCAGATCTACGACAAATATCTTCAGCTCGCCCGTGACGCTTCGTCTTCTGGCGACCGGGTTCGCGCAGAGAACCTCTACCAGCACGCCGAACACTATTATCGCATCGTGCAGGCCAACCAGCCGAAACGCGACCCGAATGCGGATGAGGGCGAGGAAAACACCGAAGCTCAAGGCGAGACCGCTGACGGCGAAGAGCAATCTGCTCAGCGCGAGAACCGCCGCAATCGTCGCGGTCGCCGCAATCATCATGAGCAGGATGCCGATAACGCTCAGTCCTCAGAGGCTGATTCGGATCCGCTCGGTGTCGTGACGCCGACAGCTGATTCTGGCGAGGGCAGCGCTGAAGCGGCGGAAGCGAGCGAAGAGGCATCCGGCGATGAAGATCAGGCGCCGCGTCGTCGCACCCGTCGCCCGCGTCGTCCACGGGCTGAAAAGCCTGAGGCGAGCGAAGGCGAGGACGCTGCCAAAGCATCCGACGACAAGCCTTCCGACACTGGCGAGAAGTCGGATAGCGAGAGCGAAGCAGCCTGAAGCGCTTCAGCTTGATTGAGAATGGCCCGCATCGCCGATTGGCATGCGGGCTTTTTCATATCGACTAGTCGATAATGTCGAAATGCTCACCAGCGCGCAGCTCGCCGCCCTCTGTCACCTCGACATAAACCCCACAATCCATATGTCCGAAGGCCTCAAAAAGGGTTCGGGGAAGGTCCTGGTCCTTGATCGCGGTTTCCGGATTGATACTGGTCGCGACGCAACGGGTAATGCGTGAACGCACGCGGAGCTGCAGGTTTTCGAAAACCAGGCGTTTGCCAATGAGGTCGAGCTCGCTACAGGCCTCAATCCCGTCGATCAGCAGGTTTCCACGCATGCGAACAGGGTCAAGCAACGCGCCTGCACGCTCGCCCAGATCCCGGACGGAGGCGAGATTGATCACCGAAAGATAAGGTTCGGGAATATCGGTCATGGCCTGGCCGGGGGCCTGCACAAGGCGCAGACGCCCCCGGACTTGCGGGCCGAGCAGGGCTTCCAGATTGGCGAAGGCGGCTTGATGCGTGCTGGCGTCCTCGGGGTCGAGCGAGAACTCCGCGCCATCGGGGAAGCGCAGTACGACCTCGCCGCTCACCTCATCAAAGCGTGACTTCACCGCAGCGACGTGCTGCTGGCCTGCCAGCATTAGAAAGTTCTTCTTGGAGACATGGCCGGGCGCGGTGTCATCAAACTGCCCGGGACCATTTTCTATCGCCCATTTGCGATCATGGGGCAGGGCCTGACCAGCAAGCAGCTTCACACGGTCAAGTCGGTCGGGCGAAAAACCCTTAACCGGAAAGCGATGAATTTGTTCGAGAATCGGCATCGAAACCTCGGATTGGATAGGCGGACAGAAAGTCGCGGGCTCGCCCCTTGTGTGACGGAAGTGCCACACCTACATGCTCAATGAACCCGACACGCCGTGCTTCTAAAGGCGGTAAGTCGATCGTATCTCGCCTTATTGGGGGATTAAATGGACTTTGAAAACTATACTGATCGTGCGCGGTCGATCCTGCAAGCTGCTCAAGGGCTTGCACTGAAATCCGGTCATCAGCAATTTGCGCCGGAGCATGTGCTGCGTGCTCTGCTGGATGATGAAACCGGCCTGTCTAACAATCTGATCCAGTCGGCGGGTGGACGTGTTCGCCAGGTTTCCGACGCGGTCGACCAGGCCCTCGCGGCCATGCCCAAGGTCGAAGGTGGTCAGGGCAAGCTCTACATGGTGCCCCAGACGGCCAAACTGTTCGAAGCGGCGGAAGAGGCCTCCAAAAAGGCCGGCGACCAATTCGTTTCCGCAGAACGTCTTTTGCAGGCGATCAGCCTGACGCCGGACAATAAGGCCTTTGACGCGCTCAAGGCCTCCGGCGTTACACCGCAAGCCCTCAATACGGCGATCAATGATTTGCGCGCCGGGCGGACGGTCGACAGCCAGTCAGCGGAAGACAGTTATGAAGCGCTGAAGAAATACGCGCGCGACCTCACGGAAGTTGCGCGAGAGGGCAAGCTCGATCCGGTTATTGGCCGGGATGAAGAGATCCGCCGTGCGATCCAGGTGCTGTCTCGCCGGACCAAGAATAACCCGGTTCTGATCGGCGAGCCAGGCGTTGGCAAAACAGCCATCGCTGAAGGTCTTGCGCTTCGGATCGTGAATGGTGATGTGCCGGAAAGCCTGAAGGAGAAAAGCCTCCTCGCGCTCGATATGGGTGCCTTGATCGCGGGTGCGAAATACCGCGGAGAGTTTGAGGAGCGCCTGAAAGCCGTGCTGTCGGAAGTCGAGAGTGCGAACGGACAGATCATTCTTTTCATTGATGAAATGCACACGCTTGTCGGCGCGGGCAAAACGGATGGTGCGATGGACGCCTCCAATCTGCTCAAACCGGCTCTGGCGCGCGGCGAACTTCACTGTGTTGGAGCCACGACGCTGGATGAATATCGCAAGCATGTTGAGAAGGATGCAGCCTTGGCGCGGCGTTTCCAGCCAGTCATGGTGGAAGAGCCGACGGTGGAAGACACAGTCTCAATCCTGCGCGGGCTGAAGGAGAAATACGAGGTCCATCATGGGGTTCGTATTGCCGACAGCGCGATCGTTTCGGCGGCCAATCTGTCCAATCGCTACATCACGGATCGCTTCTTGCCCGATAAGGCCATCGATCTGATGGACGAGGCGGCCTCGCGTTTGCGCATGCAGGTGGATAGCAAGCCGGAAGAACTCGACGAGATTGATCGCCGGGCAATCCAGCTGAAGATCGAAGCTGAGGCTTTGAAGAAGGAAAGCGATGATGCGTCCAAAGAACGCCTTGAAGGGCTTTCCAAGGAGATTGCGGAGCTCGAGGCCCGTTCAGCCGAGCTGACAGCTGCCTGGCGCGCCGAGAAGGACAAGCTGGCCTCTGCCACAGTGCTCAAGGAAGGGCTGGACCGTGCCCGTCAGGAGCTGAGCGATGCCGAGCGCCGGGGTGATCTGGGCCGTGCGTCCGAGCTGAAATACGGAACCATCCCGGATCTCGAGCGCAAACTTGCGGAGTCCGAAGGGCAGAGTGATGAAGATGCCATGGTGCAGGAGGTCGTCGATGACGAGCAGATCGCCCATGTCGTTTCGCGCTGGACCGGTGTTCCGGTCGACAAAATGCTTGAGGGCGAGCGTGAAAAGCTTCTGCGGATGGAAGATGGATTGCGCGCCCGCGTGATCGGACAGGAAGATGCGCTCGTTGCGGTTTCAGATGCGGTGCGCCGGGCGAGGGCGGGGCTCAAGGACCCGGGCCGCCCGATTGGCTCCTTCCTCTTCCTCGGGCCTACCGGTGTAGGCAAGACGGAGCTTACCAAAGCCCTGGCAGAATTCCTCTTTGATGATGAGACGGCGGTTACCCGGCTCGACATGTCGGAATACATGGAGAAACACTCTGTCTCTCGCATGATCGGCGCGCCTCCGGGCTATGTCGGCTATGAGGAAGGCGGTGCTCTGACTGAGGCGGTTCGGCGCCGGCCCTATCAGGTGGTTCTGCTGGACGAGGTCGAGAAAGCCCATGGCGATGTCTTCAACGTGCTTTTGCAAGTGCTCGATGATGGCCGCCTGACGGATGGCCAGGGGCGGACAGTGGATTTCCGCAATACGCTGATCATTATGACCTCCAATCTGGGGTCTGAGCATTTGCAGCTGGTCGATGATGTCGAAGAGGCCCGTGATGGGGTGATGGCGGTGGTGCGTGGGCATTTCCGTCCGGAATTCCTCAACCGGATCGATGAGACCATCCTCTTCTCCAAGCTCAAGCCGGAGGCTATGGGCGCGATTGTCGATATCCAATTGGGACGTCTGTCCAAGCTCTTGGAAGATCGCCGCATGACAATCACCCTCGATGCCGCCGCTCGCGAGTGGCTGGCCGTAAAAGGCTTTGATCCCGCCTATGGCGCACGTCCGCTGAAGCGGGTGATCCAGAAAGAGGTGCAGGACCCGCTCGCGCGCCTCTTATTAGAAGGCCAGATCAAGGATGGCGATGAGATCCAGGTCAGCGCGGAAGCTGGCGTGCTGGTGATCAATGGCATGGCTGTTGGTGCAAAGCGGCCTGCGGAAGCAGTCGTGAACTAGACCGTGCAGAAAGACTGAGCGGAAATGAAAGGGCCGCGTCGAAAGACGCGGCCCTTTTTGCGTTTAGATGGCGAGTCGCAAATGCGGGACGCCCTTGGAGTTGGCTTGCGGCGAGACTCCATCCGGTTGAACAATTCCGCTGACGCGATGTCGAAAAGCTGAAAAGCTTTCGAACTCAACGACGTCCACTGGAGTGTCCAAATGAATGGAGAGGCGATAATTCTCGCCGATCTGGCTTACCGAACGTATCTCACCGGAAAAGCCGTGCCCGAGATATTCGCCGGAAATCCGGCCGCCCACGCGATAGAGAGGTTTCGGCGCTGCGCTGATGCGGGCGCTCATCGTATTCCAGTCTCGAAAACCGAATTGTTTGGCAGTCAGTTCCAGTGCTTCGGAATGGGTTACGAAATTGCCCTCCGAAACTAGGCATTGCCGCAGGCGCTTGGCCAAGGCTTTAGCCGTGGCGCGATCGGGCGGCTTCAAGTGTTCAGACATCGTCTTTCCTCATGCATTAAAGGCATGCAGGTGTTGCTGACGGGGCTCGCCTTACCATCTGCTCTGCATGTCGCGAATGCGGAATGCGATCGATGTGAGCCGGATTTTCACCATGACCGGAGGTCTGCGAGCGGCGGGCAACCCGGAGCCGAGGCGCCCTGATAGTCGCGCTGGCCGGCAAGGTCAATTGAAAACGCCGGGGCAGTGAACACCCCGGCGCGGTGTGTCTGTTATTGCGGACGTCGCTGACGCTGGAGTGCGACCGGGCGAGCCTCTCCCCAAAGCGCATAGCGTTGATTGTCCCAGTCGATCTCTAGCTGCAGGCCGCGCAGGGCACCGGAGCCGATATTGGCGATGGCTCGGTCGAAAAGAAGGACAGTACTTGCCGGGATGGTAGCGTCAGCCGCGTGGAAGCTCTCGCTGATCGGCGCTCCATATATGTCCATTGCGCCATCGACCAGGCGAATCTGGCCCACGACCTGAGGTTCTGCATCGAGAGGCAATTGCTCGGTATAGGAGCGCGGCAGCATGAGAACGCCTGGATTTCCGGTATCGATATGGGCCGGGATCTGCGTGTCGCCGACGCTCAGCATGATATCGAGTAGCGGGGCGTCATCGCCGAAAGCCTGCCAGGCAACACTATCGGGTTTCTCGAAACTGCCTCCAATCTCAACACGCTGGCTTTCGAAATCGAGGGCCACGCGGCCGAATGCCTGGAATTGCACCGGGCCCAGCACGCCATATCCTCCGATCTCTACAGGTATTCCCATATCGACAATGCGTGCCTCGATATCGCTCACCTCGGCGCCGCTGAGATTCACCCGATCCAGGTTGACGACATCAACCGGGATGGCCTGGCCGCCGGGGCTGGAGATTTCGCTCTGACCGGTGATTTCAAGGCCGATCTCCTCGACAAGCGTCGGATGTACCGTGAATACGCCAGCACCCGTGTCGAAGATAAAGGGGAAGGGGCCTTCATTATTGATCATGAGGTCGATCTTGGGGCGGCCTGTGGAAAGCTCCATTGCGACCGCTGCGACCTCGGGTGTATCGGCGTAGGCGTTGGAGAAAACCAGGCCGAGAGTGACGGCAGCGCCGACACTTGAGCGAATATTGAACATGCAAACCTCAATCGAAAGACAGTGGGGCCGACATACCGAGATGAGATTGAAGCAAGGGTGTGCGTTCAGTGAAGGATCTGTCATTCGAGGCAAAACGCCACTGCACTGACCCGTGGCGCAAATGCTGATGCCCGCGCATTGGCGGAGCGCTTATTGCGCGCCGCCATCTCCGCCAGCTGCCGCGAGGACGGGGTCATCGCTCAAGCCGTTTGGCGTCGCATCGCGGAGCGCTAGAATGCGGTCGCGTTCGGCTTCAAAGAGCGGGATCTCATCTTCTGTGAGCCTGCGCCCTGTGGGCAGGTCGAGCGTCATCGGGTTCACCGGTCGGCCGTTATAATGCACTTCATAGTGAAGGTGCGGACCGGTCGAGCGACCAGTCGTGCCGACATAGCCGATAATCTGGCCCTGCGTGACCCTCGAGCCGGAGCGGATACCACGGGCGAAGCCATTGAGATGCGCGTAAGCGGTTTCATAGCCATTGGCATGGCGGATGCGGATGTAATTGCCGAAGCTTCCGAACCGATTGGCGCGCTGCACGACGCCATTACCGGCGGCCATGATGGGGGTCCCGGTCGGAGCGGCGAAGTCAGTGCCATTATGATTGCGCGTATAGCCCAGGATCGGATGACGTCGCCGTCCAAAATGCGAGGACAGCCGGGCACCATTGATCGGTGTCAGCATTAGAAGGCGCTCGGCGCTTTCACCGTCAGCATTATAATAGCCGACAATGCCGTCATCTGGCGTTTCGAAGCGGAAGAAGTCCATTGGCTCGCCGCGGCCATCATAGCGGGCGTAGAGAATGTCACCGGTGCGCGCGGTCTCGCCGTCCTCATCGACATAGCGTTCGAACAGGATGTCGAATTCATCACCGGCGCGAATAGAGCGCTGGAAGTCAATCGCATAGGCAAGCACATTCGCGAGCTCAACGACGACGCGATCCGTCGCGCCGGCCGCCAGTGCATCGACATAAAGTGAGGAGTTGATAGTGCCGGTGGCCCGGGCCATCTCGCTTTGGAAACGCGCCATGGTTTCGCGGGCCCGGAAGCCATCATCGAAGGTTCTGGCGACTGTGATGGAGCGATCAACATCCGGGCGGAAGGACAGACCGGTCAGGCGGAGCTCGGTGTCTTCTGATCCAATATCGGTTTCCAGATACAAACGAATGTCCTGGCCGGCGCGCAATTGGCGCAGATCAAAGACTTCGGCGAGGGCAGAGATCGCAATTGCCGCTTCGACCCGGCCCACGCCTGCATCGTCGAGCAGCCCGGCCAATGTCCCGCCACGTGGAACCGTGCGGTCGGCTTCGATCAGGGTCGCGCAGTCGACGCATTCTCTAAACGCGACTGCATTAATCGGGAAAAGATCTGGTGAAGGCGCGTAGACGAAATGCTCTTCATAGAGCGGGGCCAGACTTGGCTGGATTTCTGCGATCGGGGTTTCATCACGTTCAAGGGCTGCGAGCGCAGGTTCCAGACGGTCAGCGACCGCGGGCTCCAGCACTGCTGCCTCACTCTCGCCATTGCGGGTCGTCATCAGACCAAAAAGCAAAAGCGTAGACAGGGTAATACTGGCGAAGGCCACAAGCCCGCGGGCACGGGCCTTATCAGCTCTGTTTACATCAAATCCGGACATTGAACGTCACTACTCCGGTTGGTCACCCTTGGACACGTCTTCTCTAGCTAAGGCCAGCTTGCCAAGCAAATCCTGCACCGACTGCACAGCTCACAACGCCTCATTTCAGGACGGCCCCCCAGACCGTCGCGAATCATGTCGTGGAGTGATCCGGTTGCCAAGTCCTTTCCACGGCTGAGACAGGTGCTGCGCTGATTTATCAGGCGGAATGGGGCAAGAATCAGGTATCCGTATCGTCATGACACAGATCACTCCTGCCGAACTGGCCTCCGACGAACTCGCCGCACTTCTGTGCGCGCGCCTCTGCCACGACCTTGTCAGCCCGGTCTCCGCCCTGGGTGCCGCTCTAAGTGTGCTGGATGATGATGGCTCCTCGGAAATGCATGATGACGCCATGGAGCTGGTGCGCGAGAGTTCGCGTCAGGCACAAGCGAAGCTGGAATTTGCGCGCCTCGCATTCGGCGCCGGTGGATCTGCGCCTGCAACGCTCGATACTCGGGAGCTACAGCGTCTGACCGAGAATATGTTCTCAGCGTCCAAGCCGGACATTGTCTGGAAAGTCGAAGCCATCGGGTTGGAAAAAGCCCCATCCCGTCTTCTTCTGAATCTTTGCATCATGGGGGTCGATGCGGCCCCGCGTGGCGGTACGGTGACGGTTGAAGCCACGGAAACGGGCGGCAATGCGCGTATTCGTATTGTTTCCGAAGGGCGCCGTGCGCGTATTGAAGAGGCTGCGGCGATCGCGCTGGATGGCGGGATCCCGGAAAACGGTCTTGATGGACGCTCCATCCAGCCTTTCTATGCTGGACTGATTGCGCGCAATGCCGGTGGACGCGTCAGTGCACGCGCTGATGAAGACCGCGTTGAATTCGTAGCGCTAATTGATGCGCCGGCCGAACAGGCAGCCTGATCGGTCATTTGCTCATATCTCATAACTGAGAAGAAGCGTTTTGGTTTCATCGGGCCAACAGTCCGTTAACCAAGCGCATGCGAGGGTCCCTGGGAATAGCCCGCCAAATCTGGCGTGAACTCCTAGCTACGGGGCCTACCATGGATGATCTCATCAGTGAGTTTTTGACCGAGACCAGTGAAAGTCTGGACGTCATCGACTCGGAATTGGTGCGCTTCGAGAATAACCCGGAAGACCGGGCCATTCTCGACAATATTTTCCGCCTTCTGCATACGGTCAAAGGAACTTGCGGTTTCCTCGGACTGCCACGTTTGGAAGCGGTAGCGCACGCAGGGGAAACCCTGTTGGGCAAGTTTCGCGATGGAGAGCTGAGCGTCACACCACCGATGGTGACGCTGGTTCTTGAATCGATTGACCAGATCAAGGTCTTGCTGGAATCGCTCGAAGCGACCGGTTCAGAACCTGCGGGCGAAGACAGCGCCCTGATCAAGCGTCTCGAAGATGCTGCTCTTGGCCGTATGAGCGATGCCGCTCCGGCGCCTGAAGCAAAGTCCGACCCGGAACCGGCTGCTGAAGACGAGGCGGGTTTCGATCAGGATCTCGGCCGCGAACTGCGCCCGGGCGAGGTGTCGCTCGCGGAGCTGGAAGCTGCGTTCCAGTCTGCACAGCCAGATGCCGAGGCTGAAGCCGAGGCAATTGGCGTTGGCGATTTTGATCCGGAACTCGGCCGCGAACTGCGTGTCGGTGAGGTTTCCGCTGCTGAGCTTGAGGCGGCCTTCCAGTCTGCCGAACCAGATCCGGGCATGGCACCGCCGCCGGTCACCGCCATCACATCGGATATGAGCACTGAGGAAGCGCTTCAGACCGCGATGTCTGAACTGCGCGGCGATGATACTGCGCCGGGCGCGGATGGCGCGCCGCGTGTTCAGCAGACTGTTCGCGTCGGCGTGGATGTTCTTGAAGCCCTGATGACGACCGTCTCAGAGCTTGTTCTGACCCGTAACCAGCTGATGCAGACGGTTCGTGGTCTGGAAGATGATGACCTTAAAGGTCCGCTTCAGCGCCTTTCTGCTGTCACGGGTGAACTGCAGGACGGCGTCATGAAGACCCGGATGCAGCCGATCGGTGATGCCTGGCGCAAGCTGCCGCGGATCATTCGCGATGTCTCCACGGATCTGGGCAAGAAGATCGAGCTGGTCATGGAAGGCCAGGACACTGAACTCGATCGTCAGGTTCTCGAACTGATCAAGGATCCGCTGACCCATATGGTCCGGAACTCCGCCGATCATGGCCTGGAAATGCCGGAAGACCGCGTCAAGGCGGGCAAGCCGGAGAAAGGCACCGTCAAGCTGGCGGCTTACCATGAGGGCGGTCATATCATCATCTCTATTGCGGATGATGGTAAGGGCCTTGATACAAAACGGATTGGCGAGAAAGCGCTTGAAAAGGGTCTGACGACCCATGAAGAGCTCTCCCGTATGAATGAAGCGCAGATTCATCGCTTCATCTTTGCGGCAGGCTTCTCGACCGCTGCGAAAGTGACCAACCTGTCCGGCCGCGGCGTCGGCATGGATGTGGTTCGCACGAATATCGAACAGATTGGCGGTGTGGTCGACGTCTCCTCAACGGCGGGCAAGGGCACACATTTCTCCATCAAGATCCCGCTCACCCTGGCGATTGTCTCCGCTCTGATCATTGGCTGCAACGAACAGCGTTTCGCTATCCCGCAGCTTGCAGTGCGCGAACTGGTCCGTGTCGGCGCCGGCTCTGAGCATTCTGTAGAGACCCTCAATAATGCACGCGTCATGCGTCTGCGCGATCGCCTGATGCCGATCGTCGACCTGCGCGAATGCCTCGGCCTGTCCAGCGAACGCGATGTGGAAGAAGAGGCTGGCTTTGTTGTGGTCATCGATGCTGGCGGACGCAATATCGGCGTTGTCGTCGATAACGTCCTCGACACCGAGGAAATCGTTGTGAAGCCGCTCTCCGAGAGCCTGCGCGGCGTTCAAGCCTACTCCGGTGCGACTATTCTCGGCGACGGCTCGGTGATCATGATCCTCGACCCGAACGGCCTGGCCGGTGAAATCATCTCCTCCATGGAAGACGAGGCATCCGCGGATGCGGCTGCTGCAGCGGTGAACGAAATGGCTGAAACTCAGCGTCTGCTTCTGGTGCGCGCTGGCGGCGAAGAGCCGAAAGCGGTTCCGCTTTCCCTGGTCACGCGCCTGGAGGAATTCGATCCGGAGACGATCGAAGTCACCAATGGCCGCGATGTGGTCCAGTATCGTGGCCGCCTGATGCCGATCGTTCCGATGGGCGCTCAGATCCAGTGCATGGAAGGACAGCGTCAACCGGTTCTGGTGTTTGCAGAAAATCATACCTCCATCGGCCTGGCCGTCGACGAGATCGTCGATGTGGTCGAGGAGCGTGTCGATCTGCAGATGGGCTCCGACCGCGAAGGCGTTATCGGGTCTGCCATCATCAAGGGCAAGGCGACCGATGTCGTCGATATTGCCTGGTATCTCGACCAGTCCCGCGCCGCCGATGTGCAGCGTCGTGCCAGCAGTGCCCGTCGCCGCATTCTCCTGGTGGATGCCGACGCGTTTGCGCGCCGCATGATCGCACCGCTGCTCGCTGCTGCAGGCTATGATGTGATGCCCGCGGGCGGCATGCACGAGGTGCAGGCGATCGCTGAAAGCGAAGAGCGTTTTGATGCGCTCGTTGGTGATCCGGCAGCCCTTGAGCGTATTCAATCGCAGGGCTTGTGGACGGACCTTCCAACTATCGCCGTGACCGATTGGCCGGAAGATAGTGGTGCGGAAGGCCTCACCGCTGTTCTGCCGCGCTCTGATCGCAGCGCTCTTATCGCAACTCTTGACCAAGTCTCCCAGGGAGAAGCCGCATGACCACCGAGGATCAGAACGGTCTCGCGACCGAGGCTATCAGCGAATACGTATCCGTCCGGATTGGTGACCAGCTCTTTGGTGCCCCCGTCGATGCTATCCGTGAAGTCTTCACGCCGACATCTGTAACCGATGTGCCGCTGGCGCCGAATGAAGTGGCTGGCCTGCTCAATCTGCGCGGTCGAATTGTCACCGCGATTGACGCGCGAACACGCCTTGGACTGCCGCCGCGCTCTGCGGATGAGACAGGAATGGCACTTGGTGTCGAGCGTGGTAGCGAAATCTTTGGATTAATCGTGGACAGTGTTGGTGAAGTTCTTCGCAGACCAAGCGCAGAACTGGAGCCGGTGCCGGCCCATGTGGATGCTGTCTGGCGTTCAATGGTCAAGGGCGTCCACCGTCTGGAGACTGAATTGCTGGCCGTGATTGACGTTTCGGCCGTTATTGGATCGGCAGCCGGTAAGGAAGCTGCCTAGGGGAGAAAGTGGATGAGAACCTGCCTTGTGGTGGATGACTCCCGCGTAATTCGAAAAGTTGCGCGAAAGATCATCGAAGAGCTCGAATTCGAGTGCGTAGAAGCGGCTGACGGCGCCGAGGCTCTTGAGGCTTGCCGCAAGCAGATGCCGCAGGCGGTGCTGCTTGACTGGAATATGCCGGTGATGAACGGGCTGGATTTCGTCAAGGCGCTGCGTCGCGAAGAAGGCGGCGACAAGCCGGTGGTCGTGTTCTGTACGACCGAGAATGATATGGCACACATCACCGAAGCGCTGCGCGCCGGGGCTGATGAGTATGTGATGAAGCCCTTCGACGGCGACATCATCGAGTCCAAATTCCAGCAAACAGGCCTGCTGCGGGCTTCATAGGGGCATTCATGTCTGGACTTCCTTCTTCTGGCCCGGCTGCTCAATCAATCGCCCGGGTTCTCGTGATTGATGACTCCGCCGTTGCGCGGGGTCTGATGACGCGATGGATCGAGGAAGATCCGGATTTGTCCCTTGTTGGGTCTGCCGTTGATGGCGAACAGGGTTTAGAGCGCGCGAAAGAGCTGCAGCCGGACCTGATTGTTCTCGACGTCGAGATGCCGAAAATGGACGGTTTGGCGGCGCTTCCCCTGCTGCTCAAGTCCGTTCCGACCTGTAAGGTCGTAATGGCCTCCACGCTGACCCGTCGCGGCGGTGAAGTGACCATCCGAGCGCTCTCCATGGGGGCTGCGGATTATACGCCGAAGCCACAGGCGGGCCGTCTGGCTGGAGCGGATGAGTTCAGGCAGACCCTGCTGAACAAGCTTAAAGCGCTCGCCCCACGTCCAATTCCGCCGGTTCCGACCGGCAAGCCGATCCAGCCTGGTCGTCCGGTCGCGCGCAGCTTCTCCAAGCCTGCAGAGGTCAAGGAAAAGCCCAAGCGCGCCTTTGCGCCGGTGGCCAAGGCACCTGTTTCCCGTGGTAATCGCCCGCGTTCCAAGGCTCGTCCTGAACTGATCGCTATCGGTTCATCGACGGGCGGACCGCAGGCGCTGCGAGAGGTGATTGTGCATATGCCGGCGGATTTGCGGGCACCGGTCGTCCTGGCGCAACACATGCCGGCTCTGTTCACCAAGATTCTCGGTGAACACATGACCAAGGCGGGCAAGCTTACGTGTAAAGAAGCGGAAGACGGCGAGCGCCTGAAACCCTCGCATGTCTATATCGCACCTGGCGATTTCCACATGACGATCCGCAAGGATGCGGGCGGGTTTTACGCGGTCCTCGACCAAAATCCTCCAATCAATTTCTGCCGTCCGGCAGTTGACCCTCTCTTTCAGTCCGTGGCGGAAGCGACCAATGGCGCTGCGCTCGGAGTGATCCTGACGGGTATGGGACATGATGGCCGTGAGGGAGCCCGTGCACTGCGCAATGCAGGCGGGACGATCCTCGCGCAAGACGAGAAAACAAGCGTGGTCTGGGGCATGCCCGGAGCTGTCGCTGAAGCGGGTTTGGCGGATGAAATCCTTCCGCTTGCCGCAATCGGTCCGGCAGTACTGAAACGCGCGAAAGGTGGGATGTAAGATGATTAAACAGGACGATATCACATTCGTGGCCGCAGAGGCGTTCAAGCGCTCTGGCCTCGTTCTGTCTGCGGACAAGGGCTATCTGCTGGAAAGCCGTCTGGCTCCGCTGGCGCGCGCTGAAGGCTTCCCGTCTATCGAGGCCTTGATCGGTGCGGCGCGCCGGGATCGCAGTGACCGCCTGCTTTGGGGGATCACTGAAGCGCTCGCGACCCACGAAACCTTCTTCTTCCGCGACAATACTCCTTTCGATCTGTTCAAGCAGGACATTCTACCCGTCCTGTCTCGCGCTCGGGGATCTTCAGGCAAGATCCGCATCTGGTGTGCGGCTTGTTCGTCCGGTCAGGAACCATATTCACTCGCGATGCTTCTTGAAGAAGAGCGCGCGCGTCTTGGTGGCTTGCGTGTTGAGATCGTCGCGACCGATATGGCCCCGCGCGTTCTGGAGAAGGCGAAGGCTGGCGTTTACACCCAGTTTGAGGTTCAGCGTGGCCTGGCCATTCAGCGTCTCGTTCAGCATTTCGAACAGACGGGCGATCAGTGGCGGATCAAACCGAATATTCGCCAGATGGTGAATTTCCAAAAGCAGAACCTGTTGGAGAATTTCGCGGGTCTGGGAAGTTTTGATGTCGTTTTCTGCCGGAATGTCCTGATCTATTTTGATGCGGATACGAAGCGTCAGGTGCTCTCACGGATTGCACGCCAAAGCGCTGAAGACGGCTTCCTGGTTATGGGTGCAGCGGAGACGGTTGTTGGACTGTCTCGCGACTTCCAGCCGGTCGAAGGTCGTCGCGGCCTGTATGGGCGAGCGAATGCGCAGCTAAACACGCGCGCCGCCTAGAGCGTTCGGCGAGATCCAAACCGAGAAAAAGCCCTGCTGTGTTTCAGCAGGGCTTTTTTCTAGGCTGCAGGCCACGAAAAACCCCGGATCAGATGATCCGGGGTTTTCACGTTCAGATGAGACCGGGGCTTTAGGAGGCCGCTTTCTCTTCCACCGGGTCGCGCAGCACATAACCGCGGCCCCAGACGGTTTCAATATGGTGTTCGCCATCCGTGGCAGCTGCGAGCTTCTTGCGAAGTTTACAGATGAAGACGTCGATGATCTTCAGCTCCGGCTCGTCCATACCGCCATAAAGATGGTTGAGGAACATTTCCTTGGTGAGCGTCGTGCCCTTGCGCAGGGAGAGCAGCTCAAGCATCTGGTATTCCTTGCCGGTCAGGTGAACACGCTGACCTTCAACCTCAACCGTTTTGGCGTCGAGATTAACAGCAACCGCGCCGGTGCGGATGATGGACTGCGAGTGGCCCTTAGAACGACGCACGATCGCATGAATACGTGCAATCATCTCGTCCTTGTGGAACGGCTTGGTCATGTAGTCATCGGCGCCGCAGCCCAGACCACGAACCTTGTTATCAATATCGGCATTGCCGGTCAGGATAAGGATCGGTGTGTCGACCTTGGCGACGCGAAGCGTCTTGAGAACATCAAAGCCCGGCATGTCCGGCAGGTTCAGGTCGAGCAGGATGATGTCGTAATCATACAGCTTGCCGAGATCGACACCTTCTTCACCCAGATCGGTGGTGTAGATGTTGAAGCCCTCGGACTTGAGCATCAATTCGATGGACTGGGCCGTGGCCCGATCATCTTCGATAAGAAGAACCCGCATGGTTCGCCTCCGCTAAAAATTTGACGGGCGAATCACTGCCGCCCGGCCTCAGCTCTGAATTAACCTTATTTGCAGGCTAGGCGGAAACCCTTAACGAAAGTTAACTGCGGCTTGACCGGGTAACGGAATCGACGGCTCAGCGATTCCTATTGACAGGATCGCCAAAAAAATTCGCGTTAACCTTTAAATGGTTAACGCAGAGGCTTCTGAAACGAAAAGCGAATTTCAGACCTGTGGTATGAAATATACACCGCATAAAGTATGTAGGCAGACGCAAGTTTCCGGGGCGAAAACGCAGCTTTTGGGCGTCTTCCACAGCTGTCAGGACCGGTGGAAAGATTATTTTCCACAGATTCGCACCCGGAAAATGGTGCTTTATTCCGCGGCGATTAACTCCGGGGCGAGTGCCGCGAGAAGCGCGCCGAATTGCTGGTCGCTGCCTGGCTTGCGGCCATCATAGATGATCCGGTCTTCATAACCGGTCACCCAGAGTGCTTCAGGATTACGGCGTGCAATCACCAGATCGCCCTGCTGGTCCGAATAGGGCGAACGGTGCTGACGGAAGACAATGATACCGTCTGCGAGGGCTTGGCCGAGTGGGCCAGGGAGTTTACCGCGCATTTCCGGTGCCGGGTCAGTCAATCCAACCACTTCCATCTTTCCCGCTTCCACAGACAGCGCAAAGCGCGATCGCTCAATACCGGACAGTCCGTGCTGGCTATCGCGATGCAGTTCGAACGAGCGCTCCACGGGGACTGCAAATGCCCGGTGACCCTCAATCTCACGACACTGGAAGAAATAGTGATTATTGACGCCCATGCGTTTGAGTTCACGCTGCATGAGACGGAGCGCATCAGCGTCATCATTGACGCTGTCGATGATCGGCGTCTGGTTTTCCAGCGTTATGAAGCTGCGCTGCCGCATGCGCTTGGCAACTCCGCCAACGAGCGGATTGCGCAAGGGGCGACCGTGCTCATCAAAGCTGTAGGCGCCATCCTCGTCGAGCATGAGGAATTCGTCGGCATGGGTGAAATGAACCATGAAGCTGATCAACACCTGTGGGTGCAGCTCATGGAACAGATCGATCATATCGAAGAAATTGTCGTCGAAGCGCTCCGGGAAGAAAGCCATTTCCTTCGTGCCGATGCGAATGACATCCAGACCGGCCTCTGCGAGGCCGTTGAGATAATCGAAGAGATTTCGGTTCGACAATACCATCGGGTCGCCACCGGACAGCAGGGCTTCCCGGATCCGCGGTCGATCGGTTTCACCGGCTTCAACCTTGGCATTATGGCCGGTGATGTAGTCGGCGATCTCGTGGATAGAGGCGGTATCCTTCGCCGTCTTTCCGGTCAGAAAATCCGAACGGTAGCAATATCGGCACCAGGACGAGCAGGTGCGCACAACATAGAGCAGAACCAGCTCATATTTGTGGAGCAGGCCGGGTATCGGGCTGTAGCTCAGCTGGTTGGACGGATCGGCCTCACCGGACAGATCATCCATCTCTTCCGGCCGTGCCTTGATGAGATTGCGCACAGCTTCCGAGCGTTTGGCCAGGTCGAGATAATAACCCGTAGCGCGCGGTGGCAGGCGGTCAGACACGCCTGAGCGCTCAAGCGCATCGAGTTCGCTTGATGAATAGACGGCCGCGCCGCCTTCATTGAGATACTCGCGATACTGAGCCAGGTCGTGCTGGATGTAACGGCGGAACTTCGTGTCCTGGATCTGCGCGTAGAGATTAGCCTTATGCTGGCGGCTGATCGCTTTTTTCTTGGGGCGCGAACCTGCGACAATATTGTGCGTGCTGGCGGGCGGCATGCCTGTCTCCCGTCATTTGTAGCAATCGGCCGGAGCCAATTGCGGATTGTTTTCGATACCCGGGGGTCGATTAAGAGTGATTATCCGCCAGCGCTTTGGGCAAGCGTCTTGAAGCGGATCCCGGTCCAACTCGGAGCGGAACATAGCGTTCCTGTCGCGATTGTGAACCGGCAGACCGCAAAAACTTCATCTCAACTTCTCGCGGTTGCGTTTACACCCGCGCAAGGCCAATGCGCTATTATGCATAAGAATCGCCGTTAAGGCCCGCTGCTTCGAGGATGCCGCGCCGCATGCTGGAAAACCTGATTGATCGGATCGAGCGTCTCGATGAAGCCGTGCTGGAAGGCCGGGTGACGGCGCTAAACGGTCTGCTGGTCGAAGCGGAAGGGCCCAAAGCCGGTCTCTCGCTGGGTGCGCATGCCGCGATCGAAACCCCTGCAGGCGAAGCCCATTGTGAGATTGTAGGATTTCGCGGTGAGACGGCTTTGATGATGCCGTTTGGCCCCCTTGAGGGGGTGCGTCCAGGCGCCAAGGTTTGGTTGCAGCCGCAGGCGGCCCGAATTCGCCCCAGCCCGGCCTGGCTCGGCCGCGTTCTCGATGGTTTCGGAAAACCCCTTGATGGCGGCCCTGCACTGGCAGATGGCCCCACCGCCTGTCCCATTAAAGCAGATCCGCCGAGCGCTCACAGCCGGGCGCGGCTGGGGGATAGGCTCGATCTCGGCGTGCGAGTGCTCAATACTTTTGTCCCGATGCGTCGGGGCCAGCGCCTGGGTATTTTTGCGGGCTCCGGCGTCGGCAAGTCTGTACTCATGTCGATGCTGGCACGCGCGAGTGCGGCCGATGTGATCGTGATTGGCTTGATTGGCGAGCGGGGACGCGAAGCACGAGAATTTGTCGAGGATGTTTTGGGGCCGGAAGGCCGCCAGCGTTCCGTTGTCATTACCGAAACCTCTGATGCCCCCGCCCTGGCGCGCCGGCAGGCTGCCTATATGACGTTGAGCGTCTCTGAATATTTCCGCGATCAAGGCTGTGATGTTTTATGCCTGATGGACAGTGTCACGCGTTTTGCCCTCGCTCAGCGTGAAATTGGACTGGCCGCAGGCGAACCGCCGACCACACGCGGCTATACGCCCTCTGTTTTTGCAGAGCTTCCGCGCCTTCTCGAGCGTGCTGGTCCGGGGCCCGAGCGCACGGACGGCGGAAAACAAGGATCCATTACCGGACTTTTCACTGTTTTGGTGGATGGTGATGATCATAACGAGCCAGTCGCAGATGCTGTTCGCGGTATTTTGGACGGTCACGTGGTTATGAGCCGGGCGATTGCGGAGCGGGGACGCTATCCCGCGATCGATGTGCTCAAGTCAGTGAGCCGGACGGCTCCGGAAGTTTATGAGCCTCAGGAGCGTCCTTTCGTTGCTGAGGCCCGCAAGATTTTGTCGGCCTATGCCGACATGGAAGAATTGATCCGGTTGGGTGCCTATTCGGCCGGGTCAAATCCGGTCGTGGACCGGGCGATCGCTCTCAACGAACCGTTGGAAGCGTTCCTTGGCCAGTCAAAAGACGAAGCGGCGGATATCCCGTCGACATTCGCGAGACTGGCTGAGATTGTAGGTGGTGGTGAAGGAGTAGCGTCATGACACGCTCGCACGAACCTTTGATCCGGCTGGCCCGGTTCAAGGTGGAAGAATTACAAAAACAAATGGCCGAGCTAGACCGGTCCAAACAGGCCCTGACCCAGCAGATTGAGCGCCTTGAGGCCTCGGTGCCGGAAGAGCAGGCGGCTGCGACTGAGTCCAAGGACGGGTATCTGGCTTATGGCTCGTACGCACAGGCTGTGATCAAGCGAAAAGAGAATATTCGCGCTTCGCTGCATGAAGTGGAAAGCCAGTCCGATGCGCTTCGCGACCGGCTGTCTGAAGCGTTTCAGGAGCTCAAGAAATACGAGCTGATGGAAGAGCGTCGATTGGCGCGTGCAGAAGCCGCATTCCGATCTGCCGAGCAGGCGGAAATGGACGAGCTGGCGCAAAACCGGCATCGCCGCGCCCACTAGGGCCGCCCAAGAAAAGAAAACGAGCCGGAGCGCAGGCTCCGGCTCGCAGAGTTGGGCTGAAAATCAGCCTGCCGTTCAGAAATTGCGTGAATAGCTCACATCGAACCGCACGGATTGTGCCGGCTCGGAGACGCCTGCGAAGACGCGCTCATAGTCTTCGTCAAACAGGTTATCGACGCCTGCATTCAGGGTCAGGCCGTGATCGGCCAGAGGTCGCCAGCGGGCATAGATATCGACCACTGTATAACTGTCGCGATGGTCGGCTTGATTGACGGGTTCATCGTACTCGCCAGCCCATTCCACACGGCTGCCCAGTGTTAGTCGATAAGGTTCGAACGCATAGCGGCCATCCAGGAAGAAGCGCGTCGGGGTCAAAGAGCCCAGCGGATCGCCGGTCGCGACATCCTGACCATCAATCCCCGATAGGCTGGCATCAAGGCTGAATGCGCCCTGGGCGAAATTCAACTGTGCTTCATAGCCCGAGAGCTCGGCATTCCTGACATTGCGGCTTTCCGATGTGCCGGCGCTGCATGGCGCGAAGAAGGGCGGAGCGAAACAGGTTGGCGCAAACGAGAAGTTGACGAACAGATCGATCAGGTCTTCGGCATCGGTTTCATACCAAGATGTCCGCAACGTGAATTCATCAACATTGAGGCGATCTGCTAGGTCAAGGCTGAAGCCGATTTCCACCGTCTCCGTGCTCTCGGGGCGCAGGTCTGGATTGGCGATGAACTCATTGGTGATAAAGGTGGGAACGCCGAGGATGGGGTGTGGCAGGGAGAAGTGAGTTCCATCGATATAGAGCTCATTGATCGATGGTGCGCGGAAGGCCTCAGCCCAGTTGATAAAGACGTTGAAATTCTCGATCGGGGCATAAGTCACGCCAAACCGGCCGGAGGTCGCATCATTGCTCGTGCCTGGCGACAGATCAGAGGACGTCTCGAATTCGTCATAGCGCAGACCCGGGAGGATGGTGATTTCACCGGGAAGGCCGAACGGTGCTGGGCCTTCAAGCTCGAGCTGAGCATAGAACGCGGTAAATTCACTCTCTGCATCTGGGGCACCACCGCGAATGCCGTTCGGGTCAGCGCTATCCTCGCCGTTTTGCTCGTCGCGATAGTACTCACCGCCAAGGGTCAAACCGCCAGAATAGGATCCGAAACTATAGGCGAAACGCTGGTTTGCACGGATGCCACGGGTTTCCAGGTCACGGCGCAGAAACCGGGTGGAGCTGGTTTCTTGCTCGGTCACACCGCTTTCATTGCGATAGAGAGTGATATTGGCGTCAAGCCAGCTGATAGAGGCGGGGTTGAGGTCGAAGCTCACGCTGAGATTATCGGTCTCGATATCTTTATCGACCAGCGAATTGAACGGATTGACCGTAGAAACGCCCTGACCGTTATTGGGTTCTGTCGCATCGCCCTGAAAATTCTGCCAGGTGATTTCCGCGCGAACACCGTTGCTCAGATCAGCACCTAAATTGACCAAGGTCGATCGGGAGGAGTCATCAGCAGGAAGGTCGGCGCCGGATCCCAACGCAATATCACCTGACGATCGTGTCGAATAGGAAATCAGGCCATCAAACAGGCCCTGACGGCCATAAAGCGTAACAATCCCGCGCTCTTCGCCATCACTATCGCGATAGCCGGCGCCCACATTGAATCCCCATTGCTCATCGCCGTTAAGCAGATCATCAGCACTGGCGGTCTGAAAGGAGACCACGCCACCGGAAGCGCCGGAGCCGTAGAGGGCTGAGGCGGGTCCGCGGACCGTCTCTACCGAGACAAGCAGGCTTGGGTCGATGAAAAGGGCGCCATCATGCGCGCTGTCGAAATTCTGGCGCGTACCATCGAGTAGCAGGGTTGTGTTGTTTCGGCCCTGACCACGGAGCGAAATAGTCTGGCCGGTCCGGCGCGGGCCACCTGGAACGTCAACGCCCGGTTGGCCGCGAAGAACCTCCTCCAGATCAACCGGACGCACCAGATCGAGCGTATCGCGATCGATCACGCTTGTCAGACCGGGATAGTTGAAGCTGTCGATCTCGGTCTGAGTTGCCTGAACGACGATGATTTCGCGCTCTGCAGCAGCGGCGAGGGCGCTGGGATGCGTCGATATGGCGAGGGCCAACACAGCAGCGCCGCCCATCATCACGTTTTTCATGTGTCCTGTCCTTGCGAATGATTATCAATATCGCTAACTTGCAGCTCGCTTATGAAAACGCAAGTCGGAATCATTCGCAAAAAGCACCGGAACTTATTTGGGGGTACTCCTGAGATGATGAAGAAATCCAGTTTGATGCTGGCAGCTCTGTCGGCTGGCGCTCTTGTGGCCGGTTGCGCCACGACCGAGGCCGCCAATCACGCAGTTATGCCTGTGGTCGAGCGAAGCCAGGCCGAGTTTGAACGTGATCGCCAGGCGATCCTGGCCATGCAGGGCGAATACGCGGTGACGTTTGACTTCATTGAAACCATCGCAATCGAGCCGGGTTATGAGCTGGCCGAGGACAAGTCTACGCCGGCACGTGAAGTGGTGATTGTGGTTGAGGATACAGGCGACTTCATCATGCTTCAGCACTTGCTGATTGTTGGCGAGGACGACAGCCCGTTCATCGTCAAGCACTGGCGCCAGGACTGGCGCTATGAGCCGGATACGGTTCTTGCCTTCCAGGGGCATGATGACTGGATGATCGAAGCTGTTGACGAAACGGAGCGCACTGGCGCCTGGTCACAAACGGTCTATCAGGTCGATGACAGCCCGCGTTATGCGGCCGTTGCCCAGTGGGATCATGGTGTGAACGCGTCGACCTGGGAGCCGCCAGTGTCCTGGCGCCCGCTGCCGCGCCGTGATGATACGACGCGTGATGATTATGATGCGATTGCCGCGGTGAACCGTCACACCATCACCAATTGGGGATGGGTGCACGATCAGGACAATTCCAAGCTCGCCCTGCGCGATGGCCAGCAACGCGAAATCGTGCGAGAGATCGGTACAAATACCTATGTTCGTACGGACTTGCCAAACGATCAGGCCGCTCATGACTACTGGGCAGCGACAGAAGCGTATTGGGCTTTGGTCCGCGGCTATTTCATGGATCTTGAAGCCCAGCCGGCCGGCACGCGTTTCCACATTGAAGACGACGCTGACGGGACCTTGCTCTACGGCCCGGTTCTGGAAGCGGGGCAGCGTATTCTCTTTGGTATGTCCGATACGCAGACGGCCTGGGATGAGGCGCAGGTCTTCCTCAACAGCCAGATCTTGATCGAAGAGTAATTATAACGTTCAGAACATGAAGAGGGGCGGCCCGCTCGGATCGCCCCTTTTTTGTTCCTAAAGCCGGGAATAGCGTCGCTTGGTCCAGTAGATGATACCGATGACCACAAAATAGATGGCCAGGCGCATCAGTACGACGATGCCTCCGCGTTCATCGAGGCGTGACACGGCAAAATCCAGAGCAAAGTCCGGTGGGATTCCCGTCGACCAGCGGTAAAAGAACGGTGCGACAGCATCAACCGCGAAAGCAATGGCTGCAGCGCCTGGCCATTGAGGCCATTTTCGCATGATCAAGGCTGCGACGAGTGACAGGACAATAATCAGCCACCAGTCAAAGGGCTGAAATCCAGCAGCGAGCCGGTCATACATTGAGTCATACATGTTTACTGCGCCCCCAAGCGCTCCATACCCCGGGGTTGAGTTTACGCGGCTTCCCGTCCGCGCGCGAGTGTCCCTGCAAGCGTTTGCAAATCTTCTGTAGCCTTGGCACTGGGTGAGCGGACGCTGAGACAGGTTTGTGCCCGCACTGCCGCAGGCACAGCCTCATCGCGCCGGATGACACCGGCCAGAATGGGTGTGAAGGAGAGGAAGGACTCGCACGTCTTCTTGAACGCTCCAAATGCCTCATGCGCGGCATCTCGGCTGGGTGCGTTATTGACGACGACAAGCGGTGAAGCCCCGTCATCATGAAGTCGAAGCGTTTTTACAAATGCGTAGGCGTCGGTCAGCGAGGTCGGCTCGTCATTGATAACAATGATTACATCATCGGCGGTCAGAGCCAGACGCACGGTCGCCTTGTCTGCGCCAGCCGCCAGATCGAGGATTGCGCGGTCATATGACATTGAAAGTGCAGCCACGCCGCTCGCCAGCTTGGTCAGGCCTGTCCCGGACAGATTAGCCAGGGCGCCCGAGCCGGAATGGCCAGAGAGCACATCGAAACCGCCGCGCTCCTGCGCCCCTTCGAGTACAGGTGTGACGGCGCTCTCAAGAGAAACCCGACCATTGAGAACGCTTGAAATATCGGAATGCGGCTGGAGGCCGAGTTGCACATCGATATTGGCCATTCCCAGATCGCCGTCGACCAGGAGAACAGATTCACCCATTTGAGACAGCGCGCGGGCCATGCCGATGGACAATGTTGTCTTTCCGACACCGCCCTTGCCCGAGGCAATAGCGAGAATACGCCCGGCGGCGCGTGATTGAGGGGCATGAGCGAGCTTCATGACATGTCCTCGTCAAACGGGTTGAGGCGGTCCTCAATCAAGGCCCGAGCGATCCGCAATGGGGTCGCCGGGGCTAAACCGCCGCCAATAAAGGGAGTAGAAGAAATTTGGGCAAAGGCGAGACCGGTCTCGCCAACAGCGAGAATGGCCCCCATGCGACGGGCGCAATCGACTTTGACGGGGATGGCGCGGCTGGCGCCAATCGAAGCGAAGAGCGAGGCTGCGTCTTCTGCATCCTCCGACGTCAGACCGGCATCGAAAACATAGACGATCTCGGCTTCTGCCGCGTCAGCGAAGGCCAGCGTCATATCGAGATCATCGAGTTCGAACGGATTTACCGCGGGGCTGTCGATCAGGACCGGGCCTTCAATTTCCCGGATTGCGTCGGCAAGCTCTCGGGGATCATCGACACCGCGGAAGCCTGCGCCCATTTTCTGCGCCAGGGCCTGGAGACGTTCATCCGCGCCGGCACGTTCGCCATCGCAGGAAATCAGTGTCGGTGTGGCGCCAGAGGTAACGGCTCGGGCTGCGGTTTTGGCAAGGGTAGAGGATTTACCAACTCCGGGCGTGCCCGCGAATAACACCGGGTGGTCTGGAATCGCGGGAAGGGGCTGAAAGGCATAGCGGCTTTCGATCGCGTGCGAGAGGCGGGCGATGGCATGCCCTTCGGCCAGATCTTGCGCCGTTCGCATCAGCGCCTGGGCAGCAATGCCCGGGCAGCGATGATAACCCAAAGTGTGAATGATACGGTCGAGTTGCTCATCCTCGCGATCACCGCGCTCGATCTCGGCTTCCTCGCTCAGGTGCTCGGCAACCTCGCGCACAGGAGGCAGGGGCTCCGTGCGTAGAGCCGTTTCGGCGGCGGCACGGACCTCGACGCCGCCATCGGGGCCGTCAGAGGTAGCAATAATGACAGCCTCGGGTCCCATTTCACGGCGCACATCGGCCATGGCTTGAGTCAGATTCTGGGCTGCGAACGTCTTAAGGCGCATGTGTCGTCAAAACCGCGTCAGAGTTACAATTAGCCGACATGCCCTAACGTCTGCAGGCGCGCACTCGGGTGGATTTCATTCTGCGACAACACCACCGTTTGGGGGCGGAATCGCTCAACCAGAGAACGCACATACGGACGAATCATCGGGCTCGTCAGCAGCACTGGTACCTGACCCTGTGCTGATGCGGTTTCAAAAGAGTTTCTAACTGCGGCGACAAATTCATGAAGTTTTGAGGGGGCGAGAGCGAGCTGTTTGCGGTCGCCTTCGCCAATCAGGGCTTCCATAAAGGCCTGTTCCCACTGGGGGGCGAGGGCCAGAACAGCCAGGTTTCCATCCGGCGCGCGGTTCGAATAACAGATTTGTCGCGCCAGCCGGGTGCGCACATGTTCGACAATTGCATCAAGGTGATTCGTCGTCGCGCTGGCTTCAGCAATGCCTTCGAGAATTGTCGGCAGATCGCGAATGGAAATGCGTTCCTTGATAAGCGTCTGGAGGACACGCTGGATCCCGGCACGGCTGATCTGGCTCGGCGTAATATCCTCGACCAGCTTCTTGTGCTCTTTCGACAGCTTGTCGATCAGCTTCTCGACCTCTGCGTAGGACAGGAGGTCCGCCATATTATCACGCAGGATTTCTGTGAGATGCGTGACCATCACCGCGGCCGGTTCGACAATCGTATAACCGCGGAAAGAGGCTTCTTCGCGCAGGTTTTCATCAATCCAGGTCGCGGGTAGTCCAAAGGCGGGCTCTTTTACGTGGTCGCCGGGCATATCAATCGGCATGCCGGCGGGATCCATGACCAAGAGCTTGTTGAGCTGGATTTCACCGCGGCCGGCTTCCATCTCCTTGACGCGGATCCCGTACTCACTGTTTTGCAGCTGCATATTATCAATGATGCGGACTGCAGGCGTGATGAAGCCCATCTCCTCGGCGAGAGACCGGCGCAGCGCCTTGATCTGGTCGGTGAGCTTGCGGCCTTCCACATCATTAATCAGGGGCAATAGACCATAGCCGAGCTCGATCTTCAGCTCATCAATCGTCAGGCTGTCCTCAATGGGGGCTTCTTCCGGTGGGACTTCAGCGGCTTCCTGTTCCACTTGCGCCGCCATTTCTTTTTCGGCTGCTTTTCGTTCGACTATATCCCGGTTCATCCAGGCCAGAGACCCGGCACCTGCGGCCATCATGGCAAAGGGAATGAACGGCATGCCGGGCAAAATACCCACCAGGAGCGCAACGCCAGAGACCAGCCCCAGGCCTTGCGGGTTCGCGGTGAGCTGGCCGAAGACCGCCTTGTCGGCTTCACCATTCACACCGGCTTTGGAGACCAGAAGACCTGCCGCAACGGAGATGATGAGGGCGGGGATTTGCGAGACGAGGCCGTCACCAATCGTCAGTGAGGAATATGCGCTGGCGGCATCGCCGAAGCTCATACCGCTTTGCACCACACCGATAACGATACCGCCGATCAGATTGATCGCCGTAATCATCAGTCCGGCCATGGCGTCGCCGCGGACGAATTTCGATGCACCATCCATGGAGCCGAAGAAATTGCTCTCGCCTTCAAGTTCCTGACGGCGTTCGCGCGCTTCCTGTTCCGTGATCAAGCCAGCGGACAGGTCGGCATCAATGGCCATCTGTTTGCCGGGCATGGAATCGAGGGTGAAACGGGCAGCGACTTCAGCGATACGGCCGGAACCCTTGGTGATCACGACGAAGTTCACGATCACCAGGATTGCAAACACAATCACCCCGATGACCACATTGCCCTGCATGACGAAATTGCCGAAGGCTTCGATGACTTCGCCTGCCGCATCCGTGCCCTCATGACCCTTTGAAAGGATCAGGCGGGTCGAGGCAATATTGAGACCGAGCCTGAGCAGGGTGGTGATCAGGAGAATGGCTGGAAAGGCCGAGAATTCCAGGGGCTTCTTGATAAACAGGGCGGTCATCAAGACCAGCACCGCAATGGAGATCGACGTTGCCAAGGCCAGGTCGAGCAGCACGCTCGGCATTGGCAGCATCAGCATCACGAGGATGCCGAGAATACCAACCGCCAGTGCCACATCGCCCTTCAGGGTACGATTGAGGAAGGCCTGGAAGTCAAACTTGGCGCCGCCGGATTTCGCCGGGCTGGAAGGTGCGGTGTCGGCCACGATCTATCCTATTAGGCTGCAGAAACGCCTGGAGTGGGCTGGTTCGGAGCCGGGATGTCCACACCCTGATCGGCGTAGAGTTTCAGCTTATTGCGCAAGGTGCGGATCGAGATGCCGAGGATGTTCGCGGCATGGGTACGATTGCCCAGGCAATGATCGAGCGTGTCGAGGATGAGATCCTGTTCGACCTCGGCCACGGTCTTGCCAACCACAGCCCGTTGAACCGCATCGGCAGCGTCGGCCGCATGACGGGTGACGGAAGTCGCGCTGCCCGTGCCTGTAAAGGCAGAGCCATCCGGCATGCGGATGGCGTCCGGTCCGATTTCGCGGCCAGAAGCCAGCAAGACCGCCCGGTGCATGGCGTTTTCCAGCTCCCGGACGTTGCCCGTCCACTCGCGTGCCAGCAATTGGGTGCGCGCTGCGTCCGAGATCGGACGTTCGTCAATCTGGTTGGCAATGGAGTACTTCTTCACGAAATGATCTGCCAGGGCCAGGATGTCGGCTGGGCGCTCGCGCAGTGGCGGCAGGGCCAGGTTCACGACATTCAGGCGGAAGAGCAGGTCTTCGCGGAAGACGCCTTCCGCAACAGCTTTGCGCAGGTCGCGGTTGGAGGTCGCCAGGATGCGGATATTCACCTTGACCGGCTTGGTCCCGCCAACGCGGTCGATCTCGCGTTCCTGGATTGCACGCAGCAGTTTGGCCTGCAGTCGCACATCCATTTCCGAGATCTCGTCGAGGAGAAGAGTGCCACCATCGGCTTCCTCGAATTTACCAACGCGTCGAGCGATGGCGCCGGTAAACGCGCCTTTCTCGTGACCGAAGAGCTCGGATTCCAGCAGGTTTTCCGGGATTGCGGCACAGTTCACCGAGATGAAGGGTGCGCTCGCCCGCTTGGATTTGGAATGAACATAGCGGGCCATCACTTCCTTACCGGCACCGCTTTCACCCGTAATCAGTACGGACGCATCCGAGGCGGAGATCCGGTCCGCCAGCTCGATGACCGCCTGCATGGACGGGTCGCGAGCAATCATCGGACGTTCGTCATCCGCCACCGCTTCAAGCACGGCAGCGATCAGATCAGCGTCCGGTGGCAGCGGGATGAATTCCTTCGCACCGGCGCGAATGGCAGCAGCTGCTGCTTCCGGTCGGACATTGACGCCGCAGGCGACAACAGGAACCGTAATCCGCTCGCGCTCATTGGCATCGATGAGGGATTGCACATCCAGGGACAGATCGACCATGAGCAGATCGGCCCCCCGGCCGGCCCGCAAATGGGATGTCGCTTGCTCGATCGTATCGACTTGCGAGACTTTCGCGCCGCGATCGATGGCGATTTTCGTGGCGGTGTGAAGTTGTCCACCCAGGCTTCCGACGATCAGGACTCGCATAGTGTCCGCTCCATTTTCTTTTTCCTACCAAGGCGCAGCGACTAGGCCGCGTCCCCGTCCTTGATGATTTCTGTCATGGTCACGCCCAGCCGGTCTTCAACGACGACGACCTCGCCGCGCGCCACCAGGCGGTTATTCACGTAGATGTCGATGGCTTCACCGATTTTTCGATCGAGTTCGACAACTGAACCGGAGGTCAGCTTCAACAGCGAATTCACATCGATATGAGCCTTGCCCAAAACGGCGGAGATATTGACGGGAACATCGAAGACCGGCGCCAAATCGGCGGCCGACTTTTCTTCTTCATCCATCATCCCTTCCGCGGGCACGCCCGGGGACTGATCCACCGGCATTTCTGTACCGGAGCTCAGGTCGGGAAGGTCGAGATTGTCATCATCATTCATGGCCTGATCTCCTTAAGCGGCCGAGCTGCCGGGAGTGGCCGAACCGGCCCCCGGCTCTGCTGGCGAGGCCAGCCAGCGGTCGACGATTTCGTCGAGCCGCGTTTCAATGTCTGAAGTGGTGCGCTGAATGGCGCCATTACCCCATTCCAGGCGAACATCTGCGCCACGCATTCCAGCTTCCCCGCGCAAATTCACCGCGCCGTCAAATCCCAGATCGCGTGCTGTCTGTTCCAGACGCTCGGCGAGCATCTCCACGAGTTCTTCAGAGCAACGCACAGTGAAACGCGGCTCTGAACGCAGGTCGAAGACGGCTTCACGGATGGCACTTTCAATCGTATCAGCCGCGTGATTGTCGAGAGCATTGCCGGCGATTTTCTTCGCGGCGGCCATGGCAAGCATGACAGCCTCCTGGCGCAGCGCCTCTGATTCCGTGGCGAGGCGAGAGAGGATGAGCTGCATCTGGGAGGCAATGGCCTGCAGCGCTTCAGCGCAGCGGCCTTCTTCCATCTCCCGTCCTTCTTCAACGCCCCACATGCGTGCGGCATCGACATCGTCTTGGGTGAAGAAGCGCTTATAGCTCTCACCTTCGCGCAGGACTTCGCCGTTATGGTCGAACTCTGTGTCGAAGTGGAATTTCATCGGCTGCATCAGGGCGCTCCTAGTAAATCAGCTCATCATCAGACCCGCCATCGGCCAGCATGATCTCGCCCTTCGCGGCGAGGTCTTTGGCCATGGCGACGATGCTCTGCTGAGACTGATCGACATCTTTGAGGCGCACAGGCCCCATGGAATTCATGTCTTCCTTCATGATCTTCGCGGCACGCTCGGACATGTTGGAGAAGAAGAGATCGCGCAGGCTGTCCGACGCGCCCTTCATGGCGAGCGCCATTTGATCCTTGTCGATGGCGCGCATCAGGGTCTGAATGCCGCCCGGGTCCAGCTTCGACAGATCTTCGAAGACGAACATCAAGGAACGAATTTTCTCGGCGCTCTCGCGATTGCGTTCTTCCAGTGCCGCAAGGAAGCGGTTCTCTGTTTGACGATCAAAATTATTGAAGATGTTGGCCATCATCTCATGGCTGTCATGCTTGGACGTGCGCGCCAGGTTGGACATGAATTCGGTGCGCAGCGTCTCCTCAATGCGGTCAAGGATTTCGCGCTGAACCGGTTCCATCCGCAGCATGCGGGTCACGACTTCCATAGCGAAGTCTTCCGGCAGCGCCGCCAGCACGCGTGAAGCATGATCCGTTTTGACCTTCGACAGCACGACAGCAACGGTCTGCGGGTATTCATTCTTGAGGTAGTTTGCGAGCACCACCTCATTCACATTACCCAGCTTGTCCCACATGGTCCGACCAGCCGGACCCCGTAGCTCCTCCATGATCGACTCGACTTTTTCGCCGGGCAGGAAGGATGTGAGAAGGCGTTGTGTGGCCTCGAAGGAGCCCATAAGCGAGCCGGTTGAAGACATCTGGCCCACAAAATCCACTATGAGCTTTTCGACGGCACCGGAGGTGATCGTGCCCAGATTGGACATGGCCTGCGAGACCTCACGGATCTCTTCCTCGTCGAGATGCTCCCAGAGGCCGTGATCTTCCTCGCCCAGGGCGAGCAGGATCACCGCAGCTTTTTCCGGTCCGGTAAGCTGTTTGGGATCTTCGATTGCGCGACGTTTATCCGACATGCTCAGCCTCAGTTGTCATGCAGCCAGGTGCGCAGGATGGAGATGGATTCCTCCGGATGCGCTTCGACAATGCCGACGACTTTCTTGATCGAGGAGGCTTTCACCTGACCGTCGATCTTTTCGATATCAATCATGCTGTTTAATCCCGGTGCCTCACCAGCGGTGGGCAGGGCGGTTGGTGCCGCAGCGCTACCCGTGGGCAAGGCTGCGGCGGCACCAGACGCTTCCAGGGAAGCCGCAGGCGCGCCGGCCGTTGCCAGAGCGAGGCCGGTTGGTGTCGCAGCACCCGCCGGCGCCCCCCTTATCAGTGGGCGAGCGACCAGGAAAATAACCAGAAGTGCGGTGATGAACATCACGCCGATTTCGGCCATGCGCATCAGGTCATTCTTGTTGAAGGTGAACCCGCCGGAGGCTTCCGAACCGAGGGTCGGGTCGGCGCGGGCGAACTCGATCTGAGAGACGGTCAGACTGTCCTGGCGAATGCCTGGCTCATCCATGAAGCCCATGGCGGACCGGACCAGCGCTTCGATCTGCTGCATCTGCTCTTCGGAACGCGGCGTCCACTCAACGCTGCCATCTTCTGCAGTGTTCAACACACCATCGACGGCGACAGCGACAGACAGGCGAGTGATCGCTCCGGCTTCCAGGACCTCGGTGCGCGTGGTCGAGGAATTGAGATAGTTCTGCGTATCCGACGAGTTTTCTGTGCGTGAAGTTTCGGTCGGGCCCGCATTCTCACCACCATCTGCGTCGGGAAGGTTCTCGGACGCTGAGACCGCATTGCGATTATTGCCGTCATTCTGCGTCGACATTTCCTGGGTCCGCTGACGCGATTCCAGAACCTGGGCTTCAGGGTCATAGGTTTGAGAAGACTGGGTTACGCTCTGGCGATTGAGTTCTGCCGTCACCTGGACGCGTGCTGCGCCTGGACCGACAACGCCCTCTACAATATCCAGAATGCTCTGACGCATCTGGGCTTCCAGCGTGGACTGGCGCTCATCCATGGCGATCGAGCTGGAGCTTTCCTCATCGGAGGCACTGGCCAGCAAACGGCCCCGATCATCGGCGACGGAGACATTGCTAACCTCAAGGCCGGCACCGCTGGCGACGATGTTGCGAATGACGCGGATCTGCTCTGAATTGAGTTGCCCTCGCGTGCTGATCGTAACGGCTGCGGTCGGTGTTTCCTGTTCACGCGCAAAAATGCGGCGCTCTGGCAGGTTCAAATGAACCCGGGCCGAAGAGACAAAGTTCAAGGATTGGATCGTCCGCGCCAATTCGCCCTGCAGGGCGCGCTTGGCATTGATATTCTGTACAAAGCTGGTCTGACCGAAACTGTCCTGGCTATCGAAGATCTCATAGCCCACAGATGCGCCGGCGATCGGCCCACCCGTCGCAATCCTGACGCGGGCCTCATCAACCTGCTCCCGGTCGACATAGATCGCCGTACCGCCTTCGCGGATCTCGTAAGGGATGTTGGCCTGATCGAGAACCTGACCGGTGGAAACGGCTTCTGCCGGATCGAGGCCTGCATACAGAAGGGCTTGCGAGCCGCCGCCCACACCGTTCGCAAAATAGGCCAGCGCGAAGGCAACGCCCGCGGCGATGCCGAAGATGGCCGCCAGACGATAAACACCGATCGCTCGTATTTGTTCCAGAAGACCGTTCACAGAATAATCCTGCCCATTCCCAAAGCACACATCGGTGCGAACCACTGGGCAGAATTTTCCTACCGATCCTGTAAACGAGGTATTAAGGCTGGCGCATACCTGATTAATCCAGCTGCGATTTTCGCAGTGGATCTTTTCAAGCTATTGAAAATAATATGAAAGAACGGTGGCCAAGGGGGAGCGGCCACCGTTCCATCAGCGCTTAGGTCAGGGGGAAGCGCTAGCGATATGTCTGAAGACGTGTCGTCCGCAGGCCTGCGAGGCCGTGCTTGTCGATCGATCGCTGCCAGCCGAGGAACTCCTCAACAGTCAACGAGTAGCGTGTGCACGCTTCTTCCAGTGAAAGCAGTCCGCCGCGGACGGCGGCGACCACTTCAGCCTTGCGGCGCACCACCCAGCGCTGCGTGTCCGGCTGTGGAAGGTCTGCAAGCGTGAGCGGGCTACCATCCGGTCCAATTACGTAGTTTTCTTTTTTAAGGCGCGGCTGCATGTCCGGTCCCCGTTTTGTTTTTGTTTGTAGGGTGACCTTACGCGACGCCCTTTAACATCCGCCTAAACCTCTGGGTAAATTTACGTTTAATGAACGCGCTAAAATCTTCGTCGAATTCGAAGGACTGCGTTTGCCAAATAGAAAAAGGCCCCGCCGAAGCGGGGCCTCTAGGAAGAAGCGTTAGGTGATGGATTAGCGCTTCATTCGGATCGCTTCATCGAGCATCTCATCAGCCGTGGTGATGATTTTCGAGGAAGCGGAGTAGGCGCGCTGGGTGGTGATCAGCGTCGTGAATTCCGAAGCCAGATCGACATTGGAATTTTCAAGAGTGGCTGCGGCGATGGTTCCGGCAGAACCAAGGCCCGGCGTGTTCAGCGTGTATGTGCCCGATTCCGGGGTAACGGTGTAAGTGCCGCCGGACTGGGCTTGCAGGCCATCCGGGTTCGCAAAGGTCGCAACCGGGACCTGATAGACCGGGCGGATTATCCCGTTGGAGAATTTCGCGAAGACAAAGCCTTCATCATCCACTTCAACACCCGCGAAGTTACCGTAGGCGGTACCATTCACATTGGTCGACTCCAGGGTGGACGGGCTATCATACTGCGTAAACCCGCCTGGATCGTTCGGATCACCGAAGTCGATTTCAATGGACTGTGCCGCAACACCCGTTGCTGCGGACCACTGGAATTCCGTCGCGCCGAGTGGCGCGGCGTTTGTGGAGTCGAGGAAGTTCAACGTGGTCGGCAAGGTGGTGTTTGCCGTGTCCAGGCGACCCTGTGTGTCGAAGGCAACTACGCCGGTCAGCATCTGGCCATCGAGCAAGGTCGCGCCGGTGGTCACATCGGTGGCCGGATCCATGTGGATCTCTGCATGCCACTGGTTCGGCGTTGCGCTCTTCAGCATGGAGATAGTCAGCGTACGTACGCCACCCTGGCTATCGTAGAAAGGAACGGAGCGCTGGAAGTCCGGCGTGACCGTGCCTGACGCCATATTGGTGGCAGAGGCGGTCGGGTCATAGGTCGCTTCTTGCGCGGACACTGTCTGGCTCGCCAAGAGGTTGGCGTTGATGCCCATGATCGAGGTCGGTTCAGCAGCACCACCGATAGAGGACAGGTTGATCGTTTCCAGCGTGTTCAGATCGGAGGGGTTGACCGGGACGCTGCCATCCTGAGCAACCGGCCAGCCGGCCAGATAATATCCGGCGGAGTTGCGCAGGAAGCCTTCACTGTCGGCGACGAATGAGCCGGCACGCGTAAAGGCGACCGGATCTGCGCTCGTTGCGTCCGCGCTTTCGCGAACAACAAACATGCCGTTACCGGCAATTGCGAGATCGGTTGCGGAGGTCGTACCGGTCAGAAGACCCGCGGTGGAAATGTTCAGATTGGTCCGCGAATTGACGCCAGCAGCGGTGTAATTGCTGCCGTCGCCGCCGCGACTGTCATACATTGGCGTAAAGACCGCATTGGCACGCTTATAGCCAACGGTATTCACGTTCGCGATATTGTCCGACACGGCGGCCAGAGCGGAAGAGTTCGAAATCAGACCGGAAGCGCCGGCCAGTAACGCGGAATTGATGCTCATTGCATGCTCCTTACGTTTTCAAAACAAAAGGGAGCTTTCTGCTTGTGGTGGACCGGAATGCCGTTCTGGCGTCCGGGGTCAGGCCGGCGGCCTGAAATTTATGTGCTGGTTTGGTCTTCCTGAACGGCCAACACAGAGGAGAGCGGGACGCGAACATCGCCCATCTCGACAACGACTTCAGCACCGGACAGGTCGACGCCGGTAACGCGTGAAGTCGCAAGGATTTCAGGATTGACGCTATTGCCATCACTATCGACGGCGAGGACTTCCAGCGAATAGACGCCGTCAGGCATCTCAGCGCCAGCCGCGTCGCGACCATCCCAAATAAAGTCATAGGTTCCAGTGGAGCTCTCGCCAGTGGCTCGGAAGACCTCGCGATCTTCAGAGTCGCGGACAATGAGCGTGGTGCCGGTCGAGTCTTCCGGCAGGGTGTATGCCCATTTGGCTTCACCCGCGCTCAATGTCGTTTCTGGCGTGGTCGCCAGGCCGGTTCGGCCGATATAGCTGACTGCGGACGCCTGGGCGGCTGCGGACTGCAGGAGCAAGAGGCTTTCCAAATGCTCATTCTGCTGAATCTGCTGCTCGACATTTGAGAACTGCACCAGCTGGTTCACGAACTCGTTGGAGTCCTGCGGGTTCAGCGGGTCCTGGTTCTTCATCTGCTCGGTCAGCAGGGTCAGGAACATGTCGAAATTATTCGAAAGCGATGTCCGCTGCGCCTGAAGCGCGCTGCTGGCTGTCGAATTGGTTGCTCCTACGGCATCAACCATTGTCTACTCCTAAATCAGCACATCGACGCGATCACGCGCGCCGGCGAGGCGGAAGCCATAAGCCGTCGGGGCGTCGGTCTGCGCAGCTGTGCTGTCGTCAAAATCAAGGAAATCGCCGGTCTCATAGACAGGCAGGGCGTCCGATGCGTCCTCATCGAATCCGCTTTGATCGGCATTGTCGCTGAGCTCGAAGCTCAGTCCGTTTTCATCGAGTTCCAGTCCGGCATCATTGAGGGCCCGCTCCAGATCACGTGCGGCGCGCTGAAGTTCCGCCAGCGTATCCGCGCGCTCGACGCTCAGATAGGCCTGCACCCGGTTATCGCCGGACATTTCCAGGCGGACATCCACCCGGCCCAGCTCGGCTGGGTCGAGTCGGATCTCGAACACGCGATTGCCATTATTGAACCGCTTGGCGATCTGGCCTGCCAGGTTCTGTGCAGAATGCGGTGTGAAGCGCGCCAGCTCATTACCAGCGCGTTCGGCTCCCGTCTGACCCGGGGCTCTGGCGACGGAGAGTTCCGGGTCAAGGCTTACACTTGGATCACTGAACATGCTCGCGGCGCTGTCCTGCGGCTGTGTGGTAAGCGGTGGCAGGGGCTGCGGTGCGGGCTCGCCAAGTCGGAGTTCAGGCGGGGTTCCTGTTGGCGACGTCCCGGTCGCTGCGGTGGTATTGCTCGCGGCTGGGCTCGACTGGGCCGTGGCCTGTGTGCCGGACGATGTGCTCGACGCAGTCACGCCGCTGGACCCTGTCGCGCCAGAGGCATTCGCCTGATTGCGTTCAACGCGCTGAGCCAGTTGAGCGCCGGGTGTCTGTGCCATCGCGCTCGAATTAAGCGCAGCAGCCTGATTGCTATCCACCGGGGCGGGCTGCTGCATCGCAGGTGGAGCCGTATTTGGCTGCGCGGACTGGCCAGCTGGTTGAGATGATGGCGCAGTATTCGACTGAGCGGGCGCTGCTTTCGCCGCCTTGGAGAGTGGAGCGGTCGCCTGCGGTTCAGTTTTTACCAGATTGGCGAACTCATTGGCGCGTATTGCCTCAGCTGAGTCCGAACTCCCTGTTAGAGCAGAACTACCCGGAGCAGATTCAGGTGTGGCGCTCGCAGCGGATTGCGGCGCGGTATTATGCGATTGTGCTGCATCCGGGGCGGGTGATGTGATCGCCGGAGCGATTGGCGCAGTTGGAGCAGTTGGTGTCGATGCCTGCACCGGCGCCTGTGAGCCTGTTGAGGCTGGAGCCGGTGAGGCCGGATCCTGGACGACCGGTGCAGTCGGAGCTTGGCCGGGTGTGACCGAGCCGGGTGGGGTCTGTGCCCGCGGATTGGAGGCTGCCGCCGAGACGGCAGTCGCGATGTTCTGACTGGATGGGTCAGCCGGCGCCTGACCATTCGCCAACGCTGCGACATCAATCTGATTGCTTGGCGCCTCAGGCTTGCTGATGGTTCGCGCATTCGAGATCAGCTCGGCGAGCTGCACCTCATCGACAACTACATCCGACGCCGAGGCCGCTGCGCGACCGGCCGGATCCACCATGGCGTTTGTATTCGGTTGAGCCTGAGCGGCCGGAGATCCGCTTTCCTGGTTCCGTGCTGTTGTAGGCGCTGCAGCGACCCCTGTCTCAGGCGTGGTCGCGGCCGAAGCCGTTTGGGCGGCGTTTTCACCAGATCCGGCAGTGGTTGCAGCTTCAACCGGTACCGATGACGTGTTGGCACCAGTCCGGGCAGGCGCGTTGGCCGCCGCTGCCACAGCTTGTGTCTGTGAGAGCGGGGCTGGCTGGGCTGGAACTTGTGACTGTTGTTCAACGGCCTGGGTCGAGCTTGTAGCTCGCTGAGACGTACTAGGCTCGCTGGCAGACGGCGTCGCGGCTGCCACCATGTCTTCGAGCGTCGTGATCGTCCTTGATCCAGCTGGCGCCGGCGCCACCGAGGTGGACGCGTCTCCGCCCGCAGCCACGGTCTGTTGGCCGGTTGGGTCAGTCGTTATGGCCGGGTCATTCGAAATGCTGGCGGGTAGCGGGCGCTGGCTGGCGGCCGTCACCACTTGAACCATGCCATCAAAATCACCGGAGAAGTTGTTGGCATTTTCGCTGGTATTTACGCCTGTATTAGACGTGTTCGTTTGAGCCCCCGCAGCATTGGTGCCGGGTGTAACGCCAGGGGTGCCACCATTGGCAGCGCCGGTCGCTTGGCCGGGGCTGGTCATGAAGGTCGCGCTCATCAAAACTGACTGCATTGTCTGCCTGTCTACCGTAACTCATTGCGCACGCCGGGCGTGCCTTGGCCTGGTTATCCGCAAGTGGTGTGCCATTTGGAAATAGGCGTAAAATATTGAATTAATGAATTAATTTGCTGGTAATAACTCTAGATGCCGGTTTCTGCCCGGCGTTTTCTGCCGCCTGGTGGGCGGATCCTGCCGGGCCATAAACACGCCCCCGATCCGCGAGTTTCGCGAGCTCGCCGAAGCACGGTTTTCCGGAATCTCGGACCAGAGTTCCGCCGGCGATGCCAATTGGCCCGTGGCTTGCGATTAACTCTGTAGGGCGCGATTGCGAGCGCCGAGAAAGATTTTGTGAAAACGCATGAAAAACGCAATGAAAACATATGCTAGCGCCGGGTTTGAGGTGAGCGGCTTGAGCGGCAAACCCGGGTTTGCGCTGGGCAAGGCTTGCCGGTTGCGCGGCATATTTGTCCGTTCCGGGCCTGCGTACATGCGGTGCGAAGGGAGTCAGTCATGTCGCTGAGCGGTGTTCTAGGCAATGCCCTTTCCGGCCTTAAAGCCAGCCAGGTGGGTTTGCAGACAGCCTCCAATAATGTCGCGAACGTCAACACGCCCGGCTATGCGCGGACAGAGGCCAATCTGGTAGCGGCCAATATCGGCGGTACCTCGATGGGTGTTGCTGTTGAAGGCATTAAGCGTATTACCGATGCCTTTTTGCAGCAGAGCTCCATGCGCTCCATCAGCAGCTATGGCGCTGCCAGCGCAGTTTCGACGGCGCTCGACCGTCTGCAATCGCAGTTCGGTGGACTGGATGATGCCGGATCGATGTTCTCGCGGATGAACAAGGTCTTCGAAAGCATCGCACAGGCCAGTGTTGATCCAAGCGAATCCGTTGCGCGTCTCTCCGTGACGTCCAATATCGAATCCTTCCTGATGGAAGCGGACCGGCTTTCCGTTGAAATCCAGAGCCAGCGCCGTGAAGCCGATGCGCAGATTTCTACCACCGTCTCGCGCATCAATGACATCATCAATGAGATGTTCCAGTTGAACCAGAGTGTTCAGAGTGTTGCATCGGCTGGTGGTGACACATCAGGGGCTGCAAACCGCCAGTCCGAACTGCTTGATGAGCTTTCGCAATATATGGACATTCGGGCCAATACGAGCGCGGATGGACGGGTCACGCTGCGGACCGGCAATGGTGTTCTGCTGATGGACAGCTATCCGCTGGAAGTCAGCTATAGCGGTGCGGGTACAGGGGCTTATGCCACCGACTATAGCCGCATTTATGCTGTGAGCCCGAACGGGCAGCAGGTTGAACTCGACTCCAATATCACGAGCGGCGAGCTCAAGGGGCTGCTCCAGCTCCGCGATGTTGACTTGCCGAATACGGCGGAAGAGCTGGCAGAGGCGGTCTCCGGTTTCGCAGATGCCTTGAACGCAGCTCACAATGAGTCCGCATCTTATCCGGCGCCACAAACCCTGACCGGTCGCAATACCGGCCTGGAAGCCACGGACCTGCACAATTTCACCGGTGCGACAACGCTGGCCGTCACCGATAATGCGGGCGCCTTGGTCAGCCGGATCGATATCGACTTTGATGCGGGTACATACTCCGTCGATGGCGGCGGCGCTGTCGCTTTTGGCAATACGGTCAATGATGTTGTGACCGCCATCAACACGGCGCTGGGCGCCAATGGCTCCGCCTCATTCACCAATGGTGTCTTGTCGGTCGGCGCGGCGGCTGCGGCGGAAGGCATATCATTTTTGCAAGACGACACCACGCCGAGTGATCGCGGCGGGCGCGGTTTCTCGCACTTCTTTGGCCTCAACGATCTGGTCCGCACGGACACGATTGGCTTTTTTGAAACCGGCATGACCGGCGCGGATGTTCACGGCTTCACCACCGGCCAGGAACTGACATTCCAGGTCGAGGGGCCGCAAGGTCAGCTGGTCTCCGATATCTCCGTGACCGTGACGGCCGGTCAGACCTTCAATGATGTCATCAACGATTTGAACAATGCGGCGAGCGGCGTTGGCCGTTATGTCAGTTTCAGCCTCGATGCTTCAGGCCGTATCGTCCAGTCCGTGCAGCCGGGCTATGAGGCTTATTCTGTCAAGTTGACTGATGATACGACCGCGCGCGCTTCAACAGGCGTTTCCATGTCGAACTTGCTCGGAATGAGCTTGTCGGCGCGCGCTGATCGGGCGTCCAACTTCTATGTTGATCCGACTGTGCGCGGGAATGGAAACCGCCTCGCATTGGGGAAGCTGGACATTGATGGTGCGACCGTCGCGGGCGATACGGTCCTGGCGATCGGTGATAATCGCGGCGGACTGGAGTTGCAGCGTGCATTCTCGAACACCCGCACCTTCGACACTGCCGGGACAATCTCGCGAACGGATTCAAGTGTTCAGAACTTCATGGCGCGCTTTGCCGGTACAGTCGGCGCCCGCGCTTCCAGAGCAGAAGACGATATGCTCTCCACACAGGTCATAATGCAGACCGCCGCTCAGAAGCGCTCGGATCTTGAGGGCGTCAATCTGGATGAAGAGCTGGCTGCAATGACCATGTTCCAGCAGTCCTATAATGCATCAGCCCGGCTCCTGCAGGCCGCGGAGGAGATGATGCAGACCCTGCTTAGCTCGATCTAGGAGGCCTGACCTATGACACGGATTTCAACCTTCGCTGCAAACCAGGCCGCCCTTGCTGATCTGATGCGTGCACAGCGCAATGTCTTCGACATGCAACAGCAACTCGTATCTGGCAAAAAGGCGACTGACCTTAAAGGCGTGGGGCACCAGGCCGAGACGCTCACAGCCACCCGCGCCGCGATTGCACGATCCGAGGCCTTTCAGCAGGCGGGCATTCGCGCCGCCGCGCGTCTTGAAGCTCAGGATACTGCGCTGAACTCCCTCAATGATGCCGCCTCTAACCTGCGCCTCGCAGCGACCGCCAAAGACGGCAACTACCTCATGTTTGAGGTCGAGAACGCATTCAACGAGGTCGTCAACGCGCTCAATTCCAATCATGTCGGATCCTATATTTTCGGAGGGACGCGCTCAGATGTTCCGCCCGTCAATGTCTCCGACATCAACCCGCTTATCCCGCTGAGCTCAGCTGCAGAGGTCTTCGAGAATAGTGAACGCCTCCCAGCCATGCAGCTTCATAACAATATCTCTGTGGATGTTGGGCTGCTTGCATCGGATGTCGCCACCGATTTGATGGCCGCCTTTAAAGCCATTGCGGACTTCAATGCCGGTCCCAATGGCCCCTTTGTCCAGCCGATGACCGAGGCCCAGGAAACATTCATCATCGCCGAGGTGGGCAATGTCCTGAACGCCATGGATGCGGTCATCACCGCTCAGGGTGAGGCCGGTGCTGCTGCTGCTCAGGTGGACAACCTGCAGACCAGCCATTCTGATCGCCAGGCCTTCATGGAGCAATTCCTCAGCGATATCGAGGATGCGGACATGGCGGAAACTGCAGCCAATTTCCAGCTCGCTCAAACGGCTCTGGATGTATCTGCGCGGACTTTCGCCACCCTCTCTGACGTGTCTCTTCTCCCCTTCCTGAGATAGGCGGGACCGGTTCCCGCAAGGTCCCGCTGGCCCCCGCTCACGACGCTCGCTAGCTTTGCCTGACAGGAATGGGAGGGACACCCATGGTACGTCAAGACGGCACATCGATCGGCAAACAAATCGCCGGAGCGGTCATTATCGGCTTCGTTGTTTTTGTCACCCTATTCTTCTTTGTCGCGGCTTCTTTTCTCGCAACCTTGCCCATAGCCTTGGCCGGGGGAGGGATCGCGATTGTGGTCCTTCTGGGCGGCGTCCAGATCGGAGGCGAAACAATTGGCGGGCTCATTGATGGGGCGTTAGCGCTTACCGCGGAGATCGTCGGCGTCATATTCAGCACTGTATTTGGCATTATTGGCGGGATTTTCGCTGCGATCGGCGAGGTGTTTGGCGGGCTGAACTAGCCCGGACGCTCTTCCCCTCTTACCCGCTTTCCCTTATATACCCGCCTCCTTATTGAAACCGTTTGCTGCGGGCCTTGACCCCGCTGGAGGCGAAGATGACGAATATGAATGCCGACGGCGCCCATGCGTCCGTCGATGATCTGCTTTCCCGTTTGAACTTGTCCGGCGATCCGCTGGGGCTGGGGGGTAACCCGTCAGACCACCGGGTTGTGGTTGCGATGTCCGGCGGAGTCGACAGCTCCGTGACCGCCGCTTTGCTTCACCATCTCGGCTATGATGTGGTGGGTGTTACCCTGCAGCTCTATGATCATGGCGCCGCGATCCAGAAAAAAGGCGCCTGCTGTGCTGGCCAGGACATCTATGACGCCAAGCGTGTCGCCGAGGAATGCGGCTTTCCGCACTATGTGCTCGATTATGAAAGCCGTTTCCGCGAAGCCGTGATCGAGGAATTCGCCGACACTTATCTGGCGGGCTTTACGCCCATTCCCTGTGTGCGCTGTAACCAGACGGTGAAATTCGCAGACCTCCTGGAAACCGCAAAGCAATTGGGTGCGGTCTGCATGGCGACGGGGCACTACATCCAGCGCGCCAGCGGTCCCAGCGGTTCCGAGCTCCGACGTGCAGCAGACCAGGGCAAGGACCAGTCCTATTTCCTGTTCGCGACGACGCATGATCAACTCGACTTCCTGCGCTTTCCGCTGGGCCATCTCAATAAGGACCAGACGCGCGAACTCGCTGAAGCTTTTGGCCTGATCGTTGCGGACAAGCCCGACAGCCAGGATATCTGTTTCGTGCCGGAAGGCCGTTATGTCGACATCGTCGAAAAGATCCGCCCCGGGGCCTCGCGCCCGGGCGAGATTGTGCATGTCGATGGCCGGGTGCTCGGCCGCCATGAAGGCGTTATCCGCTATACGGTTGGCCAGCGCCGCGGGCTTGGCATCGCGGCGGGTGATCCGCTTTACGTTGTTCGCTTGGATGCAGAGCGCGCGCAGGTCGTTGTCGGCCCGCGCGACGCGCTTGAAGTCGACACGATCCGGCTCAATGACGTCAATTGGCTTGGCGATCAGGCCATGGTCGACGGTGCACCGGTGCGCGTGAAGGTTCGCTCGACGCGTCCGCCTGTGCCCGCAGCCCTATCGCTAGACGGCGATCAGGTCGGCGTGGTCCTCGCCAAAGGCGAAGAGGGTGTCGCACCGGGCCAGGCCTGCGTCTTCTACTCTCCCGATGATGCAGACCGCGTTCTCGGTGGCGGCTGGATCGCGTCTACAACCGGCAGGGCTGGAGGTAGCGGTGTGCGCTTGATCGGGTAGGGCGGCCGGGCCTATGTTTCTCCGCTGAAGGGGGAAGCATGCGTGCTTTGATATCAATTCTGCTGGCATTGACGTTCAGCGCACCGGCCTGGGCGCAGGCTGAGGGCTATGATCAGGATGCTGCGCTTGAGCGGTATACGGCCGAGTGCGATGCCGGCGACCGGTTCGCCTGCGGCTATGCCATTCTGCTTCACCAGCGCAATGACATAAATTTCTGGCTGACCGAGGAAAATCTCAACCTGCATCGGCGGGCCTGTGCGCTTGGCCTGGACGGGTCTTGCTGGAAGTTTGAGCGGCGGCTTCAGCCCGATCCTTATCAGTCCACGCGCGATGATGTATCGATCTTTTTCCCTATGGTTGAATCGGGCTGTGAAAACGGATCCACCATGGCCTGCTGGCAGGCGGCGACAGTTTATCTCGAGCGCGATCAGCGAGATATGGCCTGGAACCGGGCTGACCAATCCTGTCGTGGCGGTTTTTCTGATGGCTGCGCCCTGCGCGCGGATATCGAGCTGGAACGTGGAGAGCTCGCACAAAACTCTCTGCAACTGGCCTGTTATGGCGCCCGCCCGGGCTATGCGCCAAAAGCTCCGTATTGCGAAACCGCCTGTAATCAGGGCGATGGCCGGGCGTGCTCGGTGCGGGCCAATATCTATCAATGGGGGCGGGACGGGTATCAGCCCTCCCAGCGCAGCCAGGTCCGGGCGCGTGAGTATTATCAGCGCGCCTGCGATCTGGGCTATGTAACCGCTTGCGGGCGGGGTTAGCCGCCCAAGCTCTTCCAGATTACGACGACGAGCCAGTGCAGGATGACAGCGGGCAGGAGCGATCCTGAGCGTCGATAAAGCACTGTGCAGCTCACCCCCAGGACCGCCACCAGTGTCAGGAAGGCCGGGTCGAGGAAAGCCGGCTGACCCATCGGCAGATGAAACAGGGTCTGAACCGGATGCCACAGGATGAAACCGGCCAGGGACAGGATGTCTGCCCGATTACCACCGCCAAACATTATCGGCAGGCCGGCGCGGAAGACGAGCTCCTCCATGAGGGCTGGAATAAGGAAGGCGACCGGGATCAAGATCAGGAGCGATCTCGTATCGGCGCCATGCATAGGCGGATGCGAAAAAGTGATCGCGGGGCTGGCATAGGACAGACCAAAGGCCAATATCCCCATGAGTGAAAGGGCGATAAGCGTTTCGCCCCAAGGGCGTAGCCCAGGCGGTGGCCGCAGCAAGCTTGCTGCGGCTGCGAAAATGCTTGACGCGGTGCCGCATAGTTTGATCATGCGCGCCAGATTAACGCCGAATGGCGCACTCGAGGAGATGAGAAATGAGCACGCAAGACGATCCGGTCGTAATCGTGGGAATGGCCCGCACCCCGATGGGTGGGCTTCTGGGTGAACTGGCCAGCGAAAGCGCTAATGAACTTGGTGCTGTTGCTGTGAAAGCAGCGATGGAAGAAGCCGGCGTGGCTGGTGATGATGTCGACCAGATCCTGATGGGTAACGTCCTTCAGGCTGGTCAGGGTCAGGCGCCGGGACGTCAGGCCGCTCTCAAGGCTGGCCTGCCGAAATCCGTTGAGGCGACGACGCTGAACAAGATGTGCGGTTCCGGCATGCAGGCAGCGATTATGGGCCGCGCGGCCATTATGGCTGGGGATGCCGACATTATTGTAGCCGGCGGTATGGAATCCATGACCCAGGCCCCGCACATGCTTCCGTCTCACCGTGGCGGCTTCAAATATGGTCATGACACGGTCAAGGACCACATGGCCCAGGACGGTCTGGAAGATGCGTATGAGAAGACCCCGATGGGCAATTACGCAGACATGATCGCGACGGAATATCAGTTCACGCGCGAGCAGCAGGATGCGTACGCGCTTGAAACCCTGGCCCGCGCCCAGCGCGCCACGGAAGAGGGCGATTTCCAGCGTGAAATCGCCCCGGTGACGATCAAGACCCGCAAGGGCGAGATCTCTGTCGAAACCGATGAGCTGCCGCGCAAGGCCATGCCGGACAAGATCCCGAATCTGCGCCCGGCCTTCAACAAGGACGGCACGGTCACCGCGGCCAATGCCTCTGCGATCTCGGACGGTGCAGCGGCGCTGGTTCTGATGCGTCAGTCTGAAGCCGAGCGTCGTGGTCTCAAGCCGATGGCGAAGATTGTCGCAACGGCAGCCCATGCGCACGAGCCGCAATACTTCACGACCGCGCCGGTCCCGGCCATGCGCAAGGTTCTCGAGCGCGCAGGCTGGTCCACAGAGGATGTGGATCTGTGGGAAATCAACGAAGCCTTTGCCGTTGTTCCGATGATCGCGATGAAGGATCTCGGCCTGTCTCATGACAAGGTGAACGTCAATGGCGGTGCTTGTGCGCTGGGTCACCCGATCGGCGCTTCTGGTGCACGTATCATGGTCACCCTGCTGGCTGCGCTGGAAAAGCAAGGCAAGACCAAGGGCGTGGCCTCGCTCTGCATTGGCGGCGGTGAAGCGACAGCCGTCGCGGTGGAGCGCCTGCAGTAAAGACCTTCGTCAGCAACAAGAATGAGGGCGGTGCCGTTCGGCGCCGCCCTTTTTCTTTGTATGTACTCGAGGGGTATAAAAAAAACCTACCACTCAGATAAATTCAATTGGTTGGATCGATTTTATTGCATTGTAGTAATGTATAACCAAGCGGTCAGCGGCCTCATTAAGAGGCACGGCCGTCTCGGGAGCGCGCGCTGCGCCAGCGGCGAGTGGTTTCGGTGTTGCGTTGAAAAAAATCAATACGGGAGAGGACACCTTGAAACAGAATATGAAACCCTTTTGGCTGACGTCTGTCGCCGCACTTTCACTCACGCTCGCAGCGTGCTCCGGTGGGAATGATGCGGTCGACACAGCCGATGAGACGGCAGAAACCGCAACAGGCGCACACATGGACACCCAATCCGCGTCGGTGGTATCCCAGCACTACGAGCGCGCAATCGGTGAGGCCCGCTCCAATCTTGCCTGGTGGCCGAACCAGCTCGATCTGAGCCAGCTTCGTCAGAATGAAATCACCCGATCCAATCCGCTCGGTGATGATTTCGATTATGCCGCAGAATTCGAAACTCTCGATCTCGATGCACTTAGAGCGGATCTGCGTGAGCTGATGACGACATCTCAGGACTGGTGGCCTGCCGATTGGGGGCATTATGGTCCGTTCTTTATCCGTATGGCTTGGCACAGCGCCGGGACGTACCGCACGTTTGACGGCCGCGGCGGCGCCGGCGGCGGTCAGCAGCGCTTCGAGCCGCTGAACTCATGGCCGGACAATGGCAATCTCGACCGGGCCCGGCGTCTGCTCTGGCCGATCAAGCAGGAATATGGCGATGCGATTTCCTGGGCTGATCTGATGATCCTCGCGGGCAATGTCGCGATGGAAGATATGGGCTTCCAGACGCTTGGTTTTGCCGGCGGTCGCGAAGATGACTGGCAAGCCGAGCTTGTCTACTGGGGCCCCGAAGCCGAAATGCTTGCGGACCAGCGCTATAGCGGAGATCGCGAGCTGCAGCGCCCTCTGGCGGCGGTGCAGATGGGCCTGATCTACGTCAATCCGGAAGGCCCGAACGGTAACCCTGACCCGCTTCTCGCTGCGGCAGACATTCGTGATACTTTCGGCCGGATGGCCATGAATGACGAAGAAACAGTGGCCCTAATTGCGGGCGGACATACTTTCGGCAAGGCACATGGCGCACACAGCCCGGAAGACTGTACGGGTCCCGAGCCTGCGGCCATGGGCGTGGAAGCTCAGGGGCTCGGCTGGAATAACCGCTGTGGAACAGGCAATGGCGCGGACACTGTGACCTCCGGCCTCGAGGGCGCCTGGACAGCGACGCCGACGCAATGGTCGATGCAATACCTGTCCAATCTCTACGCGTTCGAATGGGTGCAGTCCAATAGCCCGGCCGGCGCTATCCAGTGGGTTCCGGAAGACGCGGAAGCGGCGACCTTCGTTCCCGATGCCCATAATGAAGGCGAGTTCGAAACGCCGATCATGTTCACAACGGATCTCGCCCTCCGCTTCGACCCGATCTACGACGAGATCTCCCGTCGTTTCCTCGAAAATCCGGAGGAGTTCGAGGCCGCTTTCGCGCGCGCCTGGTTCAAGCTGACCCACCGCGATATGGGCCCCCGCGCCCGCTATCTGGGCGATGATGTGCCGGAGGATATTTTCGCCTGGCAAGACCCGGTCCCGGCCGCGAGCTACTCCTTGGTCGGTGATGAGGAAATCGAAGGGCTGAGGAGTGATATCCTCGCATCGGGCTTGACCAATCAGCAGTTGATCCGCACCGCCTGGGCGGCGGCAGCCTCCTATCGTGATACGGATATGCGCGGTGGCGCCAATGGCGGCCGTTTGCGCCTTGAGCCGCAAAACCGGTGGGCGGTAAACGATCCGCAGGAAATCGAAACCGTGCTGTCTACGCTGGAAGGCATCCAATCCAGCTTCAATTCCGCTAATGAGGGTATGCAGGTCTCTCTTGCTGACCTGATCGTCCTGGGCGGTGCAGCAGGTATCGAGCGAGCAGCGGAAGCCGCAGGCCATGACATCACCGTCCCGTTTGAGCCGGGCCGGACCGATGCGACGCAGGAGATGACCGATGTCGACTCCTTCGCTCATCTCGAGCCGGTCGCAGATGCCTTCCGGAATTACTATGATGCAGATCGTGCCGCTCGCCAGCCGGCGGCGATGATGGTCGACAAGGCCGACACGCTGGGCCTTACAGTGCCGCAGATGACAGCGCTCATCGGCGGGATGCGGGCGCTCGATGCGAATACGGGCGGTGCCAGCCATGGTGTCTTCACCGACAATCCGGGCCAGCTGAGCAATGACTTCTTCGTCAACCTGCTCGATATGGGTACGGTCTGGAACACCACAGACACGGAATTCGTCTTCGAAGGCCGTGACCGCCAGTCCGGTGATCTGCGCTGGACGGCGACGGAAGCGGACCTCGTCTTTGGTTCCAATGCCGAGCTACGCGCGGTCGCCGAAGTCTATGCGTATGACGAAGCCCGCTTCGCCGAGGACTTTGTCGAGGCCTGGGTCCAGGTCATGCAGAATGACCGCTTCGACCTGCGCTAGTCAGTTCCGGATCGCTTGAGCAAGAGGGCGGTGCCGTTAGGCGCCGCCCTTTTTTCTGACTAACGCTCGTCCAGATCGGCCAGAATTGCCTCGATCGCGCGGGCGTGCCCTTCTATTGGCGCTTCCTCGGGAAAGGGATGGATCTGAATATCGGGCGTGAGGCCGCGCGCCTCGTAAGTCTCCCCGCCATGGCTGCGATACACTTCGTTGGAGAGTTCGAGATACCAGCCATTGGGCAAGGGTTTGGCCAGAGGCGTTGAAAACGCGCCGCGCGTGTGTGCGCCCACCTGGACGACATGGGGGTGCTGGCGCAACATGAGCGTTGTGATCTCGCCGCAGGACACCGTCACATCGCTGGTCAGCACATAAACAGGGCCGCTGAAGCGAGGGCCATCATGGGGATGGATGAGCTGGGTCTTGGCGGGGCGCGTCTGGCCATCAAGCGCGACATCGACCTGGTAGCCAATCGTGGTTTCATCGCTAAAACGCGCAGCGATATCGCGACAGATCGCGTCATAGCCACCACGATTATTGGATAGGTCCAGGATCACCGCCTCCATTCCGGCAAAGGCGGTGAGCTGGTCATCCAAGATCACCTCAAGCGCTGACAGTTCCGCCTCCGCCCACTCCGGCGTGCCGGCCGTGTGTTCAGACGTGAAGCCGCCCATGGTGAAAAACTGCATATAGCCGACGCGGTTATCGATCGTGCCGGTAATGACCCGGTCATTGGCAATATGCTGGGCGCCTTCATCGAGCACTTCCTGAAAAAGTTGCTCGATCAGACCGATCAGCCAGGGTGTTTCACCGAGTGTCGCGTCGATATGCGGGAGGGTCGTGCCCAGGCCGTACTGGGCGCGCCGACGGTCCCCCTCGATCGTGGCAATCAGTTTTGTGTGGCTGTCGCCAAGGGGTTCGATCATGCTCGCAAGAAGATCAAAAAGATCGGCCGCACTCATATCATCGCGGACTAATGGCCGCGTGGTGTCGACAATCTCGACCCAGTCGACCCCGCGTCGTTCGAAATGCGCATAGTGTCGGGCGAAAATAGCTGCAAAAGTCTCGAAGACGGCTGATGGCGAGGTGTCGGCATCGGCGCTGCAATGCTCGGGCAGAGCCTCGAGCCGGACAAAGCGATTATAGGCGTCGCCGGGCAGGTAAGAGAAATAGGCGTCCTGCCGAGCCGTGTTTTCGGTGAAGTAGCGATATTCAATCTGCCCCATAAGGGTCGGGCCATCCGTCGGTGTCAGATAGCAGGCCGTCGGCGTGTCCTGCCATCGGCGAATACGCGTTTCGCCGACTTCCAAAATCCAGCCGCTCGCCTCAGATCGCCAGATCCCTTGAGCCGCCTCGATAACGCCTTCTGGTCCGAAAATCTCGATCGGTGCATCCGATTGGGCGGCGCAGGCCTGGGTGGTGAGCACGGCAGCGCTCAGGGCTGTGAGAAACTGGGATCGCATCGATGACTCCAATGGTGACCGCGGTCACCTTTACGGGAGTTTCTAGCGTGTCGCAAGTCCCAACCCTTGGAGCAGGGCGCGGACGCGCTGCTCAAAGAGCGCTTCAGCCTCCTCCATTCGGCCCGTTACAAGGGCTTCCCGCCAAGTGCCAGTTGAGATGGCCAGGAGTAAATCGGCAATTGATGCAGCATCCGGTGCCGCGTCAGATAGGTCCGAGGCGTCTAGTTCACGGGTAACAGCGAGCACATACTTGGTGTCCGCTTCTCGCTCGACATTCTGAATGCTGGGAGTTCGTGCGGCTTCGACACTCTTTGCACGCCATAATTCCTGGCGAGCCTGTACGAGTTTTGCGATGTGCCGGTTTGAAAGTGCGATCCGCTCCAGAAGCGGCAAAGCGGGGTCTTGTGGGCTAAGAGCCTGTTCAACCAAATCCGAATACCAGGCTGCAAGAATATCTGCCTTGTTCGGGAAGTGGTTGAAGAATGTGCCTTTGGCGATGCCAACTTCAGAGGTGATCCGTCCGACCGAAACCGCGTCATAGCCTTCACGCTCAAACAGGTCGATCGCGGCTTTATAGATCGCCGCCCGGACTGCCTGTTTTTTTTCTTCGCGTGCGCCAGCCAATTCTTTTGTCCGCTAGCCCTCGATATGGCCAAGGGGGAGGCCACGGCCTTCCTTGACATTGCGGATCTGAACCGAGGTGCGAAAATCGCCGATCACGCGAAGTGGGATCATCTTTTCGGCGACAAACTCATTATAGCTGTCGATATCCGGCATCACGACTTTGACCAGATAATCATAGGGCCCGGTCATGATGACCGCTTCCGTTACCTCTTCGAAACTCTGAAGTGCATCTTCGAAGATCGCGAAGTTCTCAGGCAGGGCCGGGGCAATCTTCACCTCGATATAGGCCGTAAACATCAAGCCAATAGAGCGTCGGTCGAGCACGACAGACCGGCGTTTGATAATGCCTTCTGTCTCGAGACGACGAATGCGGCGCCAGCACGGAGACGGGGTCAGACCGACCAGTTCAGCAATCTCGGCAACAGAACGGCCTGCATCTTCCTGCAGGGCAGCGAGAATGCGTACATCAATGGAGTCCAGGTCGGCGATCATTTTTTCCTCAACGCGCTATTCCTTGGCAAATTAGTTCACTAGCACTCAATTGCGAACCCGGAAATGGCAGACTTCCTTGCCTGCCCGCCGCCGCCATCTCCGCCGCCACCATCACCTCCTCCGCCGCCATCCCAGAAGCCGCCGCCGCCATCACCGCTATCAGCAGTGCCGTTGGAGCCAATGCCAGCGAGGCCGAAAACAAAGCCGAAAGCTCCAAAGCCGAGGAAGATGAAGAGGAAGAAGGGTTCAGACGCCAGCTCAGCGAAAATGGGCAAGGGGTCACGCCCTCCGACAAAGAAAATAAAACTCCCGAAGAAGACGGGGATTACCAACACGCCGATCAGGGTGCCAATGGCGGCACGAATGAATTTGTTCAAGTGAATCATCTCCCAAGGCTCTGTGAGCGAGGACCAGCTAAGCCCGGTTCGATACATGCATCAAATCCGCATCCCGGCTTTGCAAGCATTTTCCGGAAACAATGAGAGAGCAAATTTTCCAAATAATCGCATGTGCGAGAAAATTTGTTCGCATATGCGGAAAAGCAGTGCCGAGAAATGGCACATTGATCCAAGAGTAGACAAGCCTTGCCCATCTGCGTTAGACGCCCCCTCGCGTTACCTCAATGTGTGACCGCTTCCCTGGCCGATCTGGCCGATTGTAATAGCGAGAGCCTATGACTCAGTCTGACCCCCGCTTTCATGTTCCTGCCCCGCACGTCCGTCCGGGCGATACCCCGGATTTCTCCCACATCGCTATACCGCCTGCGGGCGAAGCGAAGCGTCCGGCGGTAGATGTCGCTGGTCCGGAGACGATGGATCTGGCTTTGGGTCTGGTTCGCGTCCTCGACCATAACCACCAGGCCGTTGGCGAGTGGGACCCAAAACTGACAGCGGATCAGATGCGCGAAGGTCTCAAGCACATGGTGCTGACCCGCGTTTATGATGATCGCATGCTCAAGCTGCAGCGCCAGGGCAAGATGAGCTTCTACATGAAGTCGACTGGCGAGGAGGCTGTGGCTGTCGCTGCTGCCATGGCGCTTGATAATGGCGACATGGTTTTCCCCTCTTATCGCCAGCAGGGCATACTGTTTGCGCGTGGTCGCGATATCGTCGACATGATGTGTCACTGCATCTCCAACAGTCGTGACAATCTGAAGGGCCGTCAGCTGCCGGTGCACTACACGTGGGCGGAAGGGAATTTCTTCTCGATCTCCGGCAATCTGACCACGCAATTCCCGCAGGCGGTCGGCTATGCCATGGCTGCCCAGTACAAGGGTGAAAAGCAGATCGCGGCGAGCTGGATTGGCGAAGGCTCCAGCGCCGAAGGTGATTTCCACGGCGCACTGGTGCTGGCTTCGACCTATAAGGCCCCGGTCATTCTCAACATCGTCAATAACCAGTGGGCTATCTCGACCTTCCAAGGCATTGCCGCCGGTGAAGCGCCGACTTTCGCTCTAAAGGGCCAGGGTTATGGCCTCGCGACGCTGCGGATTGATGGCAATGACTTCCTGGCTGTGTATGCCGCGACGCAGTGGGCCGCAGAGCGCGCTCGTGCCGGCCATGGCGCAACAGTGATCGAAAGCTTCACCTATCGCGCCGATGCGCACTCCACCTCTGACGACCCGTCTGGCTATCGTCCCAAGGGAGAGGACGCGATCTGGCCACTGGGTGATCCTGTCGAGCGCTTGAAACAGCATTTGATCGGTCTTGGTGAGTGGGATGAAGAGCGCCATGAAGCGCTCGAAAAAGAGCTCAACGAGCTGGTTATTGCCTCTTACAAGGAAGCCGAGAGCTTCGGTACGCTGCATGACGGCCCGCTCTCTCCGGTCTCCTCAATCTTTGAAGATGTCTATGCCGAACCTGACTGGCGCCTGCGCCGTCAGCGCCAGGATCTGGGAGTCTAAATCATGGCCAAGATGAACATGATCCAGGCGCTCAATTCAGCGCTCGACAATATGATGGAAAAAGATCCCAACGTGCTCTCCTTTGGTGAGGATGCGGGATATTTTGGTGGCGTCTTCCGAGTGACCGCCGGGCTGCAGGAAAAATATGGTCTCGATCGGTCTTTCGATGCGCCGATCAATGAGGCGGCGATTGTTGCGATGGCGACCGGCATGGCGGCAAAGGGGCTGCGCCCGGTCGCAGAGATCCAGTTTGCCGATTATATTTTCCCGGGGCTGGATCAGATCGTCTCTGAGCTGTCGCGGATCCGCTATCGCTCCGCTGGTCAGTTCACCACGCCGGTGACCATTCGTACGCCTTGTGGAGGCGGTATTCGCGGTGGCCAGACCCACTCGATGAGCCCGGAAGCCTTCTTCACCCAGATCCCGGGTGTTCAGGTGGTAATGCCGTCTAACCCATATGACGCCAAGGGTCTGCTTACGGCCGCGATCGAAAATGATGATCCGGTGATCTTCTTTGAGCCCAAGCGCCTGTATAATGGCCCGTTCGACGGCCATTCCGGCGGCGCGCTTTCCTCTTGGGGTGCCCACCCGAAAGGGGAGGTGCCGGAGGATTATTACAGCTTGCCGCTAGGCAAGGCGGACGTCGTCCGTGAAGGCTCCGAGCTGTCCATTATCACCTATGGAACGCTGGTTCATGTCGCACTCGCGGCCGTCGAGCAAGAAGGCATTGATGCGGAGATCATCGATCTCAAGACCTTGGTGCCCTATGACATCGAGACCATCACCCGCTCCGTGAACAAGACCGGTCGCTGTATCGTTGCCCAGGAGGCGCCGCGCACATCCGGTTTTGGTGCTGAGCTGGCGGCTCAGATCCAGGAAGACTGTTTCTATGCCCTGGAAGCTCCCATTCAGCGTGTGGCCGGCTGGGATACGCCGTATCCGCACGCCCATGAGTGGTCCTACTTCCCGGGACCACAACGTTTCATCAATGCCATGCGCGAAGTTCTGGAGGCCTGATCCATGAGCGAATACCGCTATAAAATGCCTGATGTCGGCGAAGGAATCGTCGAGGCAGAGATTGTCGAATGGCATGTGAAAGTGGGCGATAAGGTCACTGAGGATCAGCATGTTCTCGATGTGATGACCGACAAGGCCACGGTTGAGATTCCGTGTGCTGTGAACGGAACTGTGACCAAGCTGGTTGGTGAGCCGGGCGAGATTATCGCGGTCGGCACCGAGATCATGTTTATCGCGGTTGATGGCGATGTGCCTGCCGAGGACGATGTCTCGGCGGAGGCAGAGAAAGCCGACGCTGAAACCCAGGCGCCGAAGGAAGAGACCAAGCCTGCTGCGGCACCGGCCAAGCCGGCTGCTGCGCCGAGTGCTCCGGCCGTGGCTGCGCGCCCGGCGGGTGAGCGCGCTCTGGCCAGCCCGGCTGTGCGCAAGCGTGCGCTGGATGCGGGGCTGGACCTTGGAACAGTCCCCGGCACAGGGCCTGCCGGCCGTATCACCCACGAAGACCTCGACGATTTCATTGCGTCGGGTGGTCGCCTGGCGGCCCATTCCGGCGGTGCGGGGAGCTCGGTTCGTGCTCCGCGGACGGCTGTGGTGGAGGAAAAAGTCATCGGGCTTCGCCGCCGCATCTCCGAGAATATGTCCCATGCTCAGCGCACCATTCCGGACATTGCCTATGTCGAGGAAATCGATGTCACGGCACTGGAGGAGCTGCGCAAGCATCTCAACGGGGCCAAGCGAGACGATCAGGCCAAGCTGACCTTCATTCCTTTCCTTGTCATGGCGCTGACCAAGGCGCTGCCGGAAACGCCTCAGGCCAATGCGCATTTTGATGGCGAGAACATGCTGCTGACCAAGTATGAGGGCGTGCATTGCGGTATTGCTGCGGCGACACCGAACGGTCTCATGGTGCCTGTCATCAAGCATGCGGAAAGCCTGGATATCTGGCAGATCGCGGCGGAGCTGAAACGTCTAGGCGCGGCGGCGAAGGACGGTAAGGCGACGAAAGAGGAATTGTCCGGTTCCACCATCACCATCACCTCGCTGGGGGCGATTGGTGGGCTTGTGACCACGCCAATCCTCAACGCACCGGAAGTTTCCATCATCGGCGTCAACAAGATGCAGACCCTGCCGCGTTTCGACGAAAACGGTCAGGTCGTGGCCCGCAAGCTGGTGAACCTGTCCAGCTGTTTCGACCACCGTATTGTCGATGGCTATGATGCCGCCATGCTGATTCAGCGTGTCAAAGGCTATCTGGAAAACCCGGCGACACTGTTTATGTGACCTGCGTCAGTCGGCCATCCCCGCTCAGGTGGGGATCTAGAGGCGTTCAAAAGTGGGATGCGCGGATGGTGCGTCCCACTTTTTTGTTCTTGCGTCTCAAGGTTAACCTGAGGGCAAAGCAAGGAGGTTGTCATGTTCCGGGCGTGGAGCTGGATGATCGATAATTTCGGGATGGCCGCATCGGTCTGTTTGGGTGTTTTGCTGGCGATGGTTTTCGCGCCCTCGCTCTGGGGGTGGTCGCCTGTCGCGAGCGGTATCGGCTTGGCCGTAACCTTTTTCGGGTTGTTGATTTATATCGCCATTCGCTCGGCTTGGCTTCAGATGCAGCCCCCTAGGCGAAGCGCTATCCGCAAGAGGCGGCAAAAACGTTTGAGAGCCCCGCTGCGTTAAGAAGTGGGGTAGTTCCCCCGACTTCATGTCGGGGTCCGGCGTTATCCCGGCGTCGATGATTCCAGTCGCTGGCGGCTCCGAGAGTCATCACGGCATGCGTCTCCACCAGGCCCCGGAATAAATCCGGGGAAAACTGTGATTTGGAGACACTGCGTAATCCCGTCATAGCGAGATTGAATTCGACTCCGTCCTTCCCACACGGCCTCACATCCTTTATGTCTTATGTCACCAATGGTGACATAAGAAGGTTGGATCGATGGAAATCTTTGAAATGATCAGGCAGCACATGACCGATAATGTGCCGTTTGCCGGGTATATCGGGGTGAAGCTGGAAGAGATCTCGCCGGAGCAAGGCGTTGCGACGCTGGCAAAGCGCTCCGAGGTCGAAAACCATATCCAGACCATGCATGCGGGTGCCATGTTCACGCTCGGCGAGGCAGCGTCCGGGGCGGCAATGGGCGGTGTACTGGCCGATAAGCTCCTGAGTGCTCGCCCGGTCGCGGCCAATGCGACCATCAAATACATCAAAACCGCGAAAACAGACCTCACTGCGATCGCCAAGGCCAGCATGCCCGCTGCCGACGCCCTTAAGACGTTGAGCGAGGAGGGCAAGGTTGTTTTCGACGTGAATGTCGACATTCAGGACGCAGACAAAAACACCTGCGCTGAGATGACAGTCGCCTGGCATATCAAGAAGATCGCCTAGGTGGGGCGGAAGTATCATCATGGAGATGTCAGGGGTGCGGCTGTTGCTGCCGCCCTGACGTTTTGTGAGGAAGCCGGACAGGATGTCGTAAGCATGCGCGCTGTTGCGGCCAGTGTCGGCGTCGATCACCGCGCGATTTACCGTCATTTTGATGATCGTGAGCGCCTCCTGGCCGAGGTCGCCGCGCGTGGTTATTCGGACCTTCTGGTTCATTTGAAGGCGGCGCAGGGCGAGGCGGGTTTGGTTCGCGACTTCTCCGCCTCCATCCGCTTCGCATTGGAGCGACCGCATCTCTATGCGCTGATGCTGTCGCGCCCGCGCGAGATCATGTTTGACGGCGCGGAGCTCGAGGCGGCTGTGCGGGCTTTACTTGCTCATCTCATGCAGTCGGCGCGGCTGGCACTCGGCGAGACAGCGGATAGCGAGGTCTGTCGCGATCTTGTTTTTGCGGCATTGGGAGCGAGCTACGGGCTTGTCTCTTTGGCGGCTTCAATGACCCTGGCGCCTCGCGCCCCGGACGAAATGGAGGCCTTCCTGATCCGGCAGGTGACGAGTGTAATTGAGGGGCAGATCTCTCGGTTGCGAGCGATCTGACGCTCACGCTCCAAAACGCCCAAGAGGATTCCAAGAATCGGGAGTTTTGCGACCGGATCTCGCAAGAATCTTGCGATTGTGACGCAGGCCTTTCCCTTCGCGCGGCAAACGGCTAAATGCTGGGCGCAAATCGACACGTCTTACGCTTTTCTCTCAGGGAGTTCCCCATGCAGACACGGTCATGCCAAGTCCTCGTCGTTGGTGGTGGTCCGGGTGGATATCCGGCAGCCATTCGGGCCGGTCAGCTCGGCCTCGATACGATCATTGTCGACAAGCATGGCCTGGGTGGCACCTGCCTCAATCGCGGCTGTATTCCTTCCAAGGCCATGATCCATGCTGCGACCAAGTATGAAGACATGGCCAAGCATGCCGAGACTGACGAGTTGGGCATTTACCTGGCGGAAGCCCCGAAGCTCGACATGGGCAAGCTGGTCGGCTGGAAAGATGGCATTGTCACCAAGCTGACCTCCGGCGTCGGCCAATTGCTCAAGGCTGCTGGGGCCGAGCACATTGCGGGCTGGGCGAAATTCTCTGATGCCAAGACCTGTATCGTTGAGATGGAGAATGGCGAGCAGGTCGAGATTACCGCAGAGCATGTGATCCTGGCGACCGGCTCGGTAGAGGTCGAACTGCCCTTCCTGCCGTTTGGAGACAAGGTGATTGGTTCAACCGATGCGCTTGATCTGCAAGAGCGCCCGGACAAGCTGGTCGTTGTCGGTGCGGGCTATATCGGCCTGGAGCTGGGCATCGCCTTCCGCAAGCTGGGCACCGAGGTGACGTTCATCGAAGCGTCTGACGGCATTCTCCCGCTTTATGACAAAGAGATCACCCGCCCGATTACCATGTGGCTGAAGAAGCATAAGGTGGCGGTGAACCTGTCCTGCAAGGCCAAGGGCGTATCTGAGAAGGACGGTCAGGCCGTTCTGGAATACGAAGATGCCAAGGGCGAGACCCAGTCCATCGCCGCCGACAAAATCCTGGTCGCCGTGGGCCGTAAAGCCTGTCTCGATGGTTGGGGGCTTGAGAATATGGGCCTGGACCTGGTGGATGGCCGCTTCATCAAGGTCGATGAGCAATGCCGTACGGGCATGCGTGATGTCTACGCAATCGGTGATGTGGTCGGTGAGCCCTTATTGGCGCACAAGGCTACGGCCCAGGGCGAGATGGTGGCGGAGATCATCGCCGGGCACCGCCGTGTCCACGATCCGGTTTCCATTGCTGCGGTTTGCTTTACCGAGCCGGAAGTTGTTGGCGTTGGGCTGACGCCTGATGAAGCCAAAGCCAAGGGCGAAGAGATCATCACCGGCAAATTCCCGCTCGCGGCCTCCGGCCGTTACCTCTCGATGGAAGCGGGCACAGACGGCGGTTTCGTCCGTATTACGGCGCGCGAGAGCGATCATGTGATTCTGGGGATCCATGCGGTCGGCACACATGTTTCGGAGCTGTCGGGTGAATTCGCGCTGGCTGTGGAAATGGGCGCGCGCCTGGAAGATATTTCCGGTACTATTCACGTCCATCCGACGCTCACGGAAGGTTTCGCTGAGGCGGCCCTGACCGCACTGGGCCATCCGATCCATATCTCTGCGCCGAAGAAGTAAGGCGCTCCGACGAGGTCTCTATGACGTTCTTTGATCCAGCCGTCAGCGATGTCGAACGTGCAGCCTGCGCGGTCGCCGGGGCTTATCTTCTGGTGACCTTCTCTGATGGTCAGTTTGAAAAGACAGAAGAAGTGCAATTGCGCCGGGGGCTTGCAGAAAAGGCCGGCTTCACCGGTATCGATGCGGATCGTCTCGATGCGATCTTCATTGAGGTGCAGCAGGCGTTCACGGCGGATTATGACAAGGCTGCGGAACGCACATTGGACCTCATCCGCGTAGTGCAGACGCATAAGGATGCGCATAAGGCCATCATCGAATCTGCCCAGACGGCAGTGATCGCAGACAAGATGGTCACGCCGCAGGAAGAAAACGCGCTCAATTGTATTGCGGTTGCGCTCGGCCTGGAGGCAGGCGACGTCTAGGCCGTGGCGACATGCGGGTGCATAGCGAGCATTCACTTCCCATGAGCGCACTGGGGCGTATAACCCTTACCCTATGACTGAGACGCTCTTCGGCCTTAAAGGCATTATCGAACACAAACCACTGGCTCCGGGTGAGGGGGTTGGGTGTGTGTCCTTTGAGACGGCGCTGATGCGACACATCACTCCGAAGCCGGAAGACTTCGATGAACTCGGTCATGTCAATAACGTGGTTTATCTGACCTGGGTGCAGGAGATGGCGGTGACACACTGGCACCTCATCTGCCCGCCGGAGCGTATCGCGGCGGAAGTCTGGGTCGCCCTGAAACACACGATTGAGTATCGCGATGCGATTGAGCCGGGCGATGGCGTCGAAATCCGGACCTGGCTCGGTCCTTATAAAGGCGCGCGCTTCGAGCGTAATGTTGATATCCGCAAGCCGGGCTCCAAGCGCTTCTCCGCCCGGGCGACCACGGAATGGTGTCGCCTCTCCTCCGAAACGCGGCGCCCCTTACGCATTGATGATGAGACCCTCAACGCGTTTGGCGTAAAAGACTTGCTGTGAGCCCTAATCGTCAAGGGCAGGCAAGCTGAGCGCCTGGGCAGATGGTGCGGATGGGTCAGGTTCAGCAAGCAGCTCGATGAAGCTCTCAAGTGTCTCCACACCATTGCGTTCGATATAGGTTTGCAGATCGTCCGGCGTGTAGGCGTTGCGATAGCGGCGCGCCACCTCAGCTCGATAGGCCGGCGTGTAGATTTCGTGGAAGGTGCGCGCTGTCTGCATCTCGCTGATCGGTCCGAGATGTATCAGCCCATCATAGACATCCTCCATGCTTTGGCCGGGCGCTGCATTGAGCATGAGATTGCCGATATAGGGCGAGGCGCCAAATGATGTGCCTGTGAGCTCAATGCCGACAGGCATGTCTTGATGGGTGGCAAAGGCGGCGTCCCAGCGGCCATCATCGGCGCGTCCCCACCGGTATTCGATCTGTTCCAGGCCTTCGCCAGTTGCTGGCGATGATTGATCCCCGGCTTCGCGTTCAATGATCAAGAAGGGTGCATTGATGCGAATGGAGTAGGTCTGGTCCGGATAGCGCTCAGCAAAATAGGTTGCAGTATTCCAGAACAGCTGACCGTCGCGGCTGCGCAGGCCCGTATAGGCGTGGCGAGTATTGGTCAGGAAAACGCCGCGTTCTTCACCGGACATATTGTCCAGCGTGCGTCTGATCGCTGAATACATAAACCCATCGCGGCCTGATTGGGCGATACCGATATAGTTCTCAAAATCCGCCGGTGTTTCGATTTCGCCCCAATAGGCCGGGGTACTGACCGCGTGAACCTGAAGGCGCTCATCGCCAGCACGGTTTTCATTAAAGGCATGGATCGCAGACAGCAGATCGATATAGCTCGCATAACGCCAGCCATGGATGGCTGCATTCTGCATAGCGGGATAAAGCAGGGTCTGATCTTCCGGATAGGTGCTCAGATAGGCGTCAATATGCGGCTGATCATTCACGCTCCACGTTTCAATAAAGACATGGCGTGCCCGCATGGCAAAAGCCTCGCTCGCAATGAGCTCGCGAAAGAAGGTCCACGGGGCTTCCAGATTGTGTAGCCCGTCATCAAAGATCACGAGCGCGTGCTCATCCAAGGCATCATAGACAAATTGAGCGGGTGCTTGGCCGTGCTCAGCAATATCTGTTGTGAAACTGTCCGCCGTCAGCGCCGATGTCGGGATGGCGAGGGTGGTGCTAAGTCCCGCCGTCAGCAAAATGGTCCGCATGAATAAAGCCCCTTATTTTCATGGGGGCATCTTGTCAGGCGCGGTTCAGCCAAAAGGTGTTTTGCAGCTTAATTTTCTGAACGGCCTTTCAGCGGTTCAAGTTCCGGGGTCTTGAGGGCGCTCGCCAGCTCGTTCAGTCCCGCCAGTGTCGCCTCATCCAGTGGAATGCCCTCGCGCTCGCGCTTGCCGCGCCAGGCGCGTTCCGGGTCGCCGGGGACCAAAACAGGACTGTCCCAATCCATAGGCGGGCTTTGAGTGACGTAATTGGCAAGCGCTTCTTGTTCCTTGGCCATCCAGCCCGTATCGCCAAACATCTGGGGGTTGATGACAATGGACAGCATCGAGTTGAGGATGCCACCGCTGCGCTCATTCTCCGGCTGGATGGTTCCGCCGCCGGACAAGAGCCCGGCCAGAAGCTCGCAAGCATAGGCCAAGCCATAGCCTTTATGACGGCTGAATGGGGTGAGGGCACCTTTGATTTCAAAACCGGCCATGCCGCTCGGGTCGGTCATTGGATTGCCCATCGGATCAAGCAGTGTACCCGGCGGCACAGTTACGCCCTTGGCTGCAGCAACGCGGACTTTGCCCAGGGCGATTGTACTGGTCGCGATATCCAGCATGAAGTCCGGGCGCTCGTCCGTGCCTGGAAAGCCGATACAGATCGGATTCGTTCCAAATCGCGCATCTGAGCCGCGGAATGGCGCAACAAGCGGAGCGTGGTCAGTGACATTGATAAAGTGGAGTGAGGCCAAACCCCTCGCATTGAGTGTTTCAGCATAGGCACCAATACGTCCAAGGTGGTGGGCGTTGGCAATCGATCCGCAAGCGAGGCCTTCTTTTAGCGCTTTTTCGCTGAGCGTGGACAGAACGCGGTCGGCAGCACACACGCCCCAGCTTCGTTTAGCGTCGACCTGGTAAATCACACTTGTCTCGCGGACCACCTCAATCGCGGCCTTGAGATCAACCAGGCCCTCTTGAGCATGTCGAGTGTAGGCGGGCAGAAGCCCGATCCCGTGACTGTCATGGCCGGCGAGGTTGGCGCTAACCAGATGTTCCGCGACGCGCTGTGCGTCCGCATCGCGCACATCAAGTCTTTCAAGAACGCGCCGAGAGAATGCGATCAGCTGATCGGCGTTGAAGCGCGATTCAAGAGCGGACATCTGGCACCTTTCCCGGGGTCGATAAAGTTTGGTCGTGTGCAGTAAGTTAATATTAACCAGTCCGTATAGACCAATTCTGTACCGTTGTGGTACAGGCTGAATTTGTTTCAAATTTTACCGAAATAAACCTTTGAAATATATAAGAAAAGAAAGTATCATGGTAATCTGAAAAATGCGAATCGCATTAAGCGTTTTGCAACCCGTTTGCGCCATTCTCAAAAGCGTCGGGCCACTAAGAGCCCACGCAGTTTTGACCGCGCTGACAAGAGGCGAAGACCCCAGCAGCGCACTTTTAGAGTGGATAGGGTATCTCGATGAAAAAGACGGGAATGGTTCTTCTTGCAGCAGCAATGACCGCTATGAGTTTCGCCGCAGCGCCGGCTATGGCTCAAGATCGTGAACGCACGGCCGCTGCGGCCCCGGATTATCCGCGTGGCGCGGAGCGACGCAATGTCGAGGGCTATGCTGTGGTCCAGTATAATGTGACCCCGGAGGGCGCTGTCGCCGACGCCCAGGTGATCGAATCTCAGCCGGAAGGCATCTGGGATCGTTCGGTTTTGCGGGCCATCAATGAATGGGGCTATGCCGCATCGACCGAGACAACTGAAGGTATGACGCAGCGTTTCGACTTCAATCTCGGCGGCTAACAGCTTCAAAATTTACGCAAATCGGCACAAGAACCGAAACGCGGACTCAATCATAACACTTCATTTACGGCGGCGCGTTAGCGTCGCCTTTGTTTTTTGGGCTACCGCGTTCGGCTGTAAAAGGGCTGATATTATGAATTCTGTGCTTGCTTCCTTCATTGAGAAAACCTCGAGCATTCGCGTCAGGCTCCTTGCAGCCTTTGGTGTGTCTGCCGCGATGACGCTAATTGCTGCGGCGGTCGGCGTCTTCGGTTTCAACTCCGCCAATTCGGCGGTGGAGCAGATTGCAGAGCGTGCTATCCCCGAGACCTTGGCTGTTGATGCGCTGAGTGAAGCCAGCCAGGCGCTTGGTGAGGCGATGACAGCCTTTGCCCTTTCTCCCAGCGTAGAAGCCCGCCTTGAGAGCTATAATCGCGTGTCAGCCCACCGCGATGCCCTGACTGCGGATCTCGCCCAATTGCAGCAACTGTCTGGTACGGAAGCAACGGCAGAGCTGGCAACCAGCGTGGCCGCGCTCTCCGCCCAGGTCGACCGCATGAATGAGGTGGTCCAGGACCGCCTGCAAATCCGTGATCGCCGTTGGTATACGGTCAGCCAGGCGCGTGAAGCGCGTGAAACCTTGTCCGTCGCCGTCGAAGGTGCGCTGGATGACAGTAGCGAAGCGGATATTGAGAGCCTGTTGCGCGCGCTGGTATCGGCCAACCAGATCATGATCCAGTTCAACGAAGTCGATATCGCGGCTTCTGACGCTGAAGTGGACGCGATCTACGACGATTTCGATTTCGCGCTGGGCGAACTCGATGTGAACCTTGCTATTCTTGGCGATATCGCCACGGAAGAAATGCACGCCCAGGCGGGTCTCCTGATCGGTTTCGGTGAAGGCAATGGTGGTGTGTTCCAGCTGCGCAAGAATGAGCTTGCGGCTGAAGCGACTGCCGCTGGCGTTGCTGAAGAAGCCCGCCTTGCCTCTGAGGCGCTTGTTGCAGCTGTATATGGCTTCAAATCCGAAGTTGCAGAGCGCGTCGAAGCCGCAACATCGGCAGCCAATGGCGCTGTCGTTACCGGCCGCATCCTGCTGATCTCGATTGCCGCGATCGGTCTGGCTGTCGCAACGGCGATTGCGTGGCTCTACGTCTCCAACATCCTTCTCGCTCGTCTGAGCAAAATGGTGCACGTCATGACGGCACTGGCCGAGGGCAATAGCGATGTGAACCTTGGCTTTACGCCGGGCCGTGATGAAATCGGCGATATGGCGCGTTGCGTGGATGTATTCCGCCAGAATGCGATCGAACGTGCTCGCCTTGAGGCCGAGACGGAAGAAGAGCGCCGCATGAAAGAGAAGCGGTCTGCAGCGGTCGAGAGCCTCATCCAGGCCTTCGAGGATGCCTCTACCCAGGCGCTGGGTCAGGTCTCTGAAGCCGCAACACAGATGGAAACCTCAGCGCGCGCCATGAGCTCTACGGCTGCGGCGACAACCGGCAAGTCTGCGGCTGTGGCTCAGGCTTCTGAAGGCGCTTCCCAGAACGTTCAGACAGTGGCTGCGGCGGCTGAAGAGATGGTGTCCTCCATCGGTGAGATCAGCCAGCAAATCACACGCTCTACCGATATTGCGGGCAGCGCTGTCGATCAGGTTGAGCAAACCAATGTCGACGTCCAGCGTCTCAATGATGCGGCCCGGAGCATTGATGACATTGTCGGCCTCATCAACGATATCGCTGAACAGACCAACCTTCTGGCACTCAATGCGACGATCGAGGCTGCCCGGGCTGGTGAAGCCGGTAAAGGCTTCGCGGTCGTGGCGTCTGAGGTGAAAGCGCTTGCCAGCCAGACCGGCAACGCGACCCAGAATATTTCGGAGCATATCTCCGGCATCCAGAGCGCGACCCAGAAAGCGGTCGAGGCTATGGGCTCCATCGGTGGGACGATCCATGAGATGAGCGAGATTGCGACGGCTATTGCTGCTGCGATGGAAGAGCAAAGGGCGGCCGCGTCCGAGATCACTCGTTCCGCTCAGGAAGCCGCTGACGGGACGCGTGACGTCTTCTCCAACATCCAGGAAGTCGATCAGGCGACCTCGGAGACGGGTCAGAGCGCTGGCCAGGTTCTCGAAGCCTCACTCGCGGTCTCGCGTCAGTCCGACAGCCTGAAAGATGCCGTCGAGCAATTCCTGGGTGATGTTCGCTCAGCCTAGTTCAGTTCCAACTGAATTCTCTTGCCGCCCGTGGCTTGCCAGCCGCGGGCGGTTTGCGTATATCGCGACCCTCCTTCATTGAAGGACTGCATGTGGCGAGGTAGCTCAGCTGGTTAGAGCGCACGACTCATAATCGTGAGGTCGAGAGTTCAAGTCTCTCCCTCGCCACCAATTCTCCCCCGAAGCTTTCACAATCGCGCTTGCGACAATTCTGCTCACCCGGACACGGCAGTGTGATGTGGCAGGGCGTACTGGGCTGCCTATATAAGCTGTCTCGGGCATGAGCATACGCCGTGAACCGGTGAGGCCCCGCCCGTTATCACGCCTCAACCACAGGACGGCATAATGAGCACAGGGTCCATTCTTTCTTTGATCGCAAGCGCAGTCATCATATTGGGCATCATTGCCTATTTGGTGACCGGTGCGAACATGCTTCCGGAATACGAAATGTCGCGCCATGGCTGGATCGCCCTTGGCCTTGGCACAGGGTTTTCATTCCTGGTCGGTGGCGCCTTGACGGCTGTCCTGGTGATTGGGCGTCGCCGCGGCTTCGATGAATCAGCCCATGAGATCTATCAGCAGCTTGATCCCGCCGCGAAGGATGAGCGCGAGGACTAGCTGTCAGCTATGAAGCTCGGGCACCCGTGGCTGGGTGTTAAGCAGCGTTGCGACGGGCTTCGGCGCGACGTTCGAGTGCGTCATCGATCGCGTTGAACAAGGCGTCCTTATTGATCGGTTTGGCGACATGACCGTCCATGCCAGCTGCCTGGCAGCGCTCGGCAGCTCCTGACAGGGCATGGGCTGTCAAGGCGAGGATTTGCACGCTGGCGACCGAGCCCTCAAGGCTACGGATTTCGCGCGTCGCCTCCAGCCCGTCCATCACGGGCATTTCCATATCCATCAGTACGAGGTCGTAATCGCCAGCCTTGCAGGCCTCGACCGCCTCGCGACCGTTCTCGACAAAGTCTGCGGCCAGCCCTTTCAGCTTCAAGAAGCCCTTGGCGACAGCCTGGTTCACTGGATTGTCCTCGGCGACCAGAATGCGGATCTCATCTGTAGCCTTCGGCGTTTCCGAAATCGTCTGATCGATTTGGGGTTGGCTCGGAGCGAGATCGACAGCATCGACTTTCAACGGAACCTCGAACCAGAAGGTGGATCCTTCACGCTCAGTGCTTCGGAAACCAATGGTCCCGCCCATGAGATCAACAAGCCGCTTGCAGATCGCGAGGCCAAGACCGCTTCCACCATGCTTGCGGGTGGTTTCCGCATCGGCCTGGCTGAAGGCATTGAAGAGGTTCTTCTGAGCGTCCTCCGGGATGCCGCAGCCGGTGTCGCGGACTTCTGCGCGCAGAACGGAGCGCTTGCGACCGATATCGTGCAGGGCGAGGTGGACGTCGACAGAGCCCTGCTCAGTAAACTTGATGGCATTGCCGACCAGATTGAACAAGACCTGCTTCAAACGGACAGGGTCCGCTGAGAATGTGCGACCATTTTCGCCCTGGACGTCGATCTCAAAGGCAATTTGTTTTTGGACCGCGCGGCCCTGCCAGAGTGTCTGGGTGTCGTTGGCCAGCTGGCGGATTTCAAGGGGCTGTACGTCCAGCTCCAGCTTGCCCGCTTCGATCTTGGACAGATCGAGAATATCGTTGAGCAAGCGCAGAAGGATTTGACCGCTATCATTGATGACCCGGACAAATTCGGACTGTTCCTCATCCAGCCCGGTCGCCATGAGCAGCTGTGCAATCCCGAGCACCCCATTGAGAGGTGTGCGGATTTCATGGCTCATCGTAGCGAGGAAGTCGGATTTTGCCTTGGAGGCGGCCAGGGCCTCTATTCGCGCGCGGCCCAGTTGTTCAGCCAGGCTGGCCAGTTTGTGAGACCGTTCTTCCGCGTCCCGTGCCATTGCAGCAAAAAGCTCAAAGGATGTCCCAACCCCGACATACTCTCCGCGCCGCGCTGCAATAAAGCCTTCCATCAAGGCGGAGGGGCGGTCGCGCACGATTAGCTGGTTCAGCTGTTCAACCGGAGTACCGGCTTCCACGACCAGTGGTTCCTTATTCATCAGGAAAGTAATCGGTCTTTTGGAGAAGAGCGCGCGTCCATGGCGATCAGCCATGCGCAGGAAAAACTGGTCCCTGTTGAGCAGGCCAACGGGTTTGCGATCTTCGACCACAGCGATGACCAGAAGGTCATTATCTTCTGAGAACATCTCGTAGATGTCTTCACCGCGAGCCTTGGGACTCACTGTTGGCGCATCGACCAATACATCACGAACCAATCGACCCATGAACTCCACACCCCGTTTCAGTGAACGCGAGGTTGCGCCAACAGCGCTTGCAGAAGCCTAAACGCGCGACGGTTTTCACCAAAAGTTCAATGAAGTGTCACAAACGATTCTGGGTTTGCCGCGTCAGCCAGGACAGGTAATTTGGATCGCTCGCATGGCCTTCAATCGGCAAGGCGATGAAGCAGGGAACATCATACGGGTGTAGGGCGATCAGTTTTGCTTTCAGTGCCTCAATGGCGGTATGGCTCGTCTTGAGGACCATGATGGTTTCCTGATCTTCGCAGATCTCACCGTCCCATTCATAAAGACTGGTCGCGCCTGGAAAAACATTGGCGCAGGCAGCGAGTTTCTCGCCAATAAAGGTCCTCGCTGCCGAGCGGGCCTGAGGCTCGTCCGGCCAGGTCGTGTAAATCCAGTGATACTCACTCATGGTGGAGGCCTCCGCTTGCGTCTATATAGCGAGGTTATGAGCAGTTTGTCGAAACCCGCCTCCGCCCTTGTTCTGTTTTCCGGCGGGCAGGACTCCGCCACGTGTCTGGCCTGGGCGCTGGATCGGTATGAGCGCGTCGAAACCATCGGATTTCACTATGGCCAGCGCCACAGCATCGAAATGGAGGCGCGCCTGAAGGTGCGTGCTGGCCTGGATCAGCTCGAGGCCTGGGCAGGGCGATTGGGTGAGGACTATGTGATTGACCTGTCAGGGTATGGGGCGATCGCGGAAAGCGCTTTGACCGCGGACCGGGCCATCGAGATGGAAAGCTCGGGCTTGCCCTCGACCTTCGTTCCGGGCCGGAATCTTGTCTTTCTGACCGTGGCTTCGGCGCTGGCTTATCGGCGCGGGCATGATGTGATGATTGGCGGCATGTGTGAGACCGATTTTTCGGGCTATCCGGATTGCCGTCGTGAGACGATTGACGCAACCCAACAGGCGCTCTCCCTGGGGCTTGATCGGACGATTAGTATCGAAACGCCTTTAATGTTCCTCACCAAATCTGAAACCTGGTCCCTGGCAGAAAGTCTTGGCGGATCCTCCTTGGTCGATTTGATCGTAGAGGAGAGCCATACCTGTTATCGGGGCGAGCGTGGCCATCGCCATGACTGGGGCTATGGCTGTGGGACTTGCCCGGCCTGTGAACTGCGAGCCAAAGGTTGGGAAGCCTATAAGGCAGGAGTGCCAGCATGACGTATTCCGTCAAAGAGATCTTCATGACCGTTCAGGGCGAGGGCGGTCAGGCGGGGCGGCCTGCGGTTTTCCTGCGTTTTGCGGGCTGTAATCTCTGGAGTGGTCTGGAAAAGGATCGGGCCAGTGCGATCTGCAAATTCTGCGATACGGACTTTATTGGCACCGATGGGCCCGGTGGCGGGAAATTCAAAACACCCCAGGATCTGGCCCGGGAGGCGATGTCTTACTGGCCCGGCGGCGGAAAGCCCCTCGTGGTGTGTACGGGCGGTGAGCCTTTCCTACAGCTTGATGCAGCTCTGATCGATGCACTCCACGCTGCAGGATTTGAGATTGCCGTCGAGACCAATGGAACGATCAGCGCACCGGAGGGAATTGACTGGATCACCGTCAGTCCGAAAGGCACGGCGCCCGTGGTTCAAACCAGTGGCCATGAGCTTAAACTCGTTTATCCCCAGCTCGAGCTCGACCCGAAGGATTTCGAACACATGGCGTTCAAGCGCTTCTCGCTCCAGCCGATGGATGGGCCAGACATGATGGAAAATGCGCAAGCCGCATTCGAGTATTGCACGCGCAATCCACACTGGTCCTTGAGCCTGCAGACGCATAAATGGATCGACGCGCCCTAACGGGTAGGCACGCCGAACCGGTCAGGGTCAGCGTGTTCGGGGCTTAGCTGCCCGTATGCTCATAGGCCTCGAGATCGTTCGCGATACGATGCGCAAAACGGCGGAAGGTCCGCTCGGCGTCGGTCCACGTGCTCGTCGCACGCGCGTCCTCCAAGCGCGGCGTGCGCCAGGAATAGCTGTAGGTCTCAATCACCTCGCCCTGGGCAGAAATCAGCTCCGCCTCCAGGCGCGCGCCACCACGGCCGTAACTGCGCGTATAGGACAGGCCAGGTCTATCGGTAAGCTGTTCGAAAGTCGGGCGATTTGGCGTTGCATCGAGAATGCGGGCCGACAGGACAGTGCCGTCTGCGAGGATTATCTCGGAGAGGGCGTTGGACAGGTCTTCGTGCAGGCTTTGTGCGAGCCGGTCCAGCTCACGCGGTCCGTATTCATCCGCCTTGTCGAGCAAGTCCTCGCCAAAGCGAATTTCGGCGATTGTGACCGGCTCGTCGGCCAGCGCGGGAAAAGCGAATAGCGAAACGGCTAAGCCGGCGATCATATGACGCAGCATGTAGAGCTCCTTCATCGAGCCAAAGTCCCTCGATCAGGAAACTAGCATTGCAGTAGGGGCTCGACCAGTGCGACCGCCTGCCTCAAGGGCAATTTTAGCGATCATCATCCTCGTCATCATCGCCAGGCGTGACGACGTCGATGGCTGCACCGCCAACCGCGGTTGCGGCACCAACGGCCGTCCCGACGGTGCCAACGGCGACATCAGTCACCAGGGCAGCAGTGCCGAGAGCGAGGCAGCCATTGAGAAGCGGGGCTACGGCGAGCAGAAAGATCAGGGGGCGAAGCTGGCGCACAGGATTTTCTCCGTTGATTTGCGCAAGCTTCGCCCCACTGGTTTTAGAAAAGATGAACCGGACCGATCAATCTGTCTCGACCATCACCAGCTCTGCATCTTCGGATGCTTTAAAGCTGATCGTGTCCACATCGCGGATGGCCGCGCCATCGCGAGCATTGAGTTCGACACCATTGACCTCAACCCGGCCCGCGGCGAGCGCCAGATAGGCCTGGCGTCCCTTCGGCAGGGTATATTCGGTCTCCTGTCCCGACTTCAAAGTCGCGCCCAGGACCTTTGCGTCCGCTCGGATCATCAGCCCGCCATCGGCGTCAGGATTATTCGAGGCGAGGGTGACGAAATCGCCAGCTTTGTCGCCTTTGGGGAATTCCATTGCATCCCAGCGCGGCTCGCCGCCTTCACGATCAGGAACAATCCAGATCTGGAAAATGCGGGTCAGCACGTCTTCCTGATTATACTCGGAGTGACGAATGCCCGATCCAGCTGACATGACCTGCACATCGCCCGCTTCCGTACGGCCTTCATTGCCCAGGCTGTCTTTGTGCGTGATGGCGCCATCGCGGACATAGGTGATAATTTCCATGTCGCGGTGCGGGTGTGGCGCAAAGCCCTGACCCGGCTGGATCTCATCATCATTCCAGACGCGCAGGCGGCCCCAACCCATACGGCTAGGATCGAAATAGCCACCAAAGCTGAAGTGGTGTTTGGCGTTCAGCCACTCATTCTGGAAGCGGCCGAAGCTATCAAAAGAACGTTTCTCGATCATCTCAGGTCTCCTTGGTTTTCGGTTGCCCGAATTGCTGTTGACCGAGAGATAGGATGCCTGGCGTTTGGGAAAAACGGGGTTGGCGGCGGGTCACTGTTTCCAATGGGGAACTAATAAGGCGCGGCGCATATTTGTCTCAATACATGCCCGATTTCCGGTGATGCTGGGCGAAGTCTCCTGCTAGAGAGGTGACATGCTGTTTCAACGCCCAGATCACGATACGCTCTATAAAGCGCTTTGCGACCGCGACCCGTCCTATACGGGGCAGGTTTATGTCGCTGTTCAGTCCACCGGCATCTTTTGTCGCCTGACCTGTCCGGCACGCAAGCCGAAATCTGAAAACTGTACGTTCATGGACAGTGTGGGGGCGTGTCTGGAAGCCGGCTTCCGAGCCTGTAAGCAATGCAAACCCCTGGGAGAAGAAGCGCAGCTCGATCCAGGCGTTGCAGACCTGCTCGCGGCCCTGGAAGCGGATCCCGATCATCGCTGGAGCGAGGCCAATATCATTGCGCGTGGCCATGATCCCTCCACCATCAGCCGGGCATTCAAGCGCGTCTACGGAATGACATTCCTGGAAATGGCGCGGATGCGGCGTCTGTCCGATGGCTTCACGGCGTTGAAGGACGGGGAACAGGTGATTTCAGCGCAGCTGGAAGCGGGCTTTGAAAGCGCGAGCGGGTTCCGAGAGGCGTTTGCCCGCATGCTGGGGCTCTCGCCGGGACAGTTTCGCGGAGATGAATTGCTGAAGGCGGATTGGATCGACACCCCGCTTGGGGCCATGATTGCCGTCTGTGACCAGCATGTATTGCATCTGCTTGAATTTATTGATCGTAAAGCGCTTCCCGCTGAGCTCGGACGATTATTGAAGTCCGCCAAGGGCGGTATCGGCATTGGTCGGACACCTGTGACCGATCGGGTTGAGGAAGAGCTCAACGCCTTTTTTGCCGGACAAAGCGCACACTTCACAACGCCGCTTGCCTTGCACGGTTCCGAGTTCACGCGTGAAGTCTGGCAAGCCCTGCGCGATATCCCGGCCGGCGAAACCCGCTCCTATGGCGAATTGGCCAAGGCGCTGGGTCGGCCCGGATCCAGCCGGGCGGTCGCGCGGGCCAATGGCGCCAACCAAATCGCTCTGATCATCCCCTGTCACCGGGTCATTGGTGCAGATGGTAGCCTGACCGGCTATGGCGGCGGGCTGTGGCGCAAGGAAAAGCTCATCGCGCTGGAACGCGCCTATGCTCAATCCGCAGCGGAGTAACACAATGTTGGACACCCCATTTGCCCGACTGCATGTGCCGGGGCGGCCCTTGGTTTTGTATAATATCTGGGATGCTGGATCCGCGCGGGCTCTGGCCGAGATGGCTGTGCCGGCGATTGCCACAGGGAGCGCGTCTGTGGCGGCCTCACAAGGTTATGAAGACGGTGAGGCCTTGCCTCTGGAAGAGCTATTACGCACGGTTCGTCAAATTCGGCGGGTGACAGACCTCCCGCTTAGCGTTGATTTTGAGGGCGGATACGCGGAAATGCCCGACGGCTTGGCGGCCAATTTCACACGATTGATGGAGGCGGGCGCTGAAGGCATCAATTTTGAAGACCGCATCGTCAAAGGCGAAGGGCTCTATGCTCTGGACCGTCAGCTTCAACGCATAGAAGTGCTGCGGTCTACGGCGGGGGAAGCGGGTAAGGCGGTCTTTATCAATGCGCGTACCGACGTCTTTCTTGAAGAGAGTGACGCGGCGCGACATGTCGATTTGATCGAAGCTGCCATTGAGCGCGGACAAGCTTATGCTCGGGCCGGGGCCGATGGCTTCTTTGTGCCGGGCCTGGTCGATCCTGCGCTCATACGCCAGGTGTGCGATGCGGTCGATATACCCGTGAATGTAATGGCGTTCGCACCCGATACGGACCTGAAGGAACTCGCGGCCTGCGGTGTCGCCAGGATTTCCTTCGGTCCGTTTCCATGGCGCTGGGCGATGCAGGCTTTGGTAGAGGGCTATAGCCGCCTGAAGCGCTAACGCCCCTCGCGCCACCAGCCTAGCCCGGTGAGGCCAATCAGGATCAGCATCAAGATAAAGCCTGGCAATAGCGAGGTCCGGGTCGTTGCGCGCACGATATAGCGCTCATTGCGCTGCAGGCCGAGCCAGCTCCGTCCAGCCTGATCGCTTGTGGCGCGCGTGCGGCGAATTCCCGGCAGGTCCAGCCCTGAACCTTCTCCGATCCCGAACTGACCGCCGCGGGTGGCGTCAATGAAGGGATCGAGCACTTCGAAGGTTGGACGGAGGTCTGCATATTCCAGAGGGTTCAGCGGACCGAGGGCCGCAACTGTGGTGAGATCGCCGGAGCGCAGGCGCACAAGGCCTGTGCCTTCTGCGGAGACCCGGCTTTCAAATCGTCCGGCCTCTCCTTCTGTCATCACTGCGGTTTCAACCCGACCATCCGGCCAGGTGATCTCCAGCGGCGGCGCTTGATCGGCCAGAGTAACGCGTTCGATCTGAAGCTCCTGGTCGAGGGCGATTGCGGTCAGCCGCTCTTCATCCAGTTCCGGTTCACGCATGAGCCAGTGAGCAACCCGGCGGAACATCTCTGCATAAGGCCCACCGCCCTCAAACCCGCGCGACCAGAGCCAGGTCTGGTCACTCATCACAATGGCTGCGCGCCCGCGGTCTTGATGCTGGAGCACCAGGAGCGGGTCACCATCGGGGGTTTCCAGCAAAACCTGTCCGCCCAGCGGCTGACCCGGGATGTTGCGCATCCAGCGGCCCCAGCTCGGCTCATCGCCACCGCCTTCAAGACCCGTCGTCACAGGATGACGCAAACCCGTATCTGTCTGGCGTGGGGTGAAGCCGCCTTCATCGACGCCGCCCGTGGGGCGAACCGGAAGGACAGAGGCCAAAGGCGTGCGGAAGAGGCTGGGACCACCGGCAAAGGGCGGACCCGCCGTCACGAGAAGCGCACCCCCCTCATCCACATAGCGCGCAATGTGATCAAAGTAGAGCAGTGGCATGATGTTGCGGCGGCGATAACGGTCAAAGATGACAAGGTCGAACTCTGACAGCCGTTCCACGAAGAGTTCCTGCACGGGGAAGGGGATCAGCGCCAATTCATCAACGGGTGTGGAGTCCCGGCGATCCGGTGGACGCAGAATGGTGAAGTGGACGAGGTCTACAGACGGGTCAGACTTGAGAAGGTCCCGCCAGGCCCGCGCGCCATTGTGAGGCTCGCCGGTCACCAGAAGTACGCGCAGACGGTCACGCACACCATTTACGGACACTGCGGCGCGATTATTCACCAGTGACAATTCTTGCGGACCAGGTTCGACTTCGATCTCGATCACATTCTGCCCGCGGCGCTCGACAGGGACATCGATGCGGATAGACCGGCCTATCGCGATCCGGTGGCTCTGCGGGGCGCCACCTTCGAAACGGAAGGTGACCATGGCTGTACCATCAACGGCGCTGTCTTCGACCAGGAGGCGGAAGCTAGCCCCCTGACCCACAATGCCGTAGCGAGGGGCTTCTTCAATAATCAGACGGCGGTCGCCTGCACGACGATCCCCCGGCATGACCTGATGGATGGGGGCGTCAAGGTTCAGGGCCTCTGCATCGCCGGGCGCATCGTGGATTTGACCATCCGTATTGAGGATGAGGCCTGCAAGCCGGTCCTGCGGAATGCCGGCCAGCGCCGCGCTGACAGTATCGAAGAGCGCTGTCCCATCTGCTGCGGTGCGCGTTTCCACCTCGACGAGCTCAAGCTGATTATCATTCTCGGCATAAGCCCGTAACGCATCGACCATGCTGCCTGCGGCTTGGTTGCGCTCGCCAATCTGCATGGATTCGCTCGTATCGGTGACCACCAGCGCAATGTCGGGCAAGAGCTCGCGTTCTTCCTCCACAAGGGACGGATTGGCGAGGACCAAGCCAATGCCGGCGAGTGTCAGACCGCGCCAGAGCCAGCCTGAAAGCCGCTGAATTGCACCGAATACAAGAATAAGCAGGCCCGTCGCCAGCAAGCCATAGAGCAGAGCCAGCGGGATGAGCGGAGCGAAGTCGACAGTCGTCGCACTCATTGACCGAGCCTTTCGAGAATATCGGGGATATGGACCTGATCTGCCTTGTAGTTACCGGTCAGGGCATACATGGCCATATTGACGCCAAAGCGGGTCGCGAGCTCGCGCTGGCGTTCGCCGCCATCGACAGTGGCCAGCGGGCGGCCATTCTCATCCACTGCCCAAGCCGATGCCCAGTCATTGGACCCGATAACCACGCCGGACGTGCCATCGCGGGATGCGCCATCCGGATTGGCTTCCACCCAGACCGGTGCATCGGCGAAGCGCCCCGGGAAAGTGTCCAGCAAGTAAAAGCTGCGGGTTAGAACATGATCTGACGGAATGCGTGCAAGCGCTGGCACATCGATGCTTTCAAGCACATTGACCAGGCCCGGATGCGGCGCACCGGCGCGGAGCATCGCGATATCGGCGTCTTGTGTATCGAAGATGATCAGCCCGCCGCCCTGGAGGTAGGCGGTAACGCGGGCTGCTGCCGCTTCCGACAAGGGCGGGGCATCGCGTGAGACCGGCCAGTAAATCATCGGGAAGAACAGGATTTCATCGGTCTCTATGTTCACGCCCATAGGGCTCGACGGCTCGATAGCGCTTCGACGCATCACCTCGCGGCCAAGCCCTGTCAGGCCGGCCCGGCTGCGCTCATCCAGCTGGCTGTCACCGCTCATCGCATAGGCAAAACGCAGGTCCAGCGCAGAATTGAGCAGACGCTCCGTGTCGTCCTGCGCAAAAGCCTGTGGCTGACCGGGCAGGGCAGGCAGAATCGCAAACAGCATTAGCGCAGCCAGTGCAGGCGCGCCGAGCCGTCCGGCCAGGCCCAAGGCAATCAACACGTCCAGGATCAGCATGACCATCGCGGCGACCAGAAGACCTGCCTGGAAATGTAGTGCCCGCGGGCCTTCGGCGCTTTGATATATCGCGCCTGGAAGATCACGAGACAGCGCATCCATCCGGGTGTCTGGTGTCACCGTGTTGAGGGCATTGCTTGCCGCGCCCAGGCGATAAAGTCCTGGCGGCGCGATCGGGCTGGGCTCAAGACGGTCGAATTGTTCAACGGGAATAGGCCGCGCGGTGGCAGGCGCCTCGCTCAACCGACCCTCCGCATCGAGTGACCGGTCAATCACCCAAGCGCCTGCAGCTGGCCCGGAGGCCTCACCATTTTGGGCAAGGCCCAGCACGCGCTCAAGCATGCGCGGGAAAAGGCCGGAAAGAGGCAGGTCAGACCAGGTCGGACCGGCAGTCACATGGAAAAGAACAATCCAGCCACGGCCGCGGCGCTGTGCGGTTACCAGTGGTGTTCCGTCCTCAAGCCGCGCCCAGACCCGGTCAGGCGTCGCGCTAGCGGGCGCGGCGAGAACTTGCCGCTGGATCGTCGCCGCGCCGTCCGATGGCAAGCCTGCGAAGGGGGATTGGGCGGAGAAGGCGGCCATGCGCTGGGGTTCATCCCAATTAAGCGCGCCGCCAAAGAGGCGCCCGCCCTCTCTTAGCTCAACTGGAAGGAGGTCATCGCCGCGGGCCGCGAGACGAGGGCCAGCGAAGCGCAGGAGCAGACCACCTTGATTGACGAAATCATCAACGCTTTGATCATCCGAGCGTGCATCATCGACCATGATCAAAACAGCGGGTTCTGCCTCGACCAGGCTCGCCAGATCCCCTCGCTCGGTCACGGAGAAAGGCGCGATTGCGCTTTCGACATAGTGTAGATCTGCCAGTAGTGGCTGGCCTTCATCGCTATTGGCTTCAATCAAACCAACCCGCGGACGGCGCCATCGATCTCCAAGCAGGCGGACAGCACCGGCACTCTGCTGGCCTTCAATCCGCAAGCTGGTGATGCGGTTGCGCAGATCAAGCGGCAGAGCGATGGAAGCATTTGTGCGACCTTCACCACCGTCAAAACTCAGCTCTGCGCGAGCCAAGGCGCGGCCATCAGCGCCCAGTGCGGTCACCGCCGTCTCGAGCGGCAAATCCTGGGGGGCGCGTGTCACGGCGACGGTGAGGCCCTCTGTCGTGACCTCCGGTGCGTAAAGTGCGAGCGGTGCAAATCCCGCTTCAGGTTCGATAATGCGGCTGCCGCCGAAACCATTGAGCACCCGGGCGAGCTCGCGCGCGCCATCGCTCTCAACGCCATTGGAATACCACGTGACCGCGAGGTTCTCGAGCAGGCTCGCTGCGCTCAATCGTTCAGCCAGATTGCCTCGGTCTCCGGACCAGGGCTGCGGTGCGGCATTGTCCAGTTGCCGACGCGCTTCATCTGCGTCGCCCATGACGATATTGGCGGGCGCTTGCCCTGTTGAGGCAGTGAATGCGATGGCGACGAGCCGTCCATCTCGTTCGATCTCGGCGAGTTGGCGCTCGATGCGGCGTTCCGTTTGCGGCCAGCTCGAGGCCGCCCTCCAACCATTATCGACGATGATCAGGCCCGGGCGCTCCTCATCGACCACGCTGGGGGGTGTCCAGACCGGTTGTGCCAGGGCGATGATAATCAGGGCAGCGATCAAGAGCCGGAACAGAATGAGCCACCACGGTGCGTGGTGCGGGGTCTCATTATCGTCTGGAGCGTTCAGCAAGAGCCGCAGAGGCGGGAAGATTGCCCGTTTCGGGGCCGGCGGTGTCGCGCGCAGCAGATACCAGAGTGCGGGCAGGGCCAGGAGGCCGAGCAAGGCAAGCGGGGTCGCGAATGAGAGCGGTCCGAGGGCAAACATGGCTTAGTGATCCCTCGCAAGTGCGCGATAGAGGGCCAGAACGGCACTGGTCGCAGGCTTGTCTGTGCGATGTGTCACCAGCGTCCAGCCATGATTGCGGGCCAGACTTTCCAGATTGGCGCCGTGTTCGCGCCAGCGCTCGCGATAGGTTTTGCGGGCTTCCTCGGCGCGGCCGAACAGCAAGCCCTCGCCACCCGCGGGTGGTTCGAAGCGGGTGCGCCCGGAGTAAGGGAAGTCCTCTTCCGCTGGATCGACGATACGCAGAAGGACGCCCTGGCTTTCCTGTGCTGCAAAGCGCGAGAGGCGCGCTGACCAGGTTTCAACCGGGTCGAGAAAATCGCTCGCGAGCACCACTTGACCAAAACGGCCGAGATGGGGCGCTTCGACAGCATTCATGGCGCCCGGACCCGTCGCAAGTCGACGAGAAACGCGTTCCAGGCCAAGCGCGCCCGTGCGCGGTGTCGCGCTTTCGCCGAGCACGCTGACGCGTTCGCCGCCTTGTGTCAGAAGGGCTGCGATCGCGATAAGGCAAACCGCTGCGCGGTCCGCTTTTTGCGGTTGGTGCCGGCCGGAGGCATAGCGCATCGATGCCCCGCCATCGCGCCATAGCCAGACGGAGTTCGCCGCTTCCCACTCGTTTTGGCGCACGAATAACTGATCGGAACGAGCCGATTGGCGCCAATCAATGGCGGCGCGCCCATCTTCCGGCCGATGATGTCGATACTGCCAGAAGGTTTCGCCAACACCGGACCGGCGACGACCATGAACACCTTGAGCAACAGTCGCGGCGATGCGTTCCGCCTCGACCATAAGGGCCGGCAAGCTCGCAGCCGCGTCCTCGCCTTCATGGCGAAGCGCGATGATGCGAGCTTCTGTCTGGCGGTCGGCGCCCTGCGTCATGCGATCAGGCCGCCTGGTCCGCGAGGGTTTTGATCAGGCCTTCCAGGGTGTGACCGTCTGCGCGGGCTGCGAAGGATAGTGCCATGCGGTGTTTGAGCACCGGCTCGGCAAGGGCGGCTACGTCTTCAGTTGATGGGGCGAGACGGCCTTGCAGCAGCGCACGGGCTCGGCAGGCCAGCATCAGGGCCTGACCGGCGCGCGGCCCCGGGCCCCAGGCGACGCCATCACGCACCGCTTCAATCTCGCTCTCATCGGGACGCGCCAGGCGCAACAGGTCCAGAATCGCGTCGAGTACTTTTTCGCCGACCGGCAGGCGGCGCACCAGCGATTGGAGCTTCTTGATCTCCTCGGCGTCCAGGATGCGCTCGGCTTCTTCGCTACTGGCACCAGTGGTCGCCAGCAGGACGGCCTTCTCCGATTCCCGGTCGGGATAAGGGATGTCGACCCGCAGCAGGAAACGGTCGAGCTGGGCTTCGGGCAGGGGGTAGGTGCCTTCTTGCTCAATCGGGTTCTGGGTTGCCAAGACGTGGAAAGGCTGGGGCAGGTCATGGCGTTCACCAGCGACGGTGACATGGCCTTCCTGCATGGCCTGAAGAAGCGCCGCCTGGGTACGCGGGCTGGCCCGGTTGATCTCATCCGCCATCAGCAGGCGGCAGAAAACCGGTCCGGGCAGGAAGCGGAATTGCCGCTTGCCGTCATCGGTCTCCTCAAGGATCTCGGAGCCAAGAATGTCAGCGGGCATGAGATCCGGGGTGAACTGGATGCGCTTCGTGTCGAGGCCGGTCGCGATAGCAATGGTCTGGACGAGGCGGGTTTTGGCCAGGCCCGGTGCACCAACGAGCAGGGCGTGCCCGCCCGAGAGGATGGCCGCGAGGCATAAGTCGATTTCGTCTTCGAGGCCGAAAATCACCTTGCCTATCGAGGCTTTGACCGCTTTCAGGCGCTCTGCGGCTGCATCAGCTTCAGCAATTAACGCCGATCCGGCTAGTTGTTGGTCGGTCATCGTCCTAAATTCCTTCCTGAAACAGGTGATCTATAGGCAATTTGTCCAGAGTCGAGCATGGCGCTGGACGGAGGTGGTGTCCATGCCCGCAAGCGGGGAAATGCCAGATGCAATGCAGTCGCTTCTCAAAGCCGCACAATCGGCTGGAGACGGGCTTCCGCCCGTCGAAAAATGGGAGCCAGCATATTGCGGCGAAATGGATATGGTCATCAAACGCGATGGCTCCTGGTGGCATGAAGGTCGCCAAATTACGCGCGAGCGTCTGACACGCTTGTTTTCAACAATCTTGCGGAAAGATGACGACGGCGTTCATTATCTGGTGACCCCGGTCGAAAAGATCGGCATCGAAGTCGAGATTGCGCCTTTCCTGGCAGTGAGAATGGACCGAATTGGAGCGGGGAAAGATCAGTCGCTGATTTTTACAACAAATTTCGGTGACCTGGCGGAAGCCGGTCCGGATCATGGTCTGCGCTTCCTGCCAGATCGCGAATCCGGTGAGCTCTTGCCGATGGTCCATGTAAGAGGACGTCTGGAAGCCCTGCTGAGTCGCCCAGCCTATTATGAGATGGCGGATCTCGCTGTTGAGCATGAAGGGCGTTTCGGCATTTGGAGTGGCGGTGTGTTTTTCCCATTGGAGGTCACCAATGGAGACGCCTGAGGCGATCATCGGTCGCTTGCGAGACCGGCTCGACCCGGTTGATACCCCTGATCTGGTTCCGCGTTTGGGAGATGGCGACCTCAACGGTGCGCCTTCGCCGACAGGGCGGACACTCAAACAGGCTGCGGTTATCGCTCCGCTCTTGCTGCATGGTGGTCCGCCCCGACTATTGCTCACCGAGCGGGCCTCGCATCTGAACAAGCATGCAGGGCAGATTGCTTTCCCCGGTGGCCGTATTGAGCCGGAAGACACCTCGCCGATGGATGCAGCCTTGCGAGAAATGCATGAGGAAGTGGGTATAACCCAGGATCATGTCGAGGTGATCGGGCGGTTCGATCCCTATGAAACCGCAACAGGGTATTGCGTCACACCCTTCGTCGGTGTGGTTCATCCCGGCTATCGCTTGCAACCGGACCCCGGCGAAGTCGCGGATGTTTTCGAAACGCCGTTTGATTTCCTTATGGACCCGGCCAATCACCAGCGGGAATCGGGCGTCTGGCAAGGCCAGGAACGTCATTTCTACGCCATGCCCTGGAAGAACCGCTATATCTGGGGTGCGACGGCAGGGATGTTGAAGTCGCTGCATGACAGGTTGTACGGTTAGACCATGATCCGCATCACTCTCCTTCAAGTCGCGTCTTTTCTGCTGCCCTTTGTGCTGTTTTTCCTCTGGCGACTGCAGACGTCCTCGGAGGCTGCGCTCAAGCCGACACCGGTTCTCAAACTGTCCGCTGCCGGGGCGGGACTGGCGGTATTGTCCATGATCGGGCTGGTCGTGTTCGACTCGCTCAATGGTGGCCATGCGGGCGATTGCTATATTCCGCCTCAAGTCGTCGATGGCGAGATCCAGCCCGGCTATTTCACGGATGGCGAATGTGAAACCATTCCGGGTGACGAGCCGCGGGCATTATGACCCATCTTGATCCGGCCAAGCACGCATGGATGACGCGATCATCTACGCGCCGGGTTATGGATGCGCTCGATAATGCAATGCCATCCGCATCCCGCTTTGTGGGGGGGTGTGTGCGTAATGCGCTGCTGAACGAGCCCGTCGGCGATATCGATATAGCCACACAGCTTCTCCCTGATGCCGTTATGGCAGCAGCGGCAAAGGCGGGCTTGAAAGCGATCCCGACTGGGATAGAGCACGGCACGGTGACGATTGTCTGTGAAGGCGAGCCGTTTGAAGTGACGACCTTGCGCAAGGATGTGGCCACAGATGGTCGACGCGCCGTGGTCGCTTTCAGCGAGGACTGGTCTGAAGATGCGCAGCGGCGCGATTTCCGGCTCAATGCGCTTTATGCAGACCGGACCGGAATAATTCATGACCCGACAGGCGGTCTTGCGGATGTAAGCGCGCGGCGCTTTGTCTTCGTGGGGGAGCCGGAAGAACGGATCCGAGAAGACTATCTTCGCGTCTTGCGCCTGTACCGATTTGAAGCCTGGTACGGTTCCGGTGCACCTGATTCCAAGGGGCTGGAGGCTTCGGCCCGGCTCAAAGACGGGTTATCCACACTTTCTGCAGAGCGTGTTTGGGCCGAGCTCAAAAAGCTTCTTTCTGCACCAAATCCCTCAAAAGCCATGGAAATGATGGCGATGCAGGGGGTGTTGCAACAACTTCTCGGAGTGAACGGATCCTTAAGAGTCCTGCGTGCAATCATTGCGCAGGATGTAGAGTACGCCCTAGCGCCCGATTCGCTTTTACGCTTCGCGGCGCTTGTTGGTGGCGGACCCGAAAGGATCAAAACCATGGCAGCCAAGCTGAAAATGTCGAATGCGGAAGCCCAGCGCCTGAACGGTGCGGTCGATCCCGCAGCGCGTGAAGATGTACACAAAGCGTTTGGTGACCTGGCCGCTGCAGAACGGGCCATTATGGCGCTCGGCGCCCAGGCCTTTGAAGACCAGGCACGTCTGGCAGCAGCGGGTGAAACCGCACCGCCGCCGCGCGACTGGCGTCTGCTGGCAAAGTATGCGGCCGAGTGGAAGCAACCGGATTTCCCGGTTTCAGGCGGCGATCTCATTTTGCTGGGATATGAGCCCGGCCCGATGCTCGGAGATGCGCTCGACGAGCTCAAGGCGCATTGGGTCGCTGAGCGGTTCGAGCCGTCCAAGGACGCGTTGCTCGCCCGCTTGAAGCAGTAAAGCTTCTTCGCGCAGTGTGAATCGGAGAACCCCGGCCCAAGAGCCGGGGTTTTTCGTATGGGCGGGATGGACGGTTTTACCAGTCCGCCTCCAGGTACATGGCCGTAAAGACAAGCGTATCGACGGCGCCATGGGCAATGACCAGCGGCCAGAGATTGCGCTTATAGACCAGGTATAAAATGCCAAGGCTCACACCGATCATGCCGGTGGTAAAGAGGCCGCGAATGCCTTGATAGTAAAAATGGCCAAAGCCAAAAAACAGGGCCGGGACAATCACTGCCAGGACGAGGCCGAGATTGGCCGGCAGGCCCTTGAAGACCCGTTCGGCCCGGGTGATCAGAAAGGCCCGGAAGAACATTTCCTCGCCAAAAGCTGCAGAGGTCCAGATGATAGCGAGCCAAAGCAGGTATACAGGCAGATTACCTGCGACATTGCCCCATCGGTCTTCGATGCCGGCCGGCAGTTCACTCCCCCACAAGCCAAATGCCACTCCGGCCTTGGCCATCAGTACACCGGTTGCCAGGATCGCTACGATTGCCAGGATCGTCTGCGGCAGGACCAGAAGGTAGGACTTCCATCCGCCCGGTGAGCCAAGGCCAAGCTGCGCCCAGCTTTCCCCGCGCCGGTGCAGGTAAAAGGTGATCAGGACCAGTAGCGTTAGCAGGGAGATCGGCCCGGCAAACTTCCAGGCCACCACGCTCAGCGCAGCCTTGGAGGCAAAGGCGAGGCCCATGCCCAGGCTCAGCTCGAGCCCGGCACGCAGGCGGGTGGAGGGGGTATCTGTCATATCAGCATGCTCTCGTAACTCATCGGTGATGGGAAAGAGATGCCCGATGCGCCGCCGGATTTATTGAATGATCGTGCCGTTTGTTTGCGTATCGATGATTTGAGACCACCGCTTGGGCGTGACACCGAGGCAGGCCTTGAACTGGCGCGTGAGGTGCGCCTGATCTGAAAACCCACAGGCATAGGCCGTCTGGGCGAGGCCCTCGCCACGCGCGATATGGGCTTTCGCGCGATCCACGCGTCTTAGCGTGACATAACGATAAGGGCTGGTCCCGAGTACGGCCCGGAAGTCTCTCGAGAGTTGCCAGCGGTCAACGCCAGTCTCTTTTTCCAACGCTTTCATCGTGACAGTGGAGGTCAGATTGTCCTCAATAAGCGCGCGCGCTTTCATCACTGCAGCTGAATTTGGACGGCTTTTGCGATTGCTATCGCTGCTTTCGCGCATGAGGGCTTCGGCGAGCTCTGCGAGCAGGCCTTCCCAGTGCAGCGGATCAATTGGCCGCGACAAATCCTGCACAAGCTCGAAAACAATGCGAATGAGTTCGGCATTCTCGCTTCGACCGCTGGAGATGAAGGGCAGGGTTTGATCATCCAGTGCGCCGGATATCGCGGTGGGCGCGATATTGATGCCGCGATAGCGAAAGCTCTCATCCGTTCCCGCCTGGCCTGTATGGAGTTCATCGGGATGAAGGATGACCAGCTCGCCCGGAAGGGAATGCCGACATTCGCCGCGATAATCGAAGCTCTGCACGCCTGACAGCGTTAAAGCCAAAGTATAGGTGTCGTGCCGATGCGGGGCGAAAGCCTGACCGCTAAAACAGGCCTCGAACCGCTTTTGCGGTCCGGCAGCCGTTGTTACCCGCCCGTTCTGGAAGTCCGTCATCATCACCTCGCTCTCTACCACTATGATGCGCGAGTGGCGCGAGTTGGATGCGCGATTGTGGCGTGTAAACCCGCCGCAGGGCGAGGACGTCCTGTTCTCTGGGGTGCGCACAGGGTTTGTTCCCCTCAAGAGCAGGGCAGTGGTCCATAGCTTGCGGCCGAGCCGACGAAGGTTCGCGCGGCCGGTATGCATAAGATATTAAAAGCATAGTTTTATTCAGGTTACTCGGGGTTAGCTATCGTTAACCCTCGCGATTGCAGATGGAGGCAAGTTTCCTTCGGCCGATCTGAATCCAGAAAAATGACGATGAATACACTTAATGAGCGCCTGAATTATCTCGGTATTGATGCCAGTGTGCGCGATGATCTTCGCAGCCTCCTACCGGTGATCGAACCAGAATTGCCTGCCATACTTGATGCATTCTACGCTCACATCGCCAGCCATAATGAGACGCGGGACTTTTTCTCGTCCAGGGAGCGCGTTGAAAAGGCCAGCAAACGCCAGGCGGAACACTGGCGGCGCCTTTTTACCGGTCAATTTGATGAGGCGTATGAGGAGTCCGCCCGTCGCGTCGGCCTTGTGCATCACAAGATCAATCTTTCCCCGAGCCTTTACATGGGCGGCTATGCCTTTGTGATCGAGCGTTTGCAGGCTGCGATCCTGGACGCAGGTTATAGCCGCGTCTTCAATCGCGCGGGCTCGCTTGCGCGCAAGCTGGGCGCTGTCACAAAGGCGGTAACGCTGGACATGGATCTGGCGCTTGAGGTGTACATCTCAAATGCTGAAAACGCGCAGCGCCAGGCCGGTATGGATGAGATTAGCGCTCAGTTTGAGGCAGAATTTCTGGCGATTGCCGACGATGTCGCCCAGTCTGCCGCGATGGTTCGCGATGCGGTCGATCTGATATCCCAGAAGGCCTATGACAGTGTCGATATGACCCAGACCATGATCTCTAAGTCTTCGACCATGAAAGAGAATGTGGACGGGATCGCTGCCGCCGTTGAGGAAATGACGGGCTCGATCCGGGAAATCTCGGAACAAACAACAGAGACGGCTCGCATGGGAGCGAGCGCGACTGACGCCATTACCGCAACGGGCGAGACCATGTCGAAGCTGACACATGCCGCCCAGAGCGTGGGAGAAATCGTGTCGCTGATCGAAGGCGTTGCAGAGCAGACCAATCTTCTTGCGCTCAACGCTACGATTGAGGCGGCACGCGCGGGCGAGGCCGGAAAAGGCTTCGCTGTCGTTGCCACCGAGGTCAAGGCTCTGGCCAGTCAGACTGCGGGGGCAACCGAGCAGATCAGCGCCCAGGTGGCAGACATGCAATCCATCGTCACCCAGGCTGTGCAATCCATTGAAGCGATCGGCGATATTGTAAGCTCTTTCGGCTCCGTTGGTGCATCTATCAGTGCTGCGGTGGAGGAACAAAGCGCGGCAACGCAGGAAATCTCACGCAACACATCGATCAGCGCGGATACAATGATCGACGTTCACCGGATTATTTCCGACGTCGGTGGCGAAGCCGAGATGGCAGGTGAGGCAACAAAATCTGTTTCCGAACAGGTCGTGCGCCTGCAGGATCGCTCAGCCCAGATGCGCGAGAATGTCGGTGAATTCCTCTCTAAGCTCCGCGCCTAGGATGGCGCCTAAACCCATTTCGCCTCGGGCGGCATGGAGGAGAGGATGGATTTTACATTTCCGCCCGTCTCGAGTCCGAACTTGGTGCCGCGATCATATAACAGGTTGAACTCGGCATAGCGTCCGCGTCGAACGAGTTGTTCCTCGCGTTGTTCTGCTGTCCAGGCCTCGCTCATCCGGCGTCTTACCAGCTTGGGATAGGTTTCCAGGAAGGCCTGGCCAACATCGCGTGTGAAAGCGAAATCGGCATGCCAGTCGCCAGTATTGTGGCGATCATAGAAAATCCCGCCAATACCGCGCGGCTCATCGCGATGGGGCAGATAAAAGTATTCGTCACACCATTTCTTGAAGCGCGCGTGGAAGTCCTCGCCATGCGCATCGCAGGCGCTCTTGCACGCAGCGTGGAAATCGATGGCATCGGGATGGTCTTGCCGCCGGGCGCTGTCGAGGACCGGGGTCAGATCCATACCGCCGCCAAACCACCACTTCGTCGTCGTGATGAAGCGCGTATTCATATGAACGGCCGGGACATTCGGATTCCACATATGGGCGATCAAGGAAATGCCAGACGCCCAAAAGCGCGGGTCTTCCTCTGCGCCAGGAATCTGTTTGCGAAACTGCTCTGAGAACTCGCCATGCACGGTTGAGACATGCACGCCGACCTTCTCGAAGAGGCGGCCTTTCATAAGCCCCATTCGGCCGCCGCCCTGATCTGTTTGCCCATCACCGCGTTTCCAGTCTTCAAAGACAAACCGACCAGCTTCGCCCGGGTAAAGCGCTGCAGGGGCTTCATCTTCGAGGCGCTCAAACTCTGCGCAGATCTGGTCGCGAAGGGTTTCAAACCAGTTCTGGGCGGAACTGCGGGCGAGGTCGATATTCAGTGGGTCTTGGGTCATGGGCGTCATCTACCCGTACAATCAGGCGATGGGCAAGCGACGGACTGAACTCCTTGCCTTGCTGACGCCAATCAACCTCGACTGACACGCAGTCAGCCTATGCTATGCGCTCTTCGTGTTGGTGTTGCGGCGCCGTGGCGGCCGACGGCGCTTCTGGCCGCCCGCTGACTTGGGCTTGTCGCCGGATTGCCCCTCTGCCGACTTGCCCGCCGAGGGTGGCTTGCGTTTTGGCTTGGGCTTCGCAGTCGATGCTTGGCCGTCACTGGAACGCGGTGGCCGCTTTGCTTTGCGCGGTGCGTTCTGTCGACCACGATTGCCGCTGCCAGGACGCTTTGCGCCCTTGGGGATTTCGAGGTCGGCTCCCAGCTCGCTGAGATGGCGGCCAATCAGTTTTTCGATATCGCGCAACAAAATCCGGTCGTCGGGCTCGACCAGAGATACCGCGATACCATCTGTCCCGGCACGTGCGGTACGTCCGATGCGGTGGACATAGCTCTCGGAAACATTCGGCAGATCGTAATTGATCACATGGCTGACGCCGGGGATATCAATGCCACGCGCTGCGATATCGGTGGCGACAAGTATGCGTACCGATCCGTCACGGAAAGCGGCGAGAGCCTTCTCACGCTGGCTTTGCGATTTATTGCCATGAATGGCGACAGCCTCCAGGCCGTCCTTGTCGAGATTCTGAACGACCCGATTGGCGCCGTGCTTGGTGCGTGTAAACACAATCGCCCGCTCGACTTCTCGCGGTGCCAGGAGGTCGCGCAAGGCGAAGCGTTTCTCGGAGCGATCAAGCAGGATGGCTTCCTGGTCGATCCGTTCCACCGGAGTGGACTGAGGAGCAACCGAAATTTCCACCGGATCGGTGAGGAAATCATTCGCCAGTTTGCGAATCTGAGCCGGCATTGTGGCTGAGAAGAGCAGCGTCTGACGTTTTCGCGTCAGCATTGCCATCAGCTTGCGAATAGTGGGCAAGAATCCCAGATCCAGCATCTGATCCGCTTCATCGAGAACCACCATATCGACCCGGTCGATCCTGAGGACGCCCGTGGAGATGTGGTCCATCAGCCGACCCGGTGTTGCGATCAACAAATCCACACCCGGCTCCAGGGCCTTGATCTGGGGACGCGGCTTCACACCGCCGAATATGGTCGTCAGGCTGAGGCCGGTATGACGCGCATAGCGCTGTGCATTATCCTCAATCTGAGCCGCAAGTTCGCGCGTGGGGGCCAGAACCAGGGCCCGGCAACGTCGCGCGCCCGGCGGGCTGTCATAGGCTGACAGCCGGTGCAGGAGTGGCAGGGTGAAGGCTGCCGTTTTCCCGGTGCCTGTTTGGGCAATCCCGACCAGATCGCGTCCCTGCATAAGTGTTGGAATAGCGCGCGCTTGGATTGGAGTGGGGGTGTCATAGCCGCTATCGGTAATGGCGCGTGCGATGGGCTCGGCGAGGCCGAGATCATTGAATGAAGTCAAAGCGAATCCTGTTCACTGCCGGCTCGAAGACCGAACCGGATCAAAATGGGTGAACGAGATGAGCGCAGATCAGCCGTTCGGCAGGCGCCAATATGGCGCATTGGACTGTAAAAAAAAGTCCGGTGGAGCCGCGCCCTCAGCTAAAATGCTGAAGGTCTACGCGCGGCGGTGCTTACATCATATGTGCTGGATGGCGAGCGTTTGCAAGAGCGCATGCGCTTCGTGCGGGCTATGCCGGCTAGAGCTCTATTTGCCGCTGCGCCTCGGCGAGCGCGATACCGGCAGAAACGACGACATTCAATGATCGGGTGTCTGGCCGAATCGGAATGCGGAGCCTGACATCGGCAAAATCGTGAACATCATCAGGCACTCCAGCGCTCTCACGGCCGAATAAAAGTCGGTCGTGAGGGCCGAATTTGTAATTCCAGATTGAGTCGGAACCCTTGGTCGTGAACAGGATGAGGCGACCTTTTGCCGCGTCAGGTGATTTTAAATACAGTTCCCAAGACCCGTGTCTGACCGGTGAAATCGCCGCTTCATAATCCATTGCAGCCTTCCGGATCCCCTTGTTTGTAAGGGGAAAAGCGCAGGGTTCGATGATGTCCAGACTGGCTCCGAAACACGCTGCGACCCGCATGGCCGCGCCAAGGTTTTGCGGAATATCTGGTTGAAAAAAAACGATCCGCATTTTAAGCCGCGCACACGCTAGAAGTCGGGATGTGTATGCGGCATTGCGCCGCCTACCCGCACCGCCTTAGGGCTATAGGTTTAGGGCGTCAAACTGTGAAAGCGGTTTCGCCCTGTCTGGGGCGGGTATCTGCGATCGCAGATACCCTTTAACAACGAAGCTAAAGAGGTCGGCTCGTGACGGAAGCTAACGGCGCGCTCGGTGAAGACGGTCAGGAACCGTCCCGCCGCGACTTCATCTATATCGCTGCAGGCGGCATGGCCGCTGTCGGTGGCGGTCTCGTGGTATGGCCGTTCATCGATCAGATGAACCCGGCAGCGGATACGCTGGCGCTGGGTTCTATCCGTGTCGATGTATCTCAGCTCCTACCGGGCTCTGAGATGACTGTGATGTGGCGCGGCGCGCCGGTCTTCATCCGTCACCGTACGGAAGAGGAGATCGCCGAAGCGCGCAATGTCGAACTTTCCGATCTGCCTGATCAGGACGCTCGGAATGAGAATGCTGGCATGGAAGGTGTTCCCGCGATCGACGCAAACCGCGTCCTGCGCTCGGAATTCCTGATCGTCAAAGGCAATTGCACCCATTTGGGCTGCGTGCCGACGAGCCAGGAAACGAATGCTGGCGGTGAGTATGATGCCTGGTACTGCCCGTGCCATGGTTCGCACTACGACAAATCTGCACGCATTCGTCGCGGCCCGGCGCCTGAAAACCTGCCGGTCCCGGACTATTTCTTCGAAACGGAAGCGGTTGTGAAACTCGGCCTCTCCGATGATGAAAGCGCAATCGCAGGGTGGACTGTAGCATGAGCGGACCTTCGACCTACGAACCGAAATCCGGTTTTACGCGGTGGCTAGACTCGCGCCTGCCGATCATTCGTCTCGGCTGGGACAGCTTTGTCGATTTCCCGACCCCGCGTAACCTGAACTATTGGTGGACGTTTGGCGGCATTCTCGCTGTCTTCCTGGTCATCCAGATCGTCACCGGCATCATCCTGGCCATGCACTATGTGCCGCACGAGCTTTACGCTTTCGACAGTGTCGAGCGTATTCGTCGCGACGTGAATTACGGCTGGATGATCCAGTCCATGCACGCCAATGGCGCATCCTTCTTCTTCGTGGCTGTGTATCTGCACATGTTCCGGGGGCTTTATTACGGTTCCTACAAGGCACCGCGTGAAGTGCTCTGGATCCTCGGTGTTGTGATCTACCTCTTGATGATGGCTACAGCCTTTATGGGCTATGTGCTGCCATGGGGGCAGATGTCCTACTGGGGCGCTATCGTGATCACCAACCTCGTGGCTGCCGTTCCTTTTGTCGGCGACGCAATCCGCGAATGGCTCTGGGGTGGTTTCTCGGTTGGTCAGTCGACCCTGAACCGTTTCTTCTCCCTGCACTATCTGCTGCCATTCATCATTGCCGGCGTCGTAGGCCTGCACATCTGGGCTCTGCACGTTCCGGGCAATGGTAATCCGGTTGGATTGGAAGCCCGCAAGGGTGATGACAACAAGAAAGACACGCTGCCTTTCCACCCGTACTACACGGTGAAAGACGCCTTCGCGATCCTCGTTTATCTGATGGTCTTCTGTGTCTTCGTCTTCTTCCTGCCGAACGTTCTCGGTCACGCCGATAACTTCATCGAGGCGAACCCGCTGTCTACGCCAGCGCATATCGTGCCGGAATGGTATTTCCTGCCTTTCTACGCGATCCTGCGCGCCGTCACTTTCGACATCGGTCCCATCGATGCGAAGCTGGGCGGTGTTCTGGCGATGTTTGGTGCGATTGCGATCCTGTTTGTCCTGCCTTGGCTGGACACGTCCAAGGTTCGCTCCATGCGCTATCGTCCGCTGACCCGCTGGTTCTTCGGTTTCTTCGTTGTTGCTGCTCTTGGCCTTGGCTGGTGCGGCGCGAAGAACCCGGATGACTACGTCCTCGGCATGACGGGCTTTAAATTCCTGTATCTGGGCCAGTTCCTGACCCTCTACTACTTCGCTTATTTCCTGGTGATCCTGCCGGTGATGGGCATTGTTGAAAAACCGAAGAAACGACCGGCCTCAATCGAAGCCGCCGTTCTCGGCACCGCTTAAGGGGGCGCGAACCATGAAGATGTTTCGCTTCATCGCCGCGGGTCTGGCTGCTGCACTCAGCCTGACCGCAATCGGCTCTACGGCCTATGCGGCAGGCGGTGGCACCAAGCCGCCTTCGCATGAATGGCATCATGCTGGTCCGTTCGGCACCTATGATCGTCATGCGATCCAGCGTGGTTTCCAGGTCTATCAGGAGATCTGCGCGTCCTGTCACGCACTCGGCCAGATGTCCTTCCGGAATCTCGGCCAGCGCGGTGGTCCGTTCGAAGACGGGAATTTCCCGAACCCGAACGACAATCCCATCGTGATGCAGATCGCGGCCAGCTATCAGATCATGGATGGCCCGAATGATGATGGTGACATGTTCGAACGGGCCGGTATCCCCGCTGATACCTATCCGTCTCCGTTCGAAAATGAGCAGCAGGCCCGGGCCTCCAATGGCGGCGCTTACCCGCCGGACCTCTCCCTGATTGTTCGCGCTCGGGGTTATGGTGAGGACTATATCTACGGTCTTCTCACCGGCTATCACGACGCTCCTGAGGGCTATGACCTTGCACCGGGCCAGTACTATAACGACTACTTCCCGGGCAATGCGATCGCGATGGCTCCGCCGATCATGGACGACATGATTACCTATGCGGACGGTACCGAAGCGACCATGGAGCAAATGGCTGAAGACGTAACGGTCTTCCTGACATGGGTCGGTGACCCGCACATGGAAGCGCGTAAGCAGACGGGTTGGATGGTTCTGATCTATCTCTTCATCTTCACCATCATCGTCTACCTGGCCTACCGCCAGATCTGGGCGAATGTGAAGCACTAGACCTCTTCGTATGTCGAATGCGTATAAAGGAGCCGCCCTTGCTTTCGCAACGGCGGCTCTTTCTTGTTTTTCGCCGGTTTTGGCTGAGGCCTTCGAGCATGATCCGATGTGCGATTGGTTCGAAGTAAGGAATGGATAATCTCGTGACGCAGTGGAAACTGGGCATTATTGGAGGCTCTGGCCTCTATAGTCTTGATGGGCTTGAAAACGTTCGCACCGAAGCCGTGCAAACCCCTTGGGGGGCTCCCTCGGCGGAGCTGACCTTTGGCAGGCTAAACGGCGTTGAACTGGTTTTCCTGCCGCGACACGGCCTGGGCCATACAAAATCCCCCAGTGATGTGCCTTACAGGGCCAATATCGCGGCGCTGAAGATGGCGGGGTGCACGGACATCCTCGCGGTCTCCGCATGTGGCTCCCTGAAAGAAGCCTTTGCGCCCGGTCATTTCGTGATCATCGACCAATATGTCGACCGGACGCGTGAGCGCGCCCGCAGCTTTTTTGAAGAAGGGTGTATCGCGCATGTGCCGATGGCCGACCCGGTCTGCTCCCGACTGTCTCAACTTGTTTATGACGCCGCGGGCCAAGCGGGGGTCGAAGCCACAAAGGGCGGAACATATCTGGTCATGGAAGGCCCGCAGTTCTCGACCCGTGCGGAGAGTGAGCTTTATCGCTCCTGGGGGCTGGATGTCATCGGCATGACCAATATGCCCGAGGCCCGATTGGCACGTGAGGCTGAACTGCCCTACGCCGCCATTGCTATGGTCACGGATTATGATTGCTGGCATGAGAGCGAGGAGAGTGTGGATGTGGCCGCTGTTCTCGCCGTGATGAAATCCAATACGCAAAAGGCCAAACAGCTTCTCGCTCACCTCACCACCCAGCTTGGCAATAGCGAGCGTTCGCCCAGTCCTGACGGGATCGAGACCTGCCTGGACACCGCCATCGTTACGCCGCCGCCGGCGCGCGATCCGGCGGTAGTCGACAAGCTGCGTTCGATCGCGGGGCGGGCACTTGGCTAAGCCGAACGGCTGACGCGGAAAACTGATTGCCCCCACTTTCAACAGGGTCGCTTCTCGTCCATAACCGCCGGACCAGTTGTGAGGAGTAGCGCCATGTTGGTCGCATTTGTTGGTTTCGCCTTGTTCACCGCTCAGGATCTCAACCTGCCAATGCCACGCCCGGCCGTGGAGTGTTCATCCAACATGACCAACCCCCGTGCGATGCGCGATTGCTTGCAGGATTTGCTGCGCGATGCGGAGCGAGATCTGGACGCAGCCGTCGAGAGCGCCCGTCAGGAGACGCAGGTGTCAGATCTGGATAGTGGCGGCATGTTTGACGCTGCCGGCGCTCTGGAACGCGCTCAGGACGCCTGGAGCGCCTATCGTGATGCCGAGTGCGCGCGCCGGGGCGCTTTAATGTTCATTGGCGAGGATCAGCGCGATCAACTGGTTCTCGATTGCCAGGTCACCGAGACCCGCGCCCGGACGCGCGAGCTGCAGGAGATGTAGGCTTGGACGGCCTGACCCTTCTTATCGGAAACCGGCGGACTTCCAGCTGGTCGCTGCGCGGTTGGCTGGCGCTGGCCAAATCAAATCTCACCTTTGATACCGAGCTTGTCCTGCTCGATACGCCAGAGACGCATGCTACGCTGAAAGCCCTGTCGCCGAGCGCAACTGTTCCGCTTTTGAAAACCCCTGCGGGTGCGATCTGGGACAGTCTCGCGATCGCAGAGTTTGCCGCGGAGCATTGCCCCGAGCTCTGGCCTTCGGATCCGCACCAACGGGCTTTGGCGCGAGCGGCCTGCGCCCAGATGCATTCAGGTTTTTTCGCCCTTCGTGATCAATGCCCGATGGACCTGCAAAGAGCTCCTGAGCCCGTTGAGCTGAGCGACAAGACCCGGCGCGATGTCGAAAACATGCAAGACTTGTGGACGAGTGTTCGCAGCGGTGAGGGGCCTCACCTCTTCGGCGCGTGGTCTCTGGCCGATGCGTTCTTTACTCCTGTTGCTGAGCGTTTTCGCGCGTATGCAGTAAATCTGCAGCCACAGGCACAGGCCTATTGCGACACCTTGCTGAATGATGACACATTTAGGGTCTGGAAAGAGGCCGCCTTGGCTGAAACCTTCCAGACGGTTCTGGACTAACCGGTTCAGCGCCTCCCAGAACAATTATTAGAGCCTGCCCATGGACCTGAAATCCGCTATTCGAACCATTCCCGACTATCCAAAGCCGGGCATTATGTTCCGGGACGTCACAACACTGATTGGCGATGCGCGCGCCTTCCGCGTCGCCGTCGACCAGATGGTGCAGCCTTGGGCGGGCGCCAAGATTGATCGTGTCGCTGGCACTGAGGCACGTGGATTCATTATGGGGGGCGCTGTCGCTCACCAGCTGTCGGTAGGGTTCACCCCGGTTCGTAAGCGAGGCAAGCTTCCGCATCGCACGATCATCGAGGAATACGAGCTGGAATACGGCACCGATGCGATCGAGATCCATATCGATGCGGTCAATGAGGGCGACCGGGTCTTGCTGGTCGATGATCTCATTGCCACGGGCGGAACGGCGGAAGCCTCGATCAAACTCCTCCAGCGTGCTGGTGCGACGGTTGTTGGTGCCGCTTTTGTGATTGATCTGCCGGATTTGGGCGGTGCCAAGCGCATTGAGGCTATGGGCGTACCCGTTTCCGCACTCGTGGAGTATGAGGGCGAGTAGGGGCAGCTCGATCCCGTGCACGAAAAAAGGGGCGCCCGCAGGGCGCCCCTTCTTCGTTTGTGTTGCCTTACTGGCCGACGATCAGATCGCGGACATCCTGCGAGAAGGTCACCAGGGACGGCTCGTGGATGTACATCATGTGACCGCTTTCATAATAGGTGAAGGTCACACGGTCCTGGTCGAAACCGGGTTGGTTGAACATCAGCTCGGCCGCGAAAAACGGCGTGGCCAGATCGTAATAGCCCTGGGCCACCAGCACTTCGAGGTCGGAATTCTGGCGCATGGCGCGGGAAATCCACGGGCCGACATTGATGTAGTTATTATTGCCCGAACGGCCGGCGTCCCAATTCCAGCCACTCACGCCACCGATCGTGGAGTAGTACTCCGTGATGTCGACGCCGAGCGTGCGGGTGAAATAATCCAGCATGGAGGCGGTATATGAGGCGTCAATACCATAGAAGCTCGGGTCGGTTTCCGGACCTTCGCCGACGCCATCCACTTCAACGCCCGTGAAGCGGCTGTCGAGACGGCCAACAGACAGGCCCTCATCGCGGCGCAGTTCACGCATGAAACGCCACAGGGAAACACGCATATTGGCACGATTGAGGAAATCCTCGGACAAGCCAGTGAAACGCGAAAGCTCAGCGACCACGCGGGCCTGGCGCGCCGGATCAATCAGCGAGCCATACATCAAAGCCGGCATGTATTCCTCGATGGCAAAGGTGCGCGAGTCGTCGAGGAAAGCTTCGATGTCATTATTCCAAGCCGAACGATCGACTTTGTTGTGATACCACGCCGTGGCAGCAAAGCCCGGCATCAGGCCGACATAGCCGATATCATTGCCCGGAGACGTGTCGTCATAGCGGAAATCGACAACGGTCGAGATCAGGGCAACACCATTGATCGCAACATCGGTATAGCTGCCTTCCAGCTCGTTCAGCAGGGCGCCGATACGCAGCGTGCCATAGCTCTCACCCAAAAGGTATTTCGGCGAGTTCCAGCGACGGTTTTCAGACAGCCAGATGCGGATGAATTGCGCCAGGCTCTCGGCATCTTCCGTTACACCCCAGAAGTCAGAGCCTTCGCCCTCACCAATGGGCTGGCTCCAGCCGGTCCCGACCGGATCGACAAAGACCAGATCGGCAACATCGAGAATAGAGTGAACATTTTCAACAACGTCGAACGGTGCGGCGCCATCATCCTGAGCATTGGGCAGGGCAATGCGCTGCGGGCCAAACACGCCCATATGGAGCCACAGGCTCGCAGACCCCGGCCCGCCATTAAAGACGAATGCGACCGGGCGAGTCGTCGGATCAGAGAAGCCGTCAGCGATGTAGGCCGTTGAGAAAATAGAGGCGTTCGGGTCGCCATTTTCATCGACCAGGAATGTTTCACCGGCTGTGACGGAATAGCGGATGCGTTGGCCATTAATGGTGACCTGGCCGCGGCTCTCATAAGTGCGCGGCTCCGGCATTTCCTCGGCCTGAACGGCCATTGCCGGCACACCCAGGCTGAGCGCTGCAAACGCGGCAGCTGCGCCTGCGATAAACTTACGGATCATGTTTTCCTCCCCAAGATCTTCGGCACAGAAACTAGTTCGATCGGTTATGACCGCAAAGTGACAAGGCTGTTATGCTGGAGCAGCCCTATTCGTCCTCTCCGACATAGGCGATCACCCGAATCTCGACAAAAAGTGCGTCAGACCACAAACGTTCGACACCGATACCCGTCCATGCCGGATAGGGGTGCTCAGTGACAAACTCCTCGCGAACCGAGCGAAAAATCTCCTGATGCGCGCGCATATCGACATGGAAACTGGTCATTTCCACCACATCCGACCAGGACGTTCCGGCTTCATTGAGAACACTCTCTACGCGCTCGAAAGTGTCGCGAATGGCCGATTCATAGGCGTCCGGCGTTCGCTCCTGATCGCTTCGAATATAGCCGACAACGCCTGAGATATGTACGAAGTCTCCCGCGCGAATAGCGGGCGCTGCTCGGAACTGTTCATAGAATCCTTCCTGCCCCTCTGGAATGAAGGCCTGCTGTGCGTGGGCGGAGTGGCTCAGGCCAATCAGAGCAAAGGCGGTCAAAATAGCGGTGCGGATCATTTTTCTCTCCCTCAATCCTGGAGCTTGAGCCTAGGAGAGCGGGAGCGTGATGCGACCGACAAGCGCGTGAATTGGATTAAATCTATGAAATATCATTGGGCTTAAGAGGGGGCTCGTCTTGCTGGAGAGTTTGGTCTCGCGCGCGCCGCTCTATGTGGCCGATCAGACAGAGCTCCTGCAAGCGCTCCTGGACCCGGCCGGCTAGCCTCGCGGCTTTCCTGCGCAAGCGGTTTCGGATATCTCGGGACCATGAATTATAGACACGCTTATCATGCCGGCAATTTCGCCGACATTCTCAAACATCTTGTTCTCGCGAATTGCCTTGAGCATCTGGGTGCGAAGGACAAGCCTTATCGCTATATTGACACTCATGCGGGCATTGGTGCGTATGACCTCGCCTCGGACGAGGCCACTCGTTCGCCGGAATGGGTCGATGGTATTGGCCGTCTGATGAAGGCGGATATTCCAGATGATGCGCGACCAGCACTGACGCCCTATCTGGACCTGCTGCACCGGATGAACCCGGACGAAACCCGGATCTATCCGGGATCTCCCCAGATTGCTGCCGAGCTTATGCGTGAGGGCGACCGACTGCACTTGTGCGAGCTCCACCCACAAGACGCCAAGACACTGGATGAGCGCTATAGGCGCGACAAGCGGGTGAAGGTGGAGGTGCGCGACGGGTATAAGGCGCTCAAATCCCTGGTGCCGCCGCCAGAGAAGCGCGGCCTGGCGCTTATAGATCCCCCTTTTGAGGATCGGGACGAGCTGGCGCACATGGCGGAAGCGGTCATGGCCGCCTTGGACAAATGGCCGACAGGCACGTTCATCTTCTGGAGATCCTTGAAGAATCTCTGGGCGGCGGACCGTTTCGATAATGGTCTGGCGGAATGGCTGATCTCGGAAAAGGGGCTCGCGCCGGAGAAAATCCTGCGGGCCGATCTCTGGATCCGGGACCTGGCCAGTGAAGGCAAGCTGGCTGGCGCCGGTGTGGTTGTCATCAATCCGCCCTGGACATTGGAGGAAAAGCTCCTGGCGACCATGCCATGGCTGGCGGATACCCTGGCCCAGGGGGATGGTTATGGCTGGCGGGTCGATGGCGGCTTGACCGATGAAGATCTGGAAGATCTGGCTGGGGATGCCTGATGCCACACCGTTTTGTTACCCTTGACGTTTTCACCGATACCGCCCTCGCGGGCAATCCGCTGGCGGTGGTTTTTGAGGCGGATGATCTGGATGATGCGGCGATGCAGGCAATCGCGGCTGAGTTCAACCTGTCTGAAACCGTTTTCATTACCGAGCCCAAAGGGCGTGAGGCCGATTGGGGGTTGCGTATCTTTACCCCGTTGAAGGAGTTGCCATTCGCTGGGCACCCGACGGTGGGCAGCGCGATTGCGCTCGGACTGGCGCGCTCGAAAGAGCCCGGGAAACGTTTTCGCTTCGTCCTGGAAGAGACGATGGGTGATATCACCACCGATGTCCGGATCAATTCAGAAGACCATGGATCCGCGCGCTTCTTCCTGCCTCGCTTGCCGGAGCGTGTCGGGGATTTGCCGGACGGCGATGCGATCGCGGAGGCCCTGGGGCTTCAGCCCGGTGACCTTCTGGATACGCCAGTCATCGGCGGGCTCTGGTCGGCCGGCGTGCCCTTCGCGATTGTGCCCCTTCGCTATCCCGAGCTGCTCACGGAAATTTCGCTCGACCTTGCGCAGTTTGAGCGCGTGTTTGGCGGTGCGCAGCCCTGTGCCGCCTATGTCGTGGCCAAAGCGTCTTCAACCGCCTTCACTCATGATTGGCGCGTTCGCATGTTTGGCCCGCATCTGGGCATCACCGAAGATCCGGCCACAGGCGGTGCCGCGGCGGCCTTTGCCGGACTGATCGCCGAGCAGGGCGGATTGGGCGATGGCGAACACGCCATCTCAATCTACCAAGGTGTTGAAATGGCCCGGCCCAGTCATCTGCGCCTGATCCTGCGGATTGAAGGCGGACAGCTCAAAGACGCGGTTCTTGGCGGTGATGCGGTGATGGTGAGTGAAGGGACGCTGCGGATCTAATCCGCCTCCACCTCGGTCAGCTCCAGCGGTGTGTCGACATAGGCATCTTCAGACCGGTCCCACCAGGGATGGTAGCCGGGCAGGTCGGAGGAGACTTTCATCGGGAAGTCTGGCTGACGTTTCTCCAGGAAAGACATCACGCCTTCCTTGGCATCTTCGCCCATGCCCGCTTCGAGAATCCCAAGGCTTTCAACCCGGTGGGCTTCCATCGGGTGTGCGGCCCCCTGCATGCGCCACGCCATTCGACGCATCATGGCAAGCGAGACCGGAGAGCATCGCTCGGCGATCATTTTCGCCCGCTCGCGCGCTTGTGCCATCAAGTCCTCCGCGGGGACGACACGGGCGACGAGGCCGCCTTCATAGGCTTCAGCGGCCGGGAATGTCCGGCCTGTCAAACCCCAGTCCATAGCGGTTGATATGCCCACGACGCGGGGCAGGAACCAGCTGGCACAACCATCCCAGATAATGCCTCGCCGGGCGAAGGGATAGGCGAATTTCGCATCCATGGAGGCCAGCCGGATATCCATCGGCAGGATCATGGTCGCACCAATACCGACGGCAGCACCATTGACGGCGGCGATGACGGGCTTGAGCGAATTCCAGATCCGCAGGTTCAGCACGCCGCCACGATCCCTCCATTTGGGGTCCTTCGGGTCGAATGTGCCGGCATGCTGGGTCTGAGCGACCATGTCGAAGGTCTCAACGCCCGTGGAAAGGTCTGCGCCAGCGCAAAATGCCTTTCCCTCGCCAGTGACGATAATGGCCTTCACCTCATCATCACCATCCGCGAGGTCGAATACCGCAATCAGCTCATCGCCCATCTCATAGGTAAAGGCGTTGAGCCGGTGCGGTCGACTCATCGTGATGGTCGCAATCCCGTCTTCAACCGCATAGCGGATTGTTTCAAAGGCCATAACTTTCCCCTTATCGATCCGGATTATCGATCGTGTTTTGGGAAGCCTAGCGCGTCTCGCTCGTTTCGCCTACGCCGCAAAGGCGGCCGCGTTCAGTGATATAGACGATGATGACCGCCATCAGGCCGAGGCTGGCCTGTCCGGCGATGAGCGGGATGGCCGTGCCATTATAAAGCTGGCCGATGACCGCGCCGATAATGGCAGCACCGACTCCGCTGACAAACCCATAAGCGGCCGAGGCAGTGCCGGCGATATGGCCCATGGGTTCCATGGCGATTGAGCTGAAATTGGCGGCGATGAGGCCCAGAAGCGCCATCGCTGCCGCCAGCGTGAAGACGAAGATATAGAGGTTATCAACGCCAGCGAGCAGCATGATCGTGTGGATGATCGATATCGCCGTGAAAGCGAGAAGCGCTCCATGGGCCAGGCGGCGTTGACCTAGCCGGTTCACCAGGCGCGAATTGATAAAACTCGTGAGGCCCATCCCGATCGCGATGGCGGCGAAGGCGAGCGGGAAATGCCCATCGCCCAGACCGAAATGCTCGACGAAAATCTGCTGCGAGGACCCCAGGAAGGCATAAAGACCGCCGAAAAACGACAGGGCGGCCAGCGTATAGCCAAGCATGATCCGGTGCGTGATCGCTTCGCGGAATGCGCTCGCCACACTTTTGGGGTCAAGAGGCTTGCGATATTCCGGATGCAGGGTTTCCGGCAGGCGGACATGGATCCAGAACGCCAGTCCAATCGCGAACACAATTAAAAGCCAGAAGATGGAGCGCCATTCAAAAACGGTCAGAACTAGCTGGCCGATGCCTGGCGCCAGTACGGGTACCGCCATAAAGGCCGTCATCACCATGGACATGATTTCTGCCATGCGCCGCCCGGAGGTGAGGTCGCGGGCAATCGCCACTGTCATCACCCGGCTCGCTGCCGCCGCAGCGCCTTGGAAGAAGCGCGCTACCAGCAAAAGCGTGAAGCTTGGTGTCAGGGCGCAAATCACAGTGAAAGTGATAAAGAGGCCGATCGCTGTGAGCATGACAGGCTTGCGGCCGAACCGGTCGGCAAGCGGGCCATAGAAGATCTGGCTGGCTCCGAAGCCGGCCAGATAAGTAGCGATCACATATTGCTGGTCGTTTTGACGGATCACGCCCAGATCGCTTGCGATATCGTCCAGTGCCGGCAACATCATATCGATGGCCAGGGCCACCAATGACGTCATCGCAACGAAAAGCGCGACCAGCTCCCATAGGGGAAGCGGAAGCTTTTCATCCTGTGTCTCTTGCGCGCTCATTGTGTCACCTGCCTTTGGAGCGTGACTGTCAGTTGCGCCGGGCAGGCTGGCAAGCAGCAATGACGGTCAGGGGCAGTATTGCCTGCGCGCTCATTCACCCGGCGCGTAGAACATATGCATCTGGAAGCTCCGGCCAATCCGGTCTGCGCGCTCCAGGAAGAAGCGATAAGCCTCTTCGCCGGCGTCTATTTCATCGAGTGTGCGTTCAAAGAGCCCAAGCCAGATCTGGAAATCCTCAGGGACCGCGTCTTTCAGTCGGAGGTGGGCGGGCATGGGCCGACCGGCATATTGCCCATCATGGAAAACGAGCGAACCCCAGAAGGTTTTCATCGTCGCCAGATGGGGCTCCCAATTGTCACCGATTTGCTGTTCGAAGATCGGACCCAGGCGCTCATCGCGGCGGATATGACCATAAAACGTCTCCACAAGGTTGGAGATGAAGGCGCGATCGATTCCGGCGCGTTCTGCCGCTTCCAGCGCCGCTTGCCGCGCTTGGGTGAGGCGGCGTTCATTGGGTGTGCTCATGCCTCTCTCCGATAGGCGTTGAGGCGTTATGCCCCGGTCTTCTTCATGATGTAAAAGCCATATGACACATAGTCTTGATAGGCTTCGTAAAGCGCAATCTCGTCTTCGTTTTCCTGCACAACCGCCTTGGCCAGATCGCTATGATCGTGCCGATCCAGGAAGGCCTTATAGCGCGCTTGCAGCGGGCGATAATATGTGTCGAACCAGCTGGATGGAGGCAGGACGAAATAGCCCAGCAGGGTGAAACCATTACGCTCGATCTGGAGGATTTTCTCACCAGCAGTCGCAATGTCGGGATAGTGCTGGTTCCAGTGCGTATCCAGTTCGGCCGGGCGCGCATCTGTGAGCCAGGTCAACTCCGAGGCCGCGAGGATTCCGCCCGGTTTAAGAAAGGGGCGGAATGTTTTCAGGCCGGTGTCAAAACCGAGATTATAGATCGCTCCTTCCGACCAGATGGCGTCGAAACAGTTTTCTTCGAAGGGGAGCGCATCCATAGAGGCACAAAGTGTTTCGACCTTGTCGGTCAGCCCCTTCTTGGCAGCATCTTCGTGGAGCTTGTCGAGGAAGGGCTGGAGGAAGTCGACGGCGACGATTTTCGCGTCGAGTTCCTCTGCCAGAACCAGGGTCGAGCCTCCGGTTCCGCAACCGATATCGGCGATATAAAGGTCAGATCGCTCATCCAGAGCGGAGAGATATAGGGCACGGAGCGTATCCTTTTGTGTGCCTGGACCTTGGCGGTCGCCATCCAGGTGGAGGTCTAGCAAGAGATCGAGTTCGGTCATCAAAGGGCTCCGGAAGATGAGAGGACAGCGGTCCGCTTTGTGTCCTCTCATCCGTCCTGGAGCAAGGGGGGGGGTAGGTTCGCTAGTTGCGGCCCGCCATGACGCCGCCATCAATGTCCCAATTGGCACCTGTAACCCAGCCGGATTTGTCGGAGAGCAAGAAGACTACAGTCTCCGCAATCTCCTCAGGACGGCCCACACGGCCGATCGGGTGGAAGGCGTCGAACGCATTGGTGAGCGTGTCTTCAATCTCATCAGGCTCGATAAACGCGCCATAGATCGGTGTGACAACGACAGCCGGTGACACGGCATTGACGCGGATATTGTACTCGCCCAGCTCCATTGCGAGATGCTGGGTGAAGGCGTGCAGACCGGCCTTGGCCATGGAATAGGCAGAAGACGGCGTCGCCTTGATTGCCTGTTTGGCCCACATGGAACCGATATTGACGATCGAGCCGCCGCCATGGGCTTTCATGTTTTCCGCCACAGCCTGTGTAATGAAGAAGGTGGCCTTGTTCAGGTCCATATAGGCGTCGTAATCGCTCGCCTCATGGTCCAGGAAAGGCTTGGGCGAGAAGGTGCCGGCGGCGTTGACGAGATAATCGAGCGAGCGGCTGAAACCCCGCAGGGTCTCAATGAAGCGCTCGACGGCTGTCCTGTCGTAGAGATCAACTGCATAGGTGTCGATCCCGCCATCATTTGTGGCCTCAAGATCCGATTTGGCGGCATCCAGCTTGGACTGTTTGGAGCCGACGAGAATAAGATCGGCTCCCTCGGCGCGTAAACGTCGAGCGGTTTCAAGGCCCATCCCGCTGGATCCGCCAATGATAAGGGCGAGTTTGGATTGATTGGTCGTGGTCATAGCATGCTCCCAGAAATGTCTGCCTATCAGTAGGTAGGCTTCATATGGGATTGCCGATCGGGCATTCAACCCCTATCTATCACTCGATAGAATGTTTTCGGAGTGAAAGTGATGGACCGTTCTCAAAAAGCCGAAGAAATCCTAGATGTTGCCGAGCGTATGACGCGTGCGGGCGGGTATGGCGGTTTCAGCTTTCGCGAGATCGCCACTGAAGTCGGGATCAAATCAGCCAGTGTGCACTATCATTTTCCCACCAAGGAAGATCTCGGTGCGGCGATGGCTGAACGCTATACGGACCGATTTTTGAAAGGGCTGGGAGACCCGCGCGACACCACGCGCTCAACCGAAGAGAAGATCTCGGCTTATGTCGAAGGCTTTCGCCAGGCTTTAGTGGAGGATGACCTTATGTGTCTGTGTGGCGTGCTTGGCGCGGAGATCGCAGGTTTACCCGTTCGCGTGGCTGAGCAGGCACGGCGCTTTTTCGACCGGAATCGCGAATGGCTAGACGCGGTCTATGAGGCCGATGGCGGGTATGGAGACGTGACGGCACGGCACAATACCGCATTGGCACTCCTGGCTAAGCTGGAAGGCGCAATGCTGGTCGCACGGTCGTTTGGCGATAACGAGGTTTTCGACCAGGTGATGTCGGTCTAGCCCCTGCTCAACGTCGGCCGACATTGGCATGGCCTGGAAGAAGGGCTTCCATTGTGATCGCGCTCGACCGGGTTGGATCGTAGTCTTCGCTTGCAGTTCGGATATGCTCGACGAAAACTTCATCATTGTCCGAGCCCGGTTCGGTTAGACGCAATCGTTCGCCAAAGACAATAATCTCCACGGAACCATCCGCTTCCGAGCGGTTCGGTTCAAGACCTCGCTGGCCATAGCAATGCCCCTGGGCAGTGCAAATGCGCGTCCGCAAATCAGCATCGCGACGATCCCACTCGAGCAGAAACACTTCGATGAACAACTCGCCGAAGGGCAGGTCGATCTCTGCCCGCTCGACATCCGGGGTGCTGGCCCTGGGCGTATCAGTGCTGAAGCTGATGGCCTGGGCGAAAAACGGGTTGTAGGGCGAGTACCAATAGGTCGCCTGGCCAACACGCGGCAGGCATACGACATCCCATCCATCGCCCTCATCAATGGGCGCACACCACATCATTTGTCCGGGAGTGCGATTCGCAAAAGACAGACCGCCCGAGGTGAATGGCAGGCCGTATACCGGAGTTCCAATCGGTAGCGAGCCGCCGCCGAACCAGCCCCCGCGAGATACTTCATTGCTCAGCCGTCCAGTGATGCCGTGTCGGACCGGAATTCGGGCGAAGGCTTCATCATCGCCTCGCAGTCCATAGGTGAATTGCGCGGGACCCGTTGCGTATAGGGGCCGACCTGCGAGCTCTGCGATGCGTGCCGCTTGTCGCTGCAGGTTCGTCCCAGCTTCCGCCGCCGGCAGAACCGCTTCACCGCTGCGGTTCACATAAACCGGTCCGCTTTCCAGACGGCTAACGACCCGATAGCTGATCTCATCGTCAGACTGTACTGAATAGGCGATTTGCATCCGGTCGATTTGAAGGTTGGCATCGCTATCATTGTCTTCAACGGGCTCAATGGGGCGTCCGAACGGGCAGGCTTGCGCGACCTCAAATCTTCCGCCATCGGGACGTAGAACCGGTGAGAAACGCGGGTGACCGGTTTCGAAATCGCCGTTGCACAGCCGAAAACCCAGCTGACCTGAGGGAAGGTCTTGTCCATCCGCAGGGCTGTAGGCGATTGGCGGATCGATCGGGGTCTGTCCATTGAGCTGTCCGAGCGTCAGGCTCGTATATGTCTCACGCGGCTCGCCGGTAAACATGAATTCGAACCGACCGTCATCATCAAGATCCATGAAGCAGTCGACATTGCCGAAAGAGGCCATGCGTCCGGTCACGCGGAGGTCACACCAGACTCGATTGTCCGGATGAGGCGGATATTCGATAGCGTTGGGTTGTGCGCCGATGACCATCAGCGCAAGGACATGACCGGCTTCGAGTTCACGGTGTCTTGCCTCGATATCAGCCTCTAGTGTCACACCGAAACGCGCGCGCAATTGGTGAATTGCGATAACATCTCCGGAATCCGCAAGGCCCTCAGCCGCTTCAAGCGGGGCGTCGGTGATCTCCAAAAGCACGTGCCCGGATCGGCGGTTGAACACCTGCACCGACTCCGCCGTGGTTTCCGCAAGCTGCTCTTGTGAGGCAGGAGTATCTGTTTGCAAGGCTGCCAGAACGGCTATCGAAACGGCGATCAAACTCATGATTTCCCCCACAATTCACAACACGCTGTCATGCGTAGCGTGTATTGTTTGGAGATTCAACCGAGCGGGTTGCCGCTTTGAGAGCTTTAAACGTTAAAGCGGAAGAGCATCACATCACCGTCTTTGACGATGTATTCCTTGCCTTCCGCGCGCATTTTTCCGGCTTCCTTGGCCGGAGCCTCGCCGCCACATTCAACATAGTCTTCATAAGCGATGGTCTCGGCGCGAATGAAGCCTTTTTCGAAATCGCCATGGATCACACCAGCGGCTTGCGGTGCGGTCCAGCCTTCCTTGATTGTCCAGGCGCGGGCCTCTTTCGGACCTGCTGTGAAATAGGTCTGCAGGCCAAGCAGCGAGTAACCGGTATGGATCAGGCGGTCGAGACCCGGCTCTTCCAGCCCGATGGTTTCGAGATATTCCGCGCGTTCTTCCTCATCTTCCAGGACTGCGAGTTCGGCTTCGATCTTGGCTGAAATCACGACAGCTTGCGCGCCTTCTTCCTCGGCCCGTTTAAAGACGATTTCAGAATAGGCATTGCCCGTCGAAGCACTGTCCTCATCCACATTGGCGATGAAAAGAACCGGCTTGGTGGTCAGAAGCTGAAGGCCTTTCCAGGCTTTCTCATCATCCTTGGACACTTCGGCAAAACGCGCCGGCTTGCCATTATTGAGCTGTTCCAGGGCCAGATCGACCAATGCGATGGTGGCCTTGGCCTCCTTGTCACCGGACTTGGCCTTCTTTTCCAGATTGGTGCGGCGCTTCTCCAGGCTTTCCAGGTCCGCCAGCATCAGCTCGGTTTCGACGGTTTCCAGGTCGGCCAGCGGGTCAATCTTGTTGGCGACATGGGTGATGTCGTCATCATCGAAACAGCGCAAAACGTAGGCAATGGCATCGGTCTCGCGGATATTGGCGAGGAATTGATTGCCCAGGCCTTCGCCCTTGGACGCGCCTTCAACCAGGCCCGCAATATCAACGAAATTCATCCGCGCCGGGATGACTTCCTTGGAGCCCGCAATCTCGGCGAGCTTGGCCAGACGGGTTTCGGGGACGGCGACATCACCGACATTGGGTTCGATCGTACAGAAGGGGTAATTCGCAGCCTGAGCGGACGCAGTTTGCGTCAGAGCATTAAAGAGCGTGGACTTACCAACATTCGGCAGGCCGACAATGCCGCATTTGAAACCCATGGCGCGAAATCCTTTTCCGTTCGAGCGCGCCTTATAAAGAGTTTGACGCACCGGCGCGACCATTCTGTCAGCAAAACGCAAAAGGCCCGGATGCGCTTCAACATCCGGGCCTGTGGCCATGCGAGCGGGGGGAGGTCGCGTTAGCGCATGCTGGCATCCATGAGCTCTGAACCGGTAGCCAGGTTGATTGTGCCGGCGCCCCAGAGCTTGGAGAATTGCTCACACTGGATGACGACAGAGCTGTAGTCTTCCAAAGCGAAGTCATCAGGAAGGCGGTAGGCCTGTCCGCCGCGATTGCTATCGAGTGCGGTGAGGAAGAAACCCTCATCACCGTTTTCGCCATTCACATCGACAGCGGCATTGGTCGAGAAGAAGATTTTCAGATCCGGGCCGCGACGCGTGCGGAAATCATCGCTCAATACGATGTAATTACCGTCGGCGCGGGCTTCGATGCGCCAGTCACCTCGGATCTGGTATTCCTGGTTATCAAAACCGCCAGAGGCGAGAAGGCTTGCATCCTGGGCCTCGGTGTAATCGGGCAGGATGAAGATGAGGGCGAGAACGGCCGCGAGGCCGGCGAGGGTGAATTTCATGGTGCGTCTCCGTGCTGTGTTGGACAACACATGGAGACGGCCTCCATCACATGCCAATGAAAGCGATGGGAGCTAAAAGTGTGCTCCGTTCACGGATGCGAGAGCCTAGTCTTCTGAGCCGCGCTTGATCGGGACCGGGGCGGGGGCTTTATGGGTGACTTGTGTCTGGAAGGCGTCGTAATCCCCCTTGGCCAGCAAGTCGATTGAGCTGGCCACAGCGTCGAGAAGGTCGATCAGCCATTTCTCCTCCGATTTGGCGAAATCGGAGAGGACATAGCCGGTGACTTTATTGCGATCACCGGGATGGCCCACGCCAATACGTGCTCGGCGGAAATCGGGCCCGAGCTGGCTGGTGGTGGATTTGATGCCATTATTGCCCGCCGCGCCGCCGCCTTTCTTCAGACGGAATTTGCCGGGCGCGAGGTCGAGCTCGTCGTGAAAGACGATAATCTTGTCCGGATCCACCTTGAAGAAATTCGCGGCCTCGCCAATCGAATGGCCGGAATTATTGTAATAGGTTTGCGGCTTAAGCAGGAGGATCTTATTCGAGCCGATCACAAGATCCGTGGCCAGGCCCTGAAAACGCTTGCGCCAGGGCCCGCATGACCAGGCCTGAGCGATGACGTCGAGCGCCATAAAGCCCACATTATGCCGGTTCTTGAGGTATTTTGGCTCGGGATTGCCGAGGCCCGCAAGGATCATCATGGCTCGTCCGGGCTCCTCTCAGCAAAAGACCGCGAACCCTTGCGAGATCGCGGCCTCTTGAAATCAGCCTATCTGCTTCACCGGGGAAACAGGAGTAGGGTTTACTCTTCGCCGCCTTCAGCAGCTGCTTCACCTTCAGCAGCCTCTTCACCGCCCTCTTCATCGGCTTTGAGCACGGCCCGGGAGCCCTGCAGGGTCGCGATTGTGAAGTCGCGGTCAGCGATGGTCGGCTTGGCACCTTTCGGCAGAGTGATCGCGGAGATGTGTACGGAATCACCAATATCGAGGCCGGACAGGTCGGCTTCGATTGCATCAGGGATGTTACCAGCCGGAACGAGGAGCTCGACGGTGTGGCGAACGATGTTGAGAACGCCGCCGCGTTTCATGCCCGGAGACGCGTCTTCATTGGTGAAGCGAACCGCAACTTCGACGTTGATCTTGGTGTCTTCGTCAACGCGGAACAGGTCCACATGCATGACCTGGTCGGATACCGGGTGGAACTGAACGTCACGTGCGATGACTTTCTGGCGCTTACCATCGTGCTCCAGCTCCATCATGTTGGAGATGAAGTTGCCGGTCAGCAGAGCCTTGCGGACTTCATTCCCGCGCAGGGTGATGGAGACCGGACCCAGCTTGCCACCATAGAGAACGCCCGGGACGCGGTCTTCGCGGCGAACAGCGCGTGCTGCGCCCGTACCTGTGCCTTCGCGAACGTCAACATTGAGAACGATGTTGCTCATCGGTCCTGATCCTTAAATATCAAGCGCCGCCTCATTGGGTGGGCGGCGACTGTGCTTTGGCATCGCGCCATGTAAACTTTAGAGCGGCGGGCTATAGCCGATCCCCGCGCGGCGTGCAACCACGCGGGGGTAGAAGAGTCAGTGCTCTTGCAGCGCTCGAGCTCTAATCGAACAGTTTCGAGACCGACTCATCATTGGCGATGCGTCGGATGGCTTCGCCGAGCAGCGGCGCGACCGGGAGACGCCGAACCTTGTCGGTCTCGGTAGCACTTGGATCGGGCACGATGGAATCGGTAACCACCAATTCTTTCAGCTCTGATTTGGCAACCCGACCTGGCGCGTCATTCGACAAGACGCCATGGGTCACGTAGGCGGAAACATCGATGGCGCCTTTTTCCTTCAAGGCGGCCGCGGCATTACACAGCGTGCCACCGCTATCGCACATATCATCAAAGAGAATACAGCGGCGCCCCTCGACCTCACCGATAATATTCATCACTTCCGACACGCCGGCCTTGGGGCGACGTTTGTCAACGATGGCGATTTCCGCATCGAGCAGTTTGGCGAGCGCGCGGGCGCGCACCACACCACCAACGTCGGGTGAGACAATGAGCAGATCATCGGTCGGGTATTTCCGGCGGATATCATCCTCGATCACCTTGGTGGCGAAGAGATTGTCCGTTGGAATGTCGAAGAAGCCCTGGATCTGACCCGCATGCAGATCAATCGTCAAAACGCGATCAGCGCCGGCCTTGGCGATGATATTGGCCACCAGCTTTGCGGAGATCGGCGTGCGGCCACCGGTTTTGCGGTCCTGGCGGGCATAGCCGAAATACGGGATTACAGCCGTGATCCGCCGCGCCGACGCGCGAACCAGCGCATCTATGCAGATCAGGAGCTCCATCAAATGGTCATTCGCCGGAGACGAGGTCGACTGGATGACGAACACGTCTTCACCGCGGACATTTTCATCAATACGGACGAAAATCTCGCCATCGGAGAAGCGTTCAATCTCGCAGGCCGTCAGCGGCGCATCGAGATAGTCAGCAATTGCCTTAGACAAAGGCTCGTTCGACGTGCCCGAGAGAAGTTTCATGTGAGGGTGCCCCGTTGCCGCTTCGCGCGCTCCTTAACAGAGGCGGGCTCGGGAATGAAGCGCCAATTCGTGTAATTGGGTGAATTGAATAATCAGTCTGCTGACATCACAGGCGGATCGGAAAGCTCAGGCGACTGCAGGCAGACAAGCTTGAAGAGCGCGCCCATTTGATCCGAATCGGTCAGTCGCCAGATTTGTCTGGCAATCTGGGGGCGCTTCTCCGGGCTGGACTGGCTCAGGGCCGCGGCCCGAGCTTCCAGGCCGAGTGCCGCAAGAAAGTCGCCCTGGGGGATGGGGCCAAAAGCGGCCAGCCCCGATTCGGTTGCGAAACGCGCCAGCATTTCAAAGTCGACGCGTGCCGTCAGGTCTGCGGTTCCAGGGTCTGCCAGCGGCTGCACTTTTTCATGCGCGCGGATGGCCTGGAGCGTGTCGCCCGGCTCGGATTGAGCGGGGCCATAATCAATCAGAAGGGCGCGGCCGGGATGGTGTTTGAAGCGTTCGCTCAGAGTGTGAACGAATAAGCGGTCGCCGGGGCGCAGTTCAGCCAGCATACCGTCCGGCAGGTCTTTCAAGCGCGGCGGGATCAGGTCTTCATCAATACCCAGATGGGTTCCCAGTACGAAACAGAACGCACCCTCCTCATCAAGGCCAACCATGCGTTCATGCCAGACGCCATCATGTTTGATTGCTTGGCGAACCGGCAGGCAGTCCAGAAACTCATTTCCGACGATGATGGCTGGTCCGGCGGGCACATTCTCCAGCCGGTCTACCCAGCTCACCTGCGCACCGCTAGGTCCAAGGCTCTGTGCCTGCACCGATTTGAGCGCGGCACTGGCTTCAATAAGCACAATACGCGCAGCATCTGTAAAACCGGGCAGGGCGCGACCCGTGCGCAGCATATCGGCCATCATGGTGCCGCGGCCGGGGCCGAGCTCGACCAGGTAAAACGGATCTGGCCGGCCCATATCATGCCAGCTCTGCATCACCCAGAGACCGATCAGCTCGCCGAACATCTGGCTGACTTCAGGTGCGGTGATGAAGTCCGAACCAGCACCGATCGGATCTTTAGTGGCGTAATAACCGGCTTTCGGGTCGAAGAGCGCCTCGGTCATGAAGGCGGCCAGGGTGAGTGGACCGTGTTGAGCGATGCGCGCCTTGAGTTGCTCAGCAATCATGCGGACTTGGTGCCCGGCTGATCGTTCTTCAGCGCGCGCCAGACCAGCCACCCGCCCAGCAGAATCATCGGAAGCGAAAGCAGCATGCCCATGGTGATCAAACCCCGAAGGGCTTCTGGCATGTGGGAATCCGGTTCGCGGAAGACCTCCATGAGGGCGCGGAAAAGACCATAGCTCATCAAGAAGAGCCCGGCATTAAGTCCCGGTTTTTCCAGCGAGCGGAACTTATAGGTGGCGATATTCACGATGGCGAAAATCGCTACGCCCTCAAGGGCAGCCTGGTAAAGCTGACTGGGGTGGCGCGGAAGACAGAGCGGGTCATGTTCGAAACGCATCGCCCAGGGCCCGTCCCAGGGGCGTCCCCAGAGCTCGCCATTGATGAAATTGGCGACACGTCCAAAAAAGAGGCCAATCGGCGTAACGATGGCAGCGGCATCCGCTATGCGCCACAGGTCGAGATTGTTTCGGTGCGCGAAAGACCAAAGGGCTAGAGAAACGCCAATCAGACCACCGTGGAAAGCCATGCCACCGTCGGTAATGCCGGTGATCACGCGCAGCGGATCAGTCCAGATCATTTCTGGCATGTAGAAAATCACATAGCCAAGTCGCCCGCCAACAATGACGCCGATCGTCGCCCAGACAAGAAGGTCATCGACCTGGTTTTCGGTGAATGGTGATTTGGGGTTTTTTGTTCCGATCGGGTGCCAGAGCTGAGCCCGACGCGAGAGGATCACCATATAGCGCCAACCCAGCAGCAAGCCGGCGATATAGGCCAGCGCATACCAGCGCAGGGTGAAGAAACCGATGGAGAAGATCTCGGGCTCAAGCAGATCGAATGTAGCCGGACAAGTCTGCATGCTGGCACTCGCAATAGGGCTGACTCACCTGAAACAGGTGTAGATGTGACGGATGGGCGCGTTGCGCTTTTGCGCCTCGCACCGCATATAGAGCTTCAGAACTCTTGTAATGGCTTTCTTTCATGCAAACGCGCAACCCGCTTCTCAATGATTTCGCAGATCTAATGACCGACGCTTTCGGCGCCGCCCAGGCTGTTGGTGAAGAGGCTCAGGCCGCCATGCGGGCCCAGATGGACCGTTTCGTGGCTGATATGGACCTGGTCACTCGCGAAGAACACGATGCGGTCAAGGGCGCTTTGAACGAAGCGCTTGATACGATCGCGACCTTGGAGGCGCGCTTGGAAGTGCTTGAAAAGGCAGCCAAACCAAAGCCGGCGAGCCGTACGCGCAAGACCGCGGCGAAAAAGGCCGCGCCGAAATCCACAGACTGATTATAGCGCCTATAGCGCTTTTTATTGCGCCTGCAGCAGCGCAGTCATACCGTCTCAGCAACGGTGTGAGTCGCCGCGCAGACGAAGGAGACTGCTGTCATGGACCTTCTCTCAGATGATATCGCCCTTACGGCGAGCGATCCGCTTGATGCGGTGGAGCAAGCCGTCATCGCTGAGCAATTCCCTTATGATCGCGATGAGGGTGGCGAATTGCACCTCAGCGCTCCGGGCAATTGGCGCGATCACCAGATCTGGTTTGCCTGGCGCCCCGAGCTTGAGGCGCTGCATATCTGCGCCAGTCTTGATCTGAAGGTTCCGAAAAACCGGTATCGTGATGTTTGCGAGCTTGTCGCGCGTCTTAATGAGAAGCTCTGGATGGGGCATTTCGATGTCTGGGCTGAGGATGGCAGCATCATTTACCGGCACGCTGTCAGCCTGCCTGGCGGTGAAACCGTGAGTGCGGCTCAGGCCTCTGCACTGCTGAGCGCTGCGCGTGAGGCGGGTGAACGCTTCTATCCAGCCTTCCATTTCCTCGTCTGGGGTGGCAAAGGTGCCGAAGACGCTGCAGCAGCAGCCATGTTCGAAACGGCAGGCGAGGCCTGACACACTCGTGAAAAATCAAACAAAGATCGCGCTCATTGGCGCTGGCCAAATGGGCGGCGCCCTTGCCAAAGGTTGGTTGCGTGACGGCACAGATGTGTTGTCCGCCAAGGATCTGGTGATCATCGATCCGGCACCGAGCGAGGATGTCGAAGCGCTCATCTCAGAGTACAGCCTCGAACAGCACGAGGCGATGACGCTCAAACTCGCTCCGAGTGTGAGAAGCATCGTTCTCGCCGTGAAACCGGCCATGATTGAGAAGGTGGCGGAGTTTCTCGCACCGACGCTTCATGCAGACACAATGGTGATCTCCATCATGGCGGGCATCACCATTAAACGCCTGACGGAACTTTTTGGAGAGCGTCCTATTATCCGGGCTATGGCCAATACGCCGTCTGCGGTTGGTGCCGGTATTTCTGTCTGCGTCTCCAACCCGGCCGCTGAGGACCGCGAAGACGAAGCCACGGCTCTGCTCGGGGTTGCTGGCGAGGTGGAATGGATTCGTGATGAGCGGATGATGGGCGCGGTCACAGCGGTATCCGGATCCGGCCCAGCTTATGTTTTCCTGCTTGCCGAAGCGCTCGAAGGTGCGGCTTTCGGTGAAGGACTGCCGCGTGAGTTGGCGGAAAAACTCGCGCGCCAGACGATTATCGGCGCCGGTGCGTTACTCGAGGCGTCTGGCAAGACGCCTCAGGAGCTGCGCCGGGCTGTGACCTCGCCAAACGGCACCACTCAGGCGGCACTGGATGTGCTCATGGGCTCCGGTGGCGGATTGCCGGAACTTGTTCGCATGGCTGTTAACGCGGCTGAGCGCAGGTCCCGTCAAATGGGCGCTGACAGCGAAAAACCCTGAGCCTAAAGCGACGGCGTCCGAGCCTTGACCCCTGTCCGATGCCCCAGCGTGACGGCAGTCACACGCCTAAATGCAATTTTAGATTATTTTTCTCCTGTGACTAATTCAAAGGCGCAGGTGGGAGAAATGGAGATGTCTCTTAGAGATATAGGGTTAGGGGCTTTGATTGGCGGTTGGGGCGGAACAGTTTTTTGGGGACATGTCTATGTCGGCCCAATGGTTTCCGCGCAGCTGGACCTTCTGGTTATTGAAGCTGCTGAGGCGATTGTCGCCGGTACGGAAATCGCGGGCTATGAGGTGGCTGTCACAACCACGAAGGCAGTGGGGCAGGTTGCTCTCGCTCAAGGGGCTGTCGTAGCCGTCGCCGCTGGCGCGGCTGGCGGTCTGGTCGGTGGCGCGGTTGAAGGCGCTGTGACACCGGTGGCGGGGAAACCCGCTGGCGTCGCGGCCGGCGTTGCTGCCGGGGCGGCGACGGGGGCGGCTGTTGGCGCTGCGATCGGCGCGGTACTGGGCGGGGTTGGCGCAGGTCCGGGCGCAGTCATCGGCGGCGTTGCAGGCGCCATTGGCGGCCTTATTGCCGGTCTCTGGTAATTGGAAGGCCTAGCCGGGGAGGCTTAAGACGGCGCGAAGGCCCCCAAGCGGGCTTTCGTCCAGCCGGAGATCGCCACCATGATTGCGGGCCACATCACGAGCAATAGCGAGCCCCAAACCCACACCCTTGCGGTTCTGGTTACGGCTTTCATCC
>JAAEZM010000002.1:124096-182971 GCA_018222865.1 Alphaproteobacteria bacterium
TTCATCCAGACGGGAAAAGGGTTTTAGGGCCTCGTCATATTGGTCTTTGGGAATACCTGGTCCGTTATCATCGACAATGATCTCAATGCGGTTCTTCGTTCGTCGCAGACTTACGGAAACGCGCTCTCCGAAACTGGCCGCATTATTGATCAGATTAGACAGGGCGCGGCGCACGGTTGAGGCACGAACATCCGCGACCAGCCCGGTCTCGGCGACAAAGTCGATGTCCGTGTTGAGGCGCCTTGCATCTTCGACAATCTCTTCAGCGAGCTGACCGAGGTCTGTGGGATCGGTTTCTTCCACCATCTGGCCCCGGGCGAAGTCGAGATACTCGTCGAGCATTTCCTCCATTGCGCTAAGATCGCGCTTTGCATCTTCACGCTCCGGGCTTTCCGGCATCAAAGCGAGTTGCAGGCGCAGTCGCGTCAGGGGCGTGCGTAAATCATGACTGACGCCTGCCAGGATGGCGGTGCGCTGCTCCAGATGGCGTCTGATCCGGGCGCGCATTTCCAGAAAGGCATGGGCCGCCTGCCGCACTTCGGTTGCACCGGATGGACGGAAATGAGCCACATCCTGGCCGCGCCCGAACTGCTCTGCGGCATCGGCCAGCCGGCGAATGGGTTTGACCTGATTTCGGATGAATACAATGGAGACGGCGGTCAAAAGAGTTGTCGCGCCAATGATCCAGAGCAAGAAGATATGGCCGGTAGTCGCAAATACTCGGTCCCTCGCCACGATAAACCGGAGCACGCCCCCCTCGACCTCAACCCGAATATCGACATAGCTGGGATAGCGGGTGGTATCGAACCAGAATTCGTCATCCAGCTTGGTCTGAAGCGCGCTGCGCAAGGTCACATCCAGCGTGCGAAAGAAGGAGGATCGTCGTGCGGTGGGCAGGGTTTCTCCGGGCCGGAAATCTACTGAGAGAGCCATATCGGTCAAAGCCGTGTCCGCGAGCGCCTGGAAAGCCTCTGGGTCATCGGCTGAAGCCGCATAGCGGTGGGTCAGCATGGCGATTTCACCGGCCACACCTTCCGACAGGCGACTGGTAACAGTCTCCCAGTGCTCCTCGAAAAACGACCAGGCGACGGCGACCTGCATGAGCCCGACCGGCAGGACGATGATCAATAAGGTCCGCGCAAACAGTCCTTTCGGAGTAAAGCGTCTGAGCAGGCTCATGGTTTCGTTTGCCTATTCGCTAAAGACCGGGTCCGCAACCAGGCGATAGCCTTCGCCACGTACAGTTTGAAGATGGACGGGTTCTTTTGGATCGCGCTCGATTTTGCGTCGCAGGCGTGTGACCTGAACGTCAACGGCACGCTCGCCGCTTCCCGTGCGCTCTGAAAGGACAAGGCGGGAGACGGTCTGTCCTGCACTCGCGGCGAGCGCCGCAAGAAGCGCGGCTTCGCCGCCTGTAAGCCGCACAAGCTCATCATCCTGGCGTAATTGTTCGCGGTCCAGATCAAACTGCCAATCGCCGAACATCACTTGTTTGATAGCGGCTGTGACGGGTCGGGTCCGTCGCAGGATCGCGTTGACCCGCAGGATCAGCTCTTCCGGCTCGAAAGGCTTGGCCAGGTAATCATCAGCGCCCAGACTTAGCCCTTTGATGCGGTCTTCGGCTTCGCCTCGTGCGGTGAGAAGCAGGATGGGAGTTTCAGAGCTGTGACGGACAGCTTCGGTCATTTCGAACCCGTCCATGCCCGGCATCATGACGTCGAGGATGAGGAGATCGAATTCCAGGGCCTCCAGGGTCGCCAGAGCCTTCTTTGCATGCGGGGCCGTCGAGACGCGAAAACCACGCTCCTGCAGGAAGCGCTTCAGCAGGGTCCGGATGCGGTCATCATCATCTACGACGAGGATGTGAGCCGCTTCGCTCGTATCGTCCATATTTCCGCTCCCCAGAGCTCAGCTTGCCGGACGGCGCCAGTATTCCAGCCCCGTCAACAATGTCAGAGCCGCAGCAATCCAAAGAGCGCTGATCCAGATATTGAGGGCCAAATCATTGTTCTGCCATCCCAGAAGGGCCGCCAGGAGCGGTAAACCTGCAACGCTGATCGCGAAAGCTGTCTTGAGCTTGGCTGTGAGTGAGACGCGGACCGCTTCCCCGATCCCTCTTGGGCTGGACCAGCGGATCAGGGTGATCACGACATCGCGCAATATCATCGCCGCAACCGGGACCAGTATGATGAGGGGCGTGTCCAGTATGAGGGCATAGACCAGGAGGTAGCCGTTGATCAGGAGCTTGTCCGCGACCGGATCGAGAAAACGGCCCAGCGCTGTCTCAGCTGACCAGCGCCGCGCCAGAAACCCGTCCAGCCAATCCGTCGCGGCGGCCACGATAAAGGCAATGACGGCGAAAACAGCCAGGCCGCGGACAAAAGCGGTCGGATCACTCAACCAAGGCGGTGTCTGCCAGCTCAAGGACCAGGAATAGGACAGCCAAAGCCCCACGGCACCGGCCAGCGACAAGACCATTCGCAGGATGGTCAGCGTGTTGGGCAATTGCTGCTTGATCGCTTCAGCGTTGAAACCAGTCATGAATCCGTTTGGCCATGGCTTTAGACACTCCGTCAACTGCTTCAAGATCGGCGAGTGCAGCATTGCGCACCGCCTTCGCCGATCCAAAATGTGCCAAGAGGGCTTTCTTGCGCGCTGGGCCAATGCCGGAAATCTCGTCCAACGGATTGTCCGATATAGCCTTTTTGCGTTTCGCCCGATGCCCCCCAATGGCAAATCGATGCGCCTCATCTCGGAGACGCTGGAGATAGTAAAGCACAGGATCCTTCTGTGGCAATTTGAAGGGAGGCTGGCCGGGCAGGTAAAAAGCTTCGCGACCCGCATCGCGCTCGGGGCCCTTGGCAATCGCAGCGATATTCAGATCGGTAAGCCCGAGATCCTCGGCGACTTCGAGCACTGCAGACAATTGCCCCTTGCCGCCATCAATCAGCAAGAGGTCTGGCACGGGCGCACCTTCCTCACGCTCTTTGAGAAGGCGGCTGAGTCGACGCCGCAACATGGCCGCCATCATGGCGAAGTCATCATCCGTGGCAGCGTCATCACCCTTCATATTGAAGCGGCGATAATGGTTTTTCTCAAACCCTTCCGGGCCCGCGACAATCATGGCGCCGAGAGCATTCGTACCTTGAATGTGAGAGTTATCATAGACTTCGATGCGCTGGGGTGGGTCCTCCAGGCCAAAGATGCGCTGCACGCCATTCAGCAATTGTGCCTGGGTCGCGCTTTCCGACAAGCGGCGGGCAAGGGCTTCGCGCGCATTGGTGAGGCTTTGTTCAACCAGTTTCCGCTTTTCACCGCGCTGCGGCGTCAAAAGCTGAACCTTGCGCTCGGCCCGCAGGGAAAGGGCTTCACTGAGAAGCTCGGCTTCCTCAATATCGTGGGACAGCAGGATCTGCCCCGGCGCAGGTTTATCGTCATAGAACTGGGCCAGGAAGGCCGCGAGCACATCCGCCGGTTCGGCTTCCTGATCATGTTTGGGGAAGAAGGATTGATTGCCCCAATTCTGTCCGGCGCGGAAGAAGAAGACCTGAACACATGAGCGCCCGCCATCCTGCGCAACCGCAATAACATCAGCCTCTTCAACACCGGCCGGATTAATGCCCTGATCTGTCGTGACAGCGGCGATGGCCCGGATCCGATCACGCAGCCGCGCGGCGGTTTCAAAATCGAGGTCATCTGATGCTGTCTGCATACGGGTTTGCAGGTCTTCGCGCAGGGCGTTGGAGCGTCCGCGCAGGAAGTCCGTGGCTTCCCCAACCAGCTCGGCATAGGCGGCCGGAGAGATGAGATCCACACACGGGCCGGCGCAACGCTTGATCTGGTAGAGCATGCAGGGCCGTGTGCGACCTTCATAGACACTGTCAGAGCAGGTCCGCAGCAAGAAGGCCTTCTGCAGCGTGTTCAAAGTATGGTTGACCGCTCCAACACTCGCGAACGGGCCGAAATAATCGCCTTTTGTCTTGCGGGCGCCTCGATGTTTGAGCAATTGCGCTGCCGCATGGTCCCGGCGGATCAGAATATAGGGAAAGCTCTTGTCGTCGCGCAGCAGAATGTTGAAGCGAGGCTTGAGGCGTTTGATCAGATTGGCTTCAAGCAGCAGAGCCTCAGTTTCCGTCTGTGTAACAACAAATTCCATCGACCGGGTCAGCGAGATCATCAAGGCGATCCGGTTGGAGTGGCCACGCCCGGCGGCATAATTGCTGACACGGTTTTTCAGATTACGGGCCTTGCCGACGTAAAGAACATCCCCATCTTCGCCGATCATACGGTAGACGCCCGGCTTCGGCGGCAGGCGTTTGACTTCCTCGGCTATGAGTTTCGGCCCGCTCAGCGATTGCGCTTCGCGGCGGGCCGGTTCATCAATCGGGGATGAAGGAGTTTTAGAGGGACTCATGTCTGACAAGATCGCGCTGGTAACGGGCGGCGGCAAGCGCCTGGGTGCCAAAATTGCCAAGGCTTTGGCAGAGGATGGTTGGCATACCATCATCCATTACAATTATTCAGGCACAGATGCGCGAGCGCTGGAAGCCGCGATTATTGCCGACGGGGGCTACGCCAGCACGGCTCAGTTCGATCTGGGGGATGTGGCTGGAGTGAAGGCTTTCATGAAGAGTATCGGGCGGGTTGATGCGCTGATCAATTCAGCGTCGATATTCGAGATGGACCGGCCCGAGGATGTCACCCACGAGATGCTGGACAAGGCTATGCGCGTCAATCTGATGGCGCCGGTCCTGCTGGCTTCTGCCATGGCGGAGCATCATACCCGCCGAGCCTCAGGCTGCGTGATCAATATCCTGGATCAAAAGCTCTTCAATCTGAATCCGGACTTCTTTTCTTATACCTTGTCCAAACATGCGCTGCTCGGCGCGACCACCACCATGGCCATGGCGCTGGCACCGCGGGTCCGCGTTAACGGGATTGCTCCGGGCATTACGCTCCCGTCTGGCGGGCAGAGCCAGGAAGAGTTTGCCCGCGCACACCGCCTTAATCCGATGGATGGCGGTTCGACTCCGGAAGATATTATTCGCGCTGTGCGCTTCATTCTTGCCACATCGAGCATGACAGGCGAGACGATGATCATTGATGGCGGCCAACATCTCGACGCGCGCAATGGCGATGTGATGTATGCGACCGGTGTTCCGGAGGAATAGGTTTGCGATTAGATCAGGTGATCGAGAACGCGCTGGCGAATACGACGGGCGAAAACGTCTTCATTTACCGCCTGGAAGGCGTGAAAATGGAAGTCGAGATCGGGATTCATGATTATGAGCGCGGTGTGAAACAGCGCGTGCTGGTTGACGCCGTGACAGTGGTGGACAAGGCTTGGAACGGCGCTGACGATATCGCCACCGTGGTCGATTATGACTATCTGCTGGACGGGATCAAAGAACTTCAAGAGCATCAGTTCGACCTTCAGGAGACGCTCTGCGGCCGGATCCTGGAAATCGCTCTTTCTCCCGATGCTGTACTCGCCGCGCAGGTCACAACGCGCAAGCCGGACGCCTATCCCGATGCAGAGGCCGTAGGGCTCACGCGTTTTCGCCGAAAAGGCTGAGAGCGGCTGTTCCGGTTCACCCTCTGCTCATTTGCCATGCTAGACAGTGAGGTCTTGTCCCAGCTTGGGGAAGGGAGATCTTGATGTCGTCTATCCACCGCCGCACCGCGCTCTTTGGCCTATTGGCTTCAACGGCAAGCCTGGCTGCGCCCGCACACGCCCTGCAATTTGGCCTTAATGAAGGTCAGGCGAGCAATGGTGTGCGCGCTGCATTGACGCAGGCGGCAAGGCTCGCGACCGAGCAGCTTGGGCGCCGCGACGGGTTCTTTGGTGACCCCCAAGTCCGGATTCCTTTGCCCGGTCAGGTGCGTGACGTGCAATCCATGTTGAGACGCGTTGGCTTGTCCGGCCAGCTTGACCAATTGGAGCTGCAATTAAACCGGGCTGCGGAAAGTGCGATGCCGGCGACACGGCGGATCGTCGTTGATGCTGTTCGCTCGATGACGGTGCAGGATGCGATTGGAATTGTCCGCGGTGGCGACCAGTCGGCGACCCAATTCTTGCGTCGGCGGACTTATGATGACCTTTATGGTCTCGTACGCCCTCGCATGACGACAACACTTGAGCAATCGGGCGCTTACCGGTCTCTTCAGCCAATTGAGGACAGGTTGGGAAGTAGCGGCGGCGGGGTGCTGGGCGCGCTGTTTGGGAATCGGCGCGCGAGCCGGTCCCTGCGGGACACGGTGACGGATGAGGCCACCGGCAGAACGCTCGATGGTGTGTTCCACTATATTGGTCGTGAGGAAGCAGCGATCCGAAATGATCCTGTTAGCCGGACAAGTGATATTCTCCGGCGCGTGTTCGGCTAGATGTGGAGCATTTGGCGGGCCAGCACCGCGATATAACCTGCATAAGCAAGAAAGAGCAGGGCGCCGATTAGGCGGTTGATCGGCTGGCGTGCGAACACCAGTCCCGCGATCACCAGGCTGGATGCAACCATGACCCAGAAATCCAACGCGAAGAAACCTTCCGGAACAGGTAACTCAACCCCGACAGCGCCAGCTGCGATACCTGTCACGCCGCCGACAGCGAACACGTTGAAGATATTCGAGCCGAGCACATTACCGATCGCCAATTGCGCCTGACGGCGAATGGACGACATCACAACGGTCGCCAATTCCGGCAGCGATGTGCCGAAAGCGAGCGCGGTCAGTCCGATGATCGATTCGTCGACATCCAGCGCACGCGCAGCCTCCGTACCGCCCACCACAATCATCTGAGCCCCAACGGGAAGGAAGATCAGGCCGAGGATCAGGGCCAGGAAAATGCCCGGCCATTTTGCCGGAAGGCCGTCCATCCCATCGAGATCGGTGAGCTCGGAAATCGTTGGGTCATCCTTATTGCTGCGCGCCTGAGCAGCGAGCATGAGGATATAGATCACAATCGCCGCAAAGAGCGCGATGCCTTCGCCCATTGTGATCTGAAGGTCCCAGCTGACGATGATAATCGCCGCTGCCGCGCCCAGGGCAATAAGCGCATTGCGCCGCACGCCTGAGGTGGTCGTACTAATGGGGCCGAAAATGGCTGGAAGGCCTAGGACCAGAAGAAAGTTGGCAATATTGGAGCCAACAATATTCCCCAGCGCCAGACCCGGAGCCCCGGACAGTGCGGATTGCGCACTGACCACCAATTCCGGCGCAGATGTGCCGAACGCGATAATCGTCAGTCCGACCAGCAGGGGCGGCAGTTTCCACTTGCGCGCAAGCGCTGCGCCACCGCGCACGAGAGCATCTCCGCCAAACAGGAGGAGCACGATCCCGCCAAGGATCAGGCCGAGATACAAAGGTGCGGACATAATTGGACTATGAGCTGAGGGTCGGACCTAGTCGAGACGACGATATTCGATCAGGTTGAGAAGAGCGAACAGGCCAGCAACAAGACCGATAGCAACAAGAGCGTACATGGATGCATTCCCCTATGACAAATTTCTGGTGGGTACATAGCGCGCCAATGCCCCGCTGGCCAGCGATGGTGTCGGTATGAACTGGAGGAGACGCGTAGAGCCTTTTGTAAGGGCTGCTTTTCATCTCTGGTGGCGCCTCAGCCGAGGTATGACGCTCGGGGTTCGAGTGATTGCACGCCGTTCTGACGGACATGTGGTACTGGTCAAGCATACCTACATAGAAGGCTGGCATCTCCCAGGCGGTGGCGTTGACGCTGGGGAGACGGCGCCTGTGGCAGCCATCCGGGAGTTGCGCGAGGAGGTCGGCTTGCTGGCACAAAGCCCGGCCCGGTTATTGGCGGTCTTCTCCAATCACAAGGTGTTCAAGGGAGACCACGTCTTGCTCTTCGAGGTGACATCCTGGTCCGAAGGGCAGACAGATAATCACGGCGAGATTGAAGAGGTGGGATGGTTTGATCCCGCCGCTCTGCCTGAAGCTGCCACTCCCGCGACGCGGCGGCGCTTGCAGGAGTATCTTGCGGGGGCGGAACATCCGGAAAACTGGTAGCGCCGAGATGGATGCGGTGTACCGGTCCATGCCCTCCACTGCGAGGGTTTGAGGAAGCACTTTCCGGTACACCGCGGGGCGCACGCTTATGGGATAGACGAGCTTGCCTGAACCTCAGCTGACTGGTCGAACCCCAAAAATGCCGTGGAAATGGCATAAGAGTGTGTTTTAGAGGTCCAAAAGAGGCCCCTTCCGCCTAAAGTAACTTCTGAAGGACGATTCGAATGAAGTCTGATGGCTGAGGGCGATAGCGCGGATAAGGATGTCCAGGACAAAAACTGGACGGAGTCCGGGGAGACGGATGGCTGGTTGAGTCAGGTCCTCCCGGGCGTATTGGCTGTGGCCTTCATCATTATCGTCGCTGTTGCGGTCATGGCTGGAGAGGGCGCCTTGATGGGCGCTGCCCGTCAGACCAATTCGGCGACATTGCAGACTGTTCTTTCCAATACAATCCAGCGCTTCGAGGACTGGTCCCAGCTACAGCGCCGTCACGCCTATACGTGGGCGAACAGCCCCGACCTGCGGGCGGATTACCCGGTGCTGGCTGAACTCACGCCGGAAAATGCTCGCAGCTCACCCGAGATGGAGCGACTGCGCTCCGGCCTTGGGCGCTGGATGGCGCAGTATGGATATCGCAGTTTCGACGTGATCTCTCCGGAAGGTATCGTTCTGGCCTCCTCGGATCTGGAGCGTATCGGAGAGCGTAGTCCCGCACTCAGCCTAGTCGACCCGATCCAGCTCAATGTCAGTTCGGGTGTTCTTACACGGCCGGTCATGGAGGAGACGGGAGCTGGGGGCGATAATACCGCCACCCAGGATGTTCTGACGCTTTACGCGATCGCTCCGATCCGTGGGGATGCCCGCGAAAATGCTCCGACACTGGGGTATCTTGCTTTCGCGATTGATCCGCTGCTGGATTATAGCAGCACATTTGAAGTGGGCCGGACCGGCTTGTCCGGCGATACCTATGTCATCGACCGAAATGGCCGACTTCTAAGCAATATCAGGTATGATGAGGAGATGGTGGCCGCCGACCTGCTATTAGCGGGGCATCCGTCCATGCTTCATCTGGACGCGCGAGATCCCGGGCTGGATATCACCGTTCTTAGCCGGCCGGACACACCCTATGAGGAATGGCCACTGACGGTGGCTGCCAGCAGTGTGATCGCGGATGGCCGCGGGGAGAATCTCCGGGGATATCGCGATCAGCGCGGCGTGCTCGTCATGGGGGCCTGGGTCTGGGATGCGCGCCATGATTTTGGCGTGATCACGGAAATCCAGGTTTCTGAAGCGCTTGCGGGTGCGAACCAGGCGCGCGCCGTATTGAGGGTCTTTGCGGTCGCGATGGCGCTCTCCTTCATCCTTCTCGCAGTGCTGTTCAGTGCGCACCGAAATATCAGCCGCCAGAAGGCGCAGGCGACAGCAGAAGCCAACCAGCGTGTCCGGCAGATTCTGATGACAGCGGCGGAAGGCATTTACGGCATTGATGGCCATGGGGTCGTGACCTTTATCAATCCAAGAGCTTGCACCATGCTGGGCTATGAGGAGCACGAGCTGGTGGGCAAGGTCATGCACTCCGTGGTTCACCACTCCTATCGTGACGGGTCGATCTATTCGAAAGAAGACTGTCCGGTGCACACGGCCGGGGTGCCGATCGAAGCGAATGATCAAGAAGTGTTCTGGACCAAGAGTGGGCAGCCCATTCCCATCGAATTCTCCACAACACCCATTGATCCGGAAAATCTTGAACTTGGTGCTGTGATTACATTCCGCGATATCACCAAGCGTCGGCGTGACGAGTTATCTCTGCGGCGCTATGCGCAAGAGCTTAAGCGGTCAAATGCGGAATTGCAGGAATTCGCCTATGCGGCGTCGCATGACCTGCAAGAACCGCTGCGTAAGATTCAGGCCTTTGGCGAGCGGCTGAATAACAAGTATTCCGCCAGTCTTGATGAGACGGGTCAGCATTATCTGGCTCGCATGGTCGATGCCGCCGGGCGGATGCGCAGGCTGATCGATGATTTGCTCAGCTATTCCCGAGTGAATTCCAAAACCACCAGCTATCTGCCGGTAGAGTTGTCGGCTGTCCTGGCGGACGTGGTGTCGGATCTTGAACCGCGTATCGCGTCGGAAGAAGCCACGGTTCGCATTGGGGAGCTCCCGGCGATCGAAGCGGATCCGGGGCAAATGCATCAGCTCTTCTTAAACCTGGTGGCGAATGCGTTGAAATTCCGCCGTCCCGGGGTCAGCCCGGTTGTATCCGTCGAGGGTGGCGTTGAGGTTGGTGAAAACGGTGCGGTGGCCCGTATCCAGATCACTGATAACGGGATTGGCTTTGAACCGCGTCACGCCGAGCGGATATTTGGCATGTTCGAGCGTCTTCATGGCCGCGAAGAATATGATGGTACCGGGGTCGGTTTGGCGACCTGCCGGAAAATCGCGGAACGACATTCTGGTGAACTGACAGCTTGGGGCGAGCCCGATGCTGGCGCGGTTTTCACGCTCATCCTGCCTGTCCGGCAGGGCGCGATTATCTAGGGCGCCTTGCCAGACCTTGCCGCCGTAGAACAAGAGGCGTATGCAGCGCTTTAACTGCTAGGGGATGCTTTACCGCATGGGCCGAAATCAGATCCGGCATCTGCAATATGCGCTTCCCGTCCTGATCGTGGCGGTGGCTGCCACGTTGGGAATGCTGTTCCTGCTTGATGGAGACGAGCGATTGATCGGGCTCGGCGTGATCGTCGCAAGCAGCCTTATCGCTCTGATCCTGCAGCATGTCTTGATCCGGAAAAGCGAAGCCGAACAGGCCAGGAAAGATGCTGATATCCAGCGTTTCAAAAGCGAGGCGGAGGATGCCCGCCAGGTCCGGATGGCATTTGCCAAAGCCGCGTCCCACGACATGTTGGAGCCCTTGCGCAAGGTCGAGGCCTTCGGGGAGCGCCTTGAGGACAAGTATGCGGATCGGCTCGAGGATAGCGGTCGGCTGTATGTAAATCGTATGCGTGATGCAGCGGAGCGCATGCGCGGGCTTATCGAGCAATTATTGAGCTTTGCGCGCCTTGATGATCATGCTCCGCTTCTCAAACGACAAGGATTGGGCAATCTCGTCGAGACGGCGAAGAGCGGGCTGAAGGCGCAGATCAAATCGGCCGACGCAAAGATTACGGTGGAATCAGGTCCTGAATTGATCACGGATGAGCGGCTTGTGAGCCTTATCCTGGTGCAACTGATGGCCAACGCGCTCAAATTCCGCAGCCCCGAACGTTTGTTGCATATTGAAATTCACCATGAACGGGTTGAATGTGAAGGCGGAATTCGCGAAAAGATCACGGTCTCGGATAATGGGATCGGGTTTGACCCGCGCTATAATGAACGCATCTTCGGAGTGCTGGATCGTTTGCACTCGCGAAGTGAGTTTGAGGGGACAGGAATGGGGCTGGCGGTTGCGCGCAAGGCCGCGGAGCGCTTAGGCGGGACACTGACCGCTGAAGGCGAACCAGGCAAAGGCGCTCGCTTTACCTTGATCTTGCCCGTTCAGCAGTAGTAGTTGAGACCCGGCACCGCATACCAGCGATTGCGAGAATTGAAAAAGGGCCATGCCATGAGCACCGAACACAAGCTGTTTACGATTCTGATGGTCGATGATGATCCGGATGATCGTCTGCTGTTCAAGGAAGCCTGCGAGGAAGTGCGCTTGCGCAACCCTCTGCAATTCCTTGAGAATGGCGAGCAGCTGGTCGATTATCTCAAGCGGCGTGGTGATTACGCGGATCTCAAGGATGAGCCCTATCCGGGTATTATTCTGCTGGATCTGAATATGCCGCTCAAAGATGGTCGCGAAGCCCTTGAAGAGGTCAAGGCTGACCCAGAGCTACGCCATATCCCAGTAATCGTATTGACCACGTCGAAGAGCGAAGACGACATTCTGTCGAGCTATGGGCTCGGTGCCTCATCCTATATCGTCAAACCGATTTCGCTGGACCGCCTGATGCGTGTGGTCAACTCGATTGGCGAGTATTGGGTACAGATTGTGGAAGTCCCGAGTGAAAACGTCGCTGAGGAACCTCTGGAAGACTAGGTTTTCCCGTCTCAGGCGAAGCGTCGCGATCTTGCCGCAAACTCAGGCTAGGTTCATTCTTCAACGGCTGTGATGGACGCTTACGCGCCCAGGGGGAGAATGATGTTCGGACGCATTGCAATGACCGGTTTGACCGTGGCGGTGGCCATGGTGCTCGCCCTGGCCATCCTCGTGGTATTGGGCGTTTATGCGCCACTTTGGCTGCACTGGGTTCAGAACGGCGCCGACCTGATCGAGCGGGCGGTGACATCCACTGGATTGCCGAGCCGCTTCAATGTCTGGGTCGGGATATTTGCTGCCTCCGAAGCGATTGTGATCTTGATCTTCACGATCATCGCACGGATCATCCTGGCTATTCTTCTGGCGCCAGTCTCTTCCAATGTGAGGCACTCAGGCGTTGCCGGCCTCTTCGCCAGTATCGGCTCCATGACAACATCGCTCTTCCTCGCCTTTGTGCTGGGTATCTTGATGCTGGTGGGGCTGGGCATTGTAGCGCCGGAGGTCTTGGACAGCATGCTGGGAGCAGCGGGCTGGGTTGAAGCGCGTCTCGAGCATACCGGACTGCCTTTCCGCTGGAATAATATCCTTAGACTTTTGATCGCGGACGATCAGATCCTCCTGCTTTTCTTCACAATTGTGGCGCGATTGCTGATTGCTGCACTGGCTTCAGCACTGACGTCCGCAGTCGGCGGCAAGCCGCGCTTCGCCGCCCCGGTTTGATCAGAAGGCTTAGTCCGAGAGCGCCTTGGCCAGGAGTGGCAGGCTGATATCCATGCGGTAATCGGTTGAGGAATGATTGTCCGGGAATTCCTCGTAAACGTGATCAATCCCGCGGGCCGTCAGTTCACGAGTCATGCGGCGGGCGCCATAGAGCAGATTATATTGATCAACCGTCCCGCAATCGATGTAGAGCGCTTTGAGCGATTTAAGATTCTCGCCGTGGGCGGGCAACATTTCGATCGGATCCCAGGCCATCCAATTCGCCCAGAGCTCGGGAATGCGTTCGCATGTATCTAGGGTGACGGGCAGCCGAATGCCCATATAGCGATCCGGGTCAGGGTCATATGTCGCCGCCATGGCCAGCATCATCATGGCGTGGAGATCATCCCCAGACACTTTCTTTGAAGCCTCGAAGCCGTCGATAAAGGCCTCGATCGAACCGTCATACTTGTCGAGGCGACGCAAGGTGTGCGCGAAATCTGCGGCGAACATGAGTTCGAAGCCCATATCGCCAGAGTGAGAGGCTGCTGCTGACCAGAAGTCCGCGTGCAACAGTCCATGAACCATGGAGCCATATCCGCCGGAGGATTTTCCGAACACGCCGCGCTTGCCATGGCCGCCGCACCCAAAACGCTTCTCGATTTCTGGAACGCACTCCTTAATCAGGAAATCTTCCCAATTCCCCATTGCCGCCGAGTTCACATACTGGTTGCCGCCCAGGCGGGTAAAACAGTCCGGGAAGGCGATGACGCAGGGGGGCATCTGGCCATCAGCCATCAGGCGATCAGCTCGCTCAGGAACGTTTTCACCAAAATTGAGCCAGGCTGTGTGCTTGGGGCCACCTGCTGTAAAGCCAACGAGATCGACAAGAAGCGGCAGGTCGCGCCCATCATGCCCATGGGGAATATAGACATCCACCCGGCGCTCAGTGGGGTCTCCGAGCAGATTATTCGCGACAGCCTGACTGTTCAGGACGAAGCTGTGAACGGTCCCGCGCGGATGATGTGTCTTTTTGGGCATGGGTTTAGGGCTTTCCCGATTTTCGCAGATACCAGCGCATGCTGGTCATCAAAACCATCGCGTCAACAGATAATGCGATAAAACCTAGGAGGATGGGGAAGCCTTCAATCGCTGCCTGACTGATCCAGAAATAGATACGGATGGAGGCGGCAGAGATATAGACAAAGAAAAAGGCGCGCCGTCTCAGGAAGAGCAGGATAATCGCCGTAATATACCCAATGGCAGCGCTGAAACCGATGACATAGTGAATGGAAGACGAGGTCCATCCGGAGACTGGCAGGACCCCCGCCAGTTCGAGACTGTTCCGAAAGATATAGACGGCAGCCAGGATGAGATTGACGCTCGCGATGCCGCTGACAACGCGCCAGGTTGCGTCAGCGGGAATGACTCGGATCTCTTGTTTCTCACTTGGCATTAACGGAAAGTCCCCACCTGTCCGATAGATCGCGCCCAAATTATGATTGTACAAAACAGTATTGCGTTTCGAAAGCCCGATTTATGATTCAGAATAGATTTCACATCCAGCGCATAGTTTTCGGTGCAGCTCATGACGATTGAGAAGACGTTTATTTCGGCAGACGCGCTGCTGGCTGACAGTTTTCGGCTTGCCCAGACTGTTTTGGACAGCGGATTCGCGCCCACGCATATTGTCGGTGTCTGGCGCGGAGGCGCGCCGGTCGGTATCGCCGTCCAGGAATATCTTGAATACAAGGGGGCGGACGCGGATCACATCGCTATCCGAACCTCCTCCTATACCGGAATTGACCAGCAATCTCGCGAGGTCAAGGTCTATGGCGAGGGCTATCTCGTCGATACGCTCAATGCGGAAGACCGGATCCTGATTGTCGATGATGTATTCGATAGCGGCCGTTCCGTTGAAGCCATTCTCCGGGTTCTTCGGGCAAAGTTGAGGCGGAATTTCCCGGCCGATATCCGCATCGCGACTGTGTATTACAAGCCGACGCGGAATCAGACGGATCTGACGCCGGACTACTTCATTCATGAGTGTGATGACTGGCTCGTCTTTCCCCACGAATTGTGCGGATTGGGTCCGGAGGAGATCGTCACGAAAGGAATTGATCTCCCAACCGGGACGCCGGGCAAATGAGCTTGATTACCGAAGCGCAGATCCGGGGGCTTATTTTGACCGCGGAGGGCGGACTGGATGAGGCCCAGCTGGTATTATGGAGCGAAATCCGGATCGAACCTGAAGTCTGGTCTCCTCAGGAAGGCGCGGAGCACGGTTTCGGATTTTGGGTTGTCGCTTGCCATGAAGGCGATGTGATCTGGTATGACAGCATGGCGGAGGAATTCCGGGCCGGCACTACTTTTGGTGAACGCCTCATACCGGAGGCAGTAGCATCGGCACCGGATTTGTCGGGACTGCTTCGAAAAGTCACCTGATCGCGCATTCAGCCAGCAAATGCTGACCGAGATGCGCAAGGCTTATCCTGGCCGGTGGATGGCACAGAGCTTATTGCCATCCGGGTCCCGGACGTAGGACAGGTTGATCGTTCCCATTTCGCTCTCGCGCGGACCTGGTGCGTCCTCGATTGAGGTTCCGCCGTTTGCGACACCGGCATCGTGGAAGGCTTTGACCTGTTCGAGCGACGAGCATTTAAAGCCGATCGTGGCGCCATTGCCATGAGAAGCGGGCTCATCATTGATGGGCTCGCTGATGCAGAATGCATTCCCATCATGCAAATAGAAGTATCGGACATGACCGCTACCGGCGACATTGCGGATTGGCTCGCCTGCACCCAGCGTTCCTAATACGGCATCGTAAAACGTCTTTGAGCGCTCAATATCGGTCGCGCCGAGCATTATGTGATTGAACATTATGGTTCTTCTCCCCTGATCGCAGAAGACTAGCCGCGCGCTCAGGCGTCGTCGAGGCCAATGTCGAAATTGGGCGCAGAGTGGGTGAGGGCGCCAACCGAGATCACATCCACGCCCGTTTCGGCGATACCGTGAACCGTTTCCAGGTTTACCCCGCCGGAGGCCTCAAGCGTGACCTTGCCCTTGGCCCGGCTGACTGCGCTGCGCAGATCTTCGAGACTGAAATTATCCAGCAGGACGCTTTCCGCGCCCGCTTCAATGGCCGCGTCGAGTTGATCGAGCCGATCCACCTCAACGGCAATGCGGGTCATGTGTCCGGCATTGGACTTCGCGGCCTTAACCGCTTGAGCGACGCCCCCACAGACAGCCACATGATTGTCCTTGATCAAGATCGCATCATCGAGGCCAAAGCGATGCAGCGCGCCACCGCCTGCCTGTACGGCCTGGAGTTCGAAGGCCCGCATGCCCGGCGTGGTCTTGCGGGTATGCGCGATCTGCGCGCCTGTTCCGGCCACGGCGTCGACATATCGACGCGTGAAGGTCGCAATCCCGCTCATGCGTCCCAGGAAGTTCAATGCGATGCGTTCCGCGGCCAGAAGCGCGCGCGCATTCCCCTGGACGCTGGCGATCAAATCTCCGCGCGCAACCGGCTCGCCATCTTCAATCTGAACGCTGACGCCGGCATCCGGATCCATCTGCCAGATGGCTTCCAGGGCGGGTTCGATGCCGCAAAGCACGCCCTTTTCCCGCGCGGCGAAGTAGAATTTCGCGGTCGCGGTCGCGGGGATACAGGCCAGTGCAGTGATATCGCCACGGCCGCCCTGGTCCTCTGCTAGAGCGCGAGTGACGGCATCCTTGAGGATGTGACGCGGGATGGGATTGACCGGCATGGTGAAGTCCTATTCGGCAGGAAGGCTTTGCGCGGTGGCCGCGATATCAGGCGTGTGCAGGGCATCAAGGCGGATCAGAGTATGGTCAGGCTGCGCGGCGGCAAGCGGATAATCTGAACGGAAATGCCCGCCCCGGCTCTCCATGCGTTCAAGGGCTGCCTGGGCGATAAAGCGCGCGGCAAGCAGCGGGTCCGCATCGCCATACCGCGTCTGCAATTCATCAATCAGGCTGAGGAGTGTTTCGAGCCCGGCGGCTTGCCGCTCTACACCGCAATATCGGCTCATCGCCTGACGCAAGCGTTGCAAGGCATGGGGTGGGAGCTCGCTCACTTCGCCAGGAATGGCTGCATCTGGAGTGGTCGATACCGATCCGGCGAATGTGTCTGCGCGGTGTGGAAGCTGTGTCTGGATAGCGTTTGCACAGCGAGCCGCTGCGACCAGCCCCTCAGCGAGGGAGTTGGACGCCAGGCGATTGGCGCCATGCAGCCCTGTCGATGCGCACTCCCCAATGGCGTAGAGCCCGCGAACACTGGTCTTGCCATCAATATCGGTTTTAACCCCGCCCATATGATAATGCGCGGTCGGCGCCACAGGGATGGGCTCAATGCGCGGATCAATGCCTGCATGCTGGCAAGCGGCGAAGACGGCAGGGAAGCGTTCCGGGAATGACGCACCAATCGCCTCACGACAATCGAGATAGGCGCCTTGGCCGCTGAGATTCTGGCGATGCACCGCCCGGGCGACGATATCGCGTGGCGCCAACTCTGCCAGCTCATGCACGGATTTCATGAAGCGCTTGCCCTGCTTGTCGATCAGGATCGCGCCTTCACCGCGCAGGGCCTCGGTGCACAAGGGCGCCGGATCGAGATCCGCATTCAGCGCTGTGGGATGGAATTGAACGAATTCGGGGTCCTGGATCACGGCGCCCAGCCGCGCGGCCATCGCCATGGCCTGACCCTGCATGCCCGAAGGCGTGGTGGTAAGGGCGAATAGACCGCCCGCTCCGCCCATGGCGAGAATGGTGTCGTCTGCTGCAATGGTTTTGCGCTGGCCAGTCGGATCGACTGCAATCGCCCCTGCGCAGATGCCATCCAAGTCGAGAAGAGTGACAGCCTTCCAGCCATTCATCACCTCGATATGGGGGGCTGCGCGCACGGCCTCGATCAATGTCGCCATAATCGCTGCACCCGCGCCATCGCCTTTCACCCGCGCCACGCGGCGGGCTGAGTGAGCGGCTTCCTTGGAGAGGCTCCAGCCATTATCCGACGTGCGTTCAAACGCCGCGCCAAGCGCGGCCAGGGCCTCGACCTCCGCGGCGGCGCCTTCGGCCAGGGCAAGGGCAGCGCCTTCATCGACCAGTCCGGCGCCAGCCGCGATGGTGTCGCGGGCGTGCAAAGCCGGGCTGTCATCCGGGCTCAGAGCTGCGGAAACCCCACCCTGCGCCCAGCCTGATGCGGCGCCCTGGCCGAGCGGTGCTCCGGTGAGCAGCACGACCTTGCGCGGCGCCAGTTTCAACGCTGCCCAGAGCCCGGCAATACCGGCACCAATGATGAGGGTGGGGCGGGTCATCACGACCCTCCTGGCTTAGACGTGGACCAGATCGACCGGCTTTTCCTGGGCGGCAGGGTCAAAGCTGGCCGGGACAGTCGGCTTGGGCAGGTCCAGCATGGCCTGAACCGATGCACGGGCGCCTTCGATGACGGCCGCATCCACATCCACTTCATGCTGATTGAAGCGCAGGGCGTCATAGATGTTTTCCAGCGTGATCTTTTTCATGTGCGGGCAGAGATTGCACGGACGAATGAACTGGATCTCCGGCACGTCCACGGCGACATTATCGCTCATAGAGCACTCGGTCAGGAGGACGGCTTTTTTCGCGCCGCTCTTGCGGGCCCAGTCGGCCATGGCGGCAGTGGAACCGGCGAAATCGGCGGCCTGGACCACATCCAGCGGGCTTTCCGGGTGGGTGATGATCACCACGCCGGGGTGCGCATCGCGCAGATCCTGCACGTCTTCGGCGGTAAACTGCTCATGGACTTCACAGCTGCCGGCCCAGGTGAGGATTTTCACATCGGTCTGCGCAGCAACATTTTTCGCCAGATACTGGTCGGGCAGAAGGATGACCGTGTCTGAACCCAGGCTTTCAACAACCTGGACCGCATTGGAGCTGGTGCAGCAGATATCGCACTCGGCTTTGACGTCGGCGCTGGTGTTGACATAGGTCGCGACCGGAATGCCCGGATAGGCTTGTTTGATACGGCGCACATCTTCGCCGGTGATGGAGCTGGCGAGCGAGCAGCCCGCTTCCATATCCGGGATGAGAACCGTCTTTTCCGGGGCCAGGCATTTCGCAGTTTCGGCCATGAAGTGGACGCCGGCCTGAACGATCACATCCGCATCGCTTTCCGCGGCCATGCGGGCCAGAGCCAGGCTGTCGCCCATAAGATCGCCGACCGTGTGGAAGATATCCGCCGTCATATAGTTGTGGGCGAGAATGACAGCGTTCTTTTCCTTTTTGAGGGTGTTGATGGCGTGGATAAGGGCTGCCTTCTGTGGCCATTCCATCGGCGTGACAACGTGTTTCACGCGCTCATAGAGGTGATCCGTCGCCGCTTTGACCTCATCTGTATAGGGAAGGAGGTAGGGGGTGTTCGTGCCCTGCTGATCCTTGCTGACCGGCTTGTCCCAATTGACACCGTCCATTGTCTCGCTCCCTGTTTTGCTCGAAATGAGCAATAGCTAGATCTTATAAAGGGCAGTCTGGACGTATACCGCCGAGTGACGGTGCAAGACTGCCTTATGCTCGAATTGAGCCTAATGAAGTTGATACCGATATATGCTCAAAATGAGCAAAGCGCAAGAGGCGAGTGTGGAAAAGTCCGGGCCGTTTAATCGGGCGTGTCAGGATCGGGCATGACTTTAGTGGCGACGTCCAGGCTGACACCTTGCGTTGTCGTAGCCTGTAGCACTGTATTCGAATTTTGCGCTGCGGATGTGGCATTGTGGGCCGCATTGCCCAGGGCCTGGGCGGTGGCCTGATTCAGATTACCCATCGCCAAGGCCGGGGCATCCTCGGGTGGGGTCGATAGTGGCCGTGCTCACCGGGGCGACGGCAGGACCGGTGTCAATGTCCTGGGCCTCAGCCGCAGTCAGGCCATGAACGAGGCTTCCCATAGCGGCGGCGATGATCAGTGTGCGCATGTCGATGATCCTCTCACGCCATGTAGTGTGGAGCATAAGGCTTGAGATCACGATAAGCGGACAGGTAAAATTTGACCGGAACAGTCCTCAAAAAGGTACTGCCCTCAAAAAGGAACTGGGCTGGAAAAGCTTACAGGTGCGCCGCCATTAGGATGCCGGAAAGACAGGGTCTGGGCATGCAGGCATAAGCGGTCACTGGCCGCCAGTACGTGCTCGGGTGCGTAAAGATTGTCACCCAGAATTGGATGACCCAAGAACTGCATATGCACGCGCAATTGGTGACTGCGACCGGTCAGCGGCGTCAGGCGCACACGGGTATAAGTATCACCGGTCTCTATGACCTCCCAGTCCGTGATCGCGGTTTTGCCCTTTTCATGGTCGACATGCTGTTTAGGGCGGTTGGGCCAATCGCAGATCAGGGGCTGATCCACCCGACCTGTTTCGGATTCCAGACGTCCCCAGATCTTGGCGACATAGGTTTTTTGCGTCTGGCGTTTTTCAAACTGAAGGCCGATATGCCGATGAGCATGAGCGTTCAACGCCAGAACGATGACGCCGGATGTATCCATATCCAGCCGGTGAATGATGCGGGCGCCGGGATAGTCCTGGCGGGCACGGCTCTCCAGACAATCGGCGTGGTCTTCCGTGCGGCCGGGCACCGTCAACAGGCCGGAGGGTTTGTTCAGGACCAGAATGTCATCATCTGCATGCAACACGGCCAGCTCGCCGGCTGGCGGCGGATTATAGATAAAGGAGCGGGGCGCGCTGTCGGCCATCAGGCTTCGCGTATGCGCGGTGTGGCCAGGCCCAGCGACGGCAACCCCGCAAGCGCTTCGCGGCGATAGCGGAACAACTCGGCTGGTCGGCCTCCGGTCTGGCTTTCAACGCGACCCGTCCCCTCAACGAAACCGGCACGATCCAGGGCGCGACGGAAATTCTGCTTGTGCAGGCGGTAGCCGATGATGGCTTCCACGGTTTGCTGCAAGTGAGAGAGGGTGAATGCGTCTGGCATCAGCTCAAAAGCGACGGGGCGGTATTTGACCTTTCCGCGCAGGCGCGCCAGCGCTGTCGCCAGGATGCGACGGTGATCGGAAGCCATCATGGCCCCCAGCCTCAGTCCCGGGGCCGGGCGATCCGCCTGGCCGTCTCGCGCCGCCTCATCCACCAGGCCGGCTTCAAAGAGAAGCTCGAAGCGATCGAGGACGCGTTCCTCATTCCAGCCGGAGCCGCTGACGCCGAAAGTCTGCTTGATGCGATCATGCCGGGTCGCTCGGCGGCCCGGTGCTGCCGCTTCATCGGCCCAGGCTGACAGCCGGGGAAGAATATCCGCCTCAATCATCTCCGGCTGGCCATTTCGCCAGTCTTCCCAGGGGAAGAAGTCATACCAGTCGCGCCAGATACCGCCGCCATCAGGCGGGGTCTGGTGATCGGGTGTCAGGGCAAGATAGCCAATGGAAATGATCCGGGCATTCTCCGCCTCGCTCATCACCGCGACGGGAGCTTCCCGACCGCGGTCTCCGAATGTGTAGAGCTGTTCGACATATCCCAGCTGGAAGCGCGCCTGCTCCGCCACCCAACGTCGCAGCCCAATCTCGAAGGTGCGGTGTTCATTGGGGTCAAAGGGACCGAAGGGCAGGGCGATCGCGTCGTCTGCCTGCGGCACGATCAGGACTTGCGGGTGGTCCTCATTGACGGTGAGGATTACCGCGTTGAGGCCAACAACGAGACTATTGTCCAGCGCGGTCATTGAGAGGCCTCAACATCGGCGAGAGCATGCTCAAACCGGTCAAGAAAGAGCGCCTGGGCATCTTTCACGCGCAAAGGGCGGATTGCGATCTCAAGCCCGGGGGGCGGACGGCCGAAGAATTTCAGCGATTCCTCATGGCTGAAACCGGCAATCTGCGTAGCTTCGAAATAGGCGCAGATCGTATCGGCACGCTTGATCTTGCGTTTGACATCCTGCGACAGCTTGGGGGGCAATCCGAAACGCAGGTGGATAGCCGCCTCCAGCTTGTCCTCAAAGGCCCGGTAATCCACGCCCAGGGCAGCCTTGAACGGGCTGATCATGTCTCCGACGACATATTCAGGTGCATCGTGCAGGAGTGCAGCAAGCCGCCAGCGCGCATCCATGCCGGGATAGAGTCGGTCCAGGATTTCCAAAACGACAACGGAATGTTCTGCGACGGAGAAGGCGTGATCGCCTCGCGTCTGACCATTCCATCGCGCGACCCGCGCCAAACCGTGAGCAATATCCTCGATTTCCACATCAAAAGGAGAGGGGTCGAGGAGATCGAGGCGACGACCGGAGATCATGCGTTGCCAGGCGCGGGGCGGTTCACTGTTTCGGCCGACTTTGGCCATGCACGCGTCTCCTTTGCATAATTCAGGATGGCGGATGTACCAGAAGCCCCGCTGCGCCGCCAGCATATGCGCCCGTTTCAAACGCAGAAGGTGCGCTAAGACGCCGCGCTCTTAAAGCTGGACGAAGCCGCCCAATGAGGCTGATATAGTTTCAAATAAATAAGGGAGATATCCATGTCGCTGACCCGTGTCATCATGCGCCTCGGTCGTAATCCGGATGCCGGCTATCCGGAGGGAGACGATAATCACGGTTATGTCGTGGTCGCACCGCTGGACAAGGATGGTCATCTCGATGTCGAGCTGTGGCGAGCCCACCGTGAAAAATGCACTGTCGATCGTTTCTCGCCTGACCCGGATGAGAAGGCGGATGGCTGGCTCACTCATCGCGGAAGTCATTGGTTCTTCCATTATGATGAGGAGCATGAAGGCCCGGATGAGCCGGTCTTTCGCCTCGGCGATCATCTGCTTCGCGTCGGGGAATACCTGACGATACACGAAGCCGATGGCGATAATCTCACCTACAAGATCACCGAGGCGCAGCCGGTTTAGGCAAAGCTGAGAACGTCTTCGACAGGACGGCGTGGCTTTTGCGGCCACGCCGTGTTCTCCGCGACGCCAACCGTGATCAGCATGACCGGGATTTCACCGGGAGCCAGGTCGAAGGCATCGCGTACAGCGTCCGCGTCAAACCCGCTCATTGGTCCGGTCGCAAGGCCTCGGCTTTCCGCCGCCAGCATCAGGCACATGGATGCAAGAGAAACCGAGCGGAAGGCCTCATCGCGCCGTAATTCCGAACTCTGGCTGTGAGATTGCGCGGCCCCGTCAATCCAGCTCTCGGCAACCGCGTCAGGGACGATGCCAGCGTCTTGAGCGGGGCGAAGTCGATCGGCCAGGTCAAGATAGCCGGTTTCAACACCGATCATGATGAAGGTTGCAGAGGCGGTTCCAATCTGGGGTTGGCCATAAGCGGCGGCTTGCAACCGGGCTTTCGCGTCCGGTGTGCGCACGGCGATGAAGCGCCAGTTCTGAAGATTATAGGCGCTTGGCGCGCGAGTTGCGGCTTCTGCCAGGTCTCGAAGTGTCTGGTCAGCAATCTGTGTGTTCTCGCGGAAGAGGCCGACAGACCGCCGCGAGACGAGAAGATCGTTCAGGGCGTCATAATGAGGCGTGTCATACATGGGAATTCTCCTGTTTTGGAAAGGCGGGGGGAGGGGAATGATGTTGGATGAATTGGACTGCCAGAATGCCAGCGAGCACGGCGGTCAGCCCAATGAGTCCCTGCGTGTTCAAGCGCTCGCCGAGAATGACCCACCCCAGCAAAACGGCCGTCACCGGACTGAGAAGTCCAAGTGACGAGACTGAGACGGGGGACAGGCGGCCAATGCCTCGAAACCAGAGCGCATAGGCGACCAGCGCGCCGCCGAGGCTGAGATAGATGTAACCGCCGGCCTGCACCGCATTGAGCGGCGGCAGTGGAGGATCTATGGCAAGGGCGACCGGGATCAGCATTAATCCGCCGAGGAGGAGTTGCCAGCCGGTGAATGCGCCCACGGACATATCCGGCGCCCAGCGACGCGACAGGTAAATGCCCGCCGCCATAAAGAAGGCCCCGGCAAAGGCCGCAGTGATTCCGATCACATCCCAGCTCGCCGTCGGGGAAAGAAGCAGCAGAGCCATGCCTGCGATCGCGCCTCCGGACGCCAGAACGGCGAGCGGGATGGGACGTTTCGCATCGAGCGACCAGGCCAGCGCCATAACCAGCAGGGGCTGGAAGGCGCCAATCACCGCGGCCAGCCCGCCGGGCAGGCGGTAAGCTGCGATGAAGATCATCGCCTGGAAGGCGGCGATATTGATGGCGGAAAGAATGAGAAGCTTGGGCCAATACGCCCGGCTGGGCAGGGCTTGATTGACCGAAAGTAGGATTAGGCCAGCGGGCAATGCCCGTATCAAAGCAGCGGTGAACGGGCGGTCCGGCGGCAATAGCTCCGTGGTGACAATATAGGTCGAGCCCCAAATCCCAGGAGCCAAAGCGGTCAGGAGCGTATCGAGCGCGGTGCGGAGCGTGCCGTTATTGTGTGTCTGCGTCATGGACATATCTTCAGCTCAAGATAACCTGTGTGAGCAGCAGATATATGTCTTGAATTCAAGATACAAGGGGTGGCATGGAAAAAAATCGAAAACCCGACATGGTCGACCGGCTCATCGATCAGTGGAGAGGGGAGCGACCAGACTTGGAGCTTGGTGCTATGGCATTGATTGCAAGGCTAAAACGCTGCTCTCAATTGATCGGTCCACGATTGGATAAAATATATCGGGAGCATGATCTGAGCGCGGGTGATTTTGATGTCCTGGCCACGCTTCGACGTTCGGGGGAACCCTATTGCTTATCGCCGACCGATTTGTTTGACAGCTTGCTGCTGACCTCAGGCACGATGACGCACAGGCTGAAAAAGCTGGAAGCGAAGGGATGGATCCAGCGTCTGCCGAATGTGTTGGATGCGCGCAGCCTTCTGGTCGCGCTCACGGATGATGGATTTAAGCTGATCGATGATGTCGTATCCGCTCATGTGAACAATGAGGAGGATATCTTACGGTCTCTGGATGCAGATGCGCGGGCCCGCCTTGATGCCGGATTGAGAGAATTGCTGAGCATTCTGGAGGCGGGCTGAGCTATTCCTCGGCCACGACTGCGATCACCGAATGTGTGTAGTCGACCGCTATTCGCGTGACACCTGTGAGCCCTAGCGCGTCGATGTCGGCAATCGGTGTCCAGTCGCGACGGCTATCGCGATAGACCAGCACGCCGCTGTCTGTGGAGAAGAAGCCGATACCGCCATCGCCCAAATTGATGGCGGCGAAGTCCTGCGATCCTGGCGGCAGGGCAAACAGCGCTTCGGTGCGCCCGCTTTCAAAGTCGAGCACGCTAACAGTATGATTGCCTTCAGAATCTGCGACAGAGAACCAGGTAGCGAGATCATAGGGCGCTCGGGTCAGCGTGCGTCCAGGGTTGTCAGCGATATGGGTAACAGTTTCCGGCTCGCTCGTGCGGTTGATGAGCTGTAACGTATTCGGTTCACCCAGCGCGAAAACAGCCACATGGCGCAGATCATCGCTGAAGACGTAGTAACCGACCGGGCCGAGATCATGGGTCGGTCGCGATACACGGGAATTGCTCTCGTAGTCAAACTCTTCAAGATGCGCGTGGCCAGCATAGCCGCCCGGCGGTTGATAGATGTAGGAATACCCACCGCCACGTTGTTGACGGGGCGAATACTCGCTGGCGTCCGGCGTATCTGTAATAGGCCAGCTATCACCGCTCGTCAGTTCGCGATACCAGATGTCGGTCTCACCGTTATCGCCCGCTGATGTGTAGAGAAGAGCGACGGAGCCTGCTTCATCGGGCTCCAGGAAATACGGCTGGTTATCATATCCGGGTGAGCCGACAACCGCGATGGCCTCACCAAGAACGGGAAGCTCATCTTCCCAGGATAAGGCATAAGTGTAGATATCGGTGCCAGGTGGCGTTGTGTCCGCTTGGGCTGTTTCAGCCTCGGCAGCTTCGCCCTCAGCTCGGTCTTCTTCCGTAACAGAACAGGCGGTGAGGCCTGCAGCCAGGCTCAGGGCGAGTATAGAGCGCATCAGCGTTTCCTTACAGCAGCAGAACCCACGCCATATCCGGCACCAAAGGCGCACATGACCCCGTAATCGCCGGGCGCCATATCATCGGAATTCATCTCAAAATTCATCACCACAGAGGATGAGGAGGTGTTTCCATACTCTTGCAGGATCGCCGGCGCGTTGTCTTCCGTGCGGTCACGACCGAGAATCCGCTTGGCGATCATGTCGACCATGCGGATATTCGCCTGATGCAGCCAGGTGCGGCTGACATCATGTGGCTCAAGATTGATCCGCTTCATCAGATTTCGCGCAACCGTGGGGGCGAAGCCGACGACGTCCTTGAAGACCTTGTGCCCGTCCTGGTCGAGACCCGGCGCATAGCCCGGCTCAACCAGGCGTTCAGCATCGTTGAGGAAGCCGAAATCTGAGCGCAGCGCGGTTGAAAACTTGTTCTCGCAATGCGTGCCCACAACGTCCCAGCCACCGGTCTGGCCGGTATCACGTTCGACGATCATTGCCGCGGTCGCATCACCAAAGATGAAGTGCACATCACGCCGCGAATGCACATTGATGCAGGTCATGATTTCCGGCGACGCGATCAGCACGCGTTCAGCCTGGCCTGACTGGATGAGCGAATTGGCGAGGTTGAGGCCGTAGAGCGCAGAGGCGCAAGCCATGGTCAGATCAAAGGAGAAACCGGTTGAGCCGATCTGCTCCTGGATCTCGCAGGCCATGGCCGGGAAGTTTCGCTGTTGGGCGGATGAGGCGACAATGACGGCATCAATCTCAGCACCAGTCAGCTCAGCCTTATCCAGCGCGGGACGAATGGCATTCATCGCCAGCTCGGTCTGAAAAGCGGTTTCGCTGTAGCTGCGAGGGGTGATGCGCGGGTGCAGCTTGTCAATATCGAGAATGCCGGTCTTGTCGATCACATGGCGACGTTCAATCCCGGAGGCATTGGTGATGAACTCAGCGCTTGAAAGCGGCACGGGCTCCGCTTCGCCAGCGGATATCGCAGCCGCGTTTTGCTCATTGAAGCGGGTCGCATAGGCATTATAGCTCGCGACCAGTTCTTCATTGGTGATGACATCTTCCGGGACCCAATATCCCGTCGAGCGAATGATAGCCTTGTGCACGGTACAATCCGATATTTTGCCCCTGCGACCACCCTAACCGATGCCTTCTTCTAATCAATCCGGGCCTGCATTGCGGGCTGATTTTGCGCGCTTGCTCAAAAAATGGGCAAATCTGCTTAAGTCTGGGGCGCTGTGCTGGTCCGCACACAATTTTTGCCCAATTCTGTCGACGCTCCATCGGACTCCCTCCTAGCTTTGCTGCAACGCAATACGAAGAGCCGAACTCATGGACGCTACACAGATCGATTCCGGAAATGTCGCCTGGATACTCACCTCGACAGCCCTTGTTTTGCTTATGACCTTGCCCGGCCTCGCGCTGTTTTATGCCGGCATGGTGCGCCGCATGAATGTGCTGTCCACCATGGTCCAGAGCTTCGGCGCAGCGGCTGTGGTCAGTGTGGTTTGGGCCCTGATCGCCTATTCCCTGGCTTTTTCTGATGGCGGACCGGTACAAGCCTTTGTGGGCGGACTGTCCCGGGTGGGACTGAGCGGTGTCACGCCGTCCACCCTGTTCGGCGAACTGCCGGAAAACCTCTTCTTCATGTTCCAGCTGACCTTCGCGGTCATTACCGTCGCGATCATCGCGGGCGCTGCCGTTGAACGCATCCGGTTTTCCGCATTCTTGATTTTTGGAGCCGTCTGGCTCGTGCTGGTTTACGCCCCGATTTGCCACTGGGTATGGGGTGGCGGATTTTTAGGCGAGGCGGGGGTACTCGACTTTGCCGGCGGCGCCGTGGTTCACATCAATGCAGGCGTCGCCGGTCTGGTCCTGGCGAAGTTTATCGGGCCGCGTCGAGGCTATCCTGGCGCCTCGATGATGCCGGATAACCTCACCTTGACCCTGATCGGCGCCGGAATGCTCTGGGTTGGCTGGTTTGGATTTAATGGAGGCTCGGCGCTGGCGGCAGACGGAGCCGCGGCTCACGCCATGGTCACCACCCAACTGGCAACGGCATCTGCAGTTTTAACCTGGCTGATCATTGAATGGGTAACGCGTGGCAAGGCTTCCGCTCTCGGCGCTGCCTCTGGAGCTGTAGCAGGCTTGGTCGCGATTACACCGGCTGCCGGTTTCGTCCCGGCCTGGGCGAGTTTCTTCGTCGGTATTGGTGGGGCTGCGGGCGCTTATTACGGAGTGACCGGGCTGAAGAAGCTTCTGAAGATTGACGATAGCCTCGATGCCTTCGGCCTGCATGGCGTAGGCGGTTTGGTGGGGGCGGTCTTGACGGGCGTCTTCGCCTCGGAAGCGATCGGTGGTGCTGCTGGAGCCATTGAGGGCAATCTCCTGCAGATCTGGACCCAGACCTGGGGCGCGCTGGCGGCAGCCATCTATTGTGGCATCGTAACCGCCGCCATCCTCTTCATTCAGTCGAAATTCATGACGCTTCGTGTTGATGAGGAAGACGAAATCAAAGGCCTCGACACGTCTTTGCACGGCGAAAAGATCAACTGATCGCGCGCCTTTTTACCTGTTTTACGTCTTAACCACTCCTCCCCGGTTAAGAACGTTTCCACTGGCCCGGCTTTTTAGCCGGGCCTTTTTTTTACAGGACGAGCGGGTGGAGCGCATCAGCTGTGACTTGCCAAGCAGCAGAAACCGCATGTTCCTAACCAGGCAAGTAATGGAATCCGACTGTCTTCGTTTCAGAACGGTGCGAGGTGTCTGTGGACTGCTTCTAACGCCGGACTGATCTATCTGGCCTGGAGACGCGGCTTATTCCACTAGCGCTTTTCCAGGAAGATCGTGCCGGCGGAATATCCGGCACCGAAGGAACAGATCAGGCCCTTATCGCCGCTCTCGAAGCCGTCATGGTGGAGATGGAAGGCTACAAGCGAGCCGGCCCCTGCGATATTGGCGTATTCATCCAGAACGATCGGCGCTTCCTCTGATGAGAATTCACGATCATAGACTTTCCGCGCGATCATCATATTCATGTTGATATTGGCCTGATGAAGCCACATGCGCTTCAGGTCTGCGGAGGTCCAATCCAGCTTGCCCAGCTCGGTATTGATAAGGTCGATCACCATTGGACAGACCTCTTTGAAGACCTTGCGGCCCTCCTGGACGAAATAGCGATCTTCAAATGCCGGCGCAGGCTCTTCGCTGGCATTCAGGAAGCCGAAATTTGAGCGGATATTGTTGGAATAGGTGGTCATCATGCGAGTGCCACGCACAGCCCATCCCGCATCACCGGGCATGTCTTCCGCCTCGATCAGCGCCGCAATGGCGACATCACCGAAAATAAAGTGGCTGTCGCGATCCCGGAAATTGAGCTGCGGCGTGGTGATCTCCGGCGTGATGACCAGAACAGATTTCGCCATTCCGGTCTTGATCATGTTGATCGCGGAAATCGACCCAAATGTGCCGGACGAACAGGCAACGGACATGTCGTAGGCAAAGCCCTCAATGCCCAGTGCTTTCTGGATCTCAATCGCGATGCAGGGATAGGTGCGCTGCATGGATGTTGCCGAGCAGATCACCGCATCAATGTCTTTGGGGTCCCGACCGGCAGTCTCCAGCGCCTGGCGGGCGGCTGCGAGTCCGGCTTCAGCCATCAGCGAGATTTCATCATCTGGCCGCGGCGCCACGCGCGGACGCATGCGCTCGACATCGAGCACGCCGTCCTTGTCAATTGTGTAGCGTGACTTGATACCCGACGCCTTCTCGATGAAGGCGGAGGATGACGGGTTCAGCGCCTCGACGGTACCGCGTTCAATGGCCGTCGCGTTTTCATCGTTAAAGCGTTCCACATAAGCATTGTAACAAGCGACGAGCTCGTCATTGGAGACAGACTCTTCCGGCTTCCAAAGCCCGGTGGAACGGATAACGACATTCATGCGAACAGATCCTTGCAACGCTTAATCGCCGCGAACCTAGTGGGATTGGACCTATACGTCACCCAGTGAGCTGCGTTTCTCGACTCAGTTGCGGGCCATGGCCTGAACGGCCTGGTGCCGCGGACATGTCACTTCATGATCATTGACCAGCCCGACGGCTTCCATGAAGGCATAGACAATGACCGGTCCAACGAATTTGAAGCCCCGGCGTTTTAGGTCTTTCGAAATGGTCTGACTCAGCGGTGTGTTCGTCGGCAGGTCGGCGAGCGCCTTGAACTCATTCACAATCGGCCGACCATCCACGTAGTTCCAGAGATAGTCGGAAAAATCGAGACCCTGATCACGCATCTCCAGATAGGCGCGCGCATTTCCAATGGCCGCTTCGATTTTGAGCTTGGATCGGATGATCCCGGGATTTTCAAGCAGTTCGGCCCGCTTTGCATCATCATAACGGGCGATGATTTCTGGCTCGAAACCATCAAAAGCCGCGCGCATGGTGTCGCGCTTGCGCAAGATCGTGATCCAGGCGAGACCAGCCTGAAATCCGTCCAGCATCAGCTTTTCCCAAAGGGCCCGGGCATCATATTCCGGCACCCCCCATTCAGTGTCATGATAGTCGGCATAGAGAGCATCACCGGGTGTGACCCAGGCACAGCGGTTTTCCATTATGGCGTTTCCGGTTTTAAAGCCTCCGGCAGCTCGATGTGAGCCACCCGCCCATCAGCCATGACAGGGGAATCGCTTTTCTCCAACCGGTCCAGCCTCACCCTGCTGACAGCATGGCGGCCGGAAGTAGAAGAAATTTCGCCAATAGTGCTCTCGCCGGCTTTCAGATCGCTGCCGGTTGCCGGCGCACTGTTTTCGAAGCTCACCGCCAGCGAGCGCTTGCGGATCGTGCCGCGACGTTTCATCCGCGAAACGACTTCTTGACCAATGAAACACCCCTTGGTCCAGCCAATACCGCCATAAACATCCAGATTGACATCGGTGGGAAAGACTTCCGCCTCCCCATAATCACGGCTGAAGCTTGGCACGCCCGCTGCGATTTCGATCGCATCCAGTGCGCGCTCGCTTGTGTCACCCGGAGCGCCGATGGACCGGAAAACATGGTCGAGACGCGGATCCTTCGCTGCGCCGTCAAACGCCGTCTCCGCCCAAAGAGAGGCGAGGCTGTCATCGATCGCGATCTCGACATCGGCCTTGAGCTTATACATCGTCAGGCGCTTCTTGAGCGCTTGTGCAGCCTGTTCGGCGATATCAATCACCAGGCCATCTTCGCGGGGAAACAGCATGAAGTCGCTGATGATCTTGCCTTGAGGGGTCAAGAGCGCGCCGGGCCGACATTGGCCGGGCTCGAGGTGTTCAACGTCTGCCGTGATCACACGCTGCAGGAGCGGTCGGGCATCGGAGCCGATCAGGGTGAGGATAGACCGGCCTGGAAGTCTGTATAATTCAGTGCTCATAACGGGGGATATGGCATTGCGTTCTGCGCTGGCCAAGAGGCGCGGTGCGGGTTATCCCCGGCGGCCATGGAACGCGTGCTTTTCATAACCTCGACCCGTATTGGCGATGCCGTGATCAATTCCGGCATTTTGAACCATCTGGTCGAAACGCGTCCCAATGCCCGTTTTATCATTGCCTGCGGCCCCTTGGCTGAACCCTTATTCCGCGCTTTGCCACGCCTAGATGAGATCATCGTCATGGCCAAGAAGAAGCGCGGCGGGCACTGGATTGATTTGTGGACGCGCACGGTCGCGAAGCGCTGGGATCTGGTTGTCGATATTCGCGGCTCAGCGACCAGCTATGTGTTGTGGACCAAGAAGCGCCGTATCCACCAGCGCTCCAGCACGCCGATCAATAAGGTCGTTGAAGCCTCTCAGATTCTCCGGTTGGAAAAGCCAGCAGACCCGGTGCTCTGGGTCAGCGATGAGGCGCGCAACAAGGCCGCCGAGCTCTTGCCGGATAATGAAACCTGGCTCGCCGTTTGCCCTTCTGCCTCTGCCCCCTACAAAGTCTGGCCTGGTGAACGTTTTGCCGAGCTGGTGAAGCGTTTGACAGCGCAAGGCGGGCCGCTTTCCGGGGCCAAGATCGCTATTTTTGGAGGCCCGGGCGATAAAGCCGCTGCTGAGCCTTTGCATGCGGCCTTGCCAGCAGAGCAGCTGCTGGATCTGACCGGAGCATTGGATCTCGACACCGTCGCCGCCGCTCTGCACCGGCCGCGTGTCTATATCGGCAATGATAGCGGTTTGATGCATATCGCCGCCGCCGCCGGGACCCCGACGCTCGGACTGATGGGACCAACTGACACAAGGCTTTATGGGCCTTGGGGTGATAAGACCGCGGTCGTACGAGGCGAAACCTCGTTCGAAGAGCATTATGCCCGATTTAAGGATGAGCGACGCTTCCAGAAGGAAAGCCTGCTTCTGGATTTGAGCGTCGAGGCGGCCTATGAGGCGACCAAGACTTTGCTGGAAAGGACATCACGATGAGCCAGACCTTTGACCTGCTGCTAAAGGGCGGCGAAGTGGTAAACCATGCCGGCCGCGGCAAGGCCGATGTGGGCGTGATCAATGGCAAGATTGCAGAGATCGGCGATCTGTCCCAGGCCAGCGCTGGTGAAGTCGTCGATTGTACCGGGCTGCATGTACTGCCCGGCGTGATCGACAGCCAGGTCCATTTCCGCGAACCGGGAATGGAATGGAAAGAGGACCTCCAGTCCGGTTCACTCGCGGCTGTTCTGGGCGGTGTGACGGCGGTCTTTGAAATGCCTAATACCGAGCCGACGACGACCTCGCCGGATATGCTCACCGACAAGCTCAATCGCGCCAAAAACCGCATGCATTGCGATCATGCGTTTTACGCGGGCGGAACGAATGAGAATTACGACATTCTGCCAGTGATGGAGCAGATGGTCGGCTGTTGCGGTGTGAAGGTTTTCATGGGCGCGTCCACCGGCTCACTCCTGGTCAAGGATGATGAGGGTATTGAGCGCATCCTCCGCCGCATCAAGCGCCGGGCCGCCTTCCACTCCGAGGATGAATACCGTCTGGAAGAGCGTCGCGGTCTCGCTGTCGCGGGTGATTGGACAAGCCATCCGGTCGTGCGCGATCCGGAAGCCGCAATCATGTCAACCAAGCGTTTGGTCAAACTGGCGCGCAAGACCGGCAAGCGGATCCATGTCCTCCATATCTCCACCGCCGAGGAGATGGAATTCCTGGCGCATCATCGCGATATCGCGTCTGTGGAAGCCACGCCCCAGCACCTGACACTGGAAGCGCCCGGTATTTATGAAGAGATCAAGGGGCGCGCCCAGATGAACCCGCCCGTGCGCGAGCGCCATCATATTGATGGTCTCTGGCGCGGTCTGGCTCTGGGTGTTGTTGATGTGATCGGCTCGGATCATGCTCCGCATACGCTGGAAGAAAAGGCCAAGCCTTACCCGCAGAGCCCGTCCGGCATGCCGGGCGTCCAGACCCTGGTCCCGATCATGCTCGACCATGTGAATGCTGGCCGGCTGACCCTGGAGCGCTTTGTCGATCTGACCTCGCACGGGGTTCAGCGCGTCTTCGGAATCGCTGGCAAGGGCCGCATGGCGCGCGGCTGGGATGCGGATTTCACCCTGGTCGACATGAACCATTCCCGCGAAATCACTGACGATTGGTCGGCTTCAAAGTCCGGCTGGACACCTTTCCATGGCCGCACGGTCAAGGGCTGGCCCATGGCCACCATCGTGCGCGGCAAGGTGATCATGCGCGATGATGAGCTGGTCACTGAGGGCGCCGGCGAACCGGTCCACTTCATGGAGAATTTGCCGGAAGGGTGATCTGAGAAGTTCGAGAAAACACAGCCCCGGCGCTCGTTAGAGCGCCGGGGTTTTTTGTTCTTACCCAGTTCTTTCGCTATGCCCGATGCACGGCCAGCAGAGGGATGCGCGCGGCGCGGATGGCCGGGAAGATACTGCCTGCGAACCCGATGATCAGTGCCAGCACGATGCCATTGATGATGGCATCAGCGGTGACCGCGAAGGAGAAGACGACCTGGGTGAAGCCGCCGCCGAGGGTCGAGGCGCTGATCCCGTCAAAGATCAGGAAGACAGCCACTGCGCCCACAAGTCCGCCAATCACTGCAAGGATCATACTCTCCACCATGGTGCCGATGGCTGCCGAGGAACCTGCAAATCCGATGGCTCGCAAGGTGGCGATCTCCTTCATGCGCGTATCGACGGAAGAATACATCGTGTTCCAGGCACCGGCGAGCGCGCCGATTGCCATCGCAATAGCGAGCGGCCAGCCCAGAAACATAATCAGGTCAGACGTGCCACCGGCCTGATCGGCATAGTATTCGGCCTCATTCGTGACATCGAGATTGAGGCGTGGTTCATTCTCGATGAAGGCTTCAAGTCCTTCAATCGCGTCCGCAGAGGTCATGCGTGCGCGGATAGACTGGATGGCTGTTCCACGTTGATAGAGGTTCTGGATGGTTCCGATATCGGCCCAGATCTCGCTTTCGAAAACAGACCCTCCGGTGGAGAAGACGCCGACAACGACCCATTCATTGGTCCCAAGCCGGATGACTTGGCCAAGGTCGAAGCCAGAAAATTCCCGTTGTACTGATTGCCCGACGACCAGCTCATTGGATCCGGGTTCGAAAGCGCGCCCCTCCACGATCTGGTAATCAGCACGCAGGGTCGCGGCGAGAGGGCCGACACCGCGCAGCGGCAGATTAGCCTCAGTTCGGCTGGAGCGTTTGATACCGTCGACGATCACATAGAGCTCGCCCGACACGATCGGTTCGCCGGCGGCGTCCCGCGCGATACCGGGGGCTTCCGCGACGATGCGTTGATCATCCCGGGACAGCCCGGAATTCAGTTCGGCCTGTGAACCGCCGCGCAGCATGACAGCGACATCATCCGAGCCGGTCGAGGAGAGTGTTGCGCGGAAGCCATTGGCCATCGCCAGGAAGCCGAGCAAGACTGCAACGACAAGCGCGATGGAGAAGATCGTCGCCAAGGACAACGCCCATCTTTGCGGAATGGAGCGGAGATTGATCATTGTTACCGCAAGGGTCTGGGAAAACATGATGTCGCTCCTAGTGCTTGTTGAAGGCTTCGATGATCGACAGGCGCTGCGCCGACAGGGCCGGGCCAAGACCGGTCAGGAGACCAAGACCGAGCATCAATCCAAATGCCGTCAGAACGACATCCATCGGCATGGACAATCCGGGCAGGAAACCGGCGAGGGCCGAGGACGCCCCTTCGACGATCAGCGTCGCTAGCCCCAAGCCCAGCAATCCGCCGACAAAGCTGAGCAGGATGGATTCAGACAAGACCATGCGGAAGATACGCGGTGCCGGGAAGCCCAGCGTCTTCATCACGGCGATTTCCTGGGTCCGCTCATTGATCGCCATCACCATTGTCGTGCCGACAATCATCAAGATGGTGGCGAAGGCCGCACCGATGACAGAGAGAAGGATCATGGCAATATTGCCGACCTGCTCCAGGAAGGCACGGGAGAAGGCTGCTTCCGTGGTGGTTTCTGTTTCAGCGGAGGAGTTGGCGAAGAGGGCGTCGATGTCCCGTGCGACCTGGTCATTCAGATCCGGGTCGGTCGTATTCACGACCATCCAGCCGATACGGTCGCGATTGAAGGCCAGGCTCTCATTATAGTACTCATAGTGGAACATGGCGTAATTCGCCGGGATTTCTTCCTCATCGCCGTCGAAGAGGGCGCAGATATTGAAGTCCCAATCGGAAGTGCCATCATCCTGCTGCCAGATATTGGAGTTGAGCGGGATGCGGTCTCCGACTTCCCAGCCATATTGCGCAGCCAGGTCCACACCCACGAGCAGACAGGTTCGATCCGCAATGAAATCGGCACGCTGTTCGGGCGGGATGACGAGTTCGGGATAACTCTCCAGATAGGCCTCCGGAGAAATGGCGAATGTCTGGATGAAGTTGCGAGGCTCCTGGTAATACCCCCCGAACCAGTTGGCATGGCTGACATTCTCAATGCCTTCAACGGACTGGATCCGAGAGAAATAGGCAATCGGCATATCGACGGTGAAATTGATCCGGTTGACGGTGATCAGGCGGTTGGCTGCCGCCATATCCACTCCTGCCGTCCAGACATTATAGAAGGCACCCAGCGCCCCATAGATCAGGAAAGCGATCATGATGGAGAGGGTCAGAAGGATGGCTCTTAATTTCTTCCGGAAGAGATTCTTCCGGATAATCGTGAGATCATTCATCACACAGCCTCCCGCTCCACAAAACGACCCTTGTCGAGATGAAGCTGGCGGCTCGCATAGCCTGCGGCAGCCGGGTCGTGCGTGACCATGACTATGGTCTTGTTGAGCTCGCGATTTAGGAGTTGCAGGGTTTCCAGCACTTCATCGGCTGTAGCGCGATCAAGATCGCCTGTGGGCTCATCGCAGAGCAGGACTTTCGGATCGGCGACAACGGCTCGGGCAATGCCAACACGCTGTTGCTGGCCGCCGGAAAGCTGGGCCGGGCGGTGCCCCTTGCGATCAAGAATGCCGACAATATCGAGCGCGGTCTCAACGCGTTTCTTGCGCTCCTTGCTCGAAAGGCTGGTCAGGAGAAGCGGCAACTCCACATTCTGCGCCGCGCTGAGCATCGGCATGAGATTGTAGAATTGGAAGATGAAGCCGACATGGGCTGAACGCCATTTCGCCAGCTTGCCCTCGGACAATTTATCGACCCGGACGCCTTCACAATCCACGGCGCCGGAAGAGGGGCGGTCAATCCCGCCAAGCAGGTTCAAGAGCGTGGTCTTACCCGAACCCGACGGCCCCATGATGGAGATAAAATCTCCCTGATCGATGGTCATGTTCAGCTCTTCGAAAATCGTGAGCGTTTCCTTGCCGCGCGTATATTTCTTCGACAGGTCGGTCAGTGTGTAGAGGGCTGTCATGTCAATCTCCTGGCGAGTGGTGTGCGGCTAAAGAGCGTTATTCTACAAAGGTCACGCGGGCGGCCATATCGGGTAGGATACGGTCATCGCGCTCGTTAAAGGCGACCCGCACACGAATGGTTGCGCGGCTGCGGTCGGCTGTGGGGATGATGGCTTCGACGCGGGACGGGATGCGCCAGTCCGGATAGGCATCCAGGCGGGCCTCAACGACTTGTCCGGCGCTAACCCGGCCAATCTGGCTTTCATTGACATCCACCTCGATTTCCAGCGAGGCCATGTCCACGAGAGTGGCAACACCGGTCCGTGTGAAACCGCCACCTGCCGAGGCGGGAGAGAGGATTTCACCGACCTGCGCATTCTTGGCAATCACAACACCGGCAAAGGGCGAGCGGACAATGTGGCGGTCGATCAGGTCTTCCTGGGACCGGATCTGTGCTCGAATACTGGTGGCATCAGCGCGGGCGGCCGAAATCTGGCTTTGCAGGCTTTCCACCCGCGCTTGGGCCGCTGTGACCGCCGCTTCAGACCCGAAATCGCGCTCAGCCAGCGCCGTCGCACGGGTAAGGACGGTTTGCGCTTCAACCAGGTCGGCGCGGAAAGACTGACTCCGGGAATTCGCGGCGCTGAGCTGGGCGCGAAGCACATCCAGCTGGATGCGGGCGCGCTCATCGTCGAGACGGGCAAGAACCTGACCCTCTTCAACCACAGTGCCCTCCTCGACGAGGACTTCACGAATACGTCCGGTGATCTCAGCGGACACGGTCGCCTGGCGGCGCGCCACAACATAGCCCGAGGCGACAAGACCTGTGGCGCGGGCCGGGCGGGCCGGGGCGGGTGTCTCTGCTGATGGTGCAAGTGTTGGCGTGGTCGCAGGTTCTGGAGATTGAGCGACCGGGGATGGCGCGGGGGCGTCTGGTGTCGCCTGGTTCAAGAACCACCATGTGCCGCCTGCCGCGAGACCGGCAGAGACCAGCGCGACGATCACCAGCGAACCGAAGGACGCTCCGGAGGAGGACGCGTCATCCTCACTTCTGTCGATACTTAAAGATTGGAGCTTGGCGCTGCGATCCGACATGACTTCCCCCTCAACGCTGGATAGCGAGGTTATGATACATTTTGTGCAGAGTTTGGAGAGGTTTTTCGCCCTAATTTCCCGCAATAATGGAAAAATGTGCTCGGAAAAAGCAGAGCAGAATTCCGATTAATCGAAATAGGCCGAGCGCATCATCTCGGAAAGGTCCCGCCCGCGAAAGGCGAGGGCGCGTCGTTCGGCATCGGTCTGCGGTCCGCAGACGGGCCGATAGCGCTGCTGGACGCGATATCCATCATTGAAATTCTCGATCAGCTCATCGCGGCGGCGCCCATTGCTCTCCGCTTCCAGGGCCATGAGCTGGATCATCTGATCACGCCAGGTCTGGACCTCGGTACCTTCACAGGCGAAGGCGAGATAGTGCAATTCACCAAGTGTGTAGGCGAGAAAAGGCAGTACCCGGTCCACATCAACATCACTCATACGGTCTTCAATGACTTCAGGAATGGTTTGTGGAGTGCGAGCCTGTTCAAAGCCAGATTGCGGCGCCGGGTCCGGATAGCCGCGCACGGGTCTCGCAGCACGCCGACTATCCTGATTGCTATTGCGGCGCTCCTCGAGCCGTTCATTGCGCTGACGCACAATGTCATAGGGCTCGGTCTGGAAGCGCGGGCTCTCCTCAACGGGTTGAGCGCCCTGAGGCTGTTGCTTCTGGGCCAGAACCGGAGCGGTCATCAGAGTAGTACAAGCAAGGACAAGCAGTGTGCGCATGGTCAACATCATGGCGTGGATTGTGGCTCTGGCAAGGCAGATACCATCTCTACCGCCCGACCGATGACATCACGGGTCTTGTCCCAGCGTGTTCGGGCAATGGCATCCTTCACCGGCAGGAAGAGGGCATCGGATACATCATCGTCGGCCACGGGTTCGCCGGCTGTCCAGACGGCTGCGTAATCGATCAGCAAGAAGTGCCAGTCACCGTCTGAACCGGGCTGGCGTTTGGCAATACTGTCGACAACATCGATCAAACCGATAATGCGGGCCTCTACGCCGGTCTCTTCCTTGAGCTCTCGCAGGGCCGCTTCTTCAGCCGTCTCTCCATATTCAATCTTGCCGCCAGGGATCGACCATTCACCCGCATAAGGGGGTTTTCCACGCTGGATAACGAGGACTTCATCGCCGCGCACAACAACAATGCCCGCGCCGGCAACCGGTCTTGGTTTTTGAGTTACTTGGCCGTCCATCCGCCGTCCACGCTGATCCAGGAGCCATTCATATTCGCCCCCGCATCAGACACGATATAGAGCAGTGCGCCAGCAAGTTCTTCATAGGTGACGAATTTTTTCGTCGGTTGTGCAGCCAGCATCACGTCGCGCACAACCTCTTCCTCAGAAATACCGCGTGCCTTGGCGGTATCGGCGATCTGGTTTTCCACCAGAGGCGTCTTCACATAGCCCGGGCAAATAGCATTGCAGGTGATGTTCTGCTCGGCGACTTCCAGCGCCAGCGTTTTGGTGAATCCCATCACGCCGTGCTTGGCGGCCACATAGGCCGATTTGAAGGGCGAGGCGACGAGGCCGTGTGCGGAGGCCAGGTTCACAATACGACCGCGTCCGGCTTTTTTCATGTGTGGCAAAACCGCCTTGGCGGCGTGAAAGACCGAAGACAGATTAATGCCGATAATGGCGTCCCACTTGTCTTCCGGAAATTCATCTACCGGGGCGACATTCTGGATGCCGGCATTATTCATCAAAATATCGACCTGTCCGAATTCCGCGGCGGCGGAATTGACCATGTCGGCGATTTCGTCCGGCTTGAGCATGTTGGCGCCGTGATAACGCACTTCAACGCCATGGCGCTCGGCAATCCCGGCCCGCGTTCTCTCAATCTCGTCCGCGTCACCCAGACCATTGAGGACGATGTTCGCGCCATTTTCAGCCAAGGCGTCTGCCATGGCGCAGCCAATCCCGCTGGTCGAGCCTGTGATAATAGCGAGCTGACCGGTCAGATCCGTACGAATTCCAGACATGAACCACCTTTCAAGTTTGAAGCTTGGCGCCAAATAAGAGCCTCTGGCCCGAAGGGTCAAGCAAACAAGCGAAATGCAACCATAGAGAGTGTTTATGCTAGAGTGCAAACGCCGGCCCATTCAGGCCGGCGCTTAACCGAGGAGGGAGATTTGTTTCGTTTACCGAAATGCTCTCTCGTCCTTCTGGTGAAAAGAGAACGGATGGGCGGCTGGAAGGTCGTTATCCGTATCTCAATCGCCTAAAGGGCGGCCAATGGGGGCAGTAGGCGCTGTCCCCGGCGGCCCTCGGGTTATAGCACAGCTTTCGCGTGTGGGGAATAACGCCTCAAGCCGCCTTCTTGCCCGCCGCGGCGGGTTGCGGTCGGGTGAAGAGAAGGTTGTCAGACTTGGAACCGGCTTCCTCGAACCGATATCCTGCAACATTGAATTTGGTCAGATCGGCCGGATCGGTGATGCGGTTTTCCATCACCCAACGGGCCATCATGCCGCGCGCCTTCTTGGCATAGACCATAAGAGCGCGGAGCTGGCCGTCTTTTTCTTCCTTGAAGGTCGCTGTGATCACGCGGGCCTTGAGCTTTTTCTTGTCGACGGATTTGAAATACTCGTTCGAGGCCAGGTTGAGGATGACTGGCTCGGCGATATCGTCCTGCGCATCATTGAGTTCCTTGGCGATTTTATCGCCCCAGAAATCATAAAGGCTCTCGCCGCGGCCTGTGTGGAGTTTGCGGCCCATTTCCAGGCGATAGGGGTGGATGGTGTCGAGCGGGCGCAGCACGCCATACATGCCCGACAGCAGGCGGAGATGATCCTGGGCGTAGGCGAGAGCATCATCTGACAGAGTCTCGGCTTCGAGCCCGCGATAAACCTCTCCGTTAAAGGCAAAAGCCGCTTGTTTCTCGCCGGGCTGGTCCGCGTCAAAGGCCTGGAAACGCTCGCGGTTGAGCGTCGCCAGATCGTCGGAAATACCCATCATCGCCTTGATCTTCGACACGGTGAGACCGCGCGTTGTCTTGGAGAGAATGCGGGTCTCATCGATCAGCGTCGGCGTGGTCGCTGCCAGATCGCGCTCGACCGGGTCGAAATTCATATTCTTGGCGGGGGACAACAAAACCAGCATCAGGCGAATCTCCTTTTCATCGGAGAAGATAAGACCCGGGCGTACGGGTTTCCAGTAATTGCGGCGGTAAGCGCTACTGGAATGCTTGATGGATGCAATAGGCGCAGTTTATCCCAGCAAGACCCGCGGGTTCATAATGCCCTTGGGGTCGAGCGCCTGTTTGATGGCGCGCATGACTTTCACATCGACCGGTTTGCGATCGGCGAGTTCGGCGCGTTTCATGATGCCAATCCCGTGTTCGGCGGAGATGGAACCGCCAAATTCATCCACCGTGTCATAGACAACCGCCGAGATGTCACCGGCTTGGGTCATGAATTCCTCGGCCTTTCCCGGGCTGGGCGAGGCGAAGTTGAAATGGACATTGCCATCGCCAACATGGCCAAAGCAGAACACCACGGCTTCAGGGAAACGTTCGGTCACGCGCTGACTGCCCAGCGCAATGAAGTCGGCCATGCGCGAAACCGGGATGGAGACATCATGCTTCACCGACCGGCCATAGGCGCGCTCAGCCTCGGCAATGCTTTCGCGTATCCGCCAGAAGTCCTTGGCCTGGGTTTCATTCTCGGCGATCGCCCCATCCGTGATGAGGCCTTGTTCAAAGCCCTCTCCGAGCGCTTCTTCCAGGGTCTCGCGCGCGCCCTCGGCGCGGCCGAAACTCATCTCGCAGACGACATACCAGGCCTGTTCGCTTTCCAGCGGGTCACGCGTTCCGGGAACGTGTTCGAGGACGCGCTCCAGGGCGATGCGGGGCAGGATTTCAAAGGCGGTGACGGCATTGCCTGAGAGGCGTTTGGCCAGTCCGAGGAAGGTGACTGCATCCTCAACACTCTTCATGCCGATAAAGGCCAACTCGGTGCGTGCCGGGCGCGGGAAGAGTTTCAGGGTCGCGGCGGTGATAATGCCCAGCGTCCCCTCAGCGCCGATCAGCAACTGCTTGAGATCATAGCCCGTATTGTCCTTGCGCAGACCTGTCAGTCCGGACCAGATCGTGCCATCAGGCAGAACCGCTTCCAGGCCCAGAACCAGATCCCGGGTCATGCCATAGCGCAGAACCTGGACACCGCCCGCATTGGTCGAGATCAGTCCACCAATCATGGCAGAGCCTTGCGACCCCAGGGATAGCGGGAAGAGGCGATCGGCCTCGGCGGCTGTGTTTTGCAGGCTTTCCAGAATACAGCCGGCCTCGACAGTCATCGAGTCATTGCCGGTATCGATCTCGCGCACCTTGTTCATACGCTTCAGGGAGATCAGCACTTCGCCTTGCGGGGTTGCGGCACCGCACAGCGAGGTATTGCCGCCTTGCGGCGTAATGGCGATGCCGGCATCGGCGCAGATTTTCACCGCCGCCGCGACCTCCTGGGTGGAGCCAGGCTTGAGCAGGAGCGGGGTTTGGCCCTGATAACGACCGCGCCAGTCCTGGACCAGGGCTGCAAGCTCATTGGCATCCTCGCTCCAGCCTTTCGGCCCCAGAGCGGTTTTGAGCTTATCGGCGATATCGGCGGTGAGGATTGGCATGTCGGTCATGATCGGCTCTTCAAGCAGTGTCTCGCGGGGCGGCGGCGCGCCGCAAACGGTCATTGATGGCTTCGCCCAAACCTTCTGCGGGAATAGGAGCGACGGCAATGGTTTTTGCACCCTTTGTATCCAGTTCACGCAAGGCGGCGAATAATCGTGTCGCGGCTTCGACCAGATCTCCGCGCGCAGAGAGGTTGATATCTCCCGCAATGGAGCCGAAGCCTAACAGGACTTCTCCGTCACGCCGCGTCGTCGCATTGAGGCGAACGGCGGCATTGGGGGCATAATGGCTCTTGAGCATGCCAGGGCTTTGCGGGGCATCGCTGTCTCCAGCCATGGCGAGGGGGCCGGTGATTTTTTCAATCGCTGAGCGTGCCAGCCCGCCGGGCCTGAGGAGCGTTGCCTGATCGCCGTCAACCGCCACAACGGTTGATTCAAGGCCGACCGGGCAGGGCCCGCCATCGAGCACCAGATCAATGGTCTCACTCAGGCCATCCAGAACATGTTGGGCTGTGGTGGGGCTTATAGCCCCGGAAGGATTGGCGCTCGGCGCGACCAGCGGCAGGTCCAATTCCCTGAGCAGGGCCTGTGCAGCCTCATGTGCCGGCGCGCGCAAGGCGACACTGTCCAGACCCGCATTCGCCAGATCGCATAGGGGTGCATCGCGATGTTTGGGCAGGACGAGGGTGAGAGGGCCGGGCCAGAATTCTTCGGCCAGCGCCTGCGCCAGCTCGGAGAAAACGCCGAGCCGCTTGGCCATTTCAAGTCCGGAGACATGGGCGATAAGCGGATTGAAGCGTGGCCGCCCCTTCGCTTCGTAAAGACGCGCGACGGCATCAGCATCCGCAGCATTCGCCGCGAGCCCGTACACTGTCTCGGTGGGGATCGCGACCAGGCCGCCACCGCGAAGCAGTGTCGCAGCATGCGTCAGGCTGGTTTTATCCAAGGCGGGCAGGAGGGGGGCGCTCATGGCGCTGTGCTAGCGCCATGAGGTGTTGAAAAGCAAGCGCAGTGCGCGGTTTTACTCCGCCGCGTCGGCTTCAATGTGCAGCACGATGGTGACGTTCGCAGCCGTTTCACCCCAGCTGGAATTGCCAACGCCGTAATCAAGACGCGCGATTTCCAGTTCCGCATCGGCAATGGCGCGGCTGCCATCAATCGTCAGGGAGAAGGGCAGGGTAACCGCCTGATCCATGCCTCGAATATTCAGCGTGCCTTGTGCTTCATACCCGCCTTCAACCGCGCGAATATCCTCGGAGGTGAAGCGCGCTGCGGCATGGTTGGATGGATCAAGCCCTTCCGCAGAGAGCATGGACTGATCGACCTGGCCATTGCCGGTCGAACCATCGGCCGTCATCACGCGCGCATCAATGCGCGCATCGGAGAGGTCGGAAGGGTCAAGACGGATCTCCGCGGAAAATTCCGGAAAAGCGCCCTCCAGCACACCACCGAAGGCTTCGGTGCGGAAACCGACCTGGCTGGCTTCATAATCGACGGACCAATCCTGGGCGAGGGCTGGAGTGGCAAACACGGACAGGGCGGCGGCGAGGAGGAGGGGACGCAACATGGGGGGATTATCCTTTCAGGAAGGGGAGCATGCGGGCCAGGAGATTATCCCGGTCAATGAACTGGTGTTTGAGCGCGGCGCCGACATGAAGCGCTGTGAGGACGAGAACGGCCCAGGCGCCTGCGCCGTGGGCAGACCCCATCGCGTCCTCGAACCCGCTTTCCTGGGGAACCGGAAGGCGCGGGATGGCGAGCTCGGGATTGTTGAAGAAATAAGATGGGAAGGGCGAGGCGGAAGATGCCATCCAGCCCCCAATCGGAAGACCGATCATCAGCGCATAAAACAGCCAGTGCGTTCCGGACGCGACCTGCTTCTCCCAGGGCTTCATGGCTTGCGGCAGGCCGGGCACTGGATGGGTGAGCCGCCACACCAGACGCAACAGGCTAAGGGCGAGGATGGTCAGCCCGACTGTCTTGTGAAGGTTATAGAGCGATTGGACTTCGGCAATGGTCACCGATCCGCCGCTGAGGAGTTCCTCGCGCAGATCCTCCATATACCAGCCCATGAAAACCATGCTCAAAATCGTGATCGCCAGTATCCAGTGCAAGACAATCGCGACGGGTGAATAGACATTGGTCATTTAGGATCCCTCCCTCAGGAACTCCGCTTCAATGCGGACCAGAACATGCTCACCTACGAGTGTACTCGATAGATTGCCAATCCCGAAAACGGTGCGGTCGATGACCAGATCCGCCCCGAAACCGATCGCATTGCGTCCTTCAAGCAGGTTGAAGAGCCCACCGTAAAACTCGATTTCGAGGGTGGTGGGCGCTGTACGGCCATTCATCGAGAGCTGGCCGTGGGCGCGACCCGTTGTCTCACCCGTCACGTCGATACGTTCTGACACGAAGAGGATTTGTGGATGCTGTTGCGCATTGAACCAATCATCCGCCAGGACCCGGTCGAACTCGCGATCGCCTGTGGAGATGGACGCGGCTTCGATCGATGCGGTCAGCTGTGCGGATTGCGGGTCTGAAGGCGAAAAGTCGAGGCGAGCATCCATGCTATCAAAGCGCCCTGTATACCAACTCAGCCCCATATGCCGCACGCGCCAGACAGTACTGGCATGGCCCTGATCGAGCGCCCATTGGCCCGAGGGCAGCTCTGCCGGATCCGTTGTCGGCGTCGCGCAGGCGGTCAGGGCGAAAGCCAGGGAGAGGGCGAAAAAGCGCAAAATCATAGGAGGAATATTTAAACGCTGGACTGTCGCAGGAAAGCCCCTGTCTTACGAGAAGCAGGAAATTCAGCGTTTCCGGGCTCGCAGTTTTCAATTGGCGCGTTATCTTGCGCAAAATCGGTTGGGAGAAAGAAAAATGGATTATCGCGCTCCGGTAGACGAACTGCGATTTACGCTCGAAGAAGTTGCAGCTGTGGACAGTGTCAAGTCTGGCGGCGCGTTCGCAGAGTTCAGCGAAGATTTGACGGGCGCGATCCTGGATGAAGCGGCCAAGCTCGCGGGCGATGTGCTCTCACCGATAAATCGCACGGGCGACCTTCAGGGCTGCAAGCTGGAAAATGGCGTTGTTACAACGCCGGACGGTTTCAAAGAGGCCTATGCCCAATTCGTCGAGGGCGGCTGGCAGGGGCTCCAATTCCCCGCTGATGTTGGGGGCATGGGCCTGCCGCGGGCGCTGGGCGTGGCGATGCTGGAGATGATCCAGGGCGCGAATATGGCGTTCGGCCTCGGTCCGATGCTCACCTATGGTGCGATTGAGGCCTTGCTGGCCCATGGCACCCAGGAACAGCGCGACCAGTATTTGCCTAAGCTTCTCTCCGGGGAGTGGACGGCAACGATGAACCTCACTGAACCACAGGCCGGTTCTGATGTCGGCGCGCTGCGCACCAAGGCCGAGCCCAATCCCGACGGCTCCTGGGCGATTAGCGGTCAAAAGATCTACATCACCTGGGGTGAGCACGACTGCACGGACAATATTATCCACCTGGTTCTGGCGCGCACGCCGGGCTCGCCGGATGGCACGAAAGGGATTTCGCTCTTCATCGTGCCGAAATTCCTGGAAGACGGGACGCGGAATTCGCTGCAGGCGATCGGCCTGGAGCACAAGCTTGGCATTCACGGCTCGCCGACCTGTACGATGGAATATGCCGGTGCGAAGGGCTGGCTGATTGGTGGTGAAAATGAGGGCATGCGCTCCATGTTCACCATGATGAATTCGGCACGCCTGAATGTGGGTGTCCAAGGTGTCGGCATTGCCGAGCGCGCCTATCAGCAAGCCTTGAGCTATGCCAAGGAGCGCAAGCAGGGCCGGGCGCCTGAGGCCGACGGCCCGGCGCCGCACGCCATCATCCTCCATCCCGATATTCAGCGCACACTGGCTTTGATGAAGTCCAAGATCGCTGCATCCCGCGCCATTTGCATGGCCTGTGCGGTCGCGGCTGACATTGCTGAATTCGGCGAAGATGAAGAAGAACGCGCTGCAGCCAAGCGCCGTGAGGAATTGCTGACCCCGGTGGCCAAGGCCTGGTCCACGGATATCGGTGTTGAGGTCGCTTCGCTCGGCATTCAGATCCATGGTGGCATGGGCTATGTCGAGGAAACCGGCGCCGCCCAGCATCTGCGCGATGCGCGGATTGCCCCCATCTATGAAGGCACGAACGCGATCCAGGCGATGGATCTGGCCGGTCGCAAACTCTCCATGGCCGGCGGCGCGGCGTTCGAAGAACTCTATGCGGATATCCAGCAGACGATTGAAGCGTGCTCGACCTCATCCCACCCGGACCTTCCGCCTCTGGCCGAGCGCCTGGAGGACGGGCTCGACGCGCTTCGTGAGGCGGCCGTATGGCTGGCCGATAGTGATCTGTCTGACACGCTGTCGGGCGCCACGCCCTTCCTGACCTTGGCCGGAGAAGTGATCGGTGGCTGGATGCTCTGTGTCGGGGCCGTTGCTGCGCGCCGCCGCCAGAAGGAAAATGTCGGCGATCCGGCTTTCGCGGCTCAGCGCATTGCCTTGGCAAATTTCTACGCCGAAGCCGTGCTGGCGCTGTCCCCATCGCGCGTCGATGACATCACAATCGGTGTCGATCTGATCAACGAAATCGGATTCGGCTTGGATTAGCGCCGAATCGAAGCAGTTCGTCAAAGTCATATATAATTAAAAGTAGCCCCTTGGGGTGGCTCCCGTTTTAAGTGTGGGTTAACCGTCTGAGGATCACATGCCGCCATGAGATGTGGAGGCGGCGATGCGCATGACTATCGGACGGAAACTGGCATTCACTTGCGGCGCTATTGCTGCGATTTCTGTCCTGCTTGCCGCGCTATTTGTTTTCAGCGTTAATCGCAGTCTGGATGGATCGAACTGGTCACGCCACACCTACCAGGTGCTGAGCCTTCTCGATCAGGCGGCCATGGGCATGGTTAATCAGGAAACCGGCTTGCGCGGCTATTTGCTCGCCGGAGAGGAAAACTTCCTCGAGCCTTATCATCTGGGCGTTCAGCAATTTGATGAAGCGATCGCCGAACTGGCCGCGCGGACGACGGATAATCCGCGCGCTCAGGATCTCGCTGCGCAGATCCGCACCAATGGCGAGCGCTGGCGCGAGGCGCATGCGGGCGAGGCGATCAACCTCATGCGCAACGCGTCAACACAGTCCTCTGCGCGCACCTATGAGACATCGGGTGCCGGCAAGGCGCAAATGGACGCAATTCGCGCCCTGATCGATGAATTCATCGCAATGGAGAGCAGCCTACTAGAGGCACGCGAAGAAAGTCTGCAATCGGCGCTGACAACCGGCCGCTGGATCGGCATCGCGGGGGGCGCCATGGCCATACTGCTCTCGCTCGCGCTCACGATTGTTCTGACCCGGAACCTGTCCGGTCCGATTATCCGGTTGCAGGAAATCATGGACCGGATGACACGGGGCGAACGAGCTCTGAAGGTTGAAGGGCAGGATCGCCAGGATGAACTGGGCGATGTCGCCCGAGCACTGGAGATACTTCGCACGGCTCTCAAGGATGCCGATACCCTTCGAAGGGAGCAAGATGAGGCCAATGCCGCACAGGTGCGGCGACAGACGCAGATTGATGAGCTGCTGGGAGGATTCGAAGCCTCATCGACAGGAATGATGGAGGGGCTGGCCAGCCTGGCCGCGGATATGGAGCGAATGGCCTCCGAGCTGGCGGGCGCGGCGAAGGAAATGGGTGGCGAGACTGAAAAGGTCTCAGCGTCCTCCTCCGGAGCGAGCAGTTCGGTCCAGACCGTCGCTGGCGCAGCAGAAGAAATGTCCGCATCGATCCGCGAAATCACGGCGCAAATCACCGAGTCCGCTCGCTTGTCCAATCAAGCTGTAGAGAACTCCACAGAGAGCTCGGCGCAGGTGGAAGGTCTCGCGGAGACAGCGAAATCGATCGGCCAGATTGTCAATATCATCCGTGAGATCGCGGAACAGACTAATCTGCTCGCGCTCAATGCTACCATTGAAAGTGCGCGGGCCGGCGAGGCGGGCAAGGGGTTTGCAGTTGTGGCGTCGGAGGTCAAGGCATTGGCGGAACAGACTGCCAAAGCCACGGCCGATATCGAGCAGCACATCATTTCTGTCCAGCAGGCTTCGAGTAGTGCAAGCGTCTCCATGCAGGAGATCACGCGTTCGATCTCGTCAGTCGACCAGATCTGCGCTGCTATCGCCGCGGCGATGGAGCAGCAGGGCGCAGCGACGGGTCAGATTGCTGAAAGCGCTTATGAGGCCGCCGAAACGACGCAGCAGGTCAGTGCTTCAGTGGATTCGGTTCGCTCCTTTGCCACCAGCACGCAGACCTCTGCCGACAGTTCACTTGCCAATGCGCGGACGCTTAATGAGCAGGCGGTAAAGATGCGTGAGGAGGTTGAGGGCTTCCTGCAGGCGGTAAGGGCTGCTTAAACCCACATTGTGCGCGGATTGCCCATGCCCCGCCCATCGAGCAGGCGCAAAAGTCCTACACAGTTCCGGATCAACACCCAGAGCCAGATCGCGACATAGCCCAACACGCCGAAGATGGAGAACACCACGGTGACGACAAGCACCGTACAGATCACGATGCCGATCAGTGCGCCCCAGAAGGTCGCGATCTGAAATTCATAATGCGATCGGATCCAGCCGGGGGAACCCTCGCGCCGGGCATAGGCAATAATCAGCGCCACAAGCGTGGTTACGCCGATGATATTCCCGACCAGCATAAGACCGTAATTAATACCAAGCATGAGCCGATCTGACCCTTGGGCCGGGCCGTTTTCATCATGGTCGATAATCATTCCGCTCATTGGGTCTTTCTCCTTCTTCAGGCACCGTGCCAGATGCGCAGGCATTTCGCGAGAGGGACAGGCCCGGCTGACATCCCTTATGGCCTTGAGGACACGACCTCTGGCAAATTGGAAGCGAAATTGCGATCCGGGGTTTTTATGCCGTGGATTTCAACGTATCCCGCAGGGTGTAGATGAGGGGACGGACAGAATGGTCGCAACGCGCGAGCAGCGGACAAACCTGATATTGCTGGCCTCCGGCGGCGGTGTCTTCCTGGTTATTCTCCTCCTGGATCTTTTCGCCGGTGTTCAGACTCCCTTTCCCTGGAGCTTGATATTGCTGGTGTGCTGCGCTGCGATCGGCATTGCCATTGCGCGCCATGTTATGAGCAAAGGGGCGGCGTCCGAGACGTCAGACCCAGGCATTGAAGAGGAAACGTTATGAGCTTGATCGTCACCATGTCCGACGCCGTTCCCGGTCGGGACATCGATAGCGTGATCGGTGTCGCACGCGGCAATGTGGTCCGGGCCCGTTTCTTCGGTCGCGATTTTATTGCGGGATTGCGCAATCTGGTCGGCGGTGAAGTGCCTGAATACACCAAATTGCTGGCGGAATCGCGTGAGCAGGCCATGGACCGTATGGTGCGTCACGCTGAAGAGCTTGGCGCGGACGCTGTCATCACCTTCCGTCTGGCCACCTCAACGGTGATGGACGGCTCGGCCGAGATTCTGGCCTATGGCACGGCGGTGAAGCTGAAATGAGTATTTTTTCGGATCTATTTCAATCGCATAAGGAAGATGTGATTGATACGGCCCGTTTCTTCGGTGGTGTCGCCGCGGTCTGGTTCGGCCTGGTCACCTTCGGTTTCGCGGCATTTCATATTCCGTCAGAAAGCATGCAGCCATCACTCGAGGTTGGCGACCGCGTGCTGGTGTCGAAATGGGCCTATGGCTATTCGCGCCACTCCTTGCCGCTGGGTCTGGGTTATGCGCTTCCGGACAGCTGGAATGGTCGCCTGGCCTGGCATGAGCCGCAGCGTGGCGATGTGGTCGTTTTCCGGGATGAACGTCAGAACCCGCCGCGCAATCTGATCAAGCGCGTTGTGGGTGTTGCGGGTGACACGATCGAAGTGCGCGAAGGTCAGCTCTATCTCAACGGAAATATCGCCCCGCGCGAGCTGGTGGAAGTGCGCAACTACCGACCGCATAATTCAAATGATGTGCAGACCGTCAGCTATTATACTGAAACTCTTCCCGGTGATCGCCAGCATGCCATCTATGAGCGCTCCGATGATTATCGGTTCGACGATTATGGTCCGGTGACCATCCAGCCGGGAACCGTGTTCGTCATGGGCGATAATCGCGATGCCTCCAATGATAGTCGCGCGCCGCGCGGGCCGGGGCTTGTCCCGCTCGCCAATGTTGTCGGACGTGCGGAAACGGTCCTGTTCACCTTTGAAAGCTGCCGCCGCGAGGAAGGGCTTTATTGCCCTAGAGGCCGGGTCTGGCGGGGATTGTAAGGGGTAATGACGGTCGCCTTTCGGATATTGCGGCGTTTGCCGCGCTGGGCACGCCAGCAAGTGCGCGAAACCATCGAGCTCGGGCGGTTTTTCGTCGGTCTGGCGGCGATGTGGTTCGCCTGGACATCCGTCGCCTTCGCGGTCTTCTACATTCCCTCCGAGAGCATGCAGCCGACCTTGGAGGTCGGAGACCGGATCATCGTGTCGAAATGGGCTTACGGGTATTCGCGCCATTCCCTGCCGCTGGGGATGGAGCGTTTCCTGCCCGCCAGTTGGGATGGGCGCCTCGCCTGGGATGATCCCGATCGCGGCGATGTGGTGGTTTTGACCTCGCCCACCAATGGTCTGGTTTTGATCAAGCGGGTGACCGCGATTGCCGGTGACACCATCGAGATGCGTCGGGGCCGCCTTTATCTCAATGGCGAACGGGTGCATCGCGAGGCACAGGGATCGCGTACCTATCGCGAGCACCGCGGCGACATTGTCGAGGTCGCGCTTTTCTCAGAAAGCCTGAGCGAGGGGCGCAGCCACTCCATCTATGAACGTCAGGACAATAATGTACTCGACGATTTCGGGCCGGTGACGGTGCCGGAGGGCCACATTTTCCTGATGGGGGATAATCGCGATAATTCTGTTGATAGTCGCGCTTATGGCGGTCCGGGATTTGTGCCGCTGGTCAATGTGATCGGGCGGGCCGAGACCGTTCCGTTTACCTTTGAGCGCTGCCAGCGGGAGCCTGGCCTGTATTGTCCGACGGGTCGGGTCTGGCGCGGACTGTGATCGCGCCCTAGTCTTATCCCTGTCAGATAAAGGGGAGAAGGCCGGATGAGCCTCAAGGATAAAACTATCTTCATCACCGGTGCGAGCCGCGGGATCGGCCTCGCCATCGCCGAGCGTTGCGCCCGCGATGGCGCGAATATCGTCATTGCCGCGAAGTCCGTCACTGAGGACAGCCGTCTGGGCGGAACGATCCATTCTGCGGCTGAAGCCGTTGAAGCGGCTGGTGGTCAGGCCTTGCCGGTCCAGTGCGATATTCGCGATGAGGCCAATGTCGAAGCGGCCGTGAACGCCGCTGTGGAGCGTTTTGGCGGGATTGATATCGTCGTCAATAATGCATCGGCCATCTTCCCTAGGGGCACTGCCGATACACCGATGAAGCGTTATGACCTCATGCACGGGGTGAATGGGCGCGGCACCTTCCTCGTAACCCAGAAATGCCTGCCCTATCTGGAAAAGGCTGAGAACCCGCACATTCTGGTGCTTTCCCCGCCGCTTGATATGCGCGGTCTGTGGTTTGGTCCCCATGTCGCCTACACCAGCGCCAAATATCAAATGAGCCTGTGTGTCCTTGGATGGGGCGAGGAGTTTAAGGGGCGCATCGCAGCAAATGCGATCTGGCCGCGTACAGCCGTCGCTACGGCAGCGATTTCCAATGTCCTGGCCAATGACGACGCGATGAAGACTTGCCGCAAGCCGGAAATCCTGGCGGATACGGCGTATCGGGTACTTAACAAGCCCGCCGCGGAATTCACGGGTAATTTCCTCATCGACGATACCTTCCTTTATTCTGAAGGCGTCACCGATTTCGACCAGTATGCCGTCACTCCGGGTACGGATCTCTTGCCTGATTTCTTCGTCCCGGAGGAGGCAGAAGCCCCCACACCGCCCGGCGTGAAGATTATGGATCTGTCCGCCTTGACGGGCGGCTAGTGCCAGCCGATGGCGATGCTCATTATTGATGCCCTGGCCAGCGCCAATCACAACGTCCCGCCCGGTCATCCGGAGCATGCGGGGCGTTATGAGGCTGCCAAGACCGCACTCTTGGCCGTAGACGACCTGCATTGGGTCAAAGCAAAGCCTGCGAACCGGGGAGAGCTGGAGCGCTTTCACACGCGTGCGCATGTCGACCGGGTGCTGGAAGCCTGTGCAGCGGCGGGCGAGGGTGAGCTTGTCGGACTGGATGCGGATACGGTCGTTTCAGGGGCTTCCGCCGCGGCGGGTTTGCAGGCCGCCGGCGCAGTGGTTCAGGCAGCGGAGCTGGTCATGACCGCGCCGCAGCGCACGGCCTTTTGTCTCGCACGCCCCCCGGGTCATCACGCAGAACCGGATCGGGCGATGGGCTTTTGCCTGTTCAACTCGATCGCGGTGGGAGCGTGCCATGCCCTTGATGGGCTCGGGCTAAAGCGGGTGGCTATCATCGATATCGATGTTCATCACGGAAATGGCAGCCAATGCTTGGCCGAGACGGACAAGCGAGTCTTCTTCGCCTCGCTTCATCAAGCCCCTCTCTATCCAGGTACGGGAACGCGCAAGGAGACCGGGCTGAACGGGAATGTACTCAATATTCCCTTGCCAGATCAGACCCCTGTTGCGCTCTGGCGCCAGCATTTCGAAACCGAGCTTCTGCCCGCGCTTGAGGCCTTCGCTCCGGGGATGATTTTCGTCTCTGCCGGGTTTGACGGACACCGTGATGATCCGCTCGGTGGCTTCAGCCTGGACGATGCAGATTACGCCTGGATTGCAGAACGCTTGCTGTCTGTGGCCCATAAAACTGCGGATTCCCGGCTTGTTTCTGTTCTAGAGGGCGGATACGACTGCCCCGCGCTTGGCCGTTCGGCTGCAGCGTTCACCGCCGCACTCGCTGCCGGCTAAGGATCAGCGTTCTCCGCTTCACTGGCGAACGCGAGAATAAGGCTCGTATCGCGCAGACATGTCTCAGCCCGTTTCCGACCCGCGCCCCGTCCAGCCTGGCCGCATTACAATTGCGCGCCATGGTCAGCCGGATGCGAACCGTGAAGCCCGCATGGATTGGCGCGGCTATATCGACTGGTGGGACAATACCTATCAGCCGGCCTCTCTCGTCCATGGTCAAGAAGCGCCAGATCGCCTCATCCGTGCGGCGCAAGGCGCTCATATTGTCTTTGCCAGCACGCTGCAGCGCGCAATCGAGACGGCGCAGGCCGCCGCGCCGGAGCGCGAGCTGACCATCGATCCGGTCTTTGTCGAAGCTGAACTGCCACCGCCGTCTTTGCCAGGGCATTACATGGCCAAGACCTGGGGCGTGTTTGCACGCTGTTCCTGGTGGTTTGGGTTCGCCCGTGATCGCGAGACGCGGCAGGAAGCGGAGGCCCGGGCCGCCATGGCGGCGGCTGTTCTGGTTGAAGCGGCCCAGTCCGGCGATGTGGTGGTTTGCGCCCATGGCTGGTTCAATCGAATGATGCGCCCGCATATCAAGCGTGCGGGCTATCGTCAGGTCCATGATGGCGGCGATACCTATTGGTCCTGCCGTCAATATGAATACGACGCAGGCTAACGCGTTGCCCTGCCGAAAGCCGCTGCCTATGCTGCATCCATCTCGGGAGAAGACGTCATGACAGACAGCGAACACACCGACATCCAGTCCATGAGCTTCGAGCAGGCGCTCGGTGAGCTCGAACGCATCGTCCAGCAACTGGAAAGCGGCGAGGTTGAGCTGGAACGCTCCATCGCGATCTATGAGCGTGGCGCAGCCTTGCGGGCGCATTGCGACAGCAAGCTCAAAGACGCCGAGCTCAAGGTCGAAAAAATCGTCAAGGGCGAGGACGGTAACCTCACTCTTGAGCCGGCCGGCCTCGAGTAAGCTTTTTGCGCGGCCCTCCCGCCGCATCCCTCACGCTCCCGCCAATCGAGATCATGATGAGCCAGGAAATCTTCGAGCAGCGCCTGAACGAAGCAGCCGATCGCGTTACGGTGGCGCTCGACGCGCTCTTGCCGCGGGCAGAGGGCCCTGAAGCTCAGCTGAATTCTGCCATGCGCTATGCGGCGCTTGGGCCGGGCAAAAGATTGCGCCCCTTCCTGACGATGGAATTGGGTAATTTGATCAACGCCGATGAGCGCGGCCTGCTCCGCGCGGCCTGCGCTGTTGAGTGCATCCACGCCTATTCGCTGATCCATGACGATCTGCCCTGCATGGATGATGATGATATGCGCCGTGGCCGTCCGACGGTGCATAAAGCCTATGATGAGGCCACAGCGGTTTTGGCAGGCGATGCACTCCAGGCCATGGCGTTTGAGATCCTGGCGCATCCGGACACTCATGGCCGTGGTGCCATTCGTGCGCGTCTGGTGGAAAAACTCGCCCGGGCAAGCGGGGCAGCCGGCATGGTCGGTGGTCAGATGATCGATATTCTGGGCGAGCGTGAAACCCTAGATATTTCAGTGGTTACACGCATGCACCGGATGAAGACCGGGGCGTTGATCAATTTCGCTGCAGAGGCGGCTGTTGCCCTCAAGGATGTGGAAGATCATATCCGTCGGGCGCTTGAAGGGTTTGCACACGATCTCGGCTTGGCCTATCAGATCACCGATGACCTCCTTGACGCCACGGGTGATGAGGAGGAGGCGGGGAAAGCCGTCGGAAAAGACGCGGGTCAAGGAAAAGCCACTTTCGTCACCATTTTGGGGGTGGAAGGCGCCCGGGACCGGTCGCGTCATTTGGCCGCGCAGGCGAAAGAGCATCTTGAACCTTTCGGATCGCGCGCAAATTTGTTGATGGACGCGGTGGACTTTGTGTTGGCACGCCGCGCTTGAAAGGCGGACCTTAATGGCCATCGAGACGCCAAATCTTGATCGGATCAATTCACCCAAAGACCTGAAAAACCTCAATCTGGACACGCTGAAGTTGGTGTCTGATGAGTTGCGCGCCGAGACCATCGACGCGGTTTCGGTAACGGGCGGTCATTTAGGCTCTGCGCTCGGTGTCGTCGAGCTGACGACGGCAATCCATCACGTGTTTGATACGCCCGATGACAAACTCATCTGGGATGTCGGCCATCAATGCTACCCCCACAAGATACTGACCGAGCGCCGTGACCGGATTCGCACCCTGCGCCAGGGCGGGGGTCTGTCCGGTTTTACCAAGCGTGCTGAAAGCGAATACGACCCGTTTGGTGCAGCACATGCCTCGACCTCGATTTCCGCAGCGCTTGGCTTTGCCGTAGCGCGCGATCTCAAGGATGAAGAGCGCAATGTGATCGCGGTGATCGGCGATGGCTCCATGACGGCGGGCATGGCCTATGAAGCCATGAACAATGCCGGTGTGATGAATTCCCGTCTCATCGTCATCCTCAACGATAATGACATGTCCATCGCCCCGCCGGTGGGCGCGATGAGCCATTATTTCTCCCGCCTTGTCTCCAGCCAAGGCTATCGCAATATCCGCAAGCTCGGAAAGGGTGTCGCCAAGGCTTTCCGCGTCGAGGAAGCGGCGCGCCGCGCAGAAGAATACATGCGTGGGATGGCCATGGGCGGCACGCTCTTTGAGGAGATGGGTTTTCACTATGTCGGGCCGATCGACGGCCATGATCTGGACCAGCTCGTACCGGTTCTGCGCAATGTCCGCGATGGAGAAGATGGTCCCGTTCTCATTCATGTCGTCACCCAGAAGGGCAAGGGGTATGGCCCCGCCGAGGCCGCTGCGGACAAGTATCATGGTGTCGCCAAATTCAACGTCGTCACGGGTGAGCAGCAAAAATCCAAGGGCGGCGCTCCGTCCTACACCAAGGTCTTCGCACAACAGCTGATCCGCGAAGCGGAGAAGGATGACCGCGTGGTCGGGATCACTGCGGCCATGCCGGGCGGTACCGGTCTTGATCTCTTCGGCGAGCGTTTCCCGGACCGCATGTTCGATGTCGGTATCGCAGAACAGCACGCCGTTACATTTGCGGCGGGCCTTGCGGGCGATGGTATGCGGCCATTTGCAGCGCTCTATTCCACCTTCCTGCAGCGCGGTTATGACCAGGTCGTCCATGATGTGGCGATCCAGAAACTACCCGTGCGTTTTGCCATTGACCGCGCTGGCCTAGTCGGCGCCGATGGCTGCACGCATGCGGGCGCTTTCGATATCGGCTATCTCGGCGCCCTGCCGCACATGGTGCTCATGGCGGCGGCTGATGAGGGAGAGCTTTGCCGCATGGTCGCCACGGCGGCGCAGATTGATGATCGCCCCTCCGCCTTCCGCTATCCGCGCGGGAATGGCACCGGGGTTGAGATTTCCACCGACATCCAGCCGCTCGAGATCGGCAAGGGACGCGTACTGCGTGAAGGAGGGTCGGTCGCAATCCTTTCTCTCGGAACGCGCCTGGAGGAAGCGCTCAAGGCGGCAGATGAGCTCGCTGCGAAAGGGTTCCCGGCCACGGTTGCCGATGCCCGTTTTGCCAAACCGCTTGATGCCGAGATGATCTCACGTCTGGCGCGTGAACATGAAGTCTTGATCACCGTGGAAGAGGGCGCTGTCGGCGGGTTTGGCGCCTTCGTGCTGCATTTCCTGGCTGAAAACGGGCTCCTTGATCGGGGGCTTAAAGTGCGCACCATGACCCTCCCGGATATCTTCCAGGATCAGGACACGCCATTTGAGATGTATGAGCAGGCCGGTCTGAACGCCCGCCATATCGCTGCCAAGGCGCTCGAAGCCATGGGCCGTGCGGATGACGCCGCAAAGGTGATCGCGGCTCCATTTGGCGCGGAATAGGCGTTCTTGACCCTAACTTTATTAGGGGCAGTATAGAGGTCGGCTTCAGCGGACCTCGTCTCCATGTCATCTCTTCAGTCTCTTAGATCCTCGGTCCAGTCCGCAGAGCCGGCTGGGGGAGGGCGGCTGACCCTGCAAATGCGCGGCGGTCATGCCGTCTCGACAAGTCGCGCGGGAGCGCGCTTGATAAAAGAGCGTTCTATCTAGGTTGCCAGGCGTGAGGCGCGCGCATAGGTCTTCGCCAGACCGGTCCTGCGGGTTGCATGACGCGGCTCACCCCAACGTGAAGCGGCGTGCGTTGCAGCTGTAGGCGGCATTCACCAACTGCGTGACATGTCAAACCGCAGGAGTGCTTTATGTCGACCCGTCCACCCGTCCCACCCTTCTCCTATGAAGACGCCGTCGAGAAGGTTCGTAAGGCTGAAAACGCCTGGAATACTCGTGACCCTCACAAGGTTGCGCTTGCCTATACGGAAGACAGTCAATGGCGTAATCGCGATGAGTTTCTAACCGGTCGCGAGGCGATCATCGGGTTTTTGAGCCGAAAATGGGGCCAAGAGCTGGATTATCGCCTGATCAAAGAGATTTGGGCACATAGCGAAAACCGCATCGCGGTGCGCTTTGTCTATGAGAGCCAGGCCGAAGATGGCCGTTGGTTTCGCTCCCACGGCAATGAGCAGTGGCAATTCGATGCGAGTGGCTTGATGGAACGGCGTGAAGCCTCCATCAATGATGTTGAAATCCGAGATGAAGATCGGCTCTTCCGATGGCCGCTCGGGCCGCGCCCGGATGACCATCCCGGATTGAGCGAGCTCGGCCTTTAGGGTTCAGGAGATTGATTTTTCCGCGCGGGCGGGCGATGGAGGTCGCATGTCCCGCGCCGATAAATATCTTCTCGATCATGGGTTTTTCGAAACCCGGGCGAAAGCGCAGGAAGCGATAGAGGCAGGGCTGGTCCGCGTGAACGGCCAGCCCGTTCGCAAGGCATCACAGAAAATCCCGGCGGGGGCGCATGTCGACGCTGAAGCGGCCCATCCCTATGTCAGCCGGGCGGCATTGAAGCTGGTTGAAGCCCTTGATGTTTTCGGGATCGATCCTGCGGGCAGGACCTGTCTTGATGTCGGGTCTTCAACCGGCGGATTTACCCAGGTTTTGCTCGAGCGCGGTGCGGCGAAAGTCTATGCGGTGGATGTTGGCCGCGATCAATTGCATGCGAAACTGCGTGCCGATAACCGGATCGTGTCGATGGAGGCGCAGGACGCGCGTGCCCTCTCTTTGCAGGACTTCGATCCGGCGCCAGATCTCATCGTCTGCGACGCCAGTTTCATTTCGCTTTTGAAAGTGATCCCCGTACCGCTTTCCCTGGCCGGTGATGCTGCCGATTTTATCGGGCTTATCAAACCGCAATTTGAGGTGGGACGGGACGGGATCGGCAAGGGTGGGCTGGTGAAGTCAGCGGAGCTGGCGCAGGGCGCGGTCGAACATGTGATCGCCGGTCTGGACGGGCTGGAAGGCTTTGAGCTGTCAGGCGGACCGGTCGAAAGCCCGATCAAGGGCGGAGACGGCAATCAGGAATACCTGATCGCCGCTCGCAAAGCCCTGAACTAGTTTCCGTAAGTGTCGGCCGGGCGCCAGATGCCGTCATGGCCTTCGCACATATAAACCTCGACATAGCGCACTTCGTTATACTCATTGTATTGCGG
>JAAEZM010000002.1:182981-252311 GCA_018222865.1 Alphaproteobacteria bacterium
CTCCAGTTATGGCCGGCCTGATAAGTGCGGGCCTGATAATTCTGCGATGATGAGGATCCATGGCGGCCGCCGAGCAGGGCGCCATTGGAACGGGTGTCGTAACCGTCTGAATAGCCGCGATCTGACGCGCGATACCGGTCGTCATAGTCATAGCGATCATCATAGCGGGACGGCTCATAGCGGCGATCATCATAGCGCCGGTCGCGGCGAGCGGTATGGCAGTCATCACCACCAGCAATGCCTGCACCGATCAGAGCGCCGACACCCGCACCAGCAAGGGTCGCGACAGTCTCGTCATTATCATCATGATGGCGGCGGTGATGACGACGATGATGGCGGTCATGACGTCGGTCATAACGGTTATAACGGCGATCATACCGGTCATAACGCCTGTGGTGGCGACGATGGGCATGATGGTCGTCATCATCATCAGCCAGCTCATTACCGATCACCGCGCCGAGCAGACCGCCAATAATGGCGCCGGTGACCTGACGATCCTGACGGTTCTGTTCACATTCCGCATAGCTCTGGGCAGAGGCCATTGGCGCGATAAGCGCCATAGCGGTGGCGGAAAGAAGGGCTGTAGCGGCGAGTTTCATATCTGGACATCTCCTGGTGAGCCCAAGGCTCACTTCGATCTATGCAAGCAGCTTACCGATCCTCGCCTGAGCGCAAGATGAATGGATATTGTCATCCAGGGACCGCGACTTGAAAGAAAACTGGGCCCTGAAAGAAAAAAGGCCGACCCTGGAGAGGGCCGGCCCTTATTGCGCTCGAGGAGAGCTTATTGCTGCCGGGCGACTTCCCAATCGCCATAGGCATCGCGGCACATGCGCACGCGGTCGTAATTATAAGTTCCGTCAGGCATGTAGATCTCGGCATCACCCCAACGGCATTCGCGATCATTATAGACATAGGTCTCGCGAACGATGACGGAGCCGCGGACCCCGCTGTGCGGGCTGCCCCAATAGTAAGGCTCATTGTGCTCGAACGCGTAGTTCATCGCGTACTGATACTGGGCGCGGTCACAGTTATCGAGATTGCCGACCGAGGAACCGAGTGCTGCACCGAAGCCAGCTCCGAGCAGGATGCCGATGCCGACATCATCATCATTTGCGGCGGCGCCGCCAATGATCGCGCCAAGCAAAGCGCCAACGATCGCTGCATCATCATTATTCCGGTATTCGCAGACGCCGTCATAATAGGCGAAGCGGCGGCGGTCATAGCCATAGGTGTAGTAGCGATCATGATAGCGCCAGGCATTCGGGCGACCGTAATGGCCATGGCGATAAGAATGGTGGTTCCAGCCATGGTTCAAATGGTGCAGCCAGCGCGTCTGACGTTCTAACCGGCGGCGATCGCGGTAGAATTCCCGGCGCTCCTGAGCCCGGCGCCAGCGACGTTCATCCCGGCGGCCATCGCGATAAGCGCGGCGCTCATTACGATATTCCCGGCGATCCTGACGGCGCTCCCAGCGCTCCCGGTCACGGCGTGCGTCGCGGCGGTCTGCCCGGCGGTCCTGCCGACGCTCCCAGCGCTCCTGTTCACGGCGTGCTTCGCGACGGTCGGCGCGGCGGTCTTGGCGACGCTCAAAACGCTCCTGCTCGCGACGTGCTTCACGACGGTCGGCCCCGCGTTCCGCCCGGCGCTCCTGACGACGTTCTTGGCGCGCCTCCTGCTGACGGCGCTCCTGTCGTGCTTCGCGACGATCCTGGCGACGGTCCTGACGCGCCTCCTGCTGACGGCGCTCCTGCCGTGTTTCGCGACGATCCTGGCGACGATCCTGACGCGCCTCCTGCTGACGGCGCTGCTGACGAGCTTCAGCGCGATTATTGCCACGCTCATTGCGCGCTTCTCGACGCGTTTCCCGGCGGGTTTCCTGTTGTGCCGCGCGGCGGGCAGCTCGATTGCCTTCCTGGCGATTCGCGCGCCGCTCCTGGCGTGCTTCACGTCGATCACGACGGGCCTCGCGCCGCGCTTCGCGGTCTTGGGCTTCTGCCATGACATCGATGCTTACACGTGTTGGTGCCGGGCGCTGAACCCGTTCGGCATTATCGCGAGAAAACCGATTTGATTGCTCGAAACCGCCTTCGGCGCGCTCCAGTCCGGCGCGCTGAGCGTCGGCAGGAGCAGCGGCGAGGGCGAGAACAGGCAGGGCGCAGCAAGCGGCAAGCGCGGCGCGCGTAAAGCTCATACCTTGGGTCATACTAGACGCTCCTCTTGTCTTCTGACGGGTGTCTCCCGGCGTCGTAGTGACCCTAGAAAGCTTAGGATGAGCCCAGCATGAACAATCCTGTCATGTAGGGTTATGTATTTAATTCAGCGGTTTAACTGTGCGATATGGCGCAGTTTCTGATCTGCGAGCACAAGCGCTGCCATGGCTTCGCCCACCGGAACAGCGCGTATGGCGACGCAGGGGTCATGGCGTCCATGCGTCGCGATAACGGTTTCCTCCAGGGATTTGTCCAGCGTGGCGCGTTCCGTTCGTATCGAGGATGTTGGTTTGATCGCGAAGCGGATAACCAGGTCCTGACCTGTCGAAATACCGCCGAGCACGCCACCATTATGATTGGATGTGAATTCAGGCCCGTTTTTGCCGCGCCGCATTTCATCAGCAGCCTCAACGCCTGTCATCGCGGCGCTGGCGAATCCGGATCCGATTTCCACGCCTTTGACGGCATTGATGGTCATCATGGCCCGAGCAAGTTCGCTGTCGAGCTTGTCATAAACCGGTGCACCCCAGCCCGCAGGAATGCCGGAGGCGACGACCTCGACCACACCGCCGGTTGAATTCCCATCGCGGCGCAAAGCGTCCATATCCTCAGCCCAAAGCTCCGCGGTTTCGCGGTCCGGGCAGAAGAAGGGGTTTTCCTCGACGGCGCTCCAATCCCAGCGTGCGCGCTCAATCTTGCGAGGCCCCAACTGAACCAGGGCAGCGCGAATGGTGATCGTTTCTCCCAGCACTTTGCGGGCTATGCCACCGGCAGCGACGCGCATTGCCGTTTCGCGGGCGGATGAGCGCCCGCCGCCGCGATAATCGCGAACACCGTATTTCATGTCATAGGTGAAATCGGCATGGCCCGGCCGCCATTTATCGCGGATATCGGAATAGTCTTTTGATCGCGCGTCGACATTCTCGATCACCAGGCTGATCGGAGTGCCTGTCGTGACCTGGCCATTCGTGCGTTCGTCTTCGAACACGCCGGAGAGGATTTTGACCTGATCGGGCTCCTGGCGTGGCGTCACATGGCGGCTTGTACCGGGACGGCGCTTGTTCAGCCAGGGCTGAAGGTCTTCTGCACGCAAAGGGATGCCCGCGGGACACCCATCGACAACCGCGCCTATGGCGGGCCCGTGGCTTTCCCCCCAGGTGGTTACCCGAAAAACGTGTCCAAAACTGTTGTGAGACATGGCTGATCCGCAATTTTTTGCGAGCTTAGACCTGCATAATCACGGCGTCACGCGGCAGACTGCGATTTCCGGATCCAGCGGGCCAGACGGCTGATGGCTGAGGGGCGCGAAAATTCCGCGACAAAGTCATCAAGCTGGTCATTCATCAGTCCGTAATCGACCTCGCGAGGGCGTTTGACATCAGCTTTTACATTAACTGTGACGCGGACATCGTCTTCGCCGACGGCACCAATTTCAGCGCCTGATTGAACGCCTGCGGGGATGCGGACAATGATCGGCTTATCGCCGAATTTCAGTGCACGAGTGACCCCCATTTCGGCGTCGAATGCGCTGATTTCAACTTCCAGACAGGCTGGTCTGTGACTTTCCAGATATCGAATTGCTGCAACGATATCAGCAAGTTCGGATAGCGTGTCCGGTGTCGGAGGGGTCTGGTCCGGATGGAGTTGTTTGACGCGTTCACGAAAGGCCGTCTTGGCAGCCGGGAACCCGGCGCAGGGTTCAACACCCAGCACGGCATAGGCCTCCCGTATGCTTTGAACACGCAATGTCATAAGTGCATCATAGGACGAGAAGATTCCCGAAAGGTTGACGCGCTGGCCAGGCTGTCTACCTAGCGTCCCATGAAGCGCAGGAGTTAGCTGATGAGCCAGGACGACCTCATTCCCCCCACGCCCAGCGACAAGGATTACGAAGAGACAGCCTCGGCCAATGCCGCCGAGATCTTCGATCAAGAGGATCCGTTCGGGCTTTTTGCCAGCTGGCTGGAAGATGCGAAGAAAAAAGAGATCAACGACGCCAATGCCATGGCGCTCGCGACGGCGGATGCAGATGGCTTGCCAGATGTGCGCATGGTCTTGCTCAAGGATGTGTCCGAGGGCGGATTTGTTTTCTACACCAATCTGGAAAGCGCGAAGGGCGAGCAATTGATCGCAAATGCCCAGGCCGCGCTTTGCTTCCACTGGAAGTCACTGCGACGACAGGTGCGTGTGCGCGGGCGGGTTGAAGCTGTCAGCCAGGAAGAGGCGGATGCCTATTTCGCCAGCCGGGCGCGCGACAGCCGGATCGGGGCCTGGGCCTCGAAGCAATCGCGACCGCTGGAAAGCCGTTTTGCGCTTGAAAAAGCCGTTGCTCGGGAAGCGGCGCGTTTCGGAATCGGCGAGGTGCCGCGACCGGAACACTGGTCAGGTTTCCGCATTCGGCCGCTTCAATTGGAGTTCTGGCGCGACCGTCCCTTCCGCTTGCACGACAGAATGACATTCCTGCGACACGATTTCTCCTCGCCTTGGACCGTCTCACGGTTGTATCCTTAATGCGTGATTGGTTGCGCTGCGGGGGCAGTGATGGCGAGGGTTCAGTCGGCTCTTCGAGTTTCCGTATCGATTTTGACCTGGCTCAGCGGGGCGCTGATGCTGGTCGTACCGCTCTGGTTTGCGGTCGCGGCGTTTGGCGCCAAGTGGAATTTCATTGATTGGCGTTTTGCCCTGGACATCATGGTGCATCAGGCGGGTTTCACGCTCTTGCTGACGGCCCTGGTGACCGGTGTGCTGGGCCTGATCATGATCGCGATACACCGTGTGGTCATGCGCGAATGGTTCGGTGTCATCATGGCTCCCGCTGTCGCGATAATTATTGCGGGCGTGGGACTGGGCTGGGCTTATACGTTCGAGGAAGCGCGCAGCAGCCTGCCCGTTTTGCTGGATGTGACAACAGACACGGCCGATCCGCCGCATTTCTCCGCCAATACGCGCACCCGTCGCAATGCCTTTGGTGTGCCGATTGATTACGCCGCTCATCGCGGTGAGGATGGACGCCCCTACGCACAGATCCAGTTGGAGACTTATCCGCTGATTGCCAGCTGGGACAGTGATCAGACCCCGCAAGACGCCTACAGCAAAGCCATACGGACCGCGCGATATATGGGGCTGCATATCGGCGCGGCCTCGGAAACGGCGGGCATGTTTGAAGCGACAGATGAGGAATTCTGGTTCGGCTTCCGTGATGACATCATTGTGCGCGTGCGCGAGACCGAGCTGGGCGGGGTGCGCATTGATATTCGCTCCATCGCCCGCCAACCGGTCAATGATCTCGGACGCAATGCGCGACGTGTGCAGGAATTCCTGACACTGCTCGATGAGGACGAGCTGGTCTACTAGGCCGGCGCAGTCAGCTTGTAGCGGCTGGTCAGGTCCGGCTGGCTGTCACAGGCCACGCGTCCGGTTTTGACCAGGTGGATCATATGCGCCAGCACGGAATGGGCGGCGGCCGGGTGCAGGCGCTTATCCACATCCACATACATGCTCGCAACCATGTCGCGGATTGTATCGCGGCCGGCTTCCAGCTCTGCCAGGATCTGGTCTTCGCGGGCGCGGCGGTGATCGATATAGGCCTGGATGAAGGGGCGCGGTTCGTCGATCGACGGGCCATGGGTTGGCCAAAGCCGGTCAAACTCGCGGTCCCGCACGCGTTCGAGCTGCGCAAGATAATCGCCCATATCCCCGTCCGGCGGTGAGATCACGCTCGTCGACCAGCCCATGACATGATCGCCGCAGAACAGCGTGTTTTCCTCATGCAGGGCATAGCAGACATGATTGGAGGTATGGCCCGGCGTGTGCAGGGCTTCAATGGTCCAGTTTGATCCCTTGAAGACCTCTCCATCGCGGATCTGGACATCGGGCTTAAAGCCAATGTCATCCCCGGCTTCCAGGCGCACTTCACCGCCCGCCGGGCTGATCGATTGCGGCCCGTATCCATAGACTTTGGCGCCATGCTTCTGCGCCAGCGGGTGGGCGAGCGGGGAGTGGTCGAGATGGTGATGTGTCACGAAGACATGGGTCACTCTCTCCCCCTCCAGCGCTCGATTCAGGGCCGCAGAATGAGCCTCGATTGCAGGACCCGGATCGATGACCGCGACTTCGCCCTTGCCGATAATATAGACCCCTGTGCCGGTATAGGTGAACGGTCCCGGGTTTTCCGCCACGACACGACGGATCAATGGAGAGAGGGCATCACAGCGCTCATACTCGAACTCAAACTCACGAACAAAGGGAATAGAAGGCATTTATTGGTTCCGGGAATAATTCAGGCCACTGTGAAGATAGTCGAGAAAGGCATCGGCGAGGCGCCGGGTTACGCGGATCTTGTCGTCAAGGGAGAGCGCGATGGGCGGTCCCATATCGGTCTTGTTCACGTCGACAACATAAATGCGTCCGTCTTCGCGATTGCGCAGAACATCCAGCCCGCCCCAATCGAGCTTCATGGCGCGGGCGAAATCAGCGAGCTGATCCTGCTCGCGGCGCGAGAGGACCGTATCGGTTTCGCACACACCCACTTCATCATTTGTGTTCGCGAAACGATTCTCCGCCCGTCGACGCTTGGGCATGACAAGGGGGATATGCCCGCCAATGCTCGGGCATCGCAGATCCTCGACCAGGCCGCGCTCTGTGCTGTTGTCGATGACACGCTGATAGACACAGCCGGGCTGGGGCTCGCAAGGGCCGGTGATAATCCGGCCATCATGGGCGCCATTCTTTTCCGACTTGATCACCATGGGACCAGTCCATTGGCGCGGATCAACGCTGAGAGAGTAGCCAAATACCGCCTCGAAGACGCGGGCGACGTGGCTTTTCTCGATACTGGCGCAATCGCGATTGATCGCCGGCAGGCCGGCGGGGTGGTCCGTCGCGTCCGAGGTCGTGGAATCATCAAAATGAAACACGATATCTGCCTCTTCCGGCGTGTCTGCTATGCGCGTTCCAGCGGCATGGATAACCGCCCAGATCAAATACCATGGGCGTGGGCGGTCGGGGGCGAACCAGATGCGGGGGGCACTGGCCGCCGTTCCTTTCAGGCGCCAGCTTTCCACCACAGCATAAAAGGGCAGCCAGGTGAGGACATCACCAATGACACCGGGTTCCAAGGGAACACGGGCCCCGGTCTTCTTGACCGTCACCATGCCCTTTCCGAACTCGAAATCCTGCCACCACAAAGCGCTATGCATGCGCTGGTCCTCTCCACGATCTTGTGTCTGACCCATCCTAATCAGCTCCTGCTGACACGCAATTCACGCCATATCACGGTCCGGCGTGATTCTTGCGAGTTATCGTAATCGAAGAGGAAGGTCGGGAATGTGACGATGCGGTGGATATTCAACAAACGATTACTCATGCTGTGCTGGGCCGTGGTTGCTTTCTTCACCGTTCAGCTGGTTCTGGTCGTCCTGCACGAGGAGCGGCCGGTCTCGCGCACCGTATCAATTGCACCATTGGACACAACTGATGGTGCGGTGCAACGGCAGAGCGTCGATTGACAATTGAGGCCTTAAGCCTGACCTTCCACGCGAACGCAACGAGCCGCAGTTTTTATGTTTGCTTTTATTTTGCGCCGGCTACTGGTCGCGATCCCAACCCTGATCGTGATTACGGCCCTGGCCTTCTTTATGATGAAAGTCGCTCCAGGCGGCCCGTTTGACCTTGAACGGCCAATGCCGGAGGAAATCCGTCAGCGTCTGCTTGCTGCCTATGGACTGGATCTGCCGGTCTGGCAGCAATATCTCGATTACATGGCCGGGCTGGTACAGGGCGATTTTGGTCCCTCCCTTCGTTTTCGCGACAAGGATGTGGCCGAATTGATCGGGGAGGGCCTACCGGTTTCCCTGATGATCGGAGCCCTGGCAATGCTCCTGGCGGTTACGCTTGGGACTTTCCTCGGTTCGGTCGCCGCGCTGCGTCAGAACACATCCGGCGATTTCGCCGTCATGGCGTTTGCCATGATCGGTGTTTCCATACCGCCGCTGGTCATGGGGCCAATCCTGGCTCTGGTCCTCGGTGTTTATCTGGGCCTTTTCCCGACCGGCGGGCTGAACTTCGACCGTCACGGGATCAGCGTTCTGGTGCTGCCTGTTATCACCCTGGCCTTGCCGCAGATCGCGATCATTGCGCGTCTCATGCGCGCCAGCATGATCGAGGTGATCCGCTCCAATTACATCCGGACCGCCCGCGCCAAGGGCTTGTCGGCACCGGCCGTGATCATTCGTCACGCCTTGCGCTCGGCGATTTTGCCACTGGTCAGCTATCTTGGGCCGGCCTCGGCGGCCGTGATCACCGGTTCGCTGGTCATTGAACGCGTCTTCCAGCTTCCCGGCATGGGCGCTTACTTTGTCGATGCAGCCTTGCAGCGCGATTACACCCTCGTTATGGGCGTTGTCGTGGTCTATGCCAGCTTGATTATCGTGCTTAACCTGATCGCCGACATTCTCTACGGCGTGCTTAATCCGCGGGTGAAATACGACTGATGAATACCCTGACGGATCCGCGTGAAAACGAACAGGCCCTCACCCAGGCGGCCGTGAAAGGCCGCTCCCTTTGGGATGATGCCCGCATCCGCCTGATGCGTAACAAGGCCGCTGTGGTCTCCATGATTGTACTGGGCATTCTGGTCGTTCTGGCCATTCTCGGCCAGCTGGGTGTCTGGGTGCATGACTACGACACGATTTATCGTGACCGCGTCTCCATTGCCCCGACCTTGGAGAATTGGCATTTGCTGGGTACGGACGCCCAGGGGCGGGACCTTCTCGCGCGGACTCTGGTCGGCCTGGGTGTGTCCTTGATGGTCGGCGTCGTGGCGACACTTGTATCCTTGATCATTGGTGTGACCTGGGGGGCGACAGCGGGCTTCATCGGCGGCCGTGTCGACCAGATGATGATGCGGATCGTCGATATCCTGTATTCGCTGCCCTTTATCTTCTTCGTCATCATCTTGATGGTGGTTTTCGGCCGCAATATCGTCCTGATTTTCGTTGCCATTGGCGCGGTGGAATGGCTGACCATGGCGCGTATTGTCCGCGGTCAGACGCTGGCACTGAAAAAGATGGAATTCGTGGAAGCTGCTGAGGCGACGGGCGTCTCGCAGGGCATGATCATCCAGCGCCACATCATCCCGAACGTGCTGGGGCCAGTCGTGGTCTATGTGACTTTGATGATCCCGGTTGTGATTCTGGCGGAAAGCTTTTTGAGCTTCTTGGGTCTTGGTGTTCAAGAACCGCTGACCTCGCTGGGGCGTCTCATCTCGACCGGGGCTCAGGATATGGAAGTCGCGCCGTGGACGCTGATTGTGCCGGCTATAACGATGATGGTGACGCTTTTCTGCCTCAACTTTATCGGTGACGGGCTGCGCGACGCAATCGACCCTAAAGACCGTTAGGCCCAAAGACCTGACAGCCGACCAAAGAAAAACCCCTCGCGCTTCAGGCGCGAGGGGTTCTTTTGTGGTCTGTCTTGGCCGGCCTAGCTGACGCGGCGGATGCGGAAATTCCGGCCGGTCCCATTCACCTTGGCCATGAAACTGCCCAGCGCGGCGGTGCGGATTTCCAGGAAAGCCCCGTCGAGATTGCGGGGAACCACGACATGGCGCGATTCCGTCTGGCGCCAGACCTGACCATTTTCCAGAGTGAAAACGTATTCATTGCCCAGACGACGCGCGCTGGCGATGGGCAGGCGGATAACAGAAATCTGGCCAGTGTCATCGCGTTCAACGACTTCGGAGCCCGTAGCGTCTGCGATCTGCGCGCGTTCACGAGGGGCGTCATCCCCGCCGCGATTTCTTGTCAGGAAGGGAATGGAGGGCAGGGCGAGACCGAAGCTGTCGCGCTCAACCGCTTCGATTTCCTGGCGTGAGACAGCGACGAGATCACCGCTTTCCTCCGCAGAGGCGACGGCGGAGCTGGCCGCATCGAAGCACTGCAGACGCTGGGCGTCATCTGTAATCGCCCGGCAGGCCAAAAGGCCGTCCAGCACATCCTGCTGTGCAAAAGCGGGTGTCGTGGCGAGGGTGGACGCGGACAGGCAAAGCGCCGCCGCAAGCGTTAATCGTGTGTACATCTCGCAGTTTCCATTCTGATTTCACCAGATAATGCGACACGGTCTCGCATGTGTCGACCGTTACGCACTTGTCCGGCTTGGCGAGTTTCGCTACCAGATGGCCAATTATTGAATTCCGTCTGCGGAGTTCAATAGCGTGTCGATTTAAATGTGAGATGTTTTGTGATCGGAAGGGGAGCCGAAATCGTGTCACCGAAGAAAATTCTGACCTCCGCCCTATTGAGTGTTTCCGTATTGGCTTTGGCAGCCTGCGGCGGCGGGGCCCCATCGGGAGACGATACGGTCGTTCTCTATCGCGGCAATAACGCCGAGCCACTCTCCCTGGATCCGCACAAGGCGAGCGGCACCTGGGAAAACAATATTATCGGTGACATGTTCATCGGCCTCTTCACCGAGAGCGCTGAAGGCGAGCCGGTTCCCGGCATGGCTGAAAGCTGGGAGGTGAGCGAGGACGGTCTGACCTGGACCTTCACGCTGCGCGAAGCAAGCTGGTCTGATGGTGAGCCGGTCACCGCCCATGATTTCGTATTTGCTTGGCAGCGTATTGCAACGCCGGAAACGGGCGCCCAGTACGTCTCTCTGCTCTTCCCGATCCAGGGCGTGGAGCAGGCCAGCCGGGGCGAGCTCGATCCGACCGAAATCGGCGTGCGCGCTCTTGATGATCGCACGCTTGAGGTCAGCCTGGTCAATCCGGCTCCCTATCTCACGGGTCTGTTGACGCACTACACGACTTTCCCGATGCCGCGCCACGTTGTTGAAGCGGTCGGTGATGAGTGGGTGCGCCCGGAAAATATCGAAGTGAACGGCGCTTATCAGCTCGTTGAATGGCGCACGAATGACTATGTGCAGCTGGTGCGCAATGAACGCTTCTTCGACAATGAAAACGTTTGCATCGACGAGGTGTATTTCTACCCGACGGTCGACAGTTCTGCAGCTGGTCGCCGGGTTCGCAATGGCGAACTCGACCTGAACATGGAATTCCCGGGCCAGCAGATGGACTTCCTGCGCCGTGAAATTCCGGAATACGTCCGCGTTCACCCGTTCATGGGGACGATCTATTACAGCTTGAACACGACGCTGGATCAATTTGCGGATCCCAATGTGCGAAACGCCCTGGGCATGTCCCTGGACCGTGACTTCATCGCAAATGAAATCCTGCGGGCCGGGCAGCAGCCGGCTTATTCCCTGATCCCGCCAGGCATGTCGAATTATCCCGGTGGTGTTGAGTCAGAATGGCGCGATACTCCGGTTGCCGAACGCCGCGTGATGGCGCGTCAGCTGCTCGAAGAGGCCGGTTTTGGTCCGGATAATCCGCTCGAGTTCGAATTCAGCTACCGTGCAACGGGCGATAATCCGCGTATTGCGCCGGTGGTCCAGCGTGACTGGTCCGAGATTGCGGATTGGGTTCGCCCTGAACTGATCGTCAATGATACGCAGATCCACTATGACAATCTGCGCGCATCGGCCTATGAAATCGGTGATGGTGGCTGGATCGCTGACTATAACGATCCTTATAACTTCCTCTTCCTCGGCGAGTTCCGTTCAGTGCCGATGAATTATTCGCGCTATAATAATCCTGATTATGATGCGCTGGTGGAAGCCGCGAACCGTGAGCTGGATTTGACACTGCGCGGTCAGATGCTGGCCCAGGCGGAGCAGATGCTGATCGATGACATGCCGATTATTCCGGTTGTCTATTATGTATCCAAGGCTCTGGTGAGCCCGCGCGTGACCGGATACGAGAATAATCTCGTGAATATCCACCGTACGCGTTACATGTGTTTCAATGACTTGGAGGCGGCTGAATAAGCTTCGCCTTGCCAGTCGGACACAACCGGCCCTAGCCTGTCACCGCAGGCTGGGGCCTTTTGATTCCGGCAATGTCGATCTGGGGGAGATAAGCGATGTCGGGTAGTGATGTCGTCACAGACGCAGTAATTGCCGGCTCGGGCGCCGGCGAGCTGGAAGACGCGATCAAGGATTCGAAGCGGAAAAAGCGTAATCGCAAAAGCGCTTTCACCTCGCCGACACCCGAGGGTGTGTGCTCGAATTGCGAGACAAAGCTGGCAGGGCCTGTCTGTCACAGCTGCGGTCAGACCGCAGACACGTTTCACCGGCCTGTCTGGGATCTGGTCATGGAAGTGCTGGACGGGTTGTTCGGCATTGAGGGGCGTCTCTGGCGCACCATCCCACCCTTGATGTTTCGTCCGGGCTGGCTGACCCGACAATATCTGTCAGGCGTGCGGGCGCGTTTCGTCATGCCCTTCCGTCTGTATCTGACGGCAAGTGTTCTCTTCTTTCTGCTGATGTTTTCGGTGAACTCTGGCGACCAGCTGGAAGCGCCGGTCGTTGATCCGGCCAGTTTGGAAGAGGCGCGAGAAGACCTTTCCGGGCTGAGCGAGGAGTTGGAAGAGGCCGGGATACCCGAGGGGGCAGCCGCTGCGATACAGGCGCAGGCCGAGCGTGGACTGGATCGAGCGGTGGTTGATGCCGAGGCTGTGAACAATGATCCAGACGTTCGGCAGGCCGTGGAGCAGGGGTGGAAGAATGAGGCGCAGGGCGCGCTCTGCGCGGCATTGACGCCGGAGGATTGCCCGGAGCAAGTCGATACCCTGCGGCAAGCCGATCAGGATCCCGACCAGGAGGGTGTCCAGTTTGCTGATGGCGTTTCAATGGATTTTTCCGGCCTGGAAGACGCGCCCTATGGGGTGCGGGAGTTCATCCGTGAAAAAGGCGATTCCATTATCGAGGATAATGGCGAGGAGCTGATGCAGCAGTTCCGCGAACTTCTCCCACGGGTGATGTTTGTCATGCTCCCCGTCTATGCCTTCCTATTGGCGGCGACGCATTTTTATAAGCGTGGCTATTTCTTCTATGACCATCTCGTGGTTTCGCTGCACTTCCACGCCTTCTTGTTCTTCTTCTTCATCCTGATGATGCTGACCAGCCTGGTGATTGGCATTGGGTGGAGCATTGTCCTGCTCCTCGTCTGGTCGAACTACTATCTCTACCGGATACACAGGGTGGTCTATTCGCATGGGCGGTTTTCATCCGTCCTGCGAACGATCTTCATGGACTTTGCCTATCTCATCTTCCTGCTGATCGGCGCGCTCGTTGCGATGTTCATCGCCTTCTTGCAGCAGGGCAGCTAGCAGCAGGAAAGACGCTCAGGCGTAAACGCACAAAAAAGGCCCGCCGGTTATCCGGCGGGCCTTTCTTCATGTGAGGATCGCGGCGCGCTTATTGCGGCTGCGGCGCGGTGGAGCGCAATTGCAGCTGACCGCCCTCGGCGGCCTGACGGGCTTCAATCGCCGCCTGCACTTCAGGCAGCTCCATCACGGCATTGAGGCGGGCCACAGCTTCGGCATTCTCAGCGGAGACACCAAAGAGCTGGGAGAAGGCCTCGTACGGCGTCAGCTGACGCGGGAAGCGGCGGATCTGAACGCCGCTCTCCGGAGCGATGCCGGCCAGGTCGCGCGCGGCCGCAACAGCATCACGGAAACCGCCAATTTCGTCGACTAGACCCAGATCCAGGGCCTGAGCGCCTGTCCAGACACGGCCGCGGGCGATCTCCAGCACCCGCTCCATCGGCAGATCACGGCCATCGGCGACGCGGCTGGTGAAGTCGTCATAGATATCCGACATTTGCTGGCGATAAGCGGCGCGTTGGCTCTCCGTCCAGCTTTCCTGGCCAGAAAAGGCGGTGGCGAATTCACCGCCGACCGAGACCGTCTCGACATTCAGGCCGACCAGCTCATAGGTGCCGGAAAGATCAATCTTGCCGCCCAGAACACCGATCGAGCCGGTAATCGTGGTGGCGTGCGCGAAGATGAGATCCGCCGGCGCGGCGAGGTAATAGCCACCGGACGCCGCAGCCCCGGCCATGGAGACCACGACCGGCTTGCCGGCCTCGCGGGCGCGGATGACGGCATTCCAGATCTGGTCGGAGGCAATGGCTGAACCGCCGCCGCTATCGACCCGGATGACAATCGCGCGGACGGAGAGATCATTGGCGGCTGCCTCAATGGCTTCAGCCATGGCATCACCGCCGATCATTTCCGTACCGCCAAAGGCGCCTTGCTCGCCCTGGCCGGTGACGATGGCGCCCTGGCCTTCGATCAGGGCGATGACCGGGCGGTTATTCCAGCTGTGAACCTGCTGGGCGTAATCTTCCAGAGACATCGCGCTGCCGGCGCCATCGATCCGGTTGAGCGCGGCTTCCCGTGCTTCAACAACATGGCCGAGACGGTCGATGAGGCCCGCTTCTGTGGCGCCCTCTGCTGTGTGCGGAGCCGTGTCGAACAGGCTGCGCACTGTCTCGCCGCTCAGACCGCGATCCGCTGCAATCGCCACGACGGCCGTGTCGTAGATGGAGGACATGTAAGACGTCACCGCTTCGCGATGAGCATCGGTCAGCGTGGTCTCGGTATAAGTATTGGCGGCGTTCTTATACTCGTGGAATTGCTCGAATTGCGGATTGGCATCGAATTGTTCGAACAGCCCGCCCAGGAATGGGATTTCCGCAGCCAGGCCGGAGGCTGTGAAGCTGGACGTGTCCTGCAGCCAGATCTCGTCGGACCCGGAGACTGCGAAATAGCCGGTCACGGATGTGCCTTCAAAGCCCTGCGCGTGGGTCATGACGAATTTGCCGGCGTCCTGGAAATCGCTGATCGCCAGGCGCATCTCCTCGGCCATGGCCGGGACCATGCCGAATTCATTGGCGCGGATGAACAAGCCCTGGACGCGATCATCCGTCTCGGCATATTCCAGCGTCTGGACGATATCGACCACGGAGAGCGGTCCGCCGAAATTGAACGGCGAGTTGGACGGGCTGTCGAGGCGGGCCTCGCGCAGGTCCAGCTCCAGGACGACGCCGCCGCGCGGCATGGCCGGCTCACTGTCCGCGCCACTCAATGCCGAGGCGAACAGGCCTGCGATCATGAAGAAGAATAAAATGACGGCGAGGACGGAGCCAATGATGACGCCGACAATCGAGCCGAAAAAAGTAATCCAAAACTGTTTCATAAGAGTCCCTGGCCACCCGGCGCACTGTTTACAGGCGGGCGTCTTGCAAGAAGCGCTCCGCTCTTACCCATCAACCTAGTGTCAGGCTTGGACAGGGTCGAGGGGGTGCAGGGCGAAAGGCGGGTAAATTTACCGTAAGCCACCCAGGGTGTGGCGGTAGCGCGACAATTTGCTGGGGATGCGGGAGAGGGGGACTTTTTTGAATGGTCGGAGTGGCGAGATTCGAACTCACGACCCCTGCCTCCCGAAGACAGTGCTCTACCAGGCTGAGCTACACTCCGAACCGAGGCGCGGCTTATAACCAACTCTTATGGCGCGCGCAACGCGCCTTTCGCACCCGCCCGCAGATCCGCTGCAGTCACATGTGTCTGGGAAGCTCATGTGCAATTGGATGCTGTTTTCACCGCATCTGGCCGTTGCATCCCTCGCGGCATCCCGTTATTTAGCCCGCTCCGCCAATCGCGGAGCCGGTTGGGGCATCGCCAAGTGGTAAGGCATCGGTTTTTGGTACCGACATTCCCAGGTTCGAATCCTGGTGCCCCAGCCAATCTTCTTTCTCGTTTGATTCTGAATTTGATTGCGCTCGCCTCGCGGCGATCCCGCCGCTGGCTCTGACAGTGCCGCAGGCGGTTCCCTTGCGGGACTAGATGGCGCGGTTGCGGACGCCTTGGGTGCTGTGCTCGTCTATCGGAAGGCGCCAATCACAGTTTTCAGGGCACAAATTGCGGTGGCTTCGCCGCGGCCCATGACACTCCCATAAAATATGATCATTGCGCGAATCCGAGAGCTTTGATTCGTGTCCTGCGCGAGATTTGGTGGCCGTTTTGTCCTGCAGAGCGCTGATTTTCATCGCTGCTGGAAATTTTTCACTTTCAGGGCCACTACCTCGCCTAATGCGCGAGCCTGTCGAAATCGCAATGCTTTTCACGCGAATTTGACACAGAAAAGCGCAGTTTGAGCCTTCATCGACACACAAACTTCTATTGATTGCCGCGCGGAGCTGGTGTTAGCGTTCGATCCAAATTCGAGCGGCGCGCGAGCGCCTATACGAACGGTGGGCCAACCATCGCGCATTTGAGTGCGAGCTGCATTTTTTCCACACGCAGTAACCACTCAATTAGAATTGAACGCTATGTCGGGCTAATCCGACCGCGGCAATCAGGCCGCTTGAACATGAGGGTAGGGGGCCAGACCGGCGAGGCTAAAGCCGGTTCAGCTATGAAATTTGTAAGCGGGGGTCCGTAGGGAGTCCCGCATTGACCATTGTGAGGCGAGAAATGGTGAACTTGAAGAATATTGTTCGCGCGTCGCTTATGGCGGCCGTTGCGGCAGGTGCCGTTGGGGGGGCTGCCTTTGCGCAGACGCAAACCCTCAACACGATGCTGAACGAAGCTGGCACGGGCACGCAGCAGGGCGCACAGACGCAGGCGCGTATCGATACGCTGGATGACCAGCGCACGGACATTGAACTGGAATATCGCGCTCTGCTGCAGCAGATCGAATCCCAGCGTCTGTTCGTTGAGCAGCAGCAAGTCTTCATCCGCTCTCAGGAGAACGAGGTCACCTCGCTCGAGCAGCAGATCGAACGCGTTGACAATATCGAGCGCGACCTTGCGCCGATGATGCGCGAGATGGTCGCGGGCCTCGAAGAGTTCGTGAACCTGGACCTGCCCTTCCAGCTGGAAGGTGAAGAGGGCCGCTTGGCTCGCATCGAAGGCCTCTATGAGCTGGTCGACGATCCGAACATCTCCCAGGCTGAGCGCTATCGCGTCATCCTGAACGCCTACGAAATTGAAGCCTCCTACGGCCGTTCCCTCGTCGCTTACGAGGAAACTGTCCTTGAGGGCGATGCTCCGGTCATCGTTGACGTTCTGCGCTTCGGCCGCGTCGGCATGATCCGCAAATATCCGAATGAGCGTCTTGAGATGCTGACGGCCGGTTCCGACGGCTGGGTTGAACTGCCGGGCGGTTACCTGTCCAACTTCAACCGCGCTCTGCGTATTGCTCAAGAAGTCACCACCCCGTCCGTCTTCCTGGCACCTCTGCCAGGCCCGTCGGTCGCACAGTAACGGCCTGGTTGGGAGAGTTACATTATGAAAACGATGATGAAAGTCCTCGCCGCCGCCGTAACCATGGGTGTGGCACTCACGTCGACTGCAGCATATGCGCAGCCGGCATCTTCCCTCAGCGAGCTGCTGAACCGCGTCCGTCAGGACACGCGTGAAGCAAGCCAGGAAAACCAGCAGCGCCTGAACGAGTTTCAGAGCGAGCGCAACCAGCAGCAGGCGCTGCTGAACCAGGCGCGCAACGAACTGGCCGCTCTCGAGCGCCAGGCTGCTCAGCTTTCCGATCAGTTCGACGCAAACCAGGTTCGCATTGACGAACTCGCTGACCTTCTGCGTCAGCGTCAGGGTGCGTTCGGTGAAGTCTTCGGTACCGCTCGCCAGGTTGCCGGTGAATTCGCTGCGATCATTGATGGTTCCATTGTCTCCGCCCAGTTCCCGGGCCGTGCTGATGCACTGGACAATCTCGCCAGCTCCAACGTTCTGCCGACTCGCCAGGAACTCGACTTCATCCCGCGCCGCGTGATCGAAGAAATGATCCAGCAGCAGCAGGTCGTTACCTTCCAGGCTCGCGTTTATGGCGTGAATGACGGTCAGCCGACCGACGTCACCCGCGTGGGTCCGTTTGTCGCCTTCTCCACCGTTGGCGGTAATCAGCGCTTCGCACTTTGGGGTCAGGACGAGACGACCGGTGAATGGCGTCTTCAGGACCTGACCCGTCAGCCTCCGGCTCCGTTCCCGGGTGGTGCGTCAGCTCTTTATAATGCTGCTCCGGGCGAAATCGTCATGGGCGTCATGGACCCGTCCCGTGGTCCGCTCCTCGAGATCTACAAGGACGTTCCGAACATCTCCGAGCGTATCGACCAGTCCGGCAATGTCGGCCTCGTCATTATCGGCCTGCTCGCAATCTCCGCTGCATTCGGTCTCTTCCGTATCATCGTTCTCTTCGGTGCCCAGGGCGCTGTGAATGGTCAGAAGCGCAAGTCCAAGGCTGGTAACAACCCGCTTGGCCGCGTCATGAAGGCTTATGAGAGCGTCAAGGACAAGGACGTCGAAACCGTTGAGCTCAAGCTCGACAACGCCATCCTGCAGGAAACTCCGAAGCTGGACTTCGGCCTGAACTTCCTGAAGCTGGCTGCTGGTATCGCACCGCTCCTGGGTCTGCTCGGTACGGTTACCGGTATGATCAAGACCTTCACCCAGATCACCCTCTTCGGTACCGGTGACCCGCGCGTCATGGCTGGTGGTATCTCCGAGGCTCTGATGACCACGGTGCTTGGCCTTATTGCCGCCATCCCGCTGCTGTTCATTCACTCTTTCGCTCAGAGCTTCGCTCGCGGCGTTCAGCAAGTGCTTGAAGAACAGGCTGCTGGCATTGTTGCCCGTCACGCCGAAGAATCTAACGGCTGATCGGAGGGAGCACGATGGACTTACAGGCCGTCTATACCGGCCTTCAGGAGTTCCTCGAACGAGGGGGCCCCGTTCTGGTCGTCATCATGATTACGACCTTTGTAATGTGGGCCTTCATGCTCGAGCGCTTCGCCTACTTCTTTTTCGCCCAACCGGGTGATCAAGATCGTGCGAAGCGGGAGTGGGCCGCAAGGGAGGACAAAATGTCCTGGTATGCCCATGCGATCCGCGACCAGCTCATCTCGGAGGTCAAGCAGCGCGCAGACCAGAATGTCGAGCTCATCAAGACGCTCGTCGCGGTCGCCCCGCTGTTCGGATTGTTGGGGACAGTGACCGGAATGGTCTCAGTCTTCGACGTGATGTCAATCTCGGGTTCGTCTGACGCCCAGGCCATGTCGGCCGGTGTGTCGCGGGCTACCATCCCGACAATGGCGGGCATGGTCGCGTCCCTCTCGGGCCTGATCCTGGCGAATTATATCGAACGCATGGCCAAGCGCCGTGTGGCGGTACTCGCCAGCGATCTGGAAGTCGGGGAGAGTGCCTGATGCGTCGCCGTCGCCAACAAGGAGATGAAGCAGCAGAAGTAAACATGACGCCGATGCTCGACATCGTCTTCATTCTGCTGATCTTCTTCATCGTCACCGCCACCTTCCTGTCGGAAGAGGGCATCAACATGACCCCGCCGCCGGAAACCAATGAGCCGCCGCCCCTTGATGCGCCGTCTCCGATCGTGGTGCAGGTGGATGGAGATAATAATATCTTCGTCAACCGCGTCCGCACCGATGTCGATCGCGTGATTTCCGCTGTGAACCGTTTCCGCGCTGAATCTGCAGGCTCTGCCGTGCTGATTGAAGCCAACGACGAAGCGGATCACGGGATCATCGTCCGCATCTGGGATGATATGGGTGCCAACGGCGTCCCTGTATCGCTCACGCGTGCAGATGAAACCGGTCAGTAACGGGGAGGATTGAGATATGGCTCGCCGTGGAAGCCGCGTAAATACCGACGAGGAAGAAGTCGAACTGAACATGACGCCCATGCTGGACGTCGTATTCATCCTGCTGATTTTCTTCATCGTCACCTCTGTCTTCATTAAGGAGCCTGGTACGGACACTTTCCGTCCCGATGCTCTGACCGAAGAGAGCTTGAACCCCTCCATGCTGGTCGCTGTGACCGCGGAGAATGAGATCTGGATCAACCGTCGCGTTTACGAACTGGCGGAGCTTCAGCCGGTAATCGAGCAATTGCTGCAAGAGAACCCGCGCGCCCGTGCTACGATCCAGGGTGATGAAGGCGCTGATATTGGTGTTATCCTCGATGTCCAGGATCGTCTCCTGGAGAACGGGATCGATGTCACCATTTCAACGCTGCAGGAATAGGGAGAGGCATAATGGGTAGCATTATTCGCATTATCGTCGGCATCCCGATTGCTGCAATTGTCACGGTCCTTCTCTTCAATATCATGCGCATCCTGATTATTCCGGACAGCGTTGAGATTGAAGAAGGTGGCGATCAGCTCCGGATTTCGATCAATGATGAAGTCGCCGAAGTCGAGGCTCGCCGCCGCGATACGACGATTGAAGACGTTGATCAGATTGATCCGCCGCCCCCGCCGCCACAGATTGAACGTCAGGCTGCTGAGCAGCCGACCGAAGGTCTGGACACGATTGTGGGTCAGATCCCGGAATTCGAAGCCCCACAACTCGCTTCGGACAATGTGAGCTTCTCGGTTTCAGACCGTGACGCCCAGCCTCTTGTCCGCATCGAGCCGTCCTATCCGCCGCGCGCTGCTGAGCGTGGTCTGGAAGGTACATGCGCGGTCCGTTTCGATGTGACGCCGGATGGTACGCCGACCAACATCACGATCCTCAACTGTTCGAGCTCCATGTTCGAACGGGCGTCGATCCGCGCTGTTGAACGCTGGCGGTATCAGCCGCGCATCCAGGATGGCGTGCCGATCGCCCGCCGGGGTGTGGAGACGGAATTCGTCTTCCAGCTGGCAGAGTAAGAGTAGCGGAGCGGGCGAGGCCTGGCCGAACCCGCTCCAAAATTTTCCGGCGACGCCGGATGGAGCGTAAGGCTCCGTTTCGGGACAGCTAGTGACAACCGGTTCAGGGAAACCGGACCGGTATGAAGGAGCTATCGATGATCCGTTTTGACGGTTTCGATTTGAGCAAGATGACGCAGAGCACGATCGCTCTCTTGCTTGCCGCTACCATGGCTGGCGCCATCGTGGCCGATGCGGAAGGGCAGCGCCGCAATCGCGATGCCGAAGAAGAAAATGATGGGGCGGACCGGACCTTCTCGACCGAGATTGGTACGATCGTCCTGGAAGCCCAGGAATTGCAGTCTCAGGACCTTTTCCAGGAATCCATCGCAGTGCTGAACACCGCACTCGGTCGTGATCGCATCAACCCTTATGAGCGTTCCATTGCGCTTCAAATGCGTGGCCGCGCGTATTTTGAAACCGAACGCACCAATGAAGCGATTGCCGATTGGGAAGGGGCTGTTGCAACCGGCGCACTCCTGCCTGCGGAAATGGTCAATCTGCGCATCAATATTGGTCAGCTATTGATCACCCAGGGTCAGTATGACCGCGGTATCAACACGCTGGAACTGGCCGTGCGTGAAGGTGGCGAGGGCGTTGTAAACGTTCGCGTGGCCCGCATGCTGGCTCAGGCCTACGCCCAGGCGGAGCGTTATCGCGACGGTCTCCAGTGGGCTGAGCGTTTCTGGGATCTGCGTCCCTATGCCGAACGTGTCCGCGGCGATTACTCTTTGATGCTGTTCTATTACCAGACCCTGGAAATGGTGCCGCAGCAGATGGAAATCGTTGAGGGCATGGTTGCTCGCTGGCCGGAAGAAAAGCGCAACTGGACCTCCTACGCATCTCTCCTGGCCCAGGTTGGCCGTGAGGAAGACGCGTTCGAAGCCAACAAGATCATGTACATCAACGGCATGCTCGAAGAGAGCCGCGAGATTGTGCGTGTTGCGCAGTATTATTCCTTCTTCGAATATCCTTATCGCGGTGCGTCCATTCTTGAGCGCGAGCTCAATGCGGGCCGTGTGGAGCGGACGCAGTCCAATTTGAACCTCCTGGCCAATATGTGGCGTCAGGCGCGTGAATGGGAACGTGCGATCCCGGTTCTGCGTCAGGTGGCACAGCTGACCGGCGCAGGCGATGACTGGGTGAAGCTGGCGGAAGCCCTCTATCAGGAAGATCAGCTTGCTGAAGCGCAGACCGCGTTTGAGGAAGGCCTGGAACGTGGTGGTCTCAACCGTCCAGGTGATACCTGGAACCTGCTGGGCACAGTGCGTTACGAGCTCGGACGTCGTCAGTCTGCCATTGCGGCATTTGAACAAGGCGCTCGTTTCCCGTATTCGCGCCGGACCTCAAACGGCTGGGCAAGCTTTGTCCGCGCCGAGATCCAGGGCGAAGTCGATCGCGCACGTATTCGTGTTCAGATCCAGCGTGATGAGTGCCGCTTCGCTGTCGAAGACCTCGTTGCGGGTGCTGTTCTCTTCGGTGATGTCGATGAAGAGGGACGTCTCTTCATTGAGGTTCCCGATCGCTGTCAGGAATTCTTCAACCGCTATGGCGAGCCGATCGATCAGGTCGCCTCTGCTGGCGGTGCAGATGAAGCTGTAGACGGTATCGCGCCTGAAGAAGGCGATGCGGGCTAAGCCAAGCTCTGTATCACACCAGATCAACGCCCCGGGCCCAAAGCCCGGGGCGTTTTTCTTTGGGCGCGCTTTAGCGAGAGGCCTTTCCCGAACTCGCCTTTAAGGTGAACACTGTTCAACTTTAGCGAGCCTTATTCTTGCCATGAGCTGTAGAGAAGCTTTCCAAATCATGACGGCATGCACCGGGGCTGGGGAGTTCGCCGTATGACCTGGGGAGGTGCACATGACGAGACTTGCTATGAGGCGGACCGTGACGGTTCCGTCCAACGCGATTGCGAGCGCTTTGGCGTTCATCCTTCTTCTAACCGCTACGGGCGTTGCGCAGTCAGACCCGCCAGTGGAGCCGCAAACCCTGCGTGCGGCCATTGGCGACCGCGTTGTGCGTGCTCTGACGGCCGAGGAGGGCGGCCATTATGGCGAGGCGATATATCTTTATGACGCGCTCTTGGAGAGTGGCCGGCTGACCGGATACGAGGAGGCCACCCTGCTGCAATTGCGCGGGCGGGCCTGGTATGAACTCGAGGATGCCGATCGCGCGATTGCGGACTGGCAAGCCGCCTTGGCGCTTAACAGTCTGGAGACGGACGCCGCCAATACGCTTCGCCTGAATACAGGTCAGCTGCTTCTGGCCCGCGAAGCCTATGCAGAGGGCGTCTTCATGATTGAGACCGCGCTTACGCTCGGGGCCCGACCAAATGCTGACATCGCCATGCGCCTTGCACAGGGCTATGCACAGCTGGAGGATTACGGATCCGGCTTGCGCTGGGCCGAGCTGGCCTTTGAGAGCGCCGCGCCCCGCCAGGAACGCCATTACTTGCTGGCGCTTTTCTATTACCAGGCCCTTGAAATGACCGGGGCAGAGCTCGCGCTGATCCGCGATATGGTCCATGCTTGGCCGGAGGAGAAGCGTTACTGGACCACGCTCGCCTCGCTTCTGGCGCGGACGGGACGCGAGCAGGAGGCGTTTGAGGTCAATGCGGTCATGTATCTCAATGGCCTGCTCAGCGAGAGTGATGAGATCCTTCGCCTTGTTCAGTATTACGCGTTTTACGACTACCCCTATCGCGGCGCTGACATCCTCCAGCGTGAACTCAATTCCGGGCGCGTGACCGGTGACCCGGCCAATTTCCGCCTGCTCGCCTCATTGTGGCGGCAGGCGCGGGAGTGGGATGAAGCTTTGCCCATCCTCCGCCGCGTTGCGACCACGACGGGCCGCGGGGCCGATTATGAAGCGCTTGGCGAAGCCCTTTATCAGTCCGCGCAATATGCGGAAGCGGAGGTCATCTTCGTCCAGGCGCTAGAGCGCGGCGGTGTGCGCCGCCCGGGCGATACATGGACGCTGCTGGGCAATGCGCGTTTCGAGCTGGACCAGTATGAAGCCGCGATCAATGCCTTCTCGGCTGCGCTGCAATATCCTTACTCCCGGCAGGCCGCGCAGGGCTGGATCGATTTCGTCGAGCAAAGACTGGCCATCCAGGCCGCCGGTGAACGCTTCGTCCATGTGACGGCGATTGAGACGTGTGAGCTCTGGCTGGAACGCGCTGAGGGCGATGTCTTGCGCCGCGATGAGGTCAATGCTGCGGGCGAGCGGATCTATGCCCTCCCGTCTGACTGTCAGACCTATTTCACCGAGACCGGCGAACGCCTGCCGGAATGGGAGGATGCCTGACGCCCAAATTCTCCCGCAAATCATCACAATTCGCCCGCTTTCCGGCACGCTTTGGCCGCGGCGGGCGAATTCAATGAGGCTCGAGGCCGGCCTCCTGGGGATCATGAGGCGTCGCCTCGATCCTGGAGAAGGGGAGGACATTTGATGCATACAGCTGTTCGTACGCCCATCGTGCTGCCACTGGCCGCCGCCGTGACAGCGGGGCTTTTTGTGATGATGCGGAGCCTGATTGATATTGGCCCGGTCGTTTTCGAGGACATCGTCGAGCGCCCGCCGGTCGAGATCAATGTCGTCGAGCCCGACACCGAGCCGCGTCACACGCTTGAGATGGAGATACCGGAACCGCTCGCCATGCCGGACTTGCCGGACGTGTCGCCGGTTGAACCGGCCGTGCCTGATGGCCAGGGGCCGGGCCTGATCGCTCAGCTGCCCGAGCCCAGTCGAGACGGCATTTCTATCGACGCCCGTCCCGTTGCCACGGACGGCAATCCCATCCCGGTTGTCCGGATCAACCCGTCCTATCCGCCGCGCCTGGCTGAGCGCGGTGTGGAGGGGCAGTGCGATATGCTCTTCGATATCATGCCGGACGGGACGACGGCGAATGTACGGGCGCTGACCTGCACGAATACCGGTTTCGAGCGCGCCTCGATCCAGGCCGTGCAGAATTGGCGCTACAGCCCCTTCATGCGCAATGGCGAGCCGGAGGTGTATCGCGGTGCCACCACCCAGCTGATCTATCGGATGGAGGGGTAATAACGCCGAAACGAAAACGGCCCGCCATCTGGCGGGCCGTCTCGTTTCAGCTTGAGGCGCAGCTTACTCGCTTGCAGCGCCCGCGATCTCTTCGACCTCTTCATCTGCGAGCCCGACGGACATCAGGGCGAAGGCCCAGTTGAGAGCGGTTTCGCGCAGAGCATCGAAGCGGCCTGAGGCGCCGCCATGACCGGCGCCCATATTCATTTTAAGCAGGGTCAGACCATCATCCGTTCGGCGATCACGCAGGCGCGCCACCCATTTGGTCGGCTCCCAATAGGTCACGCGTGGATCAGTCAGACCACCGGTCGCCAGGACATGCGGATAGTCCATTTCCTGGATCTGGTCATAGGGGCTGTAGGCGATCATCGTCTGATAGTCCTCAGCGCTTTCGATCGGATTACCCCATTCCGGCCATTCCGGCGGCGTCAGCGGCAATTCTGCGTCGGACATGGTGTTGATCACATCGACGAAGGGCACCGCACCGATCGCGCCGGCAAACAGATCAGGCTGGATATTGATCGCGGCACCCACGAGCAAACCACCAGCAGACCCACCATAAGCGACAATATTGCCGCGGGAGGTATAGCCTTCGCTCGCCAGAGCTTCACCCGCCGAGACAAAGTCGCGGAACGTGTTCATCTTGTGCTCGAGCTTGCCGTCCAGATACCACTGATAGCCATTGGCCATACCACCGCGGATATGGGCGATGGCGTAGACCATGCCGCGATCGACAAGCGACAGCGGCGTGACCCGGAAGGCGGCCGGAATGGTGATGCCGTAAGAGCCGTAGCCGTAAAGCATGAGCGGCGCGGAGCCATCAATCGGCGTGTCGCGGTGATGCAGAATGGTCACCGGGATTTCAACGCCATCATGACCCGGCGCCATGATGCGGCGGACGACATAATCCTCTGAATTGTGACCCGAAGGGACTTCCTGGGTTTTCAGCAGGACCCGCTCACGCGAGCGCATATCATAGTCATAGGTCTCTTCCGGGGTGGACGGGCTCTCATAGGAGAAGCGCATCCGGTCCGTGGCGAACTCATACCCGCCGGACATGCCCAGGGAATAGGCTTCTTCCGAGAAGGCGATCTCATGCTCCTCGCCGGTGGCATATTCGTGCACGACAATACGCGGCAGGGCGTTCTCACGCTCGCTGCGCACCAGCCAGTTCTCAAAACCCATCACGCCATTGAGCAGCACGCCCGGACGATGGGGCAGGAAGTCTTCCCAGTTCTCGCGACCCGGATTGTCGATCGGCGCGGAAACCAGTTTGAAGTCCACAGCGCCATCGGCATTCGTGCGGAAGTAAAAGCGGTCCGTGGCCTCGGTGAGATAGTATTCGACATTATCTTCCCGTGCCGAGATCAGCTGCGGCTCTGCGGCCGGATCATTGGCATCGAGCAGGCGGATCTCATTCGATGTGTGACCGCCGGCATTGATGATGACGTAGTTATTGCCATCAGACAGGCCAACCGAGACGAAGAAGCCCGGGTCCTGTTCCTGATAGATCTGCTCGGACGGACCACCATTGCGGTTCTGGCGATACACTTCGACCGGGCGGCCATTATCATCACGCCATACCCAGTAAAGCGTCTCGCTGTCACGGGCCCAGACGAAATCGCCAGTGGATTCATCCGTCAGCGTCGCGACGACATCACCGGTCGCGACTTCGCGAATAATGATTTCATAGTATTCCGAGCCGCGCGTATCGACAGCATAGGCCACGAAACGGTGGTCGGGGGAATGCTCGACATTGCCGAAATCGAGATAGTCGAAGTCATTGGCCTCGGCATCGCCGTCGATGAGAATTTCTTCCTCGCCAATCGCTTCACCGGTTTCCGGATCGACCGGGCGGCGCGAGAAGATGGGATACTGACCGCCTTCGCGATAACGGGTGAAGTATTCATAAGCGCCGTCCTGCTGCGGAACGGAGCTGTCATCTTCTTTGATACGACCGCGGATCTCCTGGAAGATGCGTTCCTGCAGACCTTCCGTTGGACCCATTACAGCATCGAGATAAGCATTTTCGGCATCAAGCAGGGCGCGGATATCTTCATCCAGCGTCTCTGGCTCGCGCATGACCTGCTGCCAGTTCTCGTCCTTGATCCACTGGTATTCGTCAACGCGGGTAAAGCCGACCTGCTCGATCGTGACGGGGCGCTGTTCAGCCTGCGGGGCTTCCAGCCCGCGCGCGCGCTCGATCAGGGCGGACGGGGCTTGCGCGGTGCTAGCGGACATGTCGTCGCTCATTTCAGTCTCCTGGCTGCAGGCGGCCAGGGCAAGGGCGCCAAGCCCGATCCCGGTCATATGCAGCATGCGTTTGGTAATAGATCTCATCCCGTCTCCTCCCGGTTGACGGCGTAACTTCATAACGTTTTTTGGCGCGGGTCCAGCCCTGTCAGCTGTCCTCGCCGACTTTGTCTGATTTTTCCTCAATTCGCAGGGGTTGCGCGCGTTTCACCGACAGGATCGGCGTGAAAACCGAGATCAGAATCAGGACGACGCCAAGGCCGGCCATCGGGATGAGGGCGGCGGGTCGCGCGCCGATTTCACCGATGATCGGCCCCATCATCAAGATGCCGGCAGGCATGCCGCCAAACAGGCCAAGCTGATAAACCGACATTACCCGGGCCAGCTTGTCCGGCGGGGCTTGCTCCTGCACCACGGAGCGGCTGAGGGAGATCGCGACGCCTGCGCCCAGCCCCCAGGCAAAGACCAGCGCATAGAGCGACCAGAAGGGGATGGGGGCGGCAAAGGCCCCGACCGCCAGCACCGTTACGCCCTGGGCGATAATCAGCGCGCGTCCTGGCTTTTCGATCTGACCAAAGCGCACGAGCAGGACATTGGCCACAAAAGCCCCGAGCCAGAAGGTCACCATCAGGCTGGAAAGTTCCGGATAGCTGGCGCCATAGGCGTCGCGCAAGAGGATTGGGATGAGAACCAGGAAAGCCCCGCCAACGATAAATGTTCCGATCGCGACCATGATGGCTGTCATCGGCATGAGAACCGGTGAGTGCAGGACGGCCGTCAGCCCCTCGCGCAGATCGGTGAGCGGATGAGCGGTCGATGTGTGACGTTTCGAGCCGAGACGGGGAAGAAAGGCTGCGGACACACCGCCGATAACCAGGCCCACCCCCATCATCATGAACAGCACACCCGGGCCGGTAATGGCGGCGAAATACCCGGCTGCCATGCCTGCGATCTGTGCCCCGAATTGAACGGCAGACGCCATGACGACAGCGCGCTGCAGCTCGATCCCGCCATGGCGTGTCCGACCTGAAATGCGCACAATCGGATTGATGGCGCTATCACGGGCCGGCATGACAAATCCGCCGGCAATACCCACCAAGGCCGCAAAAATGACGAGCTTCATATAGGAGATCGTCTCGCTCAACATCAGCGTCGCGAGTGCGAGAGTGCAAATCCCGGCGAAGAGATAGAAATAGAAGATGATGCCGCGGCGGTCCTTGCGTTCCGCCAGCACACCGGCCGCCGGCAAAAGCAGGGCCATGGGCAAGGTCAGGGCAGCCTGAGCAAAGCTCAAACGCTCCGGGCTCTCCATCAGGGTGAAGGTGATAACGCCGGGAAACAGCGTGGTTTGCAGACCAAAGCCGAAGAACCAGCCCGCAACCAGAATCAGGTAGCCGCCGAAAGGCGGCAGGCGCAGTTTACGATTGCCGGCAAGGGGTCTGAAAAGTGGCAAAGGAAAAACGCCTGGCTGTTGACTTCACGCTTTCGCCAACCCCTTGTGATCGGGCTTGATTGGCTTCTACCTCTGTCTAGCAACATGTAGGGGGCAAGCAAAACGATTGAATGCAGAGCGGGAGGCTTGCATGAAATACTTTCGTCTGGTTGCGGGTGCGCTTCTGGCCCTGTTCATGACCTTTATGGGGTCTCAGAAATTCGGCGAGTCGAACCCGGTTTTCAGCTATATTGCCGCCCAGTCCGGCATTGAACTGTTTGAACCGCTGGTCCGGATGGTCACGGGCGTGGCCGAGCTGGCCGCCGCTGTCTTGATCCTTCTGGGGCTGTTTCTCGGTATCGCTCGTGGATTGGGGGCATTGCTTTCGCTGGCGGTGATTGGCGGCGCTATCCTTTTCCACCTCTCGCCCTGGCTCGGGATTAATGCGCCGGTCGCCTTCGCGGAAAATGGTGGATATGTCTTCAGCCCGATGCTGTTCATCATGGCGGTCGTTTTCTTCGCCCTTTCGGCTGGCCTGACCTATGCTGATCGCGATGCGCTTTTGCCGTCCAAGGCAGATGATGCAGCGGATGCGAACGGTTAAGCCCACTAATTGTTAAGAGGCTTGGAGCCATTCTGGCGTCTGGATAGCTGATTATCGAGCACGCAGAATGGCCCAGGCCGAGCCTTTTGATCTGACCCAGCCGGAGACCCCGCGTGCGCGGGCTGTTCTGGCGCGCCGTCTTGCCGATATTGTCGGTCTGCCCTCCAGTCGCATCACGCCGCGTGAACGCTGGATCGTGGCGGATTTGCTCCATGACCTTCTGCGGGCCAGCGAGACGCCTTTGCGCAAACGTGTTGCCCAGCGACTGGCAGGTTTGAGCGAGGCGCCGCACCGGCTGTTGCGCATGCTGGCGACAGACAGTTTCGAAGTCGCAGCACCAATTCTGGAAGATTGCGCGGCGCTGACCGATTTCGACATGTTGGAAATCGTACAGTCCGGCAGCATGCAGCACCGCATGGCTGTGGCCCGCCGCGAAGGCATTTCCGAGACGGTTGCAGCCGCGCTTGCGGCCTATGGTGAAGTGCCCGTGGTTGAGCGGGTGCTGAAGAATAAAACTGCCCGTCTGGCAACCCCCTCGGTCGATCATCTCGTCAGCGCGGCTGCTGAAGAGCTGGCCTATGCGCGCCTGCTCATCCGTCGTGACGAATTGCGGCCTTCCCAAGCCTTTCGCCTGTTCTGGGGGTGCCCTCATGCAGAGCGTTTGCAGATCCTTGAGCGCTTTGCGGTTGACCGGACGATCCTGATCGATGCTTCGGAAGATATCTTCCCGATGGCGCGAGAAGAGGGCTGGTCGGATCCCATGGTGCGCCGGATCTTGCGCTATATCGATCGACGTCAACGCAACCGCGAAGCGATCGCGCTCAGCCCGTTTGAAAGCCTGGAAAGTGCGGTTGAAGCGCTTCGGGTCTCCGGGCCGCGAGAGGATGTGGTGCGGGAAATCGCGACATTGGCCGGTATCGATATCGGGCTCCTGCGGCACATGATCTCGGATCTTGGCGGCGAGGCCCTGGCGATATTGTGCAAGTCGACCGGTCTGAAGTGGGAGAGTTTCCGCAGCTTCTGGCGGGGGCTGCAACGCGATGAGACCTCCAGCCAGGTCGAAGAAGCCCGCCATGTCTATGACATGTTATCTGTCGAGAAAGCACAGACCGTGCTGCGTTACTGGAACTTGTCTGTCGAAGATGACAAGCGCTGATCCTGCCCCTGGCTTGATTCCAGCTGGGTCGGTCCGAACACCAAGGTGAGTGCACGCGCCACGACCTGTCCTAGCGCGGAGCTCGGGGGCCTGAAATAGGGGCTTCGGGCCAGCGCGATACTCGCAGCAAATACCGAAAACCAGACGGCGAAAGTGACCCATGGCGCCGGGTTGTTCCATTCAGGATGAAAGCTCAAAAGGACCAGGTTGAGCGTCGCGAACCCGCCCATAATGCATCCTGTTACAACATTGGTGACTGAGCGCCTGAACAGAAGATAGATGTGTAACCAACCCGGTATCGGAGCGATCAGGATTGCTGCCACGTGCAGGTCCATTGCCATCGCGATGATTGAAGCCACCCTTGGGTGGATTGGCCGGTCAAGCAGATACAAGGATATCATTACCGCCCACACGGTAATGTAGGTCGCCGCGATGATGCTGATGACAATCACGCCATAATGCAGAGGTTTTTGCCATGATGGTGTGCGATCCAGCATCAAACGCCTCCTGTCGCGTGAAGCTTGATCGATTCCCTGCGGTTGCAGAAGCCCCAAATACGAAGCGGCCCGGAACATGTCCGGGCCGCTCGCTTGCTCAACATGCTTGATCGCCTAGAAGGGAGCGAGATCCCATGCGAAGGCGAAGGTGGCCAGGGCAACGCCGGACAGACCGGTCAGCGTCATCCCCAAAAGCGTACCGATCCGCAGACCGCCATCGCTCATCTGGGTCCGCCACAGCAGGAAGAGGCTGAACGCGCCCAGCAGACCCGCCAGCAGACCAAGCCAGGCGCCTGTCCCTGCAATCGGGCCCAGCCCGGCCAGGAGTGCGACCTCTGACACGTCAAAGATCTGAGCCCCGCCAGCCCCGATCAGCGCCAGGAAGCCGACGCCGGTAAGCGCTGTTGCAAAGGCCAGGAGACGCGCGCCGCCTGTATCGGCATTGAGGTCCTGAACCGACTGACCATCGATCATCCGTGCGAACCAGGCGATCGGGTAAGCGAACAGGCCGATGAGCAGGATAAAGAAGGGCAGGCCGGCCCACAGGCCAGCAGGCGCGAGGCTAGCCGGGTCATCTTCGGCCATCACAGCTGCGCGAAGAAGCGCATTCGTGGAGAAGGCAGAGAAGTATTCTGGTTCCGCAACCCCTTCTTCCAGGCAGGCTGCATCAAGACCGGCCGGGTCGAGATCATCAAAGAAGGCATTGAGAACCGGACCTGCGCATTCAGACATGGACCGGGTCGGACCATGGCCGGCGAAGGGAACAATGATCAAACGGCCATTGCTATAGCCCGGAGCGATATACTCAGCCAGGACGGGCGGTGTGACAGGGTCCCAATTGCCGTTGATTACAAGCGTCGGGATGTCAGAGGTGACGAAGCTGTATTCCGGTGAACCGCGACGCGGCGTCAGGCCCTCATCGACACAGACCTGTGCGGTCATGGCCGCGGCCTCGCCGGAGAAGCCCAGTCCCTGGAAGAGCGGATTTGCCGCCAGGTCATCGTCAATGACTTCGGCTTGAGCGGCGAAATAACCGTCATTACAGCGAATGGCTGAGGACATGCCCTGGGCAACACTGATGCCGCCGCCATCGCCATCGCTGGCGAACAGGTCGAACATGGTCCGATCACCTGTCTCCACAGCTTCAATCACAGCCCGCATGACGGACGGGATCGCCGGGTGCTCATCCTGTTCATACATCATCATGAAGGGGGCGAAGAGCAGGATCTCACCGCCAACACGCAGACGACCTTCCGGATAAAGCTCCAGATTATCGGTTTCCACGATGATCGGATTGGCCTTGAGTTCATCAAGGGCGGCTTCAAAACGCGGACGCAGCCCGTCACAAACCGGATCATCGGCACAGGTGGTGAAGACATTCTCCAGCACGAGATTGGCCCAGCTGGCGATGCGCTGGAGATCGGTTAGATCATTGGGAACGATGGCATCAAGCACCATGGCGCGCGTGCCTTCCGGATCGACATTAAGCACCATCTGGCCCAGGTGGGAGCCGTAGGAAATGCCCCAGACATTCCAGCTTTCAAAGCCGAGTGCCTGGCGCAGATCGCGCACATCATGAGCGTTTTCCCAGGTGGAGTAGCCGGTCAGATCGACGCCGGCCTCTGCGGCACTGCGGAAGCATTCACGCATGCGCTCGGCATTATTGCGGGCATCGTCCAGCGGCGTGTCGCCCCAGGCGAGCTCGCGGCGAACGCCATCATAATGCGGGCAGAAATCGCCACTATGTCCAATGCCGCGCTGTTCGAGAATATACAGGTCGCGCTGTTCCAGCACGTGGTGCTCGCGCAGGCGCTCGGCATAGCCTTCCACCGTCACGCCGGGACCGCCGGTGAGGTAGAGGACCGGATCCGGGCGGATATCCGCCTCGTCTTCGGCGGTGGAGGCAATCTTCACATAGTGCAGCCGGATCAGGCGGCTGTCCGGATTGGCGCGGTTTTCCGGCACGGTGATGAAGCCGCAGCTCAGCGCGCCGTCTTCATAATCGAAAGAGAACGGACAGACGAGATCCACAGGCTCGGGCAGGTTGGACCAATCCGGCAGGGCGGTTGCGGTCTCTGCGACAGCCACTTCGGCGGCGGCCATCTCCTCGACCGGGACCTCCGGTGCTTCGCTCTCTTGTGCCAGGGCAGCAGCAGACATCAGGCCTGCCGCGCTCAAGGCCGCGGTAAAATGACGGATCATTAGAACTCCCCTCACTGGTTCCGGACACTCCCCAACCCGGCCGCCCACCCCCTCAAGCGGATATCCGTTGGACATCCGTTGACGGGCAGGTGACATGGTCATGCGCCATATCCGGCAGGCGCAATCCGGGCGGGCGCCCGGTGAAAGCGGATAGTGTAACCTTGGGCAAGAAATGCCAAGCGTGATGCGGGAATAAAAATCCGGAACAAAAGTACCGGCGCGCGCGGGTGCACCTGATCTGGTCTGGCGGCGCTACCGGATCTGCTGTTTCAGCCAGTCCTGTGCGGCAGTCCGGGAGGAAAAGGCCTCACTCGTCCCGCCCATCTCTCGCTGGGCAGCGAGGATGACACGGTTCTGCGCCCGCTGATCATTCCGACAGACAATGGCGAGCGGGTAGTCACGGGTGATCCGGGCCACGACTTTCGCACGCTCGCGCCAGCGCGAGGGCGGCAGGTCATAATGCGCCTCGCGGACATCAAACATCATGCCCTTGGGCTGGGCGTGACGCATGATCGAGACGAGGGCGCGCTCCGGCTCGACGCCATCCATCTCCCGTCGCTCGCCATCGAAGCGCATTTCGAGGATTTTCTTCCTCACACGGATTTCACATCCGGGCATGGCGAATTGGGTATCCACCAGGCACATCCTTTCGCGCAGACAGGTCGACTCATGAGTTGCATTATCGCGCCAAAATGGATTTTTCTAAGGCGCGATACAAGCAGTTGAGTGTTAACCCTGACGCGCAATGGTCATGCATTTTTGCTGTGACAGCGTGTGAAGACGCTGCGTATCCGGATGAGTTCAGACGCTTGATCCCGCGCGATCAGCGCGGCGGCAAACCCCGCACCATGGTGAGGAAGTGGAGTTTCGTCCCGGCGCGGCGATGCTCGGAAATCGCCTGGTAGTCCGGATCATCATACCAGGCCTGCGCCGCCTCTTCGGAGGGGAATTCACCGATAATCATCCGGCCCTTGCGCGGATCCTCGCCCTCGAATGTGGTCGGGGCATCATCAAAGGTCAGCCAGGTTCCGCCATGCTTTTTGAAGAGGGGAAAGAAGTCTTTTTCATACTTCTTGTACTCCGCAGGATCGGTGATTTCGATATTGGCGATGAAATAGGCCTTCGCGCCTTCGCGTGTATTGGACATGGATAACTCCCCTGATCGACCGTTTGTTTTATCGGGCAAGCCTAGGCTGAGCCTTAGCCCAAGGCCAGTTCGGCAATCTTCGACTGGCAGGTGATGACGCCGTCATCATCCTCGATCTGGGCATAAAGCGCGGCGGCTTCAAACAGGGTGGTCCGCGCGCCCGCCTTATCGCCGGTCTTGGCCAGGAGCGCGGCCTTGGCTTCCAGCAAACGCGCCAGATCCCCCGGCCCGGCGGTTTCATCCTCGCGCAAAAGCGCCAGCGCCTCATCAAACCCGTCCAGCGCCGAACCGCGCGCCCCGCAAGCCAGATCCAGCTCGGCCAGACGCGTCAGCGCCGCAGCCAGCTCACCGATCGAGCCATACTCACGCTGCAGGGCGATCAATTCATCAAGAAAGGCCCGGGCGCGGATATGATCGCCGGCCTCCTGGGCCAGATCCGCCCTCATGATCAACGCCTTGACCAGAAGATCGCGCGCTTGCGGCGCGGCCTGGCGCGCCTGGGCGAGGGCATCATCCAGCTCGGATATGGCCTGGCGCATCAATTCCTCGCGCAAATCCCCCGAAGAGGCCCGCGCCGCCCGCGTCCGGGCAAAGGCATTGCGCATCAGGGTCTGGGGCGAAAATTGCGACATGAGAGCTCCGGCTTCCTCAAGGCGAGTGTGGGCTGCAGCGCCCCCAGAGGCAATAGGGGACGCAATAGCGCGCGCGGCCGGGCGCGCCCGCTGTCAGGAGGGCTCTGACCCGTCCGTCCCGGCATCGCGCTTGGCAAAATAACCGGCGAGACAAGGATTGCCGCGCTCGGATTCCGGTGATTTCTGCCCCGCCTTCACCTGCGCCGCGCCCAGGCGTTCAAAGCGTTCCAGCAAGAGCTCGCGCGGGTCGCGGCCGCCAAACTCGCTCTGCGCCGGCGAGAGTGCGGATCTGGGCGGCTCACTGCGCGATACCTCACTCTCCAGCGAGGCGATCTGCTTGAATTTCAACGCCAGCCGTGCCGCCCGCTCAGCCCGGATCATATTGCCCGACGTCATGGCGCTCAGGGCTTTTTCAAAAGCCACCTCCGCCGCCTCGCCCGGCGATGTCAAAGCCGAGGTCAGCGGCGCATCGGGTGGGGCGGTGTGTGGCGCGATTTCCCCAGCGCCCGCCTCATCGTCGAGAGGGGGCTGCGCGGGCTCCTGCCGGTCGTCAGGATGAGAACCGGCTTCAGCCCCCTCAGCATCCTCGCCGGATCGGCTCGGCACCTGCGCCGCCAAATCCTCTTCCCGCCACCCGCTCTCGCGCGCCCAGCGCTGCAGGGTGGAGGTGGAGACATTCACGGCCTGAGAGATCTCAACCATATCCGCCCCGTCCTTGCGGAGGGCGATGGCAACACGCTCGGATCTCGCGCGTTCTTCAGGAGTATGTTTACGTCCAGGCATAAGCGAAGTGTACGCCCGGCCCGCGGGGGTGGGGATAAGTTTTGCCGAACTTGATTTGGGATCCCGGCCTTCGCCGGGGCACGCTCCGCATGCAAAATACATTTCCCGTCATCCCGGACTTGATCCGGGACCCAGGTTTGGAAACGCCGCGCCTTATGAACTGGGTCCCGGCCTGCGCCGGGATGACGAGGAGTGTAGGGAATGGCGCGAAAAAAAAGAGCTTGGCATGTTGTTATCTTCCCCCGCTTGCGGGGGAAGTGGGCCGATGCGTCAGCATCGGGTCGAAGGGGGGCGAGCGCAGCGAGCCTCGCACCACCTCCGGGCTAGCGCCCTCCGGCCCCTCCGTCTCAGCGCTCACGCGCTGATCCACCTCCCCCGTAGGGAGGATAAAGGGCTGCCTCCGGGGCCACCGTCATCCCGGACTTGATCCGGGATCCAGGTTTGGAAACGCCGCGCATGATGAACTGGGTCCCGGCCTCCGCCGGGATGACGATGAGTGTAGCGAGCAGCGGACGTCATCTCCAACGGCTTTAGATTGCATGCGCACGCCGTGCCCGTTACCGATTACACATAGTCACCCTTGGGGGAGGGGTATGGGGGAGATCGTTACATTCATCGCGGACGAGTTACGGGCGCTGGAGTCACAATGGTTGGCGGCACTGGCCGCTGCTTCATTTGCGAGCTTTGCGATCCTGCTTATTTTGAGCGGCCGCTGGCTGCGCCGAGCCTTTTCTTCCGATCCACAGAAGACGCTATGGCGGTTTACTAAGGGAGGGAGCGATGAGCGGGTCGTTACAATCCTGGAGCGGGGAGCCCTGACTCTAGACCTTCACAACGGTGATGATGTTGAAGTCTCCGGGATAAACGGTTCGCCGGTTTCGCTTGTTGGAACAATCAACCATCAGCGTCGTGCGACGCCCGAGCAAGTCGACGAAGACCATATCCGCCTGAGTGAAGACCTCTTCGTCACTCTCGCGAAACAACTCCGCGCACCCACCAATTCGCCCGTGATACAAGCGGAAGTGAAATTTAGCTCCAGAGGGTATTTCTGGAACCATCCAGATAGGAGCAAGCGTTACTCCAATCGCGTTACCGTATGGGTCACGCTTTGGACGACCGTATTGACAACGCTAATCGCAATCGCGATTGAGTTCTTGATGAATTAGCTCCGCACCAGCTTCTTCAACTCCTCCAACTTTTCAGCACCCAACCGATGGATCATCCGGTGGCAGTTCGGACAGAGCAGAGCGAAGTCCTCAATGATATCGAAGCTCGCTGTCTCTCCGTCTGCCAGGGTGTGAAGCGCGATACGGTGGTGGGCTTCTAGAATATCCACATCGCTCTCATCAGCGAGCGCATAGCTGCCCTTCGTCGTGAAGCCACAGGCCGCGCATTCGGGTTTGTGGTGTTTCTTCACCTCACGAGAATGCTTCGCGGATCGCTCGGCGCGGCGGTGAAGTCGATAGGATTTTTGATAGTCCAGACCGCCTTCAATCCCATCTTGCTCTGCATCTTGGGCGATCGCGTCATCGCTGTCCCAGCCACCTTCGCGCGCTAGGAACTGATATAAGCGCATGGCCTCGCGGAAATCCGCTGTCAGTGCCCCCTCATCGGGAAGCGAGTTTGTTTCATATTTCCGCCCAAGAATAACCGAAGCTTCGTAGAGGCGCGCGCGCCAGTTCCTTTTGGGAGCATTGAGGTTCATGGCGACTAGGTCGAGCCGCTTAGCCTTAGGCTTTGCGCGCTCCCACATCACGGCGCTGCGCCGTTTCAGTTCGCGCTCTGCGGTAGGGAGACCCGCTTCATCTTTTAATCGCGTACACCCTTGAGCGAGGGTCAAATAGAGCCGGTCACAACCCTTGCTTAGCAAGTAGACAAGATAAAAGCCTTCCTGGGTGCTGGTGGTGATGCTTTGATCAAGCACCGCAACCCATGGCGTATCTGCCCAGCCTGCTTGGCCAATGCTGCCTTTTAGGAGATAGCGATCTCGCTGATAAACGAGCGGTTTGAGCACCCTAGGCACATCCTCACGGACGATCTTCCCGACAGGCGCGTCTCTAAAGGTGCCATTGCGATAGCCGGGCTCTCGCGGATAATTCGAAACCCAGTTTAAAAGTGCATCTCGCATGGAAAGCAATTTATAGAAAAAATTTCCAGGCGCCAGGCTTAGTTGTAAGGCAACTCAATAAAACAGCTTTGAGATATCACTCGAATATAGTTGGCGGAGCGTTAGAATGTCGTGATCAGTCTAGCTCACGGCCAATTGCCTCGACACGTGGCCGAAAGACATTGACGAAAGCATTAGTATTCTCGCTTAGCCAATTAGTGAGCTCATCCAGTTGTTGTGCGTTTGTTAGATCGCCAAGCTGCGTATACAACCCGATATTAAACTTACCTGATTTGGGATTGGTAAGAGATAGGTTTCCTGCGAATTGTTCGTTGATCTCATCGAAGTCTTCAGCCAATCGTTCCATAACGGCGCCTCCGAATTTATGTGCGGTGCCGGTCACAAAAACGCCAGCGCGTTGGGCTGAGCGCTCAAGATAAACGGTTATCCAGTTATCCTTGACGATTCCGCCGGATCTCGGAGCAGGGAGCATAAATGAAATGTTTGATTTTGCGTTCGCTCTCGGAAGTTCTTGCGCTTTATCATCCAAATCAAGTTTTTTAAGTAAGCTGCTCCACACTTCAAAGTTCTCGATTTCTCGGTCACTCAACTGTGTATCACCGTCCGGCTCGGCAGCATTTGTTGTTTCGCTGATGGTTACCTTGTCTTCACGAGCAACAGACACGACGTGACGTGTCAAGACTTCGGTTTTGCACACTACACGCGGCGTAATGAGGGTGCCACGGTTATCGGACAGCTCGAATACCGGCAATTCTATCAGACCTAGCGTGTACTCTAGGCTTCCGGTACCGACAATGTATTCGCCGATAGCTTCGACGCCCTCTCGAATACCGTCGCCCACAATTAGCAAAACACACCGGCCTGTTCTGAGATTTGCGGTCACACTGTCCACAAAGTCAGCTTCGTCCTGAATAGGAGCCTGGCTTTTTACAAACTCGAAGAGATTAAAACCGGGCTGGCGCCTGCTTTGACCTGCGGCGCGCTGCAGATCCTCATACGACCAGGAACGTAATTCTTTTGCGTAATCAAGAACCTGACCCACGACCTCGCGTCTTGCTTGTGGGTTCGCCCAGAGCTTGCACTCTACGAGAACTGGTACACCCTGCGGTGTAATAAGAAAGACATCCAGTGGCCCTGCGGGTGTACTCAGCTCATCGCATATTGCAATCGGATCAATACAAGTGGGATCAATTTCTTTGAATGGTATGCAGCTAGGATGCTCAGCCACAATACTCTTGATAAACTCTTCACTGTAACCGCGGGAGCCAACGGTAGTCTCTTTACTCCGGACTTTAAGCCGCGAGACCTTTCCGGCTGCATCGATCAGTATAGGTGGCGTATGCTGACGCATTGTATAATCGCTATCATTGTTTGGTCGGGGTGCGGCGCTTTGCAGTCAATCTTTTGTGGTATTCCAGCATTGTAAAATTTCAGCGGCTTGTACAGCGTGTTGAGATCAAAGAATTCGCTCGGAAAATTCTTTTATTTGATGCAGGTGCGCGCACACTCGACGACGCTGTTTTTATCGTGTTTTTAGCCCACCGATCCAGTCAAGCTCGCCACCCCAATCCTAGCTCGGGCCTGAAACACCACTCCCTCCGACCTGGGTCCCGGATCTGCAGCCGGGTCAAGCCCGGCTATCCGTCCGGGATGACGGGTTAGTGTGCCGACAGTTTCTGAATCTCATCCCTCAAGCGCGCGGCTTCTTCAAACTCCAGATCGGCTGCTGCTTCGCGCATGCGTTTTTCCAGATCGGCGATTACCGCGGCGAGATTTTCGCCCGGGGCCAGCGTCGTCTGGGCGCTATCGGACATGCCGCCCGGCTTGCCGGTTGAGCGTTTGCCGCGGCCTTTCGCGGCGACATTGCGGCCTTTGGCTTGCGACTCCATCACTTCTTCGAGGATATCGCTCACCCCGCGCACCACGGTTTTGGGGGTGATGCCGTGTTTTTCATTATGGGCGATCTGCTTGTCGCGGCGGCGCTGGGTCTCATCCATGGCGCGCTGCATGGAGCCGGTAATGCGGTCGGCATAGAGGATGACCTGGCTGTCGGCGTTTCGCGCGGCGCGGCCAATGGTCTGGACGAGGGAGGTCTCTGATCTCAAAAAGCCTTCCTTGTCGGCATCGAGAATGGCGACGAGGCCGCATTCGGGGATGTCGAGGCCTTCCCTGAGCAGGTTGATGCCGATGAGGATGTCATAGGCGCCCAGGCGCAGATCCCGGATCAGCTCAATGCGCTCCACCGTGTCGACATCGGAGTGCATATAGCGGACTTTCAGCCCCTGCTCATGCATGTATTCGGTCAGGTCTTCGGCCATGCGCTTGGTCAGGGTGGTGACCAGGGTGCGATAGCCTTTCGCTGTGGTTTTGCGGGCTTCGTCAATGACATCATCGACCTGGCTGGCGCCGTCCTTGGCCACCGGGCGGACCTCCACCGGCGGGTCAATGAGGCCGGTCGGGCGGATGACCTGTTCGATGAAGACACCGCCGGTCTGGTTGAGCTCCCAGGGGCCGGGCGTGGCGGAAACCTCCACGGTTTGCGGGCGCATCGCCTCCCATTCCTCGAATTTCAAGGGCCGGTTATCCAGGCAGGAGGGCAGGCGGAAACCGTGATCGGCCAGGGTTTTCTTGCGGTTATAATCGCCGCGATACATCGCTCCGAGCTGGGGGATGGAGACGTGGCTTTCATCGGCAAAGACCAAAGCGTCTTCGGGGATGTATTCAAACAGGGTGGGTGGCGGCTCGCCGGGTTTGCGGCCGGTGAGATAGCGGGAATAGTTTTCAATTCCGGCGCAGGAGCCTGTGGCTTCAAGCATTTCCAGGTCAAATTCCGTGCGCTGTTGTAAGCGCTGGGCTTCAAGGAGCTGGCCTTCCTTTTCCATCCAGGCGAGGCGTTCCTGGAGCTCTTTCTTGATCTCCTTGATGGCCTGGTTGAGCGTTGGGCGCGGTGTCACATAGTGCGAATTGGCGTAGAAGCGGACGGATTTGAGGTCCTGGAAGGTCTTGCCGGTGAGCGGGTCAAACTCGGTGATGTTTTCCACCTCATCGCCGAAGAAATTGATCCGCCAGGCGCGGTCATCATAGTGGGCCGGGAAGACCTCGAGATTATCGCCCTTGAGGCGGAAAGTGCCGCGGATGAAGGCGGCGTCGTTGCGGGTGTATTGCAGATCGACGAGCTGGCGCATGACCTGGCGCGGGTCGATATCATCGCCCGGCTTTAAGTCAAATGTCATCGCCGTATAGGTTTCTACCGATCCGATACCATAGATACACGACACCGAGGCGACGATGATAACATCATCACGTTCGAGGATGGAGCGCGTGGCGGCGTGGCGCATCCGGTCGATGGCCTCATTGATCGAGCTCTCCTTCTCGATATAGGTGTCGGTGCGCGGCACATAGGCTTCGGGCATGTAGTAGTCGTAGTAGGAGACGAAATACTCGACCGCGTTTTCGGGAAAAAAGCTCTTGAATTCGCCGTATAGCTGGGCCGCCAGCGTCTTGTTCGGGGCCAGGATGAGGGCCGGTCTTTGAACCGCTTCAATGACTTTCGCCATGGTGAAGGTCTTACCCGTACCGGTCGCACCGAGGAGAACCTGGTCTCTTTCCCCCGAATTGAGACCCTCGACGATTTCCGCAATGGCGGCGGGCTGATCACCCTTGGGCTCGTATTCGGAAACGCATTTGAAGCGCAGCCCTCCCTCCGCCTTTTCCGGGCGTTGCGGGCGGTGCGGTGTCCAGGCGTCCTCTTGCGCGGCGTCAATCTCGGCCGGGAGCTGGTCCAGCACGAAGTCTTCCGGAGCGGTGAGGGTATCATCGACAGTAAGTTTGGCCATGAAGGAGATATACGCGCGGGCGCGATTGCTCGCCAGAGGCGGTACTGCCAGCGCCCTGTCAGGATCAGCCACACGCAGGCCGGGGTTATAAGGCATGAGCGCGTGGTTAGGGCCTGTTAAGCATGTGCGATCAACTCTAGAGGGTATGATGTATCAACATGCGCTCCATACCACACCTGATCTGGCCGCCACCCGGCTGCTGCTCGTCGATGATAGCCGTGCCATGCGCGGGGTGTTGACCACATTATTGCGCGGGCTGGGCCTGGGTGATGTCTATGCGACCGGGAATGCCGATGAGGCGATTGTGCTCGCCAATACCTGCCGACCCGATATCGCCCTGATCGATTATGATCTGGATGGCGAGGCCGGTCTGGATCTGGTGCGCCAAATGCGCGATCCGCGGCTTAATCCGCATCCTGACTTGCCGCTCCTGCTGCTGGCGCCGGTCAATCTCCCCCATCTCATGGCGGGGGCGAGACAGGCGGGGGCGAGTGCCATTCTGCCCAAGCCGCTCAATGCCAATACGCTGGAAGCCAGCCTTACTACCGTGATCGCGGCGGGGTGTCAGCAAGCGGCCCGCAGTGGCCCCTATCATGCCTACCAGTAAGACTATTTTTATGGTCATGGAATATAAGTAGCTCCAAGGGACAAGACTAACGAGTGCGTCATGGTTGATCGCAGCATGCTCAAGGGTTTGAATATTCTGGTTGTCGAGGATGTCGACGCCATCCGGGCTCTGGTGGTCCGGATTGTCGAGAGCCTTGGCGCAGACAATGTGCATCAGGCCATGGGTATTGAAACAGCGCTGGCGGAGCTGGATTCCCGGCCGTTTGATGTGATCTTGCTGGATTATGAGCTGAGCGGACGCGACGGGCTCGTCGTCATCAAAAAGCTTCGCGAAGACCTGGATCACTTCAATCACGAAACCCCCATCATCGTGCTGACGGGGCATTCCGAGGCTCATATCGTCCAGGACTGCATGCAGGCGGGAGCAGAGGGCTATCTGGTCAAGCCGGTCATGCCCGACATGCTGGGACAGCGCATATTGCAGGTGCTGGCCAAACACCAGACCGTAGCAGAAGAGACGCGGCCGCCCTCGGAAGTTGTTTGGGGAAGCCGCGGCTAGGTCGGCCTAGGCATCATCATAGACATCCGCTTCGATGACAGCATCAAGACCCAGCTCGATATAATCCCCCATCAAGGGCGCGCCGAGCAGATAGTCCGCCGTCGGAGTGGTCCGGCGCTCACGGGCATCTTTGACGGCCTGAACGAAATCTCGCCCCTCGAAATCGCCGCGTCCGATCCAGTATAGCGCGACAAGCTCGGCCTGGGCTTCTTCGTCCAGGGCATTCAGCCAGCCCTCGATTTCCTGGCGACCGGGGTCATTATCGCCGGTTTCAAAGCGCTCGACAGCATCAAGCTCGGCATCATCCGGGTCGCGCTGGAAATCCTCGACCTGTTCCTTGCCGTCATATCCGCGTGCACGAAGAATGAGCTCCCGCACGGTTTTCTCTGCGATATTCATGGTTCTGCCCTTTCTCCTGGCTCGCGGCGCAAGAACGCCGAAGCGTTAGGCAATAAGTCTATGTCTAACATGAATAGGCGCCTCTGTGACCTCCTGCCGCGCGACGGCGGGTCGCGGGCGAGGCGACACAACCCTCAGGACAGCCATGCTTTGGGCACAATTTCCCGACAAACAGCCGCCCCGGGGAGTGTGTTATGGGAATTTCTTTGCGGCGATTGGCAGGTCTTTGCGGCTTGCTTTTCGGTCTGATCAGCGGCGTTGCCGATCCGGCTTTCGCACAGTCCAGCTTGACGATCGCGCAACAGATCGAGGCCGAGACCGGCGGGCGTGTCGGGTTCGCCGCCCTTGATGCTGGAAGCGGTGCTCGCTTGCAGTGGAGGGGTGGTGAGCGTTTCGCCATGATGTCCACTTTCAAACCTCTGGCGTGTGCGGCCTATCTCGATCTACAGAGGCGGATGGGAGGTGAAGAGCAGACGCATCGGCTTCAGGCCACTGAGCTCGTGACCTACTCCCCCGCGATGCAGGACCGAGTGGGCGAGCTGATATCCGGCCACGAAGCTTGCGCAGAAAGCTTGCGCTTGAGCGATAACACCGCCGCCAATCTGGTTCTTGATATGATCGGCGGACCATTGGGGCTGACAGCATTTCTTCGGGATCAAGGTGATACGCAGACCCGTTTGGATCGATATGAGACCGATCTCAATTCAGCGCGGCCGGGGGATGTGCGCGACACAACAACGCCCACATCAATGCTTGAAACCTATGCGAGCGTGTTGCTCGGCGAGGGGCTGAGCATTGACAGTCAGGACCAGCTCATAGCCTGGATGGAGGGGAATGAGGTTTCTCAGCGGCTCTTGCGTGATGACTCGCCTGCGGACTGGCGGATTGCTGACCGCTCCGGTGCGGGTGAATACGGCAGCCGGGCCTATATTGCCCTGATCCGCTTTGAGGATCGTGCACCGGTCCTGATCACCGCTTTTCTGACCGAGACGGAGTTAAGCCTTGTCGAACGCGATGCTGCACTGCGGCCGCTGATACAAGCAGCACTCGGTGAGCTCGGGCTTTGACGCTATGCGCGTCCTGACAGCGCGTCTCTTATAGTCAACACTCGGTTAAGCCCTGCAGGGCAGAATAATGCTCAGGTTGATTCACCTGGTTTTTAAGCGAGCTCATGTCTGGCAGTTTTGATCGCATCCGTGTCCTGATTGTTGAGGACAACGCCCACATGTCGACCATTCTGCGTACCATCCTGCAGGGGTTTGGGGTGCGCACGATAGTTGAGGTGCGTGATGCTGCGGATGCTTTTGAGACCATGCGGGACGTCAATCCCGATTTCGCACTTGTGGATTACATGCTTGGCGATCTGAACGGGTTGGAGTTCACGCGTCTGGTGCGGACCGCTTCGGACAGCGCCAATAAATATCTGCCGATCATCATGGTCACGGGACATACCGATAAGTCCAAAGTGCTTGAAGCGATCAATGCGGGCGTGAATGAATACCTCGCAAAACCCGTCCGGCCTGTAGATCTCTACCATCGCATTTCCGCTCTTATCGAGCGCCCGCGCCGGTTTGTTAAAGCGGCGACCTATTTCGGCCCGGACCGGCGTCGTCGTCAGGACCCGCGCTATAACGGCCCTTGGCGCCGTTCAACGGATGAAGAGCGGGCGGAAGCCAGCTAAGCACCGTTATTTGAGCGCCTTATAGCTCTCAAACACTATGACAGCCTCGCGTGCTTCAACGGCTTTTCGCTTGCGGATAATGCTTGCGAAGTCGGCATTGTTGATGATCAGCTCTGGTCCAATCCGGATGATCTGACCGGCATCGATCAAAGCTGTGTCGCAGCTCAAGGGTGCCCCGCAGCCTGAACGGCAGGCCAGTGCATCTGCATCGTTGAATAGGGCTTCCAGGGCTTTGATCGCCTCGATATCGCTCACGCTCACGCGCCCAAAAGGGTCGAAGTCAAGCGCTTCGAGATGAAACAGCACGCCCTGGGCGCGCGGGGTGTTGGGTTCAAAACGGCTTGATCGGGTTCGGGGCAGGGGCATGGAAATCTCCAACTGCCGCGAGTTGTACCTGATTTGTTCCGCAATTAAAAGATGCGCTATTGCGCGGCCTCAATCGCTTTGGAAATCTCCGCCTCCTGCGTGCACCAGCTCGCGACAAATCGGGCGGATCCATCTGGCCATTGATAGAATTGCACACCGGCTGTGCGCATGGCCTCAGCAATCGGATCGGCAATTCGGGCAAAGACTTCGTTGCCATCAACGCTGTGCAGAATCTCAATCCCGTCCACCGCTCCCAGACCCTCGGCAAGGGCGCGTGCCCGCGTATTCGCGGTTCCAGCGAGGGTGAGCCAAAGATCGTCTTGCAGCCAGGCATCAAACTGGGCCGCCAGATAGCGCATTTTCGGCGCCATATGACCCGAACGTTTCTGGCGAATCTGCAATTCCTCAAACCTGTCCATGGCTGACGGAAACAGGATCACCGCCTCAGCGCCCATCGCCGCGTTCTTGGTTGCGCCGAAGCAAAGGGCGTCCACGCCGGCTTTCCAGGTCAGGTCTGCAGCTGAACAGCCCAGCGAGACGAGCGCATTTGCAAAGCGTGCCCCATCCATATGGACGAAAGCCGGTCGATCTTTCACGCGGTCGGCGCGCTCGGCGACCTCGTTGGGGGAATATGCGGTGCCGCTTTCTGTAAGGTTGGAGAGTGAAAGCACGCGCACCGGGCTTGTATGAACAAAGCCCTCTGGAATTTCGCCCAATACCCGATCGAGATCATCCAGTTCGATTTTCGCGTGAGCGCCTTGAAGCGGAATAAGCTTGCCACCACCCGTGAAGAATTCCGGCGCGCCGCGTTCGTCGCGATGAATATGCGCCTCGTCATGACAAAGAATGGCGCCATGTGCCGGGCAGAGCACGGAAAGAGCAAGGGCATTTGAAGCTGTACCCGAAACGGCAAACACCAGTTTGAGATCTGTTTCGAAAACCTCTTTCAGGCGCGCTTCAACGCGTGCCGAAATATCATCGGCTCCATAACTCGGTCTATAGCCGGTATTGGCTTCTGCCAGCGCCTCGATCAAACGCGGATGGGCCGGGGCGGTGGTGTCGGAAAGGAAGTTCATGAGAGCACAGTGTTATTTTCAAGACACCGCCACGTCTACGACAATCATCTCCCGCCCATCAATACGCAATGCCGCGCGACCATTACCTTCTAGCACTCAATCCCCAAATGCGGGATCGGGGTGTTGTGCTGGAAGGCTGTCGCGCATGCTGTCTGCCGAGCTGGTGGCTTGGGAGTGCTGATTGCTCATCGCGCCTTGGCCGGAGAGGTCATTGAGCGGGAACGGGCTTCCATTACCGAATGCGGTACGCATCTGGCCGGGTGTCAGATCGAAAGCGCTACGCGCCCGGGCGAGATTTTCATTCGACGCATGTCTCAAGAAGAAGGATCCGTCAGGATTGGGACCTTCCGGGCAGTTGCCGGCTTCCCGGGTTGCCTCAGATGAATTGAGGCAAAAAAGCTGACGCATCACCCGTCCGGTCGCGCTCCGACCGGGCGGGAGCGGTAGGGCTTCACCATTGAAAGCTTGCAGAGCCACTGCCTCGTCAGATGAAGTCGCGCCATCCAATGCCACGTCTTCATCCTCAACCAACTCATCTGCCGTGATTGCCGGCGGAGGCGGTATTGTGTCTGTCTGGTCAGGTTCCGGAGGCGTTTCGTCCTGGGCGACAAGGACTTCAACAATTTCTGCCTGCTCAGGCTCGGTTGTCTCGGGCTCAGGGATGGGGTCCGTTTCGATTTCCGGTTCCGGCTGGGAGGTGTCAGTGAATAAAATCACCTCAACCGCCTGTATTTCCGGCGCTTCAGGCGTGTGGCGTGGTGCGAAGAGCAGAAGGGCAATCAAAAGCGCATTGGCGCACAACGAAACCGCCGCAGCGGCAAACCGGCGGCGGACAGGCTGATCAACGGGCTCGAAAAACGCTCGGCCCAAAACTTCCTCCTGTTCGGCCCCCGCCGTGGCTGGACGTTAACCCTAGAGGTCCTTGGGCGCAAATCACCAAGCTGAAGTTTTATCAGATGTCATCACATGCGGGTTTGCCAACAGCCCTAGCTGATCTCATCGACCAGTTCTGCCCACACGACATAGCGCTCAGGTCCGGATGTCAGCGAGCCAAATGGCCAGCATGTCACCAGCGCCAGCCGTGCCGGGCCACCTTCCGGCTCAATCCCTGAGCGCTCGGCGTGGACGATCTGTGTGTGGGTGATCTGGAAAACTGACCGGCGCCCGTCCGCATGTTCGATGATGATCTCATCACCGGGCATAACCTCACGCAAAAAGGCGAAGTGGGTATCGCGATGGGCCGCGATTATGGAGGTTCCGGGATCGCCCGGATGCGGGGACACAGCGAGATGCGCCGGTCCGAATGCCAAGGCTTCACCGCCGGCCTCTGCAAGCACAATCGCATGCTCGCCCAGGGATGGAGCCGAAATGCGGGCTACCGGCCAAGTGTCTGCCCAACCCCAGGGGCGGGGTGTTGTCTCGCCATTCTGGGCCCGCGCCCAGGCCTGGGCGAGGAGGATCTGGGAGAGCTCGGCCTTGGCGGTCATGAAGACGCCTTGGCCGAACAATCCCGCACCCGTGAGGAGGAGGGCGGCAGCCACGAGGCCGGCCAGACCGCCACGACGCCGTTGGGGTCGGCGCTCCTCCCCGGACGGGGCTTCCACACCCACGCGGAAGACTTGAGTTACCACAGCCGACGCTCCCGATTCATCAGCAGCCAGATGAGAGCGATCAGCATCATCAGGGCGCCAACCCACATCAACAGCTCACGCGGTGTGGCGGTAGCGGGCAGGGGAACGCCGTTTTCATCAAGCTGCGGCGCATTGGGATCCTGACCGGGGCGAAGGCGCTGGATCAGGCTGGGGTCCAGCGAGGCATCCTGATAGGCGCTTGGTGCGTCTTGCATCACCGCCTCAAAATCCCAGCCCTCAGGGATCATATTGGGCACTTGCGTCTGGGCGAGTTGTTCGTCGCTCGGGCGGGCCGGTGTGACATCAACCGCTACCAGGCTGGTCAGGCGGGAGACCAGGTGGAAATCGAGCGCGGTCTGGAGGACGGCAGCATCGACACTTTGATGGCTGGCTCCCTGAAAGCGCGTCTCCTCAATGGCGCGGATGCGATTGCGCCCAAAGAGTGTAGCGATGCCCGAGGCGCTGTCGACATTGTCCAGGGACAGGGTTTCACGCCAGGTCCGGCCGGCGGTCTCGCCTTCCAAAATCATCTCACCGCCGGGGCGATTGAGGCGCGCGGTCATCACGACGGGTTCGCCATAATACAAGTCCGGAAGCGGGGCAGGCCAGATTTCAGAGAGCGCATCGGCCGGGAAAAGAGCGTCCAGATTGGTCATCACCGGGCGCTCGAGGGCTGTGAAGAGGGCTTCCATCTCTTCCGCGACTTCGCTGACCTGTCCGATATGGGTGAATGTGCCGCGGCCGAGGCGCGCCGCCCGGCTCATGAAATAGGTGTTTGGCGCTGAACCAATGCCGACCGGGAAGAGGCGAGATCGTCCCAATCCCAGATCAATCGCTTCAAAGAGCTGGGCTTCATTGCCGATCGCACCATCCGTCAAGAACACCACCTGGCGCACACGGGATTGATCATTCGGTGTCAGATCACGAAGGGCCTCGACCAGGGCAGGCAGCATCTCCGTACCGCCTTCCGCGTCCAGCCCGCGGGCGAAGGCGAGGGCGGTGGCGATATTGGCCTCGCTGGCATCAACCGGGGCGGGGAAGACGGTCTCCATCGTATTGTCGAAGCGGATAACATTGAAACGGTCGGTGGGTTCGAGGCGTTCCAGGGCGAAGATCAGGGCCTGGCGGGCCTGCTGCATGGACTGACCTGCCATGGAGCCGGAATTATCGATGACGAAAACCGTTTCCCGCGGCCGGCGAGGAACATCATCGCTAAGCTGAGCGGGGGGCAAGATCTGCGCGAGCAGATAGGTCTGGCCGTCAACTTCTTCAGTAAAGATGGCTGCGCTGGGGATGGTTTCGTCCGCCGGACGCCAGTTCAGCACAAAATCGCGATTGGCTGGGATGGGGCCATCGGCCAGGCGAATGCGGGCACGACCATCGCCGTCATGTTCGACAATAGTGGCGTGATAGCGGCTGGCGACGGGCCCGAGATCAAAGCCCGCATCAAGCGTGGTGGTAATGGTGACGGGCAGGCGCAGGCCTTCATCGGGTTCGCCTACGGGCAGCATGAGGGGCGGGGTGATGCGTCTTGCATCGGGCGCACTTGATCCGCGTGCCGACCCTGTCGAGACGAGCTGGAAGTCGACATCCTGCGGAATATAGCGCGGTGTGATGGCGAGCGGCACGCGCAGTTCAAAACTCCCATCATCAAGTCGGGCAACGTCCTGGTATTCAATCTGAACAATGATGGTCTCGCCCGGGCCGATATTCGCCACCGATGTGGTGAACATGTTTGGGCGTTCCTGCTCCAGCAGACTGGCGCGCTGGCCGGCCGCGCGCGCTTCCTCATAGATGCGGCGCGCTTCCTGACGCTCATGGATTTCGCCTTCAATGAAGCGATCCCCGATCTGCATGCGCAAACGATCGACACCCGACCCGTCCGGCAGCGGGAAGACATAAGTGCCTTCCACCCAGGCCTCGGAGGGGTTTTCAAAGCGCTGGGTCACCGTGGCGCGAACGACCGGGCCGGAAATATCCAGCGCGACATCTGTCGCGACCATCGGGGCGGGGACGTAAAGCCCGGCATCGACTGTTTTAAGGAGAAGCGCGCCCTCATTGATCTCACTGAGGCGGACCATGCCGTCCGGTGCCGGGGTCATGTCCGCGATCGTGTCAGCGCGGGCATCAGACCATAAAAACAAGCTGGCGACGAAGCTTGCGATGGCGATGGTCACGCCGAGCCAGCCCTGGCTGCCATCATTGCTGCGAGATTGTGTCATGGTGCGCTCTCCCCTTTTCGGGGCGGCTCCGCCGGACTGTCCGGCCAGAACCTCCCCTCCCTGTCCGTTTCGTAATCTGACGGGGGATCGCGGAGGCGAAGCGGCGCGAATGGGGCGATTGCGGGGAAAATTAAGGCCGTTTAGGGGCGCAGTTCGAGCCATGCGGGGGATGGACAAGCCGACATTCCCACTCTCCCTACTAAAAATTTAGTTGAAGAAATATCGGAGCCGGATATGCATGAAGTATACAACTAAGGAATTCGTAGATGGCCCGATCCGCCTCACCGCAATTGACCGAAGCTGAACAGCGCATAATGGACCAGCTCTGGGATAAGGGCGAAGCCAGTGTGCGCGAGCTCACCCAGGCGCTCGAACCGAAATACGGCCTCGCCTATACCACCGTCCTCACCACCGTGCGGATTATGGCGGATAAGGGCTATGTCGCGTTTCGCAAACAGGGCCGGGCGCATCTCTTCCGTCCGCTCCTCAGCCGCGAAGGTGCTCAGCGCAAGGCCATCGGGACGCTGCTGGGCTCGCTGTTTGGCGGATCGCCGCGCGAACTTGCCCAGCATCTCGTCTCCGAGGATCAGCTGACCCTTGAGGATATCGAGGCCCTGCGCGCTGAGCTGATCACCAAGCAAAAGGAGGGCAAGTCATGATGATGTCGCTCTTGCTGGCCGGCGGCGTCGCCTTGATGGCTCTGCTGGTTTTGACGCTCATCTCTTTCGCCTTCGACGGGTTTGCTCCGGCGCGTTTCGTCCGCGAACGTCATGACCTGGCCCTGACCGGCTTTTTGCTTGTGCCACTGGTCTTTGCTCTGGCGCTCCAGCCGCGTGCTGCTGAACCCGCTCTGGAGGTCGCAGTGTCCACGCCAGGTATTCAACAGTTCGCGACGGGTTTGATCGAGCAGGCGACGGCCCCTCAGATCGCGGCGCAATCTGCCGCTGACAGTTCGGCGAGCACGGCACTCACATTGTTCAGTCAGTTCCCCTGGGCCGAAATCACGGTCGCGATCTGGGTGCTGGGGGGCGTGATCGCCTTGGCCCGTCTGATATCGGATATCATCGGACTTAATCTGATGCGTTTTGCGAGCCGACCCGCCAAGCTGCCTGAAGCCATCACGCTATCGCGCAAGATCGCGCTGCGTACATCAAGCAAAACCCTCACGCCGTTGCTTGTCGGTTATCTCCGTCCGGTGGTCATCCTGCCCGCAGAGTTCCGCTTTGACGCGCGAGCGCGCCCGGTCCTGGAGCATGAGATTGCGCATCTCGTGCGCGGTGATGCCTGGACAGTGCTGGGTTTGCGCCTGCTCATGGTCGTCTTCTGGTGGGCACTGCCCCTTTACGCCCTGGAGCGCCTGATCAGCCGAAATCGCGAAACGCTTTGCGACCAGCAGGCCGCCATTATCACCCAATCCCCCTTTGAACTGGCCCATGCGCTTCTGGATACGGCGGAGCGTATCCGACGCGCTCCAGCTCTGGCTTTGGCTGCGACGCCAAAGAAATCGGCGCTGGCCAGCCGCATCCATCATCTCGCCTCCCCCCACGCAACGCAGAAAAGGACAACCACAATGCGCCTTGCCCTTATCCTCCCCCTTCTGGCCTCGACCGCGGTCATCGCCACCCCCCATGTCGGCGCCGAGACCCGTCATGATCGCTATGACTACTCCGAGCGTGAGGACTTCGAGACCCCGCTCGCGCGCGCTGCGGCCCATGGCGAGATCGACCAGGTTCGCGCCTTGCTTGATGCCGGCGCCGACCCGGACGTCATCTCTGAAGATGGGACGGCGCTTATGGCCGCGATCTATAGCGGTCACACCGATATCGCCCGTGAGCTCGTTGCACGCGGGGCCAATCCCAACATTGTTTCACCCGGTGATGGCACGGCCCTGATCACGGCGGCTGATCTTGGGGAGGATGGCGTGGTCAATCTTCTCCTGGAGATGGGCGCTGATCCTGAGCTTGGTATTTCCGGTGATGGCACGCCGCTGATCGCTGCAGCGCGCCACGGCAATATGCGCAGCGTAGACCTGCTGCTTGAGGCTGGTGCTGATGTGAATGCAGGCATGGGCGGTGATGGTACGCCGCTGATCGGTGCAGCGCAAAGTGGGCAGGTCGAAATCGCGCGTCGGCTGATCAATGCGGGTGCTGACGTGAATGGCTATCTCTATGGCGATGAAACCCCGCTCATCAATGCCGCTCAGCAAGGTGAGATCGAGGTCGCCGAACTGCTTGTCGAGTCCGGAGCGGATCTGTCTCTGACCGTTCTCGCGACCGATCGCTATGGCGAGCAAGAATATCGGTCTCCGCTGAGTGAAGCGCGCCGAATGAACCGCGGAGATATGGTGCGCTGGCTGGAAGCGCGCGGCGCGGTTCACAATCCGCCAGCCGAGTAACTCACAGAAAATAAAGGTTAAAACTATGCGAAACGCAATCAAGACCAGCCTGTTCGCAGCGGCTGGAACGCTCCTCCTCACGCCAAATTTAGCCCTGGCGCAGTCCCCGTCCGACTTTACCGAACACCTTCGACCGCGTGTCTGGGTCGGAGAAAACGAGACCCGCTACACGCTCGAAGAGCGCATGGCGCACTTCAATGTTCCCGGTGTTGCAGTCGCCGTGATTGAGGACGGTGAAGTGATCTATGCGGCTGGCTTTGGTGTCCAGCAGCTTGGCGGCGATATGCCCGTTGACGGCGATACGCTCTTTTCAGCCGGATCTGTCAGCAAGGTCGCAACAGCCGCGCTCATTATGCGACTGGACGATCAGGGTGTGATCGATATCGACGCGCCTGTCTCGGACTATCTCACCAGCTGGCAAATGCCGGACCAGGCAGAGTATGACGAGAATGATGTGACCCTGCGAGCGATCCTGGCTCATACGGCAGGTTTCAACATCCATGGTTTTGGCGATTTCCAGCCCGGCGCCGACCTGCCGACCGTCTATGATACGCTCAATGGTGCAGCGCCTGCCGACCATGCAGCCCTCGAGCTGACCTTCGCGCCGGGAACAGGCTATCGCTATTCCGGCGGTGGATACACGCTGGCGCAATTGGTTGTCGCCGACGCGACGGGGCAGACCTTCCAGGCGGCCTCCGATGAGGCGCTCTTCGATCCGTTGGGGCTGGAGCGCTCAACCTTTGCCAACCCGCTTCCCGAGGGTGTCGGCAATATCGCGCGGGCCCATGATCGCTCCGGCGAACCGGCCGCCTTGCCGCGAGGCTATGAAGCCATGCCGGAGATGGCCGCCTCAGGGCTGTGGACGAGCGCAAGTGAGCTGGGCGGCATCGTATCCGCCCTGATCGCCAGCTATCGCGAAGAGGGTGGGTATCTGCGCCAGTCGACCGCCGAGGACATGATGACCCGCGTCGCGCCAAGCCAGCATGGTGTTGGCCCACGCCTGGACGGGCGAGGGAATGGGTATTTCTTCCATCACGCCGGGGCGAATAATTCTTACCACACCTGGATTGAAGGGCATTTGGTAACCGGAGATGGCCTTGTCGTCCTGACCAATGGCTCAAACGGGAACGGCTTGCATATGGAGATCCGAAATGCGGTCGCTGATGCCATGGACTGGGATATCAACCCGGTTGTACGGGCGCCGGAGCTGGAGTTGAGCGAGGCGCATCTGCAAAGCCTGACAGGTATTTTCAGCCCCTCAGACACCTTCCCGGTGGAGCTGAGACAACAAATGCAAAGATGGATTTACGGTGCGGATCTGGAGATTGCGCTGGGGGCGGAAGGGCTCGGCCTCGGCCGCGCCGGTGGAGATTCGCGTCTCGCCTTGATCCCGGTGACGCCCAGTCGTTTCATCATAGATGGGTTTTCAATGCGGGAGGGCGTTGCTGAGGTCGAATTTCACCGCAATGCCTCCGGCCAGACCCACGCCATGACCTTCTATCTGGCCAATGCGGCCTCGCATTATCATCGCTTGGATCAAGAATAGGCTTTGGCGGGGAGGGGCTTGCCTCTCCCCGGCTTGTCTCAGGTGCAAATGTCTAGGCATTGCTGGCATTCTGCGAAGGTGAGCGCATGTATATTTTATAATTCTATCTGCCGGGCTTTGGTGCGGTCAAACAACCTGATTTAGGGAATTGGAAACCCTGTTTTTGCGATGCTCCGGTCAATTCTCATCCGGGAGCCGAAGATGAAGTTTTCTTCGCTAAGCGTAGCGCACCGCATCGGTGTTGCAGTGGGCGCGCCAATGCTGGCCCTGCTCGCCTTCGCCTTCCTCTTCGTTCACCAGTACCGAAGCGAAGCGGAGCATATGGCAAAGGTGACCGAGCTTACCGAGTTCGCCGGTGAGCTCAGTGCGGTCATCCATGAGCTCCAGCGCGAACGCGGAAATTCTGCCGGATTTGTTGGCTCTCAGGGCGAAGGCGTTTTCCAGCTCCGCCTGTCCAACCAGCGGTCGCGGACTGACGCCATTATCGAGCAATATTTCGCCGCGGCTGAGGGCAAGAATTTTGCTCAATATTCCCAGGCCTATGCCGAGCAGATCGAGGTTGTGAATGCCGGGCTGCGCGCCCTGCCGCAGCATCGCTCGGAGGTGGACAGTCTGCAGCTCAATCTCGGACAGGCCGTGTCGCCCTATACGGCTTTGATCAATGATATTCTCACTGCCTATGTGGAAGAAGTGCATGCTGCCGAAGATGGTGGCCTGGCTGAAGGGATGATTGCGCTCCTCTCCCTGATGGAAGCCAAGGAAAATGCGGGTATCGAGCGCGCCGTTGGAGCAAATTCTCTTGGCGCAGGCGCGGTCAATCAGTCCAACCATGCGCGCCTGATCGAGCTGCAGGCGGCTCAAGACGCTTTCCTGCTAGAATTCACCATGCTTACCGGCGAGACTTGGACGTCGCGGCTGGAGCAAACCATTGCGCCGACCATCGAAGCTGTTGAAAGATATCGGAATATTCTCAGTGAAGGCGGTTATGGGGCATCAGTGCCGCAAGGTGAGGGCGGTCAATGGTTTGACGCGTCTACCCGCCGGATTGATGCGCTGATGGAAGTCGAGACACAATACTCGAACTATCTGGTTGAATTGGCGAGCGCCCGTCATGGCGAAGCCAGCCGTTATGCTTGGACTATCAGCATTGCTGCTTTGCTGGTCACAGCGGTGACCATGTTCATCTCTATCCAGGTCGCGATCGGTGTGGTTCGCCCAATCGCCCAGATCACCAATTGTCTGGGCCGTATTTCCGCCGGTGAGACGGATGTCGAGATTCGCGGTACGGATCGCGGCGATGAAATTGGCGTGCTCGCGCGTGCCGCGAAAGACTTCCTGGCGGATGCGGAGCAACGTCGCGCGCTTGAGCGACGTACCATGCAACGTGATCAGCAGGCGATGGACGAACGCGCACAATACATGAAAGAAATGTCTGAGGAGGTGGAGACAGCCTCTGAGCGTAGTCTTGGCCGGGTCGTGGAATCCGCCTCGGACATTCGCGAGCGCTCGATTGGCGTGAAAGAAGCTCTGGCCGATGCCATGGCGAAGGCGGGTCAGGTTGCTGATCGCGCGCGCGCATCCAGCTCGCAGTCGGAAGAAGCCGCAGAGCAGGCCAATCAGCTCATCTCTGCGATCAATGAAGTCACCGAACAGATTGCGCGGAGTGACCAGCTCGTCCGCGATGCTGTGACCAAGGCGGAAACGTCCAGCACAGCCGTGACGGAGCTGCGTGATGCGGCATCCCAGATCGGGAATTTCGTTGAAATCATCAATGGTCTGGCTGAACAGACCAATCTGCTTGCGCTGAATGCGACCATTGAGGCGGCACGCGCCGGTGAAGCCGGAAAGGGCTTCGCTGTCGTGGCGGCTGAAGTGAAAGCGCTGGCCTCACAGACCAATACATCTGCGACCGAGATCAGTGATCGTGTAGGCAGTATCCAGGGGCGTACCCAGGACACGGTGGACGCGATTGCGTCCATCTCCGCGGCGATTGACACGCTCAGCGAAGTGACGACAGCGGTGTCTGCTGCAATGGAAGAACAGCGCGCCTCAACATCCAGCTTCCTTGGCTTTATCGAGCAGACCCGTGAAGCGACAGGTGAAGTGGCCAATGGTGTTGAAGACATTCAGGCGGTCGCCAACCGCGTCTCAGGAGAGGCGGAGACCTTCGCGCAGACCGCTGATGATATGGCGGATATGTCGGAACTCGCACGCTTTGAAATCCCGCGTATCGTGACTTCGGCGTCCCAGCGGGCTGAGGAAGAAACTGCCAAGACGAAGAATTCCACGGGCTCAGCAGACGGTGCGTCTGATGCCGCGGCCGATAATATTGCACTCTGGGGATAGACCATGAAACATGAACGCATCGATGCCGGCTCGAATATCGAAGTTCGCCTGTCCGGGACTTTTACCTTTGATGATCAGATGATTGCACGCGATCTTATGCGCGAGCTAGTCGCCGATGAGGCGACCGCTATCGTCTATGAGGTCAGCAATTTGACGATGATCGATTCCTCGGGCATCGGCTTGATCCTGATGCTCCATGATCGTCTGAAGAAGGCCGGTAAAACCTTTGAGATCCGGGGCGCGAACGGAGCCGTCGACGAGGCGTTGCGCCATGCCAAGATTACGGAGTTGATGCCGGTCAGCTAGGCCGCTCCATACGGCGGGCCAGGCCCGCCGCACAGAGATCGTTAGGACGCCGTTCTGGCTTATTCAGCCGGGACGGCCTCTTTTTTCTCCCAGGCGAATGTCTGGAAGGCTTCATCGACCGGCGTGTCGGCAAAGTGGTTCACATAATTGGACATCACTTTCTGCGCGAGACCCAGAACGATATCCAGGATGTGGCGCTGGGTGTAACCGGCAGCGAGAAAGGCCTCGACATCCGCCTCGCTGACGACACCGCGATTGCGCACGGTCTTCAGCGTGAACTGACGCAGCGCTTCCAGTTTTGCATCGGGGAGTTCACGCTCTTCACGCAGGGCGCTGATGATATCGGTCGGGACTTTCTGCATGTGGGCGATGCCGGTGTGGGCCGGGACACAGTAGTGGCAATTATGTTCAACATTGACCGTCAACCAGACGACATTTTGTTCAACCGAGCTCAGGCTGGTTTTCTGGAAGAGCGTGTGCAGGGTCTGATAAGCCTCCAGATGCTCTGGAGATTCTGCCATGACGCCGTGCAGATTGGGGATCCGGCCAAACGCCTTGATGGAGTTATCCAATAGCGGCTTGGCGTCTGCAGGAGCGGTTTCAGGGGTGTGAATGGTGAACTCGGTCATTGTCTGTCTCTTGTGAATGACGGCGCCCATTATCGGCGTCTGCCAACAGGTGGTCATGGGCGCCGCTATCTCAAGATTTGGGCCGTTCAAGCTTTTGTGAAAACGGGTTCAAGAGGTTCGTCTCACCATCCGCGCAATGCGCAGGCCCGCCAGAATGCTGCCGGCCAGAGCGAAGATCAGGGCGATGATCGAGGTCATCTTGATCCACCAGGAATTGAAGTTTTCCCGCGTGTGCCAATCCATGATGTGCAGGCCCCAGGCGAAATCGAAGGCGCGCCAGAGCCAGGTTCGAACGGCACGGACATCGCCGGTCTGTCCATTGATCCAGAAACTTGCCGGGTCATCCGGACCGAATTCCGCATGCCAGGCCGGTTTGTCCAGAAAAGCTTCGCGCGGCGGCGTGTCTACAAGGCTCAGCGAAATTAGCTCGCCGGAGCCGGCATAGCGGGCCAAGGCGATCCGGCGGATAAAGGCTTCATCAAGCGTGGCTAAGTCTGCGCCGCTTATGGCATCGATGAGTTTGGGGCCTTCTCGGGTCTCGAGACGCCAGACAGCGCGATCGAGAATATACTCTGCCCTGGCCGAATAGATCTCCGCCGACGGCGCGTTGAGGATGTGTTGAAGCGTAAGTGCTTGCTCCGGCCATTGCAGATCTTGCTCGACAATCGGGGCGCGAAGGTGCTCCCCGCGTACCTGTTCGATAGGAAAGAGCACCATAAACACGCCGCTCACCAGCCAGATGAGGACTTGGAGGCCGACAGCGAAACCCAGCCAGAGATGGAGGCGCGCAAAGAAGCGATAGGTCGCGGGATTGAAAATCTGAGACATGATGAGGCAGGGGGAGGGAGGACCTCCCCCTCTTCCCTAGCCGCGAATGTGCAGGCGAAGGCCAAGGCTGCGCCCCGTGCCTGGCAGTCGGTCGCCAACAAGCACATCAGATCCGCCATTGCGGTTATAGCCTGCCAAGTGCTGGTGATAGTTATGGTCAAGCAAATTCTCGATACCAGCCGAGATGGAAGTGTTGGCGTTGAGCTGCCAGAGGCCGCGCGCATTGAGCAGGACATAGCCTGGCGTTTCGGCTTCAGAATTCGTCACAGAGACCTCATCCTGTTCGGCCACAGCTACGCTTTCCAGCGTCGCTGACCAGCGCTGAGCCTCATAGGTCGCTCCGATGGTGAGCGTTGCGGGCTGGATGCGGTAGAGCTTGTCGTCAATATCCTCGCGCTCGCCGCGCACATAGGTGAAGACACCGTCCAGGCGCCAAGCCTCGCCGAGGCGATAGCCGAAGTCGAGATCGACACCCCACAGCCGTGCATCAACATTGGCAAAGCGCAAGGGCGTCGGGTCTCCATTCATATTGGACACCATTTCGACCGGGCTGTTGATCACGCCGGGTGTTGCGTCGAACGCCACACCCTGGATGTAGTTCTCAATATCCCGGACATAGAGGGTCGGGCGCGCATAGGCGTTATCGGTTTGCCAGTCGAGACCGGCTTCCACGATCCAGGCGGTTTCTGGCGCCAGATCCCGATCGCCGACATAGGTATTGCCATCAGCAAGACCGCCACTGGCTGGCGTGGGCAGCCAGGCAAAGCGTTCCACATAACCTGGGGCCCGGGTCTTGCGGGCAAGCGTGAAGCGCAAGGTCGTCTCGTCGTTGAGCGCACGCCAGAAACGTCCCACCGCATCCAGCGTCACATCATCCCATTCGCGATCACCGGCATTGAACGACATGGCCAGCATGCCTGGCATTGCTGGAACAGCAGGGCCGACACGGGCCGCACCGGCGCGCGCGCTATGGTAGTCTGCGCGCAAACCCAGCTCGCTGCTCCAGCCCAGAAGGGTTTCGCCGCTCCATTCCACAAAGCCGCCCGTCCGCTCGATCTCGATATCGGGAAAGCTGTTGAGGAAGAAGTTGGCGTTATTGGGATTGGTGATGGTGACATCATGCTCGGCATCGGAGGTATCAATCCCGAAGCTGAGCGTGCCATGCATCGCATCCATGGTGGCGGAGAGACCCGCTGTGATGTCATTGGAGGCGGCGAAGGTCTCGCGGAAGCGCATCGGGCTGGGCGGTGCCGGACGCAGGTCGAAATTATTCATGCCATGGTCGATATCGGAGTAAGCGAGAAAACCATTGATCGTGAAGTCGGAGGTTTGACCGCTATAGGTCAGACGGGCGAAATCGCTGTCGAAATAGCGAATATCCATGGCGAAGGGCGGATTGCCCGTAGCGCCGGTTTCATTGCGGCGCAGATCCAGGCCGAACTCGTGGCGGCCCAGGCGTACGCCCCCGCCGAGACCGTAGACGAGGCGGTTATGCTGCGTGCCGCCAATCGTGCCATTGGCAAAGTCGATATCCCCGCCGTCTTCTAGGGCGTAGATGGCGTGCAGGCGGGTATCGCTGGTGCCATAGCCGATCAGACCGCCCACGGCATAACTCTCATCGACAGACCGCCCTGCGCTGGTCAGATCATATTGCCAGCCCGCTTCATCTGAGAAATGCGACCGCTTGAGGACTGCGTCCAGACCGCCGCCCAGGCCCGGGCCATTGCGAACCGGGGAGACGCCGCGATCAATCTCGATACGCTCCACAAGCGGTAGCGGGGCGTAATGCAGGGGCGGATCCATCAGATTGGGTCCACCCGATGCGAAGCTCTGACCATCCACACGGATATTGATGCGCGATCCAAACAGGCCGCGATACTGCACCTGGCCGGACAGGGCGCCATTATCAATGGCCGCTGCGCCCGGCACTTGCGCCACAAGGCGTACGGTTGCGGGGCCATTGGCGGCGGAGAGGTCTTGCGGAGTAACAACGCTCTCCAGCTCGACATTCATCCGGCTGGCATGAATGGTGATGACATCGGTGAGGGGGTCTTCTGCAATGGCAGCGGAGGTCAGCGCGAGCAGGCTCGCGGAAATCATAAGGGTTCGGGTCATGGTAATACTCCATTGCCGCCCGCTCGGGGCGGCGTTCTGACAGGTCTAGGTTTGGGGGTGTCAGAGGGAGTTTGGTGGTCCGCGCGCGGGCGGTAGTGGTCTCAGGCCGCGCTTGAGTGCGCGTTTCGTCTCGCGAAGATGGACACGCTCAACCGCCAGAACCGGCGCCATGGGGGTTTCAATCTGCGGCGTGTCTGTCGCGGCGGCTGCGGCCGCAAAAGCGCAGACACCCGGCTGGCCGGGGCGGTCCTGCGGTGTTTGATGATCCGCAGGATGGGCCTGTTCAATCTCACCGGTTTCCAGATCGAGAAACCGCGTTTCATCCGCCAGACCGGCTGAACAGAAGACGACGCTGAGCCCGCCTGTCCGTTCGTTGAAGTCGAGCATATAGCCTTTGGGGATTGCGGCATGCATGCCCACAGCCAGAAGCGCCAGAGCCAAAAGGCACTGGGCGAGCGGGTTCCGGCTGGATCGCATGAATTGCAACATAATAACGCCGCCTACACAGCTCCGGTCTGCTTGCCAAGTCTTTGATCATGCATGGCGTGTTCTCATTCCCGGGGGCATGGCATAGGCTAAGGCCATGGTACATCGAGACGTGCATCGTCATCTTGTTGATGTTTCATCAGAATTTGCGCCGGAGCTGGCATCCGCGATAAGCGCTATCGCGCCGATGACACTGCCACGGCGTGACGATATGCCCTTCCCGGAATATCTCTGCCGCGCCATTTCAGGTCAGCAAATTTCGGTGAAGGCGGCCGCCAGTATCTGGGCGCGTGTCGTCGATAGTGCGGGCGATAAACCCCTGACCGAGCATTTTGCGGACTGCTCGCATGAGACATTGCGCGCCTGCGGGCTCTCTACAGCCAAGACCAAGACCATGCAGGGCATTGCGCGCTCGCATTTGGGCGCGGGGCTTGACCGGGACAGTCTGGCCCCGTTGAGCGCAATGGAGCGCTCGCAGCGTCTGACACAGCTCTGGGGCGTCGGGCAATGGACGGCAGACATGATGAATATCTTCTATTTCGGAGAAGAGGATATCTGGCCGGACGGTGATGTGGCGGCTCGCAAGGCATTGGAGCGCCTGACCTCAAAGCGCCGCAAGACCGTTCGCACCGCCGAGCGTTTCAAGCCTTACCGGTCCTGGCTGGCTTTATACATGTGGGCCCATGTCGATGCCCCGCCTGACGGCCAGGCGGCCGGGTAGGGCCCAAGCGTTCAGCGCTGAAGAAATCCATTCGCCTCGACGCTCCGTACTAAGGGGGGACAGCCACGGTTCTGTTCCCCGTTTTATTGACACGGGGCGGAGATAAGTTGGGCTCAAGGCAGAACTGAACTGAAGGAAAGGGCGCGAGCCATGAAACCGGGACGACTTCTCATCGATACGCTGTTCATCGCAGCCGGTGTGTTTATTGGCTTGCAGGTTTTCCAAAACCCGATTGCAGCTGTGCTGATGGCACTGGCAGTGGTCATCGCGGACTTCGCCGTACACGGGTCGAAGCGCCGTAAGAAGGCGGAAGCTTCCGCCGAGGCGCGCCTCATCGAAGCTTGATCATCCTCACGCGACACGACGCGTGAGTTAGTATCCCACCGGTTCGAACCCCCAATCCCCCCCGAGACGAACCGGAAACGAGAACCGGCCCGCTTGAAACAAGCGGGCCGGTTTTTCCTTTAGCCGGGAGGGTCATCCGCCAAAGGATTGGGAGATGGAGAAGACAAAGGCGTCTCCATAGAAGTCTGACGTGTCGTGATAGCGCAGGTCCCAGCCAATACCGGCCACCTCGCCAGACAAGCCAAGCTGCCAGTCCTCATAATCGGCTCCGGTGAGATCATCGAACTGGCTCGACCCGATACGGGCATCAAAGGCGACGTCATCTGTCAGCGGGATCGCAATTCCGGCCTCGATATAGATGGCAGTGCCGGTTCCAGCGTAGAAATCATCGGACCAGGACAGTTTCCCGTCGAGGGCGAAGCTTCCGAAGTCCTTCGCAACAGCGCCATAAAGTTCCAGGAAGTCCTGGCTATTGCCACCCAGTTCGGGGCTGTCCGGATAAGCGTAATAGATCGCTCCAACATCCCAATCGAGGCCGCCCGCAGAGAAGGCATAGCCACCGTAGAAATCGACCTCAAGGGTGGTGTCATCGCCGAAATCGACACTGGACGCCCAGATGCCGGCATAGAAGCCGCTGTTTTCGTAGTCAAAGCCACCAGAGACGGCCGGGCCATCATCGGTCTGGGTAATGCCACGGAAGACATAATTCGTGGTCAGGCCCACATTGCCGACAATCTCTTGGGCGTGAGCGGTGGAGGTGAGGGCGAGTGCCCCCAGGCACGTTGCGATAACATGTTTCAGCATAGTCTTACTCCTTGATTTCAAACTTAAAGTACTTGTTCCGACGGGTTCCGGTCGGGACCGGCATGCGCGGATTGTTTCGTCGAAGCGGGGTGGGTTCTGGCTTCAGCTCTACACCGGCTTTGGGCGCAGATTTTCGTTCCGCCGGAACCGCCCGCTGTTCAGCGGGAGGGCCATCAGCCCTGACCGGGCCGGCCGCGATGGGCGCCAGAGCGTCCATCGCAACCGGAAGCGCCGCGATCAGGCCAGAGCCTCGTCCTTTCCCTCTTTTCCCTCAGTGTGGAAGACGGCGCCGGCGCTATGGCCAAGCTCGGACAAATCACCGCCAACCGTCTCTTCATCAGCCGTGAGGCGGATGCCGATCGTCACTTTCAGGATCAACCAGACGGCAAAGCTGCTCAGGAAGACGAAGGCCCCGATTGCGCCAACGCCGACGGCCTGGCCATAGAAGGTGGCATCGCTATTGGTCAGCGGCACAGCCATCGTGCCCCAAATACCCGCGAAGAGGTGGACCGGGATGGCGCCAACGACGTCGTCAATGTGCAGCGCTTCGAGCAATTTCGCACCAAAGGTCGCGATAGTCGCACCCACGGCACCGATCAGGATGGCCTCGAAAATTGTCGGGGTGAGAGGTTCAGCTGTAATGGCAACAAGCCCGGCCAGAGCGCCGTTCAGGCAGTAGGCGAGGTTGGCCTTGCCCCGGCCCAGCAGCAAAGACAATCCGTATGCCGTCATCACACCAGCAGCAGCAGCCATATTGGTGTTGGCGAATATCTGGGAGATCGCAACAGCATCCGCAGCAGAGCCCATGGCGAGCTGAGAGGCGCCGTTGAAGCCGAACCAACCAAACCAGAGAACGAATGTCCCCAGTGTGGCAAGCGGCAAGGAAGAAGGCTGCATAACAACCGCATCCGGACCGAAACGACCTGAACGCGCACCAATCAAGATGGCACCGGCGAGCGCGGCCCAACCGCCTGTGGAGTGGACGAGCGTAGAGCCGGCAAAGTCTGAGAAGCCAAATTGGCTATCGAGCCAGCCTGCACCCCACTCCCAGCTGCCCTGGATCGGATAGATGAAGCCGGTCAGAACAACCACGAAGATGAAGAATGAGCCCAGCTTGACCCGTTCAGCAATCGTACCGGAAACAATCGAAGCCGCCGTCGCGACGAACACCATCTGGAAGAACCAGTCCGATGCGGCGGAATAGCCGGTGGACAGATCAATCGCCTCATCGGCTGCGACTTCGGAAGGGCTCCACATGGAGATATTGCCGAAGAAGGGGGTATCTCCGCCATACATGAGATTATAGCCAACACCGAAGAACATCAGTCCCGCGATAGAATAAAGCGCGATGTTTTTCAGGCAGATGGCTGCAGCATGTTTGGTGCGCACAAAGCCCGCTTCAAGCATGGCAAACCCAGCTGCCATCAGCATGACGAGGAAGCCGCCAATCAAGAAGAGGAGCGTGTTAAAAATAAAGGCTGTCTCTTCGCTGACCTCAGCGGCCGCCGGGGCCGCGCTCATCAGCCCCACGCCGAGACCAGCGATGGCTATAGCGGCCGCTTTCATCGGCCATTTCGTTTTAGTGTCCCGCATTTATACCCTCCATGGTCTGCCGGAATGGACCTGCGCACGGCAGACCCGTCTTCATTGCCGGATGCTGGAAGGGAGACCGCTCTTGCGGTTTTCTGATCAATAATCCCTGTCCCTCATCGCAGCGGAAATCACTGCGGCGGACGTCGTCGGATCGATCTGTATGCAGAGCGCATTATTGCGCCTCTTATTGCTCGTGTTCGTGTCGGAGAGCGGTGTGAAAAGCTGGCGTCGGCCGCCGCCAGAGTTCACAGATCGCGGGCCCGACAAGACACCGCGTTTTCAGTCGGGCGCGGTGAGTGGTTTTGGTCAAGCGGTGGCATAAATAAAATTTTCACATGCACGAAATTGCCCCGCGCTTGTGCAGAATGCACGCAGCTGCAGCAAAATATTTCGCAGATGCACAACAAGTTGCCCTAAGCGGCACTACAGGCGCGCCTCGACACATTTTTCGCAGCGCACTAACGTCCTCGCCGACCCAGCACGCATGGACGTGGCTGATTACAAGACAAGAGGGGAGTTAGACATGGCCGAGCCGGATATTCTCAAAGGTAAGCTGCGTCTGCCGATCATTGGTGCACCGCTTTTCATCATTTCCAACCCGGATCTCGTTATTGCTCAGTGTAAGGCGGGCATTGTCGGGTCATTTCCGGCGTTGAACGCGCGCCCGGTAAGCCAGCTCGACGAATGGCTCGACCAGATCACCTCGGAGCTGGAAAGCTATAACCGCGCCAATCCGGATAACCCGGCTGCCCCGTTTGCGGTCAATCAGATCGTCCACCGCTCCAATAATCGCCTCGAAGAGGACATGGCGCTTTGCGAGAAATACAAGGTGCCGGTGGTTATCTGTTCTCTCGGTGCCCAGGAGGCCGTGTATCAGGCTGTCGATAACTGGGGCGGTGTCAGCTTCCACGATGTGATCAATCAGCGCTTTGCCCACAAAGCGATTGATAAGGGCGCCACCGGTCTCATCTGTGTATCCGCCGGTGCTGGCGGACATGCCGGCGAGCTCTCACCCTTTGCCTTCGTGGCGGAGACGCGTGAGTGGTTTGATGGGCCGATCCTGTGTTCCGGCTCGATTTCGACGGGCGGCGGTGTTTTGGCGGCTCAAGCCATGGGCGCGGATTACGCCTATATCGGCTCCGCCTTCATCGCGACCGAGGAAGCGCGTGCGGATGAGCGTTACAAGCAAGGCATTGTTGAGGGCTCCGCAGAAGACATCGTCTACACCAATCTCTTCACCGGTGTTCACGGCAATTATCTTCGCAAGTCGATCGAAGATGCTGGCCTCGATCCGGCAAACCTGCCCGAGAGTGATCCGTCAGCCATGAATTTCGGCTCTGGCGGTAATCAGGAGGCGAAAGCCTGGAAAGATATCTGGGGATCTGGCCAGGGCATTGGCTCGGTCAAGTCGATCCAGAGTGCTGGCGATTATATCGACCAGCTCGCGCGCGAATATGACGCCGCCAAGGCTCGTTTGCTGAACTCATAAGGTTGTGTTTCGCCTCTGCGCTTGTTGAGGTCGAGAATTTCGGTGTAAAATCCCCCCAGGTCAGGCTTGGGGGGTGAAAATGACTGAGCGGTACTTGCTGTCTTGCGTTATTGCGAGTTTGATCGCGCTCACGAGCGCTGAGGCGTCGTCACAAGACTACTTACAAGGCAAACGCCATAGCTGTGAGTTTTGGCGAGAGCAGCTGGAGCTGGGCTCGAACGATCAGGATGGGCGGCTTCAGTATGCTTTTCCCGTGCTTGACCGCGAACGCCTGGGGCAGTTCGAGCGGCGGAGCTTTACACGGGCTGACCTCGCAGAACTCGCAAGTGGATTGGAGAGCTCCACACCGGGGAATAATTGCGATGTGCTTTCCTTCTCGCGTTTGGATGGGGAAAGATTTGCGCTCGATCAGTCGGTTCTGCTTGCCAGCGATGCCGCTGATTGGCGTATCGACGGTGTCGGCGATAACGCCTCGGCCCTCATCCAGTCCGCATTTCGGGGGGCGGGACTGTCGGCAGAGGAATTGACGGTGGTGCAGCAGGGGCAAGTCGTGCTTTTGCCGGATGCGCGCGCACAATTAGGGTCTGCCCCCAATGCATCGGCCGAGACGGTCCTTGCCGCTTTTCCGGCCGCTTGGTCTGTGAGCGCCGCGAATAGCGATGGTGATTTCACGCCTGTCAATTATTCCTTTGAGCAATTTCAGCGGCCCGTGTCTCGCTATATCGAACGGGCGGATTTTGTCGGCGTGGCGAATGTCGATGCAGTCTCGAGAACCAATACATCCGTATCGCTCGCTGTCGAACTACCAATCCGTGATGGCATTTTTCCGACGGGATTTGCCGACAGTCTTGAGTCGTTATCGCGGTGCTTCCTGGATCAATGGAACCCGGCGACCAATGAAGATTCCATCGCCTCGCATGCGGATTTGAGCAATGCCAATGATCGATTGCATCTCGATATCCGATTTGCCCGTCATGAATCGATCCGTTCGGATGAGGTCTGGGAGCGGATCTTCGTGACATGGGAAAATGTCTCGCTTCAAGAGGACGGTGTCGCCCTGGTGGAGGTTGAAATCAAGGGCTTCAAGAATGATCGCGGTTGCTCGTTCTTATTCTGTAGACCGCCAGCGCTTGGCGAGATCCGATACCCGGTTGAAGAGTATATTGATGAGTTCGCCTTCTACAGTCAGGCATTTCTGGAATGCATGCTGGATTACTGGCGCGATGGTCGCTTTTCGCGTCGCTGCGAGCCCGGGGTCTCAGACCGGCGATCCATCAGGCAGCGTCTGATCGATGATGGGCCGGAAGAGGCGTGTGTGCGCGCGTCATGACTCTCAAATGGCTTTCCATAACAATCGCCGGGCTGACCTTTCTTGCCCATTTCCTTGTTTATCTGACCTTCGCGTTCTTCATCCAGTACTCGGATGACGACAAGCTTCCATCGGATAACGAAGCCTGCCTGCAGACTGACCTTAACGCTCCGATTACAACAGACCCCGATACGACCGCGCCGGTCACGCCGGAATGCGAGATTGCTTATGGCTGGGATCGAGCGGACCTCTTGCGAACGGTCATCCCCCTTTCGGGCGGCTATGTTGCGATGATTGTCGGCTTCGCATTGCGCCATCGCTCGCACTGGCCAGGAGAGTTTGCTCGAAAGGCGAACGGTCTATACGCGACGCTGGCCATTATGGGGCCGCTTGTATTCGGACTTGGCGCTTTAACGATCTGGTTTCTGCATTCTTATCTGTCGGAGTTGTTCGGAGAGGCGGGTCAGCTCTTGCCAAACTATGTTGCCGCGCTTGCCGCAGTGTCGGCGGCGCTGCAGGGGCCGTTTGTTGCAGATCTCTTTGGCGAACGGGCCGTTGTGGAAGAGGCCGAGGAAGACATGCCCAGACAGCCTGATCGCGCGCGCAGGCAAGTCATGCGCAGAAAGGCACGGCGGCCCTGATTTAGGCGGGCTGGGCGCTTCCGGAGATCCGAGCAGGACTTGCCGCGAATTCCGCCATGTCATGACGGCAGTCGAAAACCGCATCAGGCAACTGGGCTTCGAGGATCTCGCTGGTGGCAAAGCCCCAGCTGACGGCAGCGCAGTCACAGCCGGCCTCGCGCGCGGCATCGATATCGCGGACCTCATCACCGATGCACAAGGTGCGTTCGGGGCAGGCGCCAGCCTTCTTGATCACTTTCTTGAAAACAGACGCCTTGCCGAACAAGGCCGCACCACATGCGAATTGATCGAACAGGGCGGTCAGCTCCTCGCCAAGGACCTCACGGACCGCATTCTCACCGTTTGAGCTGACCACGGCGAGCTTCAAGCCTTGCTCATGCAGCCCTTTCAGGGCGTCGGAAACACCGTCGTAAAGCTTGATCTTGTCGGTATTCTCGGCCGCCATGGCACGGACATCCGCCGCGATAAAGGGGAGTTTCCATGTCGGGATTTTCAGTTCCGCCATGATCTGCTTCGGGGTCATCGTGCGCAGCGCTTCGGCGCGCTCCTCACACATCGGCCCAAGATTATGCTTGTCGGCGACATCACCCATAGCCGTGCGGAACCAGGTCAGACTATCTGCCAGGGTGCCGTCGAAGTCGAATATCACCAGATCGTAGCGCCTGATCACGCGTTGCTCCCCCAACCCCGTGAAAATCAAAAGCCGGCTATTAAGCCGTATCGGTGACGCTTTTATGATTCTCCTATCAGGTGTAAGGCAAAACCTGCGCTTGCGCGAAGTTTTCCCCATGGCATTCATCTGTCTGGGCGATTGGGTCGTACACAAGGACGCAGCAAAGGGGAGAAGGCGATGTCGGCCACCAAATGGGATTATGTGCGCGGTCTGGCCGTATTGAGCGGTGCTATTGCCCAAGTCGCGTTCGGCGCCTTGCCGTTTATCCTGGAGTGGGAAAACACGGTCGGATCTCGCTCGAATGAAGTCGCATCCCTGCTGACCCCGGCCAGCTATGCCTTCAGCATTTGGAGCGTGATTTTCGCGGGGTGCGCGGTCTTCGCCGTGTATCACTTCCTTCGCCCGTCGCACGCCCCCTTGCGCCGGATTGGCTGGTATGCGGCCTTCGCGTTCTGGGGCAATGCGATCTGGGAAATCTATGTCCCCTTCCAGGGTTTTGACTTCATCGCCATGGGCCTCATCCTGATCATCTGGGTGATTACTGTTTCGGGCATGGCCAAGGCGGTCTCAGACACGGCTGCAGGCTGGACCGACCGGATTATTCGCGCGCCGCTCTTTTTGCTGGGCGGATGGCTGAATGCGGCAGCGTTCGTGAATGTCCTGATCACGGCCTCTGTCTATAACTTCCCCTGGATTGGCACTGGCGAGCCTATGGCGGCCCTGGCGGTCCTCGGCGTGGCCGTTCTTGCCGCACTTGATGTGATTTGGCGGTTGCGCAGCCTCTCCTACGCCGCTGCGATCAGCTGGGGGCTTTATGCGATCCATATCGCCAATACTCAGCGTGGAGAGGCCTTGATCAGCCAGGCAGCCCTGGGCGCGATTGGTCTCAGTGCCCTGGTGCTCGTGTCTTCCTGGGCCATCCGACGCAACAAGACCTGAAAAAAAGGCGGCCCGAAGGCCGCCTCTCAAAGCGATCAAGCCTTAGATGCTCTTCAGCCAGTCTGGCTTGAGATAGGGCAGGCCCAGATCATCAGCGACGG
>JAAEZM010000002.1:252321-274990 GCA_018222865.1 Alphaproteobacteria bacterium
ACTTATAGGTGATCTCACCTTCCGAGACGTTCAGGCCACGGGCAAGATTGGGATCATCATTGAGTGCTTGCTTGATCCCCTTGTTTGCGATGGCGATCGCGTGGGGAAGCGTTGCATTGTTGAGCGCAAAGGCAGACGTGCGCGCATAAGCGCCGGGCATGTTGGCGACGCAATAGTGGACGACACCGTCAATCACATAGGTCGGATCATCATGTGTCGTGGCCTTCGAGGTTTCGAAACACCCGCCCTGGTCAATCGCAATATCAACCAGAACCGCCCCATCCTTCATCTCCGAAAGCATGGCCTTGGAGACAAGTTTCGGCGCCGCCGCACCCGGGATCAATACAGCGCCGATCACAACATCGGCCTGACGCACTGCTTCATCCAGCGCAGCCTGGGTGGAATAGGCGGTCTTTACCGCGCCGGCGAACTGGACGTCGAGTTCAGCCAGGCGAGCATTGGAGCGGTCAAAGACCGTGACGTCTGCGCGGGCGCCAATGGCCATCTCTGCTGCATGTGTGCCGGCGACCCCGCCACCGATGATGACGACCTTGGCTGGCAGAACGCCAGGGACGCCGCCAAGCATCAAGCCACGCCCGCCCTGTGCCTTCTGCAGGCAATGCGCGGCGACGGAGACCGACATCCGGCCTGCGACTTGTGACATCGGCGTGAGAAGCGGGAGGCGTCCCGCATGGTCCGTTACGGTCTCATAGGCGATCGCCGTGCAGCCGGACTTGCGCAGACCTTCCGCCTGGACCGGATCGGGGGCCAGGTGGAGATAGGTGTAGAGAATGTGATGCGGCTTCAGCATCGCCGTCTCAGACGGCTGGGGCTCTTTCACCTTTACGATCATCTCGGCGGCTTCGAACACGGAGGCTGCATCCGGCAGGATCGTCGCACCCGCGGAGACATAATCCTCGTCCGGACAGTCAATGCCGAGGCCGGCGGTGGTTTCCACAACGACTTCATGGCCGTTGGCAACGAGCTCCGCAACGCTGTTCGGGGTCAGACCGACCCGGTATTCGCGGACTTTAATTTCCTTGGGGACGCCAATACGCATGATTTTCTCCCGCTTTTTCTTCTCTCGACGGAGAAATATGCGAAATTGCCTATTTCTGGGCGTCGATTTCGAAATATTTTGACTTATTGAACGCGATCTGTGTAAAACGCACCGGAAAATCGCGATATGGCGCTCGTATATCCTGCAAGTGGGCTGTAATCCAGAATTTTCTTCGCTAGCGCCTGGAGGCCAGAATGTCGCTTGATCCCGTCGATATCGCTATTCTCAATGAGCTTCAGGAAAACGGACGCCTGACCAATGCCGAACTGGCAGAGCGCGCAGGCCTGTCCCCTTCGGCTTGCCACCGACGCGTAAAGGCGTTGGAGCAAGACGGTATTATTGATCGATATGTCGCCATTCTAAGCCAGGAAGCGCTGGGGCGAGGCATCACAGTTTATGTCCAGGTGACATTGGACAATCAAAAACGCGATACGCTGGCCGGGTTCGAAGCGGCCGTAGAAGCGGTTCCTGAAGTCATGGAATGCTATTTGATGAGCGGTGAGGCGGATTATCTTGTCCGCGTTCTGGTGCGCGATGCGAATGATTATGAGCGCGTGCACCGTGAGGTGCTCTCGGCCTTGCCGGGTGTGGCGCGCTTGCATTCCTCCTTCACGATCCGCAAAGTTTTCTCGCGCACGCAAGTGCCCGTCGCGGCCGGATAATCAGTTTTTCCGCCGCGGCATCTAAACTTCGCGCTAGGCATGCGTATCTTGTTCTCCAACATTGATATGCAACCCAGTCAGGGAGGCACACCATGACCGATATTACCATCACCCTTGAAGAAGAAGGCTCCAAAGGCCGCTATGTGGCCCGTCTTCCGGGAAGCGATGAAGAAGCGGAAATGACGTTTTCCCGCATCAGCCCCACCCGCATCATTGTCGATCATACCGGGGTGCCGGAAGCCTTTAAGGGGCAGGGTGTCGGCAAGGCTTTGGCGCTTAACGTGGTCAAGGAAGCCCGGGAAAAAGGGTTCAAGATTGTACCGCTATGTCCCTTCCTGAAGGCACAAGCCGATCGCAATCCTGATTGGAGCGATGTGGTCGAGGGTCTGAAGACAAAAGCCTAAAGGGCTTGAAGCGGACCGGCGCTGGCGCTAACTCCCGCCCATGACCGATAATCGCTACGAAAAGCTCGAGCAGCTTGGCGCCGATACGCCGCTGCCGGATAATCCGGAAACCGCTGATTTGGAGCGCGTCGCCAATCCGTGCGACGTGCCCTATATGATCCGCTTTGCCTGTCCGGAATTTACCTCGATCTGCCCGGTGACCGGTGCGCCGGATTTTGCGCATCTGGTGATTGATTACGTGCCGCGGGACTGGATCGTCGAGTCCAAGTCGCTCAAGCTCTATCTGGGGTCCTATCGCAACCATGGTGCGTTTCACGAGGACTGTACGACGATGATCGCGCAGCGCCTGGTTAAAGAGCTCGATCCGGTTTGGTTGCGCATTGGCGGGTACTGGTATCCGCGCGGCGGCATTCCCATCGATGTCTTCTTTGCCACTGGTGAACCGCCGAAAGATGTGTGGATTCCCGAACAGGGCGTCGCGCCGTATCGCGGTCGAGGTTAGGTGCGCTCAGGCAGTGCTGGGCAGGGCGCGGGACAGGATCTCGCGCAACTGCTTGGAGCGAACCGGTTTCTGGATAGCCCCTCGCATCCGCAATGCATTTGCCCAGCCATTGTTTCGCACCGCATCCAGTACGGCTGAGTCTGCTCCACTGAAGAGATAGATCGCTGTTTCCGGTTGGTGCTTGGCCAATTCTTCGAGAACCGCGATACCGTTCTTGCCTGGCATGTTGAGGTCTAGAACAAGCACATCTGAGTGCAGCGCGTCGGGTGTCTCAAGAAACTGATCGCCAGAGTGAAAGCATCGTGTCCTGAAGCCGAGCTCCTTGGCGACCTCACGGACCAATTCGCACATGGCCTCGTTATTTTCGACGATCACGAGCGTGGGCTGAGGTTGATCTGTAGGCGCCATCTCGGACATCATCCTTCAACCGGGACGCGGCAGGTTTGGACCGCATCGCACAATGCGTTGATTATCTCGCCGCGCGTGAACGGCTTTTGAACGAAACGCACCCCTTGAGGAATGCTGGCCGGGCTTGCCTGGCTTTTCTGCAATGGATGGCCAGACATTAATACGCTGGGGATGCCCAAGGTCTGGGCGCTCTGGGCGATTTCGATCCCGTCTATGCGAGATCCTAACACGATGTCCGCCAAGACAACATCGGGTCTAAAGTCACCGGAATGAATGACAGCCAATGCCGTTTCCGGATCAATGACAGGCGTCACTTTAAACCCGGAGAGCTGAAGCTGTTCGCTGGTGGTTTGAATAAGGGCGGGATTGTCTTCCAGCAGCAGCACACGGACACTGTCCGGGGCACAGCTTAGCGCCTCATCAATATCGACCACTGTTCCTGCCGCTTCTAATGCCGGATCCTCGCCGGAGTGTGGCAAGCGGAGCTTTACGCTGGTACCCGAGCCAGGCTCCGTATCAATCACCAAATCTCCCTTGGATTGATTGGCGAAACCATATGCAGAACTGAGCCCGAGCCCGCTGCCCTTGCCTGGGGGCTTGGTTGTGAAGAAAGGCTCGGTCGCCTGTGCGAGGGTCGCCTCATCCATACCAAGCCCGGTATCCATGACCGAGATCTCCACCATACGGTGCTGGCCCTTCTTGCGGGGTTTCGGCGCACGGGAGCGCAAGGTCAAAGTACCGCCATCAGGCATGGCGTCTCGCGCATTGTTCGCGAGGTTTAACAAAGCGGTTTCGAATTGGGTCCGGTCTGTTGAGATCAGGGCGTCGCGTGAGGCGAAATCGCAATGAATACGGATGGACTCTGGCAGTGTACGGCGCAGCATGCGGTGCAAGTCTTCCAGCGCATCATCGACCTTGAATTGAGTGGGGCGAAGCGTGCGCCGACGCGAAAAACTCAGCAGGTCGGCAGTCAATTCCGCACTGGCTTCAGCGGCATGGACGGCACTTGCCAGCCAGCGGGCCTGATCCGGTTGCAGCAGGGCGCGCTCAGATAACAAATCCAGATTGCCGAGAATGACGCCGAGATGATTGTTGAAATCATGGGCGATACCGCCTGTGAGCTGACCCAGCGCATCAAGCTTATTGGCCTCGACGAGCTGGTGCTCCAACTCCTGTCGCTCGGTGACGTCGAGGACGAGGCTGTTCCAGACGACGGCATCGCCAACTGTATGCGGCTGCGGTTGCCCGCGCCCATGAAGCCATTTGCGTTTTCCGGACAGCGTGGTGATCCGATAGACATAGTCCCAGGGCGAGAAGTCCTGCATGGAGCGTGCGACAGAAGCGTGCATGCCCGGCAGGTCAGCTTCATCGATCATGCCCCAGAGGACACTACTGTCTTCGACGACCGATTCGGAGGAGATTTCCCAGATATTCTCGCAGCCCGGACTCATATACAAAACGCGGTTGGAGCCATCTGCGTATTGAATGTACTGGAAGATCGCGCCGGGAATATTGGAGGCAAGGTCGGAGAAGCGTTTTTCACTCGCTTGCAAAGCCAGCTCGGCCTCTTTGCGCGGTGTGATATCGCGGATGCTGCCGATCATGCGTTTTGGGGTGTTCGTCTCGTCCCATTCAATGACCTGACCGCGTGAATGCACCCAGACATAATGGCCAGCCTCGTGGCGGACCCGGTATTCCTCGCTAAACCGGCTGCCGTCCTTGACCGCCTGATTCAGCGCGCGAACGGCTCGATCCCGGTCTTCCGGGTGAAGGCGTTCACTGAATTCTTCAAAACGGCCGCCACGGCCGATGCTTTCAGCGCCCAGAGTTTTTTGCCATTCAGGAGAGCGGTAAACGCGGTTGGTTTTGATATTCCAGTCCCATATCCCGTCGCCAATGGCTGAGAATACAAGGTCGCTTAAAGAAGCTTGTGACGGATTGTCCGCATCACGCATGGAATCACCCTTCTGCGGAACAACTTAGTCTCGTGGAGTTTGGTTTCAATCCAAAACGATAGGCTTTAGCCCTTCCAGCGACCAATATGTGGTTGCGGGCGTTTGCGCTCGACGGGGTGATCCTTTGCGGTGCCGACATAGATAAAGCCGGCGATGCGCTCACCCGAACGCAAGCCCATCATATCCTTCACATCGGGATCAAAGGCATACCACTCGGTCAGCCATTGTGCGCCATAGCCCATAGCGCTCGCGCCGATGAGCATGTTCTGACAGGCAGCGCCTGCAGACATTTCCTGCTCCCAGACCGGGATAGGGTGTTTTTCCAGAACGCTTGAAATCACCGCAATCACCAGGGGCGCACGTTCAAAGCGGGCGCGCTCGAATTCGATCTGGTCTGCGCTGGCTTCCGGGTTACGTGCTGCGAAGATTTTCGAGAGGATTGCGCCAAAGCTTGTCCGCGCTTCGCCTTCAAAAATCACGAATCGCCAGGGCGCCAGCTTCCCGTGATCGGGGACCCGCGCGGCAATGGCGATCAGGTCTTCAACTTCTTGCGCGCTGGGGCCGGGTTCGCTCAAGCCAATCGCAGGCGTGGAGCGTCGGCGCTTCAGCAGGGCAAGGGTTTCAGCAGAGGGATGGGCGGGCGCAAGGCGGTCGCCGGGAGCGGGAAAGTCTACTGAATTATCAGTCGTAGTTTCTTGATTCATTATGTGCCTCCGGCGCGCTGAATGAATGTATCTTTGACCTTAACTGATGGAGAACGTTATACCTGACAACATAAGAAGCCAGGATATTAGGCCGCCGGGGGCAGAGTTTAAGGCATGAACGCGGAAGTTTCTGTTGAAGAAGACACGCCGGCAGACCGTCGGCGCCGGAAAGTGCGTGAAGCGATTATTGACGCTGCTGAGGCCATTTTTACGTCCGATGGTGAGGAAGGCATTTCCATGCGTCGTCTGGCTGAGGCGATCGATTACAGCCCGGCCGCGATTTACAAGTATTTCGCTTCCAAAGATGATCTGTTCGAGGCGATCCGCGATCTCTTCTTTGAGCGTTTGCTGGCGCGTATTCATCAGGCGATGGAAGAGGGTGGTGAAACCGCCGCGCTCTGCAAGCGTTGTATTCGCTCTTATATCGAGACCGGTCTTGAGGAACCCAATCATTACATGATGGCGTTCTCGACCTCGTCGCGTCTGAACCCTCATACGCATAACAAGGATGAAGTCCCTTATCAGGCCGAGGACAAGCTCGTTTCGATGATTGAAGCCGGCATGACGGAGGGAGCATTCCGCAAGATGGATCCCCATGTCGCATCGAAAAGTGTGTGGGCGAGCTTGCACGGGATCACCATGCTGATGGTGGCGCTGCCGGACTTCCCGTCGGGCATGCCGGGATCAGAACACGTCACCCGGGAAAGCGTGATTGATTTCCATGCGGATATGATCATGCGCGGGCTATGCTGCCCCGAATAATGCCTATGCAATAATTTGTGAACGTCGTTTACTTTGCAAACGGCGTAATCCGCCCTATCTAGCGTCGTATAGGATTATGCGAGGTAGGCATTATGGCGGGTCAAACTAACACAATCGGGGCAGGCAAGGTGGTCGCACTTATTGCCGCAGGCCTGATCGTGAGCGTCTTTGGTATATCAGCCTGGCGCGCTGACGCTACGCTTCTGCAAAGCGAAACCCCGCCCTTACCGGTCGCTGCACTCAGCGTAGTCTACGAAGATGACGCGCAAATAGATGAGTCCTACCCCGGTTTGATTTCTGCTCGCCGCGAAAGCGCGCTGGGCTTTCAGCAGGGCGGGCGCATTGACCGGCTCGCTGTGGATGTGGGCGATCGTGTCGTGGCAGGTGAGGTTCTGGGGGAGCTCGATACGCGAGCCGTAAGAGCCCAGGTCGCTGCCGCAGATGCCCAGACGGCTGAGGCCGCCGCGCAGACGGCTTTGGCGCGGGAGACAGAAACCCGGCAGGCGAGCCTGCTTGAGCGCGGGCATATTTCACAGCAACGTTTCGATGAAGCCGCGACCGCGACCGCGGCGGCTGCCGCCCGGCAGAACGCGGCTCGCGCCTCTGCGGATGCGATGCGGGTCCAGCTCGACCTCATGGCAATTGAAGCGCCCTATGATGGTGTGGTAACAGCGCGCCTGGCCGATGAAGGCAGTATCGCCGCTCCCGGACAGCCGATTTTTCAGCTCGTGGAATCCGATGCGCTGGAAATTCGGGTCGGCTTGCCCGTGGATATTGCCGCGAACCTTGAGGAAGCCCAGCCCTATACCTTCCTTCGTGGCGATACTGGGTTTACTGCCGTTTTTCGCGCCTCGACCGGGGTGATTGACCGTCAGACGCGAACGGTGACGGCGGTATTCGACCTGGAAGCTGGAAGTCCTGCTGTGGCGGGAGATGTTGCGCGTCTGGTGGTCTCTACGCCTGTAGGTGCGCGGGGCTTCTGGGTGCCGACGTCGGCGCTTTCCGAAGGGCGACGGGGATTGTGGTCCGTCTTCCTCCTGCAGCCGGAAAACGGTCAATATCGTTTGGAGGCGCGTGTTGTTGAGACGGTGCGTGTCGAGACGGACCGGGCCTTTGTGCGCGGTGCGGTGGCGGATGGTGACTATATCCTCTCCAGCGGTATCCATCGCGTCATCCCCGGCCAGCGCGTTATCCCCGCGATCGAGACGGAGCAAGCGCCATGACGACGCTTTTCTTTCGTTTCAAACGTCTTACCATACTTACCATTATCCTGCTTATTGCTGCCGGTCTGGGAGCGTTCTTCTCGCTTGGGCGTCAGGAAGATCCAACGCTGGTGGAGCGTTTTGGCTTTATCGTCACGACCTATCCGGGCGCATCGGCGGAGCGTATCGAGGCGCTGATTACCGAGCCGATCGAGAATGCCATTAATGAGCTCGCAGAGATCGACGAGATGAACTCGACCTCCAGGGCCAATGTCTCAGCCCTGTTCGTCTCACTGCGGGAGGATTTGACCGAGACCGAGGTTGATCAGGCCTGGAGCCTTGTACGCCAGCAGGTTGATGCTGTGACCCCACTCCTGCCTGCAGGCGCCGGGGCGCCAGATATTCAACGCCAGTATGTGGGCGCTGCGACGATGATTGTTGCCTTGAGCTGGGATGAGTATGGCGATGAAAATGTCGGCATTCTCTCGCGCTTGGGGCGGGATTTGGAGCGACAGCTCCTCAACCTCTCCGGTACGGAGGAAACACTGGTCTTCGGCGATGTCGAAGAGGAGATCCGGGTTCAGGTCGAACCGGAAGCCCTGGCCTCGCTTGGTCTGACGGTTGCCGATCTCGCCGCGCTGACAGCCAGTGCGGACTCCCGATCGCCGGGCGGGCGTGTGCGCGCGGATAATGTCAATCTGACCGTTGAGATCGACGGCGCCTTCGACAGTATCGACCGCATTCGCGATATCGCTCTGGCGGAAAGTCCGGACGGGAGTTTTGTTCGACTGGGCGATATCGCTGACGTCGAGAAGGCCTATCAGGACCCGCCCGACTCCATGGCGCTTCATAACGGGCAGCGGTCTGTCTTCGTGGCCGCCTATCTGCAGCCCGATCTGCGCGCGGACTTATGGGCGCTTTCTGCCGATGCTCTGGTAGCTGAATTTGCCACCACAGTGCCGGGCATTCAGGTCGAGACCATCTTCCGCCAGGGCGATTATGTCGAATCGCGGCTCAACGGGCTGGCGCGCAATCTTGGCTATTCAGCGCTCATCGTCTTCGGCGTGTTATTCGTGATGATGGGCTGGCGAGCGGCCTTCATTGTCGGTGCCGCTCTGCCCTTTACCGTTCTGTCTGTAATGCTGATGTTCCGGCTCTATGACGAGCCCTTGCATCAGATGTCGGTGACAGGCCTCGTGGTGGCGCTCGGCTTGCTGATCGATAATGCGATCGTTGTCGTGGAGGAATACCGGCTCCTGCGTTCAAAGGGGCAGACTCGGCTGGAAGCACTGGATGGATCGATCCGCATTCTCTTTGCGCCTCTGCTGGCCTCAACCATGACCACCGTCTTCGCCTTTGCGCCGATTGCTCTCATGCCTGGCGCTGCGGGCGAATTCATCGGCATGATCGGGATTTCCGTGATCTTCGCGATCATCTCGTCCTTTGTCATCGCCATGACCCTGATCGGCGCTCTGGCAGCCTGGTTTGACGATCCCAAAGCGGCAGATGGTCCCAAACGCTTCTGGCGAACCGGCTTGAATGTGCCACCCCTGGCCTGGCTTTATCGCGGTGTCTTGCGGACCGTCATTGCGCGCCCCTGGATTGGCGTATTGGGATCCATTCTCTTGCCGATTGCCGGCTTCATGGCGGCATCGACCTTGCCGATGCAGTTCTTCCCGCCGACCGATCGTGACATGTTCCAGGTGGAGATGGTGCTGCCGTCTTCGGCTTCCATTGAGGAAACTCGCCGTTATGCCGAGCGCCTGAGGGGCGTGATCGAAAGCTATGACGGGGTGGAACAGGTCAGCATGACCCTCGGCGATTCCCCGCCACGGACCTATTACAACGTCTTCGGTTCTGAATCGGGAGTGTCATCCTTCGCGGCAGGGTTTGTGAAAACCGAGTCCGCAGCCGCGACGGCGCGCATCCTGCCGCAGCTCCAGCGCGAGGTTATGACGGTCTTCCCCGAAGCGCGCATCTTGACCCTGCCGTATGAGCAGGGGCCGCCGGTGCCGGCACCCATTGAGCTGATCATTGTCGGTCCGGAACTGGGCGAGTTGAACCGGTTGGGCAATGAAATCCGTGGACTTTTGGCCAATACGCCCAGTGTGACCTATACCGTCGCACAATTGGAGCTGGGAGAGCCGGTGGCCCGTGTGATGGCCGATGAGGCCTCTGCGGAGCTTGCGGGCTTGCGGCTGAGCCAGCTTGCCGGCCAGCTTCGGGGGGATCTGGATGGTGTGATTGGCGGCAGCGTGCTGGAGGGTATAGAAGAACTGCCCGTGCGCATCATCGCCAATGATGACAGCCGGTCGAGCTTGCGCAGCGTCTCAGCGACGCCTGTTGGAGCGCGCGGCGGTGATGTTCTCGCAACACCGGTGGCAGCACTTGGCGAGGTCGATCTGGAGCCACAGGTCGCTCTGATCCCGCATGAGGAGGGGCTGCGGGTGAACAAGATCTTCGCCTATCTTGATCCCTTCACCTTGCCGTCTGCGGCGCTGGCCAGCTTCCTGGAGTCTTTGGAGGAGGCCGATATCAACCTGCCTCCGGGCTATGAGCTGCAAATTGGCGGTGAGGCTGAGGAGCGCGGTGATGCTGTCGGCAATCTGCTGGGGACGGCTGTTCCACTGATTGTTCTCATGATTGGCTCGGTTGTCCTGGCCTTCAACAGTTTCCGCTATGGATTTGTCATTCTCTTCGTTGCCTTCCTCTCGGTGGGTTTGGCGATGTTTGGTGTTTGGCTGTTTGGTACTCCCTTGGGCTTCAACGCAATTGTTGGCTCGATGGGGCTGATGGGCTTGGCCATTAACGGCGCAATCGTTGTCCTGTCAGCGCTCAAGACGGATCCGGCAGCGCGGGCTCTCGAGGCCGGTGCCGTGGAGCAATCGGTCACGGAATCCACCCGCCATATCCTGTCCACCACCATGACAACGATTGGCGGTTTCATGCCTCTACTCTTGTCCGGCGAGAGCTTCTGGCTTCCCTTCGCCGCGGCCATGGTGGGCGGTGTTGCCGGCTCGGCCATCCTGGCTCTGATCTTCGCTCCGGCAGCCTTCGTCCTCTTGGCGCGTGGCGAGATCAAGCGCGATGAATTGGTCGCCAGGGTCAAGCAGCGCGCGCGCGAACGCCATGGCTTGCTGGGCGCCGCCAAATAGTCGTAAGCCTCCCGGGCTGCGAGGGAGAGTGAGAGTGACTGAGCGTCGTGGGCCATGGCTCGTGCATTCCCATGAGGATGTTTTCGAGACCGCTTGGATGAAGGTGGAGAGCTATCCGATCACGCGCCCGGACGGGCTAGCGGGACATTATGGTGTGGTGCATTTCAAGAACCGCGCCCTGGCGATCCTGCCATTATTCGAGACCGGCGAGACCATTCTGGTTGGCCAGCATCGCTTTCCCCAGGACAAGTATAGCTGGGAAATTCCCGAAGGTGGCGGTGATCTGGATGGAGATCCGCAGCAAGAAGCGGCGCGGGAGTTGAAAGAGGAAACCGGGCTGATCGCTCAGCGATGGAAAGAAGTCCTGCGTATGGATCTTTCCAATTCCATCACCGATGAGAGCGCGATCGGCTATATTGCGACCGGATTGACCCAGGGCGAGGCTGAGCCGGAAGGTACAGAAGTGCTCGAAACCCGCCGCTTACACTTTCGTGAAGTGCTTGCCCGTGTAATTTCCGGCGAAATCACTGATAGTCTAACAGTGGCGATGGTACTCAAGGCGCACTACATGGCCCTTCACGGGCTTTTGGATGCGGATTTGTCCCAAGCCCTGTTAAGCGGTGCCGACAGTGAGGGAGGCTGATATGACCGCCGAGACCCAAACCCCGATTGAAGCCCGTACAGGTGTGGCCTCTGTCTGGGCGCGCTTGCGCGTTGAAGCTGCGGCCGCGGCCGCGGAAGAGCCTATTCTGGCGAGTTTTCTCAATGCCGCCATTTTGCGCCATGATCAGTTTGCACATGCCCTGGCCTATCGCCTCTCATCCAAGCTGGCAGACGCCCAGCTGGACATGATGCTGGCGCGCGATGTGGCCGAGGCCGCACTGGCGGGCGATCCGCGCATTGCCGAACAGGCTGCCGCCGACATGGTGGCCGTTGAGGAACGTGATGCCGCTTGCACAAGCTTCCTTCAGCCCTTCCTCTATTTCAAAGGCTATCACGCGCTGCAGGCTTATCGCGTGGCGCACTGGCTGTGGAATGAAGGGCGCGACACACTCGCCTATCATCTTCAAAGCCGGGTTTCTGAACGCTTCGGTGTCGATATTCACCCCGCCGCACGCATTGGCCAGGGTGTGATGATTGACCATGCAACATCCGTCGTGATTGGGGAGACCGCCGTTGTGGGCGATGATTGCTCATTGCTGCATGAAGTCACGCTCGGCGGTACAGGAGCGGCGGAGATCGACCGTCACCCCAAAGTGGGTAAGGGCGTACTGATCGGTGCAGGCGCGAAAGTTCTCGGCAATATCGAGATCGGTGATGATGCGCGCATTGCAGCAGGCTCTGTCGTTCTCAAACCCGTCCCAGCCGGTTGTACGGTTGCTGGTGTTCCGGCCAAGGTCGTCGGTGATTGCTGCCCTCAGCCTGCCCGTTCCATGGATCAGCGCCTGCCGGACTGATCCAATACACCCATGCTGAAACCTCGCCCTCGACAGGCGGGGTTCAGATGGGCTTATTTAGCGCCAACTCGAATCCCCATCCGGAGAACTCCCGTGGACAAGAATATGACGCCGGTCGAAACGGCCAAGCTGCAGGTTTTCCTGCGCCAGAAACTTAATCCCGAGCTGCAGGTCCAGCGCCGTAACCGCCCGGACGAATGTGCCGAGATCCATCTGGGCGATGAATGCCTGGGCGTTGTTTCCAAGATTATCGATGAGGGTGAGACCTCGTATTCTTTCGAGATCACCATCCTCGATATCGATCTGGAAGAGCTTTGATTTCCAGCGCCGGACCGGTTCTTGAACTGCGGCGGGTTGAGAAGACTTACGCCGGTGGTGTCGAGGCCGTTCGCGGCGTGGATCTCACAGTGGACCGCGGCAAGCTGCTGGCGCTCACAGGAGCGTCCGGCTGCGGTAAAACCAGCCTGTTGAAACTGATCAATAGGCTGGAAGATCGTTCGAATGGCGAGATCCTGTTCGAAGGTCGCGATACGCTTGAGCATGATGCAATTGCCCTGCGCCGTCAGATTGGCTGGGTCATGCAGGGCAACGGCCTTTTCCCCCATTATACAGTCCGGCAGAATATTGCGGTCCTGCCCAAGCTCCTGGGGTGGGATGCAGAACAGGTTCGCGCGCGCGTTGATGAGCTGATGCATCTCGTTCAGCTCGAGCCATCCGAATTTTGCGAACGCTATCCGGCGGAATTGTCTGGAGGCCAGCGTCAGCGTGTGGGTTTTGCCCGCGCCCTGGCTGGGAAGCCGGACCTCGTCCTGCTGGATGAGGCTTTCAGCGCGCTTGACGCTTTAACCCGCGATGCCCTGCAACAGGACTTCATGCGTTTGCAGAGCGAGCTTGGCTTTTCCGCGGTGATGGTGACGCATGACATGGCTGAGGCCTTGATCATGGCGGACGAAATCGCCGTGATGCGCGACGGGCTGATTGTTCAGCGCGGCACACCGAAAGATCTCCTGACCGCTCCTGCAGATGATTATGTCGCTCATCTTCTGGAAACACCGCGCCGGCAGATGCGGGCGATCAAGGAGCTGGAAGGATGAACGCGCAGCTCCGGTCAAATCTTGAAGAACGGCTTGCGGAACTTCCCGACCTTCTTGCCGGGCATTTGCTCTTGTCGATGGCGGCCATTCTGGTGGGGATTGGTCTGTCGCTGCCACTGGGCATCTATGCCGCGCCGCGCAAGCATTTTTCCAATACCGTTCTCAACATTGCCAGCGTGATCCAGACCATTCCCGGTCTGGCACTCCTGGCGCTGATGGTGCCACTTCTGGGCGGGACAATCGGTTACGCGCCGGCCTTTTCCGCCTTGATGCTGTATTCCATCCTCCCCATCCTGCGAAACACCATTGTCGGGATACAGGGCGTGGACCCGGCCGTGCTGGAAGCGGCGAGGGGGTTGGGGCTGACACCGCGTCAGCGGCTTTGGCAGGTTGAGCTGCCCCTGGCTCTGCCGGTTATTGTGGCCGGCTTGCGTACAGCCACTGTCTGGGTGGTCGGGGCTGCGACACTGGCTACGCCTGTCGGTGCACCCAGTCTTGGCAATTACATTTTCGCAGGACTGCAAACCCGCAATTGGCTTTCGGTGATTTTCGGATGTCTGTTTGCCGCCGGGCTGGCGATTATTCTCGACCAGATGATCCGGCTTCTGGAAGTGGCCGCCCGGGATCGCCGCCGCTTGCTGGCGGTGCAGGTCAGCGGGGCGCTGATCCTGCTGACCACGGCCGCGATCGTGCCGAGCCTGGTCGATTTTTCACCGCCCTCATCGCCGGCGCAGCGGGCAGAGCAGAGTGCAAATCGAACGGATACCGCGACTCTGGATGGCCTGAGCGTTCGGATTGGGGCAAAAGCCTTCACCGAGCAGTATATTCTCGCTGAATTGATGGAAGACGTGCTCACGGACGCAGGTGCAGATGTCGAACGTCTTGATAATCTGGGCTCTACCGTCGTCTTCGAGGCCCTGAGCAGTGGGCGGATTGATGTCGCAATCGATTATACGGGCACCATCTGGGCGACCATTATGAACCGGTCCGAACCGGCGGACCGCTACGCCATGTATGCCGAGATGTCGGGCTGGCTCTATGAGGAGCACGGCATTGTCATGCTGGGCCGTCTGGGATTTGAAAACGCCTATGGTTTCGCCATGCAGGGCGATCGCGCCCAGGCCTTGGGTGTGACCAGCCTGGCGGATCTGGCAGTGACGGGGGAGCGGTTGCAAGTCGGCGGCGATCCGGAAGTCTTTACCCGGTCGGAGTGGATCAATACGCGCGATACCTATGGTCTGGGCGCGCTTGAGACCCGGGCAATGGATTCGACCTTCATGTATGGCGCTGTGCGAGACGGGGAGGTCGATGTAATCACGGCCTATACGACGGACGGACGCATCGCCGCCTATAATCTGACCGTTCTAAGTGATCCGCTGGGGGTCTTGCCGCCCTATGATGCGGTGATCATGTTGTCCCCGCAGGCCGCGACCCGGCCGGGCGTGGCGCGCAGCCTGGCTCAGCTGATCGGCGCCATTGATGACGAGACGATGCGAGAAGCAAACCGGCTCGTTGATCTGGAGCGCCAGACCCCGGCGCAAGCCGCGGCCTGGCTCTATGAGGAGATTACGGAGTAGGTCATGGGCGGGTTTTACGGCGAAGGGCGCCTTCAGGATGAAGAGTGGTTGATGCGCGCTGGCATGATTATCAATCGTGAGCGCCCCAGCCATGTCCCGGAAAGCTCGGCGGATACCGCCATCAATACCGCCTTTACGCAGCAAGCCGCCGAGTTTGAAGCCTTGATGAGCAAGCTCGATCCGGAAGGGGATATCGATCTTGAGCGCTTCCCCATGCTGGCCTTTTTCGACCTTTCCGAACGCTGGCCGCTCGACATTATCCTTGGCGCGATCCTGGCCCTTTTGATCTTCCTCCTCATGCCAAACTGGTACGGCTTCGGCGAATACACCGCCTATCTTCTGGTCGTCACTTATGTGGTGGTACAGGTGGCGCGGGCCATGCAGCGTCGGCAGAGGCAGGAAGTGCGGATGCGGAAAATGGGGCTGACCCCGGGCCAACGGTATGAATTGTCACTACGCAAGCTGGTAAAGTTTCGAAAAGCGCCTGCCCCTCAGGGCGCGCCAGAGAATGTGACCATTCACTAGGGGCTAGGCCTTCAGCCAGGCGATAGCCTCCTCGCGGGTCTGGAAAACCTTGAACCGGTCGAGCTCCAATGCTTGGGGCATGAGCTCCCACGTTCTGATGATGGGCATGGTCACATCGCTTTCAATGATCCAGGCCTGCTTCTTGGGTGGGCCGGCGATCTCAGCTGTCTTTTCAAGAAGTTCCACAAAGCGGGTCTGAAAGAGCTCGATCGTCAGCTCCGAAACATCGGCGCCGCTTTTCACCGTGATCAACCGCAGAATATCCGCTCCCCATTCCGGCGAATGGATCATTTCCATATAGTTCTGGACGATCTCATCGGCGGGAACCTGGCCTTCGAAAACAATATCGAAGCGGCGCTCATCCGCCACATATTCACGCGTAAAGGGCATTAAGCGTCCCAACTCGGGGTTGTGAGAATAAAATTATTCACCCGAATGGGCTTGGGGTCAAGGGAGGCGCACGCTGAGCCGATCAGCGTGCGCCTGTCTCTTGGTGTCTAGAGCACTGTCAGCATGGTTGCGACGAGCGGGTGACGGACAATGTCCTTCGCTTCGAGGCGACACACTGAAATGTCCTCAAGCGCTTCCATTTTATCGGCGATATCAGCCAGGCCAGACATGCCCGGCAAAAGGTCGGACTGGGCCGGGTCACCGGTAATCACCATGGTCGAATTCCAGCCCAGACGGGTCAGCAGCATTTTCAGCTGCACATAGGTGCAGTTCTGGGCCTCATCGACGACAACAAAAGCGTTATTGAGTGTGCGCCCGCGCATATAGCCGATGGGGGCGATCTCGATCACGCCCTCGGCCATCAAGGCCTTGAGCTTCTTCGGAGACAAGCGGTCGGCGAGCGCGTCATAGAGCGGGCGCAGATACGGGGCGAGCTTTTCTTCCATGGCTCCGGGCAAGAAGCCGATACTCTCGCCGGCTTCAACGGCCGGGCGGGAGAGAACAATGCGGCTGACCTTGCCTGCCTCAAGCGCTTCAACGCCCTTGGCGACGGCCAGATAGGTTTTACCTGTGCCAGCTGGCCCCAGGGCAAGAACCAGGTTTTGAACATCGATCGCCTTCATGAGCTTTTCCTGGCCCGGCGAACGCGGCTTTACCTTCTTGATGAAACGCTGGTCGCGCATCGGCTCCTTATCGTCCGGAGACCATTGCGTGCCCGGGAAGAGCGCTTTGACCTTGGCTTCCTCAGATTCATTGCCAATAGCGCTGTATTCACCGGCTTTCAGGCGACGTTTGACAGACCGTTTACCCATGACTGGAACCTCCACACATGAAAAACCCCTCGGCGAAGAGCAGAGGGGCGAGAACGCGTTGCGATCGAGAGAAAAGCGGGGACTCCGACAGGTGCGGGGAGAAGGGGTGGTTTCCCGGTGGTGGGCTGTGGCGAAGATCGGGCATACCGACTTGCAAAGCCTCCTGCTAGAGTTTCCCAAACGATCAGGAGAACTCCTCCCGAATCGTGACTACAGTTTGAGTGTAACGCGGTGAAGAAGATCTAAACGCCCGCGTCGTGAGAATTTCATAATTTTTTCTGGGAAGACAAAGATGGCTGTTTATGCATTGGGTGAGTCGGTGCCGCGTTTGCCGGATCATGGCGAGTATTGGATCGCGCCGGATGCCCGCGTGATCGGCGATGTTGTACTGCATCGCAATGCGAGCATTTGGTATGGCTGCGTTGTTCGCGGGGATACGGATCTCATCGAGATCGGTGAGGACAGTAATATCCAGGATTTGTCCGTTCTTCATACCGATCACGGTATCCAGCTGAAGATCGGGAAGGGCGTCACTGTGGGCCATCAGGCCATGCTGCACGGCTGCGAAATCGGCGATAATTCCCTGATCGGGATTGGTGCAATTGTGCTGAACCGGGCCAAGATCGGGAAGAATTGTATCATCGGGGCCCACGCGCTCATCCCCGAAGGCAAGGAAATCCCGGACAATTCATTGGTGGTCGGTGCGCCGGGCAAGGTGATCCGCACGCTCGATGACGACACGGCGGAAATGTTGCGTCTGTCCGCATCCCACTATGTGGAAAATCATCGGCGTCATCGCGAAGAGCTTCGCGAGATCAAGATATAGATGAAGGCGGATGGGGTCGCCCTAGTTGGCGCGGCCCCACAGATTGCGGATATTTTGATCCGCATCGCTGCCCAGATTAAACCAGGCGGCCCGGTCGTGAGACGCGTCGATGATCAAGAGCTTGTCTTCGCGGTCGAGGACATGGCTCAGCTCATTACGCAGTACGGCCGCCGTGGTCGGGCCGCGGAGCAGCCAGACACCAGACGTGATGCTTTCGAGATCGCCATAGGCTTCCAGCGACTTGCGGAAGGCGACGCTATTGTCGGAATGGATCTCGGTGATGATGACGAAATTGGCCGGGCGCGCGCCAGGCGTCACCCGTTTTTCAACGCGGGTACCGCCATCAGATTCGGCAAACCAGGCTTTGAAGCCTTCCACATCAGATGCAGACAAAAACTCGCCTTCACGCTCTTCGCTCACGAGCGAATGCGCTGCGATACGGCCTTCACCTGCGAAGGCGCGCATTTGGGTCGGCGTGTAAGGGCCATAAACACGACCCTCGACTTTCACAAACCAGGACATTGCGATTCCATCATCGCGAGGCATATCAATCTCTCTCGCACTGGCACTCTAACTCACATATGTCCCAGATAAGGCAAGAATCAGGCCGGAATCGGGACACGCGGTAGATTTAATCCAAAAAACGCAAAAAGACAGGATGTCAGGCTGCTTTAGGATCTCCACGCCGTTGTTCGGGCGGATCGAACACGACTGCGAACCCATTGTCCAGAATGCGCGCCACCCGTCCTGACATTTCTCCGACACGCACGCTTTCATTCACCCGCGGGCGCTCGAGGCATTCGAAAGCAGCGCCTGTTACAGAGACGTCGATGACATTGGCCTGAATGACGACACCATCGCTGAGGAGGACACGGGCCCGGCCGCGGCCAGGCTTGCGCGGTGCCGTGCGATCCTCGTCCAGCCCCAGGCGGTCCTTGTTGAAGCGCCAGGTGATCGTATCGGCGAGCTTGTCACGCTTGCGGTCGGTGGCGGTGAAGCGCACGGAAAACTGATCGCCTTCACCGCGGACGACATGACCTTCGATTCGGCCGATGCCATTGACGATGAGGATGACGCGTTCCTGCGTGTTCGGCTGAACGCGGCACAAAATGCGTGCGCCGCCCGGCGAAATATCGATCAGCCGGCAGGCGTGTTCGCCCTGGCTCTGACACCAGAACCGCCCATGCAATTGCAATGGCACGCGCACATGGCGACGCCTTTCCTGGGCACCACGTGCGGCGATCTTGATCTTGCGGCGATCGAGCCGGCCGGGTTCGTCCATCATGCATGGGCCTCCGATAAGGCCACAAGACTAGCGTCGACCGGTTAAAAAGGGTTTGCGATTATCGGTCGTTTGCTGCGCATTTCTGCGGAGCTTCATTGTTTCGCTGCGGGACAGGCATGAGATGGCCGGCCATGGCTGGCGGTCTGATTTCGCGCAGGCTCGTGCGGATCACCGGCCGACCGCGAAGAAGCTCTGGTTCATCAAGCGGTTGGAACAAGCCGAGTGTCCGGTCGATATAGCCTTCCGGACCGCGCAGCGGAAAGAAGCTGATCTCCAGCGGCAGCTGGTTCATATCCATTGTCGTTGCGCGTGCGATGACCGAACAGGGCGAAACACCCGCAATAGCGCTCTCCAGAAGGGTCTGGATATGGGTCGCGTCATGACCGCGCCACAGGCTCAGGAAGTTCTGATCGCGGAATTCACGCTGATAGAGCTGGCACAAATGTGTCCCAGCCAGGCGGAAGACATGATGCTGCGGATCAATCCGGCGCAGAATGAAGACATGGCCCAATAGGCTGGCAATATCCTGCGGCGCGATATCGTCTCGCTGTGGTGCTGCACTGCCCAGACGCAAGGTCTGCCAATAAGTGTGCAGGGCTCTTGATTGCGCGTGGCGCATAACTGTCTCCCGATAGGACCGATCGGGGCGTTTCATTTCAAGAACGGGGCCATACCCGTGTTGCGGGAATTGCCTAAATGCGTGTCGCCACAGGCGGGAAGCCGCGCTTGGGCGAAACCGGCCCGGGGTTTGCAAAGAGGGGGGCAAGACCAAGGAGTACGGCCATGCGCGTTTCAGCTCGGCACGCTTTGACACTGACAGCAATTGCACTTGCAACAGCCATTGCAGCCCCGGCCAGTGCCGGTGGTGGCGGCGGTGGCGGTCATGGTGGTGGGCATGGCGGCGGACATTGTTGCACGCCTCCGCCTCCGCCACCCCCGACTTGCTGTAATCATGGCGGCGGTCATTCCGTGAACGTCCCCAATATTCACGTCAACGGTCCCAGCATTAATTTCGGCGTCAACGTGAATTCGAGCGTTAATGTCACGACGAACGTCAATGCGACCGTGAACAATAATGTTGCCGCCAATGCGAACGCCAATGCTGGCGCATCCGCAGGTGCTGGCGCGGTTGTTTATGTCGGCGGAAGTTATAGCAATTACTCGACCGCCCCTGCTGCCACCGCCATCACCGGCTTGAATGTTGTCGGCCTGGAAGCGGAGCGGGAGTACGAGTTCTACGAGGAAGAGCGCACCCGGATTATCGAGGAATGGCGCATCGTCCGAGCGGTTTGTGTGGACGATCTCAACACGCCGCATCCGGCGTCCCAGGTTGATGGTGAGGCCCGTGTTGGTGCGACCTATGAGGGCGAGATTTATCGCTGCATGGCCGGTACCTCGCTTCAGGCCGTTATCGGCTGGCATATTGACGGTGAGGAAGTCTGGGAAGACGCCGTGACCATTATGTGTCGCCGCGGTGAAGCCCTGCGCCACGCCCCGGGCGGTCAGCTGACCTGTTCTGTTCAGGAACCGCGCCGCAATTGTAATGAGCGGTCCTTGCTGCGCCGTCACGGCCCGGGCGAGAAATTCGTCTTCATGCGTCGCGAGGAAGTCTACACCGAGCGAATGCGTCGGGAAGTCGAGCGCGAGCGTCGCGAATCCATCTCCATGACCTTGATGCTGGATGGTGGTGTCGGCGGGTACCGGTGATCAAATAAGTTTGAAGTCCACTCGCATGCCTGATGGCATGACCTGCCCCGGTGAGCCCTCGCCGGGGCATTTTTTTTAAATCTTATGCGATAATTGAGCCTGCCAATCGGCCTTCTCTACGCGGTTGGACAGTGGGAGGGCTGAATGTCGCGTTGCTGGTTCCGGGTGCGAAAGGCAGTCTGACCATCTGGTCAAGGCTGGGTCATCCCGCTAAAAGCCGAAGTTCGCACGTTATCGCGCGGGGACAACATCATGGGCTATATCGCAGGGCTCACTGCCGTTCTGGTGGTGCTTTGGCTCGTACTATCTGGTTCTTACACCTTATCCGGTGACCATACTGTGCTTATGGTCATGGCGGTCTTGTCTATCGCTGCAGCCGTATTCTTGACGGTGCGCATGCGGATTCTGGATCGTGAAACAGTGCCTCTGGCGCCAGCTTTGTCGCTGGTGGTTTACTGGAGCTGGCTTGGCCGAGAGATCGTCGCGGCGAATCTTGCCGTCTTGCGGCTGATTATGAAGCCCGACATCGAAGTCGAGCCGCGCCTCATCCGGGTGCCGGTGGATCTGCGTTCAGGGTTGGCGCGCTGTGTGTTCGCGAACTCGATCACGCTGACGCCTGGAACCGTAACAGTGGATATCGAGGAGGACGGTTTCCTTGTCCACGCGCTCGATACCTCCTTTACCGCGCCGGAAGGCTTCTCGGACATGGCTGCCCACACGGATGCAGCCACGGACGGTCAGCGGGAGAATAGCTGATGGATATGGTGAATTTTCTGGTCGCGCTGGGTCTTGCCGGCGCGATGGCAATCATGTTGGCGCGCCTGTTTGCCGGGCCAACTCTTTATGATCGCGTACTGGCCGCGAACTCATTTGGCACGAAGACGGTTCTGTTCCTTCTAGTGTTCTCCGCCATCGCCGGGCGTCAGGATGCTATTGATATTGCTCTGCTTTACGCCTTGATAAATTTCGTCGCGACCATCGCGATCTTGAAATTCTTCCGCTACCGCTCCCTCGAAATTGCGCTGGCGCAAATGTCCTTGCGCCGTGCTGTAGAAGGGGAGTTCGAAGAATGAGTGGTTCGGAAGTCTTCTCCCATATCCTGTTCGCACTCAGCGTAGGCTCCATGGCATTGGGGCTGATGCTGGTGCTGGCCGGTGCGATCGGCGTCATCCGACTGCCCGACTTTTATACGCGCATGCATGCCGCCGGCGTTACCGATACGCTGGGCGCCGAGCTGATCATCCTCGGTTTGATTCTCCAGGCGCATGACTGGCAAACCATCGCCAAGCTTGCCCTGGTTGGTTTGCTGCTCTTCCTGACCAGCCCAACCGCCACCCATGCGGTCGCCAATGCGGCGCACCGTGCGGGACAAATGCCTGATCTGACAAAGTTCAAGCCGAAGCATCCGCGCGATCTCAATGAGGGAGAAGGCACGAAATGACCGGCGCTGATCTCACCCAGTTTCTCGATTACACTCTGATTGCCATGCTTTTGGCCGTGGCCTTTGCCATTGTCCGACTGCGCAATCTCTTCGCCGTTGTGATGCTGACAGGCGTGTATTCCCTGCTTTCAGCCGCCTGGTTCGTGTCCCTGGATGCCGTGGATGTCGCCTTTACGGAGGCCGCTGTCGGTGCAGGGATTTCAACCGTTCTCATGCTTGGCGCCATGCTCTTGACCGCACGCGAGTGTGAGCCTGCAGGCGCCGGACGGCACTGGCTGGCACTGGCTGTCGTCTCGGTGGCGGGGATTGCGCTCTTATTCGCTATCCCAGACCTGCCCGTCTATGGCGATCCGAATTCTCCGGCGAATGCCTATGTCGGTGCGGCTTATCTCGAGCGCACCCCGAATGAGATTTCTGTTCCAAACGTGGTGACAGCCGTTCTGGCCAGTTATCGCGGCTATGACACTTTCGGCGAAGTGGTGGTGATCTTCACTGCGGCGCTGGGTGTGATTCTGCTTTTGGGCTTCGGCAATGGCCGTCGCGACCGGACCAAGCCGGGCAAGACCGGGCAAGAGGAGGATCAGGCATGAACCAGCACCTTATTCTTCGCGTCGTCGCAAAACTGCTCATCCCGATGATTGTCGTTTTCGGTCTCTATGTGCAGTTCCACGGAGATTATGG
>JAAEZM010000003.1:0-153168 GCA_018222865.1 Alphaproteobacteria bacterium
GTGCCGTCAATCACATAGATTTCTTCGCCGCCCCAATGGCGATGCCGGTTGAACTCCGTACCGGGCTCCCATTTCACCAAAGCAACACTTTCCGTACCGGCCTGATGCAGGGGCAGAACAGCGAGGCCGGCAACCAGGCCCGGCGAGAACTGAGCCTCACGCGTCTTGATCACCTTTTGAACGCGATCCATCGGATCGAACTGACGTAGTTTCACGAAAATCGTCGCGCCCGGATCGGTAAAAGGGGTGTGCGCGCTTCCCGGTGGATTGCGAACATATGTTCCAGCCGGGTAATCTCCTGTTTCATCTGAGAAAACGCCGTCCAGGACGAAATACTCCTCGCCCAGTTCATGGCCGTGGCGGTCGAATTTTGAACCCGGTTCAAACTTCACAATGGTCGTGGCCCGCGCGACTTCATCGCCGATACGATCCAACATCATACGGTTCACGCCAGATGACGGCGAACTGACCCATTCGACATCACCCGGTCGGATGACAGCGCGTTTTGTGAAGTCTGCATTGATTTCCATGACGGCCTCCATAGCCACCTACCTATCACATGGTAGATGACATAGGCAAGGCATTATCAACTTCAAGGCCTCCGAAGATATTTGCATCCAGATACCCCGCCTGGCGCATCTGATGTGCGAGAGGGGAGTTCATCATGTTTATTGCCACACTGACCGCATTGATCCTGGGTCAGCTCGACCCGGCCCAAGACATCCAGACTGGAGCACCGATACCGCCACGCTCGCATGTCGCAGAGCTTGACGGCGAACCGACCCAGATCGCCGTCCTGGGCACGCTCCATCTCAGCCAGATCCAAAATTTTGATCCCGCTTGGAGCGATGCGGTGGTCGACAGGCTCGCGGACTGGGAACCGGATCTCATCCTGATTGAAAGCCTGCCACCGCGGGAAATCGACATGATGCAGGCCGATCCGGCCTATTCCGAAGTTGTGGATCAATTTGCGAGCAGTTCCATCGAGCTTGCCGGCCTGGCGCAGAGCGCCCTTGGTCTCTCGCGTTTCGACGCACGCGCCGAGCTTGATCGCCACGTCACCTCGGCAGACGCGGCCATGACACGGCGAAGAGCCGCCCTTCATCTTGCCAATTATGATCGTACATCGGCCGCGATCGCATGGCTCGCCCTGCCGGCCTCGGAACGCCAGCCCTATGACGGTCTGACCGACGAAATCATCACTGCGCTCAATACCGAAATCGACCGGACTAATGAAACCACGCTGATCGCGGCGCGCCTCGCGCATCGTCTGGGTCATGACCGCGTTTTTGCTTTTGACAGCCATTCAGACAAGCGGGCCTTTATGGAGGATATGGATGCCTTTGTGGCAGCCTTCCAAGAAAGCCAGGTCATGGCTGAGATTCTCTCCGGTGAGCAGGCCGCCACCCTGCAGAGCATGGGATCGGGGATTGCCTCCCCGGAGGATCTGATCGCCGCTCTGCGTCAGATGAATTCGCCGGACTATGCGGCGATTGATATCGCTGTTCAGTGGGCCTCTTTCGCACGGGCTGATATGGACGGGCTCGGCCGGACACGGATCGCATACTGGGAAGCCCGCAATCTGCGGATGGCAGCGCATGCTCGCGAGGTGATCGCCCGGCACCCATCCAGCCGTATACTGGTCATTGTCGGGGCGGCCCATAAGCCGTTTCTTGATGATCTTTTTGCGCGTGGTCTCGATACGGTGATCGTTGACAGTGCAAGCCTGCTGGAGTGATCACCCCAACCGTGCCCGCATCGCCGCTGCGATCCCAAAAGGGGCCACGGCGATTGTCCCCAGCGACACAGCGCAGGTAAGCAGAAGGGTGGCAAAAGCCCGATCCATCTCGCCATCCAAGGCGGCGCGGCCGGTACCCGCTGCGAAGACCAGAACCGGCACCATTAGGGGCATGGCAATCAGTGATATGAGTAGACCTCCGCGCTTTACTCCGGCTGAAAGCGCACCGGCAAAGCCAGCCAGCAGGGCCAGAGCAGGAATGGCCGCCAGCAGCGCGGCGCCCACAAGCAAGGCAGTGCCAAGTTCAAGACCGTACATCATCGCCCCGACAATCGCGATCAGCGGCAAGGCCCAGAGCGTGGCCGCGGCTTGTCCCAGAACCTTTGCCAAGGCCAGCAGGGGAAGCGAGACCGGAGTGAGGACGTAGAGCTCTAATGTCCCATCGCTGACATCTTCTGTGAAAAGGCGCTCGGCAGCTTGCAGGACTGAAAGCAGCGCTGCGATCGCCATCAAGCCTGGCCCAATTACTCGCAAAGTCTCATCCGCAGGGCCAATCGCCAGGGGCCCCAGAGTGATACAGGCCAGGAAAAAAGCCGTCGGGCCTGCAGCGCCACCACCACCGGCCCAGGCAAGACGGGCCTCGCGGAGAAAAATACCAGCAAGAAGCCTCATTGTCCGACCCCCAGCGTTTCTGCATCCGGCCATTCGAGACGCTGATGCGTCGCAGCGATCACCAGCCCGCCACGCGACCGGTGCCAGGCAACCAACCGCGCCAGGCAATCGCGGCCAGCCCCATCAAGCGGTCCCGCCGGTTCATCGAGCAGCCAGAGTGGGCGATTGGTCAGGGCGACCCGGGCCATGCCCGCGCGGCGTTGCTGACCTCGCGAAAGGCGACTGGCAGGCCGATCGATTAGATGGCCGATATCAAGGGCCTTGAGCACGGGCATGATCCGCTTGGATGGCTGATGGGATTGATCGCACCAGAAGCGAAGGGCCTGACGCAAAGTTTCATTCGGCTTCAGCCCATCGCTATGTCCGAGCCATGCGATCGCATCCTCGCGCTCGGCGCTGATGTCGATCACACCGGAGTCTGGCCGGACGAAGCCAGCAATCGCGCGCAGGAGAGTGGTTTTGCCCGCTCCGTTCGCACCGACAAGAAAAAGCGCGTCGCCAGACTGCAGGGCTACAGACAGGTCGCAGATGAGGCGACGATCACCACGGCTCAAACCAAGCTCGCGAACACTCAGATTCGTATCGGAAAAATCCGGCCAGTCGGCAGAGTTAAGAGGTAATCCCGTCATGATTGTGCATGTCGCCTGAAGCCGGGTGCGACGTCAACGCACGGTCTGCGGATTGCAGCCCGGAAGGAGTGCGGCTAAAACGCACGCAATCGGTCACGACCGGATCCGTCCTCTCTGGCGGATGCGCCCGTTCCAAGTGCGGAACCCCGCGATGGCGCCGCCCAATCGACAGAAAACGCCCGCCGCGCAGCCGCGGCGCGGCTCTGATTAGGGAATTGAGGTATTCAAATGGCTTCTTTGGACAGTTTTTCCTGTAAGCGCACCCTCACCGCAGCCGGTGAAACCTACACCTATTACGACTTGAAAGTCGCAGAGGCGAACGGCCTGACGGGTGTGTCCCGCCTGCCAGCCTCCTTGAAGGTGCTGCTGGAGAATCTCCTGCGCTTTGAGGATGGCAAGACGGTCACGAAAACAGACATTGAGGCGATGTCTGAATGGTTGACGACGAAGAGTTCGACGCACGAGATTGCCTATCGCCCAGCGCGTGTTGTGATGCAGGACTTTACCGGCGTCCCCGCCGTTGTCGATCTGGCAGCCATGCGCGATGCCGCCGGGAAACTCGGTGCTGACCCCGAGCGGATTAATCCGCAAGTCCCAGTGGACCTGGTCATCGACCACTCCGTCATGGTTGATTATTTCGGCGGCGAGAACAGTTTCGCCAAGAATGTTGAGCGCGAATACCAGCGCAATGGCGAGCGCTACAAATTCCTGAAATGGGGCGCGAAAGCCTTCGATAATTTCCGCGTCGTGCCGCCAGGAACCGGTATTATTCACCAGGTCAATCTTGAAAACCTGGCCCAATCCGTCTGGACCAGAGAAGAAGACGGCGAAACGATTGCTTACCCCGACACGTGCGTCGGCACTGACAGCCACACCACGATGATCAACGGCCTGGCAGTCCTGGGCTGGGGCGTTGGAGGGATCGAGGCCGAAGCTGCCATGCTCGGCCAACCGGTCTCTATGTTGATCCCGGAAGTCATTGGCTTTGAACTGACCGGCAAATTGCCCGAAGGCGCAACTGCCACCGACCTGGTACTAAAAGTGGTCGAGATGCTTCGTGCGCGCGGCGTGGTGGGCAAGTTCGTCGAGTTTTATGGCGACGGCCTCAATAATCTCTCACTCGAAGACGAAGCCACTATCGCCAATATGGCACCGGAATATGGCGCGACTTGCGGCTTCTTCGCCGTCGATAATGAGACGCTGGAATATCTGCGCGCCACAGGCCGCGATGACAAAAGAGTGGCTCTCGTCGAGACCTATTCCAAGGCGCAGGGCATGTTCCGCCCCGATTATGACGCCGATCCGATCTTCACCGACACCCTGCATCTCGACATGGCCACGATCGTCCCGGCCCTGTCCGGTCCGAAACGCCCGCAAGACTGGATCGAGCTGACCCGCGCCGCTCAAGGCTTCTCCGAGATCATGGAGAGCGAATATGGCAAGGGCGATGAGATGGGCAAGTCAGCCCCGGTAGAGGGTGAGGACTGGGAGTTCACCAATGGCGATGTCGCCATCGCGGCGATCACCTCCTGTACCAACACGTCTAACCCGTCTGTCTTGCTGGGAGCAGGGCTCCTCGCCCGGAACGCACTCGAGAGGGGCCTGAGCCGCAAACCCTGGGTCAAGACCTCGTTGGCCCCGGGCTCCCAAGTCGTGACCGATTATCTTGAGAAGGCCGGCCTGCAGGATGATCTCGATGCGCTGGGCTTCAATCTGGTCGGCTATGGCTGCACCACCTGTATCGGCAATTCCGGACCTCTGCCTCCGGCGATATCCAAAACGATCAATGACAATGATCTGGTCGCGGCCTCCGTTCTTTCAGGCAATCGCAATTTCGAAGGGCGTATCTCTCCGGATGTCCGTGCCAACTATCTTGCATCGCCGCCGCTTGTCGTCGCCTACGCCATTGCAGGCACGATGACCAAGGACATCACGACCGAACCGCTTGGTCAGGATCAGGAAGGCAATGATGTCTTCCTCAAGGATATCTGGCCGAGCAATCAGGAAATCACCGACGCGGTGCGTGCGGCTGTTTCCCCGGACATGTTTGCGACCCGTTATGCTGATGTCTTCAAAGGTGATGAAGCCTGGGCCTCCATCGAGGTCTCCGGAGGATTGACCTATCAATGGGATCACACCTCCACCTATGTCCAGAACCCGCCCTATTTCGAAGGCATGACAATGGAGCCGGAAGCGCCTGGCGATGTCATCAACGCCAAGATTATGGGCCTGTTCGGCGATAGCATCACGACCGACCACATCTCCCCCGCTGGCTCCATAAAGGCCAGCAGCCCGGCGGGCCGCTATCTGCAGGAGCGCCAGGTTCCAGTGCTGGAGTTCAACTCCTATGGATCGCGCCGCGGCAATCACGAGGTGATGATGCGTGGCACATTCGCCAATATCCGCATCAAGAACAAAATGCTCGACGGCGTCGAAGGCGGTTATACGCTGAAGGACGGCAAGCAGGTCGATATCTATGATGCCTGCATGCAATACCAGGCCGAAGGCACGCCGCTCGTGGTCTTTGGCGGCAAGGAATACGGCACCGGATCCTCTCGCGACTGGGCGGCCAAAGGCACGCGCCTTCTGGGCGTGAAAGCGGTCATCGCAGAGAGTTTCGAGCGCATCCACCGCTCGAATCTGATCGGTATGGGTGTCCTGCCGCTCCAGTTCGAGGACGGGCATTCATGGGATGGGCTGGGCATGACCGGCGATGAGAGCGTCACCATCACCGGCGTGTCAGAGTTGGAACCGCGCTGTGAGATGACGGTTGAGATCACCTTCCCGGATGGCACAGTGAAGAAAGCGCCTGCCAAGGCCCGTATCGATACCGAGAATGAGCTGGAGTATTTCCGCAATGGCGGCATTCTCCACTATGTTCTGCGCAATCTGGCGCGCGACTAGGGCTTCATAGCGCCAATCGTCTCGACAGGATCTCTCGCGCGCATAACGTCCAAGTGATTGGAAAGTGCGCGCGGGAGGCTCTATCTAGGTCTCATGCAATTCTTCGCGTCCCTTCTGGCCCTCGCGCTTTTCGGCACTCCGGTTCCCGCCGGCGATCACGATCCGCGCGTGCAGCCTGCCCCCGAGCCTGCTGCGAACAGTCGCCCGGTTCTGGTTGAGTTATTTACCAGCCAGGGCTGCGGTCTGTGCCCGGAAGCCAATCGGTATCTCGGTGAACTTGACCAGGAAGAGAATGTCTTCGTTCTCGCTTACGGGGTCGATTACTGGGATATTTATGGCTGGGAAGACACCTATGCCCGCCCGGAATATGTGAGCCGTCAGCGCGCTTATCTTCCGCGATTGGACGTGCCACGCCTGTATACGCCGCATTTCATCATCGACGGCGTGGTCGACGCGCCGGGTCAGCATCAAAACAAGGTGCGCGAAGCGGTTGATGAGCGACTGGCAGCGATGCCGGATTGGCCAGCAATCTCTATCTCGGACGGCCCCTTTGGCTCCTACCTTGTTGAGATCGACGGCGAGGCGCCTGAAGAGGATATGGACGTCTGGCTGCTCAATTACGCGCCCGGCTGGGCCAGTGTTGAGATCAGTGCCGGAGAGAATTCAGGCACAGATATGCTGCACTATAATATGGTGAAATCCATCACCCATATCGGCCGCTGGGACGGCGGCGCAGCCGAATTCATGGGCGATGCAAGTCGCCGCTACGGTACGGTAGCGATTGTGCAAGGTGCCAATGGCGGCCCGATTTACGGTTTCGCCATTGCAGACGAGGCGGGCTAGCGCGGCGCGCGTTTAGCGAGGATGCGCTGTAGCGTACGACGGTGCATATTCAGTCGACGCGCCGTTTCAGAGACATTGTGATCGCACAGCTCGAAGACCCGTTGAATATGCTCCCACCGGACACGGTCGGCGGACATCGGGTTTTCCGGCGGCTCAGGCTTGTCTTCCGGATGCGCAAGAAGCGCTTTGATGATGTCGTCGGCATCAGCCGGTTTTGAGAGATAATCGACAGCGCCCGCCTTAACCGCAGCAACAGCCGTGGCGATGTTTCCATAACCGGTCAGCATCACGACCCGGCAATCGGGCCGAGAGGCGTGCAGTGCCTTGGTCACTTCAAGCCCATCGCCGTCTTCCAGACGCAAATCGAGCACCGCAAAGGCGGGCGGATTGGAGCGGGCGATCTCACGCGCTTCATCAACTGTGCCGACGGCCGATACAATGAAACCGCGACCCGTCATGGCGCGCCCCAAACGCGTTCGGAACGGAGCGTCATCATCCAGGATCAAAAGGGATTTATCTTCCGGCAGCTCGTATTCGGTCTCGCTCACGCGCCTATCCTCTTGGTTGATTCCACACTGTTTTAGCGAAGTAGTGCGCCCGCCTCTACCCGCTCGCGCGGCCAGCGGGCTTTGACAACAGCTCCACCGTGCGGAGCAGCATTGTCAAATACGACTTCTCCGCCGGTCTTTTCAATCATCGTCTTGGCGATGAAAACCCCCAGGCCCAGTCCGCCCTGTCCAGGCGTGCCTTGGCGTGTCGTCACATAGGGTTCGCCAATCTTGGACAGGATCTCTAGCGAAAAACCCGGGCCGTCATCTTCGATGGCGACGGTCACAAACTCAGCATCCCAACCGCCTTCGACAACGACGCGCGTATTGGCAAAATCCACTGCGTTTTCTATGAAATTACCTACGCCATAAAGCATTTCCGGCATGCGCTTGAGCACTGGCTCGCTCGCAGGCACTGCGGAATCCGGCTGTTTGATGTGAACATTGACCACCGGCCCAAGCCCACGCAATGGCGCAGCCGCTTCTTCCAGCGCAGCGAGGAATTCGACCCGGTCATGACGCTCATCCGAGGCGGTTTTCTCCTGGCTGAGCCGCTTCAGTATGTCGCGGCAGCGGCGCGCCTGGGTGACCAGGAGTTCTGCATCCTCCCGCAAGATCTCATCATCCTTGAGCTCACGCAACATTTCCTTCGCCGTCAGCTGGATCGTGGCGAGCGGTGTACCGAGCTCGTGCGCAGCGGCCGCTGCGAGCGCTCCAAGCGCGGAGAGACGCTGTTCGCGCGACAAGACGCTCTGCGTGGCAGCCAGAGCCGTCGCCATGGCACGGCCCTCCCGGCTGACGCGCCAGGAGTAAACCGCCGTAAAGGCGACAGCGATAAAAATGGCGGACCACAATCCCACAAGATACATGCCGGGAAGTTCCAACCCGTCTTCGGAGCCAGACCAAGGCAGCGGCAGGCTCCAAAACCACATGGCCGCAGTCCCCATCATAGCCAGTGCGGCCAGGGCACCCGACCAGCGTGGGGGAAGTGCTGCAACTGCGATGGTAACCGGCGCAACAAGCATGACCACGAACGGGTTTTGCAAGCCGCCGGTGAGCATGAGCAAAGCACACAGCTGCACAACATCATACGCAAGCTGCAGGAAGACCTGCCAGTCTTCAGCGAATTGCTGGGGCTTAACGGACAAGGTGAGCCAGGTATTGATCCAGGTGCTTGCGAGGATCACGCCGAGACAGAAGCCAACAGGAAGCTCAAATCCCAGAACGAAATGAACGAGTAACACCGTCGCGGTCTGACCGGCGACCGCGAGCCAACGCAACATGACCAATGTGCGCAGGCGCAATCGGCCGAAGACCGGGGTCAGGTGAGCATCACCACCATAGGGGTCCCAATCGCTATCACTCATAACTTACCCCTGCACAAATTCGTCATACTTGATGGACATATCAACTCACCGCCCCTAGTTTCGCATATGCAGCATTGAGGTGGCTTATCCGCGCTTAACATGCTTTGCCCCGCATCGAATAGTTGGAGGAGTATCGATGCCATCCCTTTGGTCCCGCATTTCCGGTGGCTTAAACCGTTTTCTTGAAGGTCGCGCCTGGGTCTGGATCCTGTTGGCTGCGCCGATGGTCATGGTTTTGACCTTCATCACCCTGATGGCCAATGAGAACGGCGATACAGTTACACGTCCCGCCGCAGTCCGTGTCTCTGGTGAGGCCGCGATTGGTGGCCCGTTCGAGCTCGTGGCTCATACCGGCGAAACGGTGACCAATGAGGATTTTGAAGGCAAGGCGATGCTGATCTATTTCGGCTTCACCTATTGCCCGGATGTCTGCCCCTTCTCTCTACAAATCATGGCAGCGGCTCTCAATCAGCTTTCAGAGGATGAGCGCGCGCAATTCCAGCCCTTGCTCATCAGCATTGATCCGCAACGCGATACGGTTGAGCAGATGGCGCTTTATGTGGAGTCGCCGGCCTTTCCTGAAAATCTCATCGGCCTGACAGGGTCTGAGGCACAGGTCAGTGCTGCGGCGAGCGCCTATCGGGTCGCGTATATGCGCTCGGGTGAAGGCGACGACTATCTGATGGATCATTCCTCCATCATCTATTTCATGGATGAAAACGGGCGCTTCGTGGACATTTTCTCTCACGGCACCGAGCCGGCAACGGTTGCGGCGCGCCTTCAAGACTTCCTTGAACAAAATCGGTCATCCTGATCGGGACATTGGCAGGACACACGCCTTTAAGGAGGCATCATGCTCTACAGTATGTATGAAATGAACCGGCTGGCTATGACGCCATGGCGCGCGGCAGCAAACGCCACGCGGCGCATGATGCGCGCCAGCTGGAACCCGATGGGAGACACCGTCGCCGGCCGGACCATGGCAGCAGCTGCTGACCTCTTTGAGTCCGTCACACGGCGTTATGGCAAGCCCGAATGGATGCTGGACGCTGTTGATATCAATGGCCATCTTGTACCCGTGCGCGAAGAAGTTGTCTGGTCTCAGCCTTGGTGTGACCTCCTTCACTTCCGCCGCGACCCGGCGGCTCTGGAGGCAGCGCGCGGCCCGGGACAGGATCGCAAAATCCTCTTCGTCGCCCCCATGTCGGGCCATTACGCGACCTTGCTGCGCGGCACAGTGGAGACCTTCCTCGCGGATGCCGAAGTCTACATCACGGACTGGCAGGATGCCCGCATGGTCTCGCTGGCTGAAGGTCGCTTCGATCTGGATGACTTCGTCGATTATGTGCGCAAGATGATCAGCGTCATCGGTCCGGACGTGCATGTTGTGGCCGTTTGCCAACCTGGCCCGCCCACCCTGGCCGCCATCGCACTCATGGCTGAGGATGATGATCCGTGTCGCCCGGCTTCGATGACCTTTATGGGCTCGCCCATTGATACGCGAAAATCCCCGACCGTCCCCAACAAGTTGGCGGAAGAAAAGCCTTTCGACTGGTTTGCCAAAAACCTCATCCATACGGTCCCAGCGCCGAACCCGGGGGCCCTGCGCCGCGTTTATCCGGGCTTCCTGCAGCTGGCCGGCTTCATGAACATGAATCTCGACCGCCATGTCGATGCCCACTGGAACTTCTACAACCATCTGGTTGAGGGCGATGGCGACAATGCCGAGAAACACCGTGCTTTCTACGACGAGTATCTCGCCGTGATGGATTTGTCCGAGGAGTTCTATCTTCAGACCATCAAGGATGTCTTCCAGGAGCACAAACTCGCTCGGGGTGAGCAGATGCATCACGGCCGCCGCGTCGATCCGTCCAAGATCAAGGACGTCGCCCTGCTGACCGTTGAAGGCGAGCGCGATGACATCTCAGGGATTGGACAGACCCAGGCCGCGCACACGCTGTGCTCGGGCCTCTCTGACAATCTGCAGAAAGACTGGATTCAGCCAGCGGTTGGTCATTATGGCGTCTTCAATGGCCGCCGTTTCCGTGAACATATCGCACCGATGATGCGGGAATTCATGGATGAGGCCGGTGGCCGCGCCCTGAAAATGCGGAAAAACTAGACCCCGCCGCACGGTTTAAAAAAAGGGGCAGGTCGTCGACCTGCCCCTTTTTGTGTCCGCGTGTGGGGCGGGTCTAGTCGCTCTCATTGCTATAGCTGGCGCTAAAACCGGCAGAGCTGAGATCGATACCGCCAGTTTTTGGATCACTCTGCATCATCTCGCCAAGACTGGTTGGCGATTGCGGTTCCAGCTCAATATCCAGACGGCCACCATTGGCAAAGAATTCGACAAGGGCGCTATTGAGTTGCAGCGCGGGCCCGGTGCCAAAGACCTGGGTCGCTCCCATGGCCATGGTCCCGGTAGTCCAGCCCAGCTGCGCGCGGACGTCCTCCTCGCTCATCTGCTGACTGGCGCTCATGTTCGCGACCACACGATCGAGAATACCCTCATCTGTAAGCGAGAGCGAAAGCCGGTGCAAGACCAGCGCACCAAGGAGTTCGGCTCCGAAAGCCTGCGTCGCTTGCGGGTCGTCCTGATCAATCTGGGTAGAGGCTCCCATTAACTCTGCCAGACGGTCATACCCCGCCAAGTCCGCCTCGAAATCGATCCGGAAACCATCCTGCAAGCGGTAATAGTTTTCACCCTCGGTCCAGATCCGGCCGGCCTCCACATCATAGACATTGTTGAACTCTCCTGACAGGTCGAGGCGCTCATAGCCGATCTGTGCCAGCGCCGCCGAAACCATCAGACCCCGAGGGTTATCAGCGTCAGGAGAAAGACGCAGCCCGTCCAGAATGGTGCGGGACCGGTTCAGCTCACCGGCTCGCAGATTCATCATGGACAATTCATCAAGGGAAATGATCATGCCGGAGCCAATCAGGCTGATCCCTTCAATGGCGAAATCAGAGAAAAGATCCTGGGGGCGCAGCATGCTGGTTTCGAAATAGGATTCCAGGAAACCCTGTTCATCCTCAGCTTCCAGAGCGCTTGCCCATTGGCCGATCAGCTCTGAATTCAGACCGTCGAGGCGAATTTCCTGCATCCCGATATCAATCGGGCCTGACTCCGCAGTACGACCGCTGAGCACGAGGTTTTGCATGACACCGCTACCGAGCCGGGTTGTGTCATCATAATCAATAGCAATCCGCTCTATGAAGAAGTCCATATCAGTGAATTGTGGATCGGAGCCCGTGGCGCGCATGCCATTCATCTCAAAGCGCGCCAGCCGAATGTCTTGGCCCTCCATCATTTCTTCTGAAATATCCTCCGAGGGGCGCGTGATTGCCATAACAACCATATCGGCCAGGGCATCACTCATCCCCTCGATAAGCAATGATTCAACTTCAAAACTCTCATTCGCTGTCGTGCTGGTCTGCACCAGCCCGCGCAAATGCACGGCTTCAACATCGAAGTCTCCGGCCTCATCAAGTCGCGGCGCGACAAACCGGGCTTCCTCAATCAGTAAGTCGCCCCCGACCAGGCCATTACCGGCAGGCGGCGGCGTCTTGGGGTCCCGATCCAGAGAAAGCGAGTCGGCATTCACTTCAGGGCCGACGCCCGCGACGATCACGTTTTCGAAAACGATATCGCCATTGTCGAAACGCGATTCCGCGAAGGTGAATGCTGCTCCATCCGCACCATCCAATCCGATGGACGCCATAGCGGCGAAGGCTTGCTCTCGCGTGACTTCAGTTTGGGCACTGGCGGTACCGGCAAGCAATAAAAGAATAGCGGCCGACAGAAGCGGGTCGGAAAAACGCACGATACTCTCCCTTATCGAGATTTTACTTCTGGATACGGCAGGGAAAAGCGAGAAACTAGAAAATTTTTTGCAACACTCGCAGTTTTTTGCTTATCGCTGCTCGTTTCCGCCTAGGGAGGAAAGAAAGGCCGCAATCGGATCTTCCTCCTCAGCCTCTTCATCCGCAGTCTCTGCTGGCGTATCGACCGAGACGTCCGGGTTCGCATCAATCGTGTTATTCGCCGTTAACGGCGCCAAGCCATAGGCTTCCAGGGTCGCGCTGACCGGTTCCGCCCCCAGGCCCGAACTTGGTGCGTCAGCCATAAAGCGCGAGAAGATTGCCGCAGGCGGCCCCCCGCCTGTCGCGCGCTCGGTGGGCGCGTTATCGTCATTGCCGGTCCAGATGGCTGTGACCAACTCACCGCCAAAACCCGCGAACCAGGCATCCCGGAAATCATTCGTGGTGCCGGTTTTCCCGCCGATTTCAATCCCGGAGACTGCGGCCTGCCGGCCCGTCCCCCAAACGATCACGCTGCGAAACAGACTTTGCATCTGCGCGTAGGTCCGCGTGTCGAGGACGACATCGCCGGCAACGGGCTGGGCTTCGTACAGAATTTCCCCGTCGGCCGTCTCAATGAGCAAAATTCCATAGCTCTCAGCGCGGCGGCCTCCGTTTGCGAAGGCGGCATAGGCAACGGCCATCTCCAGCGGGTTGACCTCATAAGCGCCCAAAGCGAGGGAGCGATCGACCAGAAGACGGCTCTCAATCCCCAACCGCTCCGCCAGACGCGCGATATGGCTGCGCCCGGTTTCCTCAGCAATCCGCACGGCGACCGCATTGGACGACCGCGCAAACGCTTCGCGCAGAGTCATGTCACCGCGATACTGGCCATTATAATTGGCCGGGCTCCAATCGCCGACCTGGACCGGGCTGTCTGATCGGACATCATCCGGCCTGAGGCCGGCCTCGAATGCAGACGCATAGACGAAAGGCTTGAACGCCGAACCGGGCTGGCGTTGAGCGAGAATGGCGCGATTATACTGTGAGCGCAGATAATCCTGCCCGCCAACCATTGCGCGAACCGCCCCATCATGCGCGAGTGACACCAAGGCCGCCTCACCGGCGCCGCGCGCCAGGTCTGGATCTGAAAGCACATCAGAGACCGCACGTTCCGCGGCGCGCTGGGCATCAACATCCAATGTGGTCGTGATGCGCAGATCACCATGCCCCGGACCCGCAAGCTCGCGAACGCGTGGCGCGATCCAGTCGATGAAATATTGTGCCCCGGGGCTCGACGCCCCTCGGGAGACGCGGATCGGTGTGGCAGCGGCCTCAATCCGTTCAGCTGGAGAAATGCGGCCGGTTTGCTCCATCAGGTCGAGCACTACAGTCGCGCGGGCCGCCGCACGTTCGGCATCGCTGACCGGGCTATAGCGTGAGGGGGCTTTCAGCAAGCCAGCGAGCAGGGCCGCTTCACCCAGGCTGACCTCACTCGCACTCCGGCCGAAATACCGCATGGACGCAGCTTCCACACCCCAGGCGCCACCGCCGAAATAGACCCGGTTGAGATAGAGTTCGAGAATTTCATCCTTGGAGAAACGGCTTTCGAGCCAGAAGGCCAGCAGGACTTCCTGGACCTTCCGCTCCAGTGTGCGTTCCGGAGACAGGAAGAGGTTCTTCGCCAATTGCTGAGTTAGGGTCGACCCGCCTTGAACAACGCGCCCCGCGCGCAAATTCGCCAGCAAGGCGCGCCCCATACCGATAAGATCGATACCATAATGACTGTAGAAACGGCGATCCTCGACTGCCAGAACCGCATCGATCAGATAATCCGGCAGTTCATCAACGCTTGCTGCGCGACCATGCGCTGAGCCGCGACGCGCAATCAGCCGGGCATTCTGATCGTAAAAACTCAAACTGGCTGTACGCTCAACATCACCCAGGCTTGAGACATCCGGAAGGTCCCGCGCAATCAACGCGACCCATATCGCCAGGCCCACAAAAGCAACCGAGCCTAGGACGAACAGGAATTTGGTCAGACGCCAGAAAAGAGAGGGCTGGGCAGCACGGCGGCGCCTCGCCGCTCTGCGGCGCACACCCGGCTTTGGCGATCTGCGCGTCATGCTGTGAAATCCTGCCTGTCTGGTAAGCTGCGAAAGTGAGGAAACAGAGTTAATTCGGGATGAATTTCGCGTTTCTTCGCTTGCCCTCTCGTGCACCGGGCGGCACGATATGGACAAACAGGGGCGTCATCATGACCATCAAGCGTTCATTTCTCGTACTCGCAGCCTTGCTGGGCGCGGCCAGCCTGTCTGGTTGTGTCGCTATTTATGACGGCACGGATGCCGTCTGCCCGCATTCAGACCCGAACGGCGATAGCTGGCCCTATTGCGGCCCGGCCAATCCCGGTGGTAGCCAACCCGGCAATGATCGTCCGGATTACGGCTAGTCCGAGCCAGCCGATGGCGGCACGAAGCGTATAAGCGTCGTGCCGGGCGTATCGGGCAAGGACACCGCACCGCTCATTACAATCTTGCCCGCCGGTGTTCGTGCGAGGATGACATCCCCCTCAGGCGCGGCCTCCTCAAGCGAGGCCAGGGTGAATTGCTCACTCAGCGTCGTTGCCTTGAAGCGCCAGCCGCGCCACCAATCCCCGGTCAGGCTCTCATATCCCCGCCCCTTGCGGATCAATGTGCGACCGCGTGCCGTATAGACGATGGCCCGAGGATCTTCGGCGCTTGTGTCGGCATCGGTTTCGGCATCTGTTCCTGACAATTGGAATACATGGCTGCGGCCCAGTTCAGGCGCATATTCCACGCAAATCAGCGCGTTATAGGCGTCATTATGGGTAGCCGCGAGCAGGACAGCGAAGCGGGACGGCTCCAATCGCCATTCAGCTGCTTCCGAGAGCACCTCACCATAATAAACCTCATGACCGGCAAGGCGTGCAGCACGAAGTCGGTCCCAGCTCGTATCGGCGATTGTGAAAGGGATATCCGCGGTCCGCAGCGCGTCCGCGAGCCCCAGCGTCCACCGATTGGCACCGATGAGCAATATCCGCTCGGGACCGCTCTGGGAGAGCCCCAGGAGACTCGCCAAAGGCGCAACCGAGAAGCCACAGACCACAACCGTGATGAAGATGGTCGCAAAGACCAGCGGAGCGAGGATCTCCGCGTCAGCGCGCCCGGCATCCACCAGCACAGCCGCCAAATGCCCGGCGGCCGCAGCCGCCACCACGCCACGCGGACCAATCAGGCCGATGAAGCCCATCTCTTTCAGGTTCAGCCCCGACGCGGCTGTCGCCAGCATCACGCTGAGCGGGCGGACGATAAGCATGAAAACCAGAATGAAAGCGAGATGACGCCAATCCAGAGCCAATAGATCAGAGGGCGTCAGCTGAGCTGCAAGCACGACAAAGACACTCGCAACAAGAAGAGAAGCGATCCCCTCCTTAAAGCGTCGCATCTCTTCAATCGACGCCAATCTGGAATTCGCCACAACCAATCCGAAAACGGCGACCGCGACCAGACCTGTCTCTGCCGCCAGACTATCGGCCGCCGCGAAGCAGACGAGGACGCTGGCCAGGACGATCGGGGCCTTCATGGGTTCGGGAACCAGCCCCCGACGGAAAGCCTGCGACAGACCGAACCCGAAGCTGAACCCCATGGCCGCGCCGATCCCTGCGCCAAGCGCCAAGAAACCGGCAGCCATCATCCAGTCATGCCCCAGCGCGGTCTGACGGATCGCCTCGAACATGAAAACAGCGCCCAGCGCGCCAATCGGGTCGTTGACGATGCCTTCCCATTTGAGAACCGAGGCGATGCGGCCAGGCAATTTGGCCTGACGCAGGAGTGGCAACACCACGGTCGGGCCGGTTGTTGTCAAAAGCGCGCCGATCATGATGGACAGGTCGAGCGCCAGCCCGGTGATAAAATGAAGCGCAAGCGCTGTGAGCGCCCAGCCAAGCGGAAAGCCGAGAAATACCATTCGGCGAACGGGGCTGGAAGCATCGCGAAGCTCGCGGAAATTCAAAGTGATGCCGCCCTCGAACAGAATGACTGCAACCGCCAGAGCAATCATCGGGCGCAGATAGGCGCCAAAGCTGGCTTCCGGATCGAGCACCGGGGCACCGAGGAGCGCGGCGGTCAGAGGCCCCAGGATCAGGCCTGCCCCCATCATCAGTACAATGGAGGGCCAGCGCAGCCGCCAGGCGAGCCATTGAGCTGCTACACCTGAACCGGCGATGACTGCGATGGTCAGGGTAAGGTCAGGCTGCATGCGGATAATCCAGCGACAGTAAAGCGTGCATCAATGAAGGTCAGGATTTCGGGGAGGCTAGAATGAACACCCTACCGTATGAAGCACAAACTGCACTTGTTTCTTTTATCGCCGCGCTGCTCGTAGGCGGCTCTGTTTCTTTGCTGGGGACCTCTACCGTGGCAACGGTCGCGCGCCTCAGCCTGGAATTCGCCATTCGACGTCGCTTTGCCATGGCGCTCGGCCTAGGGGCACTCGGTGGTACTGGCGCCTGGTTCAGCGGACTGTTTTCTGGCGCTGCCTCACAATTGGCGACTCTGTTGGGCTAGGCGTTATCGGGTCTCAATCAGACCGGATATGCCTAGAAGCTGGAGGCTGACAATCACACCAACCAGCAAGAACACGGTTGCAAGACGTGCTGCATGCATGCCCCCGTCGCCCGCAACCAAGGCATGGATACATAGTCTTTGTCAGGGATCTGACGAGCCCCCTTGCACTGTCATCTATTTGTCTTTCCCGCAGGCTAGAGGAAGATTTATGTTTGCGTTGTGAGTCTTGGGGGAGAAGAAATGCGCCAGATCCTAATCAGCACCCTAGCCGGCCTGGCCGTGATCGCCTGTTCATCAGAACCCGTGGCAGCCCCGTTTGAGTGGCAGACCCTGTCCGGTGAGCCAACGCAGGTGATTGCCCATCGAGGCGCCAGTGGAGAGCGGCCAGAGCACACTTTGGAGGCTTATCTTCTAGCGATCGAACAGGGCGCGGACATTATCGAACCGGACCTGGTGATGACACAAGACGGGGTTTTGGTGGCGCGCCATGACCGCTTTCTCTCAACCACCACAAATGTCGCGGACCGGCCAGAATTCGCAGACCGGCGCCGAAATGACGATGGACGGGATGATTGGTGGGTCGAAGACTTCACCCTGGAGGAGGTTCGGACTTTGCGCGCCCGACAGCCGCGCCCAGATCGCGATCAAAGCTTCAATGACCAGTTTTTGATCCCAACATTTGAAGAGATTCTGGATCTTGCGGCCGAACACGGAGTTGCGACAGAGCCAGAGGTGAAGTCGCCGGGACACTTTACGTCAATTGGCCTGGACCCTCTGCCAGAGCTGGTGCGCATCCTGCGGGAACGTGGCCTCGATAGCCAAGACGCGATGACGAGCATCCAGTGCTTTGAACCGGATTTTCTGGCGCGTCTGAATGGCGAGGTCGACACCCCGCTCCTCATGCTGGTCTTCCCGATGCAGGCGCTTGATCCGGACGTCGACCCGCGGGTTCCAACTGTCTCGCTGGACGATATGCTGGCATTTGCAGACGGTGTGGGCCCGTCCAAAGCACTGGTTATCGACGAGAATGGCAATGATACCGGCTTTATCGCAGCAGCTCATGAGCGTGGGCTCGCCGTGCACCCCTGGACATTCCGTGACGATCAGCCCGTCGGCGATGGAGCCAGCACAGAAGCGGAATTGCGCCGCATTTTTGAGCTGGGTGCCGATGGCATTTTCACGGACTTCCCGGCCTCTGCCGTCCGGGTGCGGTCAGAAATGAACGGGTCGACCCAATAAGAAAAGTCCCTTACGGACAAAGAAAAAGCGCCGCCTCCAATCGGAAGCGGCGCTTTTCCTGTCTCGACAAGCGAGATTAGTCAGCCAGCTGCAGGTTTACAGCTTTCGGACCTTTGCCACGGCGATCGGGCTCGGTTTCGAAGGACACTTTCTGACCATCGTCGAGACCCGGCAGGCCGGAGGCCTGAACCGCAGTGATGTGAACGAAGACGTCTGCGCCGCCCTCATCCGGAGTAATGAAGCCAAAGCCTTTGCTTTGGTTGAAGAATTTGACCGTACCTTGGGCCATGGGGGGAACCTTCCCTAATCGAATTCACGCGCCGCGTCCGGGCACTCTGTATCGGCATTCACCAGCGTCCTGGCGAACGATACGGACGTCGTAAGTCGGGGAAGGCTGAGGTCGTCTCGAACCGGAACCAGACTAGCGAACACGCAGTCCCGGGTAGGCAATCAGTATTCCGTCCGGCCATTAAGGCCGCCCGCGCGGGGGATATGCGCACGGATGGCGGGTGAAATCAAATGAAACTCCTGTGGCGCTCACATGAGGTATGGGCATAATCGTCCGACGGAGAGCGATTATGAGCCGAAACGATCAATACCAGTACATGCTTTCCATCGCGGCCCTTGTGATGTCGGCCCTCGCGATGATCTTTGCCTTCATGGAGTTACGCTCCTCGGACAGGCAGTATGAGGCGAATGTCTGGCCCTATGTCGATCTTGATATCATCGTCAGTTCCGACAATTTTGAGATCGCAGCGTCCAATAAGGGCATGGGCCCCGCCTTGATCCATGAATTTCGCCTTCTGCACGATGGCGAGGTTGTGCGTGTTCCCTCGGATTTGCTTGAGCGCGCAGGCTTCAGTGAAAATACCGACCTGTCATTATCCTCCTCCACGGTCACCTCAACTGTGATGTCCACTGGCGAACGCCTCACCGCCTTGCGCATTCAGGGTGCGGGAACCGGGACAGCTATCAGCACCATCCTGCAAGAGCTCGAGATCGAGCTGTGTTACTGCTCCATCAATGGCGCATGCTGGACCAATCTCGGCGAACAGCAATTTCGAGCGGAAGTCGCGCAATGCGGCAGTCAGAGCGATAATGTTGAAGAACGTCTTCAGCTATTCTCGCCTGATCAGGAAGACAGCCCATGAACCGCCGTCGTCGCTTCCTGGATCGCTCCCGACGCATGCGTGAGGAGCGGAACCGTGAGAGCAAGGGGTTTAACCCGGCTTCCATGATCCGGCTCGCCGGGTTTGGCGCTGCCTTGATCGTCTTCGTGGCGGTTTATGTCGGCTTCAATCGCGCAGATGAAACCTTCTATGACGGTCGATGGGGTGTCATGGAACGGCTCATCCAGCCGGTTTTCCTGGGCGCGAATGCGTTGGAATGGCTGGTCCTGGTACTGGTCGGTTTCATAGCCTGGCGCATCTGGCGCAAAATGAATCCGCGTTAGGGCCAAGACGAAAACGCCCTTGCCCTGAAATCGCCACTGGTCAGCGCGTCATTGCAGGTTTATTGCCAGCCTATCGGCTTTCCTTCCACGGGCATGACACAAGGACGAAACGAAGATGGGACTGAAGCTAGCGGTCTTCGGCGCCACGGGCGCTGTCGGTAAAGAGATGCTGGAGATTCTGGCTGAGCGCTTATTCCCCGCCGACGAGGTTTATGCACTCGCAAGCCGCAAATCGATGGGCGTCGAGCTTTCCTACGGCGAGAAGACGCTGGTCTGCAAAGACGCCGAGACTTTCGATTTTTCCAAGGTTGATCTCGTCTTGATGTCCGCCGGCGGAGATGTCTCACGCGAATGGGCGCCCAAAATCGCGGATGCCGGTGCGATCGTCGTCGACAACTCCTCAGCCTGGCGGATGGATCCCGATGTTCCGCTCATTGTTCCGGAAGTGAATAGCGAGGCGCTGGACGAGATCAAGAAAGGCATTATTGCCAATCCGAACTGCTCAACCATCCAGCTGATGGTTGCGCTCAAGCCGATCCATGATCGCGCTCGGATCAAGCGGGTGAATTGTGCGACCTACCAGTCTGTCTCCGGTGCCGGTCAAGCGGCCATGGACGAACTCTGGACGCAGACCAAGGGCATCTACGTCAATGACAGCGTAGAACCACAAGCCTTCACCAAGCAGATCGCCTTCAACGTCATCCCGCACATTGATGTCTTCATGGAGGATGGCGCCACCAAGGAAGAGTGGAAAATGGTGGTGGAGACGAAGAAGATTCTCGACCCCTCCATCAAATTGTTCGCGACCTGCGCGCGTGTTCCGGTGTTTGTGGGCCACTCTATCGCCGCACATCTGGAGCTTGAAGAAGAGCTGAGCGCGGACGAAGCGCGCGATCTTCTGCGCACCAGCCCAGGCCTCATGGTCATCGATAAGCACGAAGATGAGGGCTATGTGACACCGGTTGAAAGCGTTGGCGAATTTGCGACCTTTGTGTCCCGTGTGCGCGAGGATCCGACCGTCGATAATGGTTTGGCGCTCTGGGTGGTCTCGGACAATCTGCGCAAGGGGGCAGCCCTTAATGCGGTACAGATCGCTGAAGGCCTGCTCAATCGCGGACATTTGAAAGCGTGAGCACTCAGCCGAGCACCCCGGAACCCAAGGCGGACCAGACGGCGCTGATCGCTGGTTTGTCCGCCTATCTGATCTGGGGCGTCTCGCCACTCTACTTTCAGATCCTCAATTTCGTTGATGCGTTTGAGATCATCATCCACCGGATTCTCTGGTCAGCCCCATTCCTGCTTGGTGTACTGGCCCTGTCCGGGAAGCTGGGTGAATTGCGGCCCGTCCTGCGTGATCGTCGTTCCATGCTCACCCTGCTGGCCACATCCGTTCTGATCTCGATCAATTGGTGGGGCTTTGTCTGGGCGGTGAATAATGGCCAGGTTCTGCAAGCCTCACTGGGCTATTATATCAATCCCCTGATGAGTGTAGCCGTTGGCGTCATCGTGTTGCGCGAACCCTTGGGGCCCTGGCGGATAGCCGCCATTGCCCTGGCGAGCCTGGGTGTGCTCAACCAGATTATCTCAGTCGGTGAAGTACCCTGGATCTCGCTGCTCCTGGCTGTCAGCTTCACAGCCTATGGCTATCTGCGCAAAGTCATCCTGGTGGATGGGCGGATCGGGCTGTTCCTGGAAACGGCTTTCCTCTTCCCCATCGCGCTTATCCTGATGATCTGGCTTGGTCAGACGGGCCAGGTTCTTCAGGCCTCAGGCATTGGTGAGTTCGCGCTTCTAGCGACTGCGGGGGCTGTCACGATCGTGCCCTTGCTGTTCTACATCATCGGGGCAAGGGGGCTGCGCCTTACGACGATGGGGATCATGCAATTCATGGCCCCAACCCTCCAGTTCGCGATTGGAATTTGGGGTGGAGAGACATTCACCACCGCGCATATGGTCACCTTCGGCTTGATCTGGGCCGGAGTTGCGACTTTTACTTACAGCCAACTCCGCCGCCGACACTCACAGTCCTAAGAAGAGATCATTGATGAGCGATTTTCCCGCCCCCCAGCGTATTCGGACCAATGGGATTGAGCTCTCTGTGCATCTGGCCGGACCGGAAACCGGGCCAGCGCTCCTCCTGGCCCATGGTTGGCCTGAGCTGGCCTATTCCTGGAAGAACCAGGTCCAACCCCTGGCAGAGGCGGGCTACAGGGTGATCATACCGGATCTGCGCGGATTTGGTGGCTCGGATTGCCCGACCGACGTTGAATCCTACACGATGGACATCATGGTCGCGGACCTGACGGGTCTGCTCGATACGCTGGGCCATGAAAAGGCGGTCTTCATCGGTCATGACTGGGGCGGGATCATTATCTGGCATGCTGCCATGCTGGCGCCGGAGCGGGTCGCTGGAGCAGTCGGCGTCAATACGCCTCACTTGCCGCGCGGCGCCAACCCGCCGACCGACGCCTTCATGGAGATGGGCGGACCGGATCATTACATCCTGAAATTCCAGGAAATCGGGTATGCGGAAGAGATCTTTACCGGACGTGAGGACGATTTCTTCGCCTTCATGATGGGCAAGCCTCCCAGCGCGGAGGAGCTCGATGGTCTGTACCCGGCCATTACGCACATCCCCAAACTGTTCCAGGAATTCACAGGGCGAGCTGAAGAGCGCATGGTGGTCGGCCCAAAAGACCGGGCCTATTATGCGCAGGCCTATCGTCAATCCGGCTATGCCGGGGGGATCAATCTTTACCGGAATTTTGATCGCAACTGGGAGCGCATGGCCGGCGTCGATCATCGTCTCGACATGCCCTGTCTGATGATTTCTGCCGATGCCGATTTCATGCTTCCCCCGAAACTGGCCATGTGGATGCCAGCGCTTTGTCAGGACCTTGAGCATCACATCATTGCCGATTGCGGGCATTGGACGATGTGGGAGAAGCCCGAGGCGCTGAACGCGCATCTCGTGGACTGGCTCAAGCGACGCTTTCCAGCCTAAGCAGGAAACGACCCACCCCACCACCATTGGGTGGCATAATAATACTTTTCTTGCTTTAGGAGACCACTCTTCCTATCCTCTGGTTGAAGGGGGTAGGGATGAGCGAGTATTACACATCGCATATAGACCCTGAGACCAATATCGCCGTGATATCAGCGCGCGGAGTGGTTACACCTGAAGGCTTTTACGATGCCCAGGACCGCCTGCTGGAAAACGTCGACTGGCGCGGTGATACCGACCTGCTGATCGTTCTGGAAGACGACACATCGCTTGAGGCGTTGTCCTTCAATACCTTATCGAAATTCGGTGCGCTCTTCCAAAGCTGGACCGTTCGGCACCGGCTTGGTCCTAAGCCCCTGACGGCCATTGTCTGCCGCAAGACCATCTTCAAACTGGCCCGCAATTTCTGGAACTCGATGAACCGGGACGCCTGGATTGTAGAGGTCGCACTTATGCATTCTGAAGCTGAAGCGGTAGGCTGGATCCGCAATCGGCGCGAGGCTCAACTGGCCTCTGCTTAAGGCATCAAAGACAGGAATAGACCGCCTCGATCAACCGAGCGGGGCGTGGGTCACCGGCGAGATAGTGCTGCTGTCGGTTCATCACATAAGCACATGACAAAGCCGCATCCGGATCCGCCATCGCCATGGATCCACCCCAGCCGGAATGGCCAATCGTGCGGAGCTGGTCACCATAGAGTTGATCATGGGTGTTGCGCATCACTCCAGCCGCCCAGGACAAGTCGAACGGCAGGACCTTGTCAGGACCGGCGACGCGCTCTGCAACCAATTCCTCAAGCACGGCGTCGGAAATGAAGCGTTTGCCATCAAGATGCCCTTGCATGGCATAAACAGCCATCAGGCGCGCCAGGGCGCCAGCCGTTGCATGCGCATTGGCCGCCGGGAATTCAGCCATCCGCCACTCTTTCGCGCCCTTGCGCCCCGGCGAGGACCAGGCCTTCAAAAAGGCGAGTTCGCGGATCGGATTGATATCGCCGAGCTGTGGCATCTGTTTGGGCATGGCGTGCTCTGCCGTACGTGCATGCTCGCTCTCGGGAAGACCGACATGAAAATCAATGCCTTTGGGCCCGCAGATCTCTTCACGCAAAATCGCGCCGATGGAACGGCCATCCGTGCGGCGCGCGAGCGCGTCGGCGATAAAACCAAACGTGATCGGATGATATCCAGACCCCTCACCGAGCGGCCAGAGCGGGCGCTGGCGGGCCAGCTTGTCTTCGATCAAGCCCGCATCGAACCAGTCGGAGGCTTCCATCGGCTCTGAGATCCCAGACAGGCCAGCCTGGTGAGAGAGCGCCTGCGCAACACTCACACCGCTTTTTCCTCCGCCGGCAAATTCAGGCCAGTAGTCGGCCACCGGCGCATCATATTCCAACAGGCCCCGATCGACCAATTTGGCGATGACCAGTGCCGCGACCGCCTTTCCTGTCGAGTAAACCGGGATCAATGTCTTCTCGGTCCATTCGCGGGATTTCTTGCGGTCTGCCCAGCCCCCATGAATGTCGACCACGCGCTCACCATTCACCCGAACAGCAAATCCGGCGCCGATCTCGTCGTGATCACGCCAATTGGACAAAAACGCCTCGCGGACCGGTTCAAAACCAGGTGCAACAAAACCATGGATCTCGGGCAAAACAGTATCACTCATGCTTCACGGGCTAACCTGTTCCGGCCCGCTCGATCAAGCGGGGAATGGGGCTAGAACAGCGCCTCGGCCTGAAGGTCGACCAGAGGCTCTGCCAGGACGTCCTGAGCAGCCACCAGAGGCAATTCAGGAGACCGCCACTCATTTGCTCGCATCACCACGCTAAGCGTTGCCGCAACCCCTTGTTCCAAGGCGCGTTTCGGCCCCACACCCGCCAGAATGCGCTCCACGAAACAGGCGGTCAGCAAATCTCCGGTGCCGCTGGGGGCTTTCTCGCAGCGCTCATGAGTGACCAGCCAGCCTTCATGGGCATCGACATACATCACGCCAATCTTCCCATGCCGCGGCAGAGAACTGACCAGAACCGGGCGTTCCAGTGACTGCGCCGCACGGATCATCGAACCGAAGTCCGAGAGATTGCGCCCCGTGATCTCAGCAAGCTCGAAGGCATTAGGCGTGACAAGGTCCGCCCGTCGCACCAATTGATCCTTGATCGCCGCAGCAATGGCGGACGAAATATATAATCCGCCCGGCGCATCGCCCATTACCGGATCCACGACCGTCAAAGGCTCGTCGGCATAGGCCTTCAGCCCGTTATGGGAGCGCGGTGCTTTGCGGACCGCGTCGATTACCTCCGCCGCTTCGAAAACCTGTCCCGCATCAGCGAAATAGCCGGTAATCACCACGTCAGTCAGATTAAGAAGGCCTTGCTCGGCTATCCCGGAGAGCATGCTCTCCATCACATCCTGCCCAACCGCATCACCACCCGGATCGCCCCAACCAGGATGACGGCCATACAAAACGGTCGGCACCAGCATGGTGTCGATTTTCGCAGCATTGAGCACGCGTTGGGTCACACCGCCGCCGACCATGGAGCCGGCGACATGACTGGTAAGCAAAAGCGCCATCGGCATGATTTTCATGCTATATCGCTTCGTACCACTACGGAAAGCCTTTCATGAGACGCCTGATCCGCTCCGCCCTTTTTGTCCCGGCAAGTAAGCCGCGCGCCATTGAAAAAGCCGCGATTCTTGGCGCGGACATGCTGATCCTTGACCTGGAAGACGCTGTCGGGCCGCAGGAAAAGGACGCCGGCCGAGAAGCCGTCGCGCAAGCATTGAAATCGTGGGAAGGGTCCGGCGCCTTGCGTGCAGTGCGGATAAACGGGCTGACCACATCTTGGGGCAGCGCCGACATCGCGGCTGCAGCCAGTGCGGATCTCGTCGTCTTGCCGAAGGTTGAACAGGTCGGCGACCTCCACGAAGCTCGCTCTGCGCTGAACGCCCAAGGATCCTCCATCCCGATCTGGGCAATGATCGAAACACCGCGCTCGCTCCTCAACCTTGCCGGTATCGCTGCCGCTACCGGCACCGGGCTGGGCGGGTTGATCGCTGGCACCAATGATTTGTGCAAGGAGTTGCACTGCTCGCCTGATCGCGACCGTATGGCCCTGCTTGCACATCTCAGTCAGATCGTTTGCGCCGCTCGGGCTTATCAGCTTTACGCGCTCGATGGTGTCTATAATCAATTCCTCGATCCGAAAGGGTTTCGAGCCGAAGCCGAGCAGAGCCATCTGCTCGGTTTCAATGGCAAGACCTTGATCCACCCAAATCAGGTCGATCTCGCCCATCTCTATTTCGGACCCAGTGCCCATGAACTCGAACAAGCGGCTCGCATCGTGGCCGCATTTGCTGCCCCGGAGAATGCCGGCAAGGGCGTGATTTCGCTGGACGGACAGATGATTGAACGCCTGCATTTGGAGCAAGCGCGCGCGCTTTTGGCGATGGGCAGTGATAACGACGCCTGATTCAGGATTTCATGAAATCGCAGCTCAGCGCTTGAACCTTATGGTCAAGTTCGGCTTTGATCAGTGCCCGAAAAGGAAAAGAAGAATGTCTCAGACCACTATTTGGCACAATCCGCGCTGTTCCAAGTCCCGACAGACGCTGGCACTTCTGGAAGCACGCGGCGGCGAGCTCAATGTCCGTGAATACATGACGGACCTGCCAAGTGTCGATGAACTCAAAAATGTCGCGAAACAGCTTGGCTATACGTCTGCCCATGAGTGGCTGCGCAAGAATGAAGCGATCTATCGGGATCTCGGCCTCAAGGCCATTGAGGATGAAGAGACACTTTTCAAGGCGATGTCAGAAAACCCGCGCCTCATCGAGCGTCCGGTCGTTATTCATGAGGGGCGCGCCATGATCGGGCGGCCACCCGAGCAAGTTCTCGAACTCTTCTAGCGCCCGAGCAAACGTCTTTTTGACATCCCGCGCGACGAAAACCGCCAATTACTTGTGGCGTTTTCGTGACACCCGCCTATTATGGTTGCCAATCGAAACTGAGTCGCGCTCCGCGATGTTTCGAATGGGGAGATCATGTCGGACGACGTGCTCGCGCATCGCTATCTCCAAACCATCGCGCTCGATCTGATCGCGACGCCGGAAGAACATTATCTCGAAGAATTTGTTCGGGCAGCAGGCAAGGCGTTCGAAGCCGATATGGTCCTGATCAGCCGGATCACATCAACCGATGAACCTGTTGACGCCTACGCGATTTATGATGCCAGCGGTCAGGCTGACGCCTACAGCTATCCGCTGCGCGGCACGCCGTGCGAACTGGTGTTCCAGGACGAGAAACCCTTCGTCTGCCCTAGCGAGCTTCAAGCGTTTTTCCCGGAAGATGCTGATCTTCAAGATTTTGACCTGAATGCCTATGTCGGCCTGCCGCTCAACGATAGAAATGGCGCATGTTTCGGCCTGATTGCGGCCCTCTGGCGGGGGACACCGCCCAATCCCGATGCCGTCCTTGATGTCTTTCGACGAGTTGAGGCCCGTCTCGTATCGGGTGTCGAGCGAATTGATCGCACCCGGAGCGAAAAACAAGCGCTGACGAACCAGCTCGACCTCCTCTCCAATCGCATGAATGTCGCGCTCGACAGTTCAGGAATCGGGGTTTGGGACTATGCATTGGAGAGCGGCGAACTGATCTGGGATTATCGGATGTGCATCCTTTATGGCGAACCGCCCGGAACCCAACCCGACGGATCAGACCATTGGGTGCGGGCGCTGCACCCGGAGGACCGCCCTGCAGCCGAAGCCGCTTTTCAACGCTCGTTTGAAACCGGAGAAGAATTTCACGCCCAGTTCCGGATCATCCGGCGCGATGGGTGCGTGCGATGGATCCGGGCCACAGCCCAACTTGTTGAGCTCGCCTCGAGCGAGCGGCGGATGATCGGCTGTAATATCGACATCACGGATGATGTTCTACGCCGGCAGGAACTGGAAGAGAAGCAAGCCGCTGCCGAAGCAGCCAATATCGCTAAATCGCAATTCCTTGCGAATATGAGCCATGAAATCCGAACGCCTCTGAATGGGGTTCTGGGCATGGCTCAACTCATGGGCCGGACGGAATTATCCGAACGTCAGCAGCGCTATATCAGCACGATCTTGTCTTCCGGTCGGACCCTTCTGGAGTTGATCGATGGCGTGCTGGACATCTCCCGGATCGAAACGGGGAATGTCCAGATTCAGGAAAGCGCATTCTCGCTGGAGGATGTTGTCGAGACCGCCATCGGATCTGTGGCGGGCACCGCCCGCGAAAAGGGGCTGACCCTGACATATGATATCGCACCGAACCTGGCAGATGGGCGACGGGGCGATGTCAAAAGACTCAATCAGGTTTTGGTCAACCTCCTCGGGAATGGCGTCAAATTCACCGATTTGGGACGTGTAAGGCTGACCGTTTTTGAAACCGATACAGCTCGCCTGCGTTTCGAAGTAAAGGACACCGGAATCGGTATTGATCCTGAACAGGCGGAAACCCTGTTTGATCGTTTTTCCCAGGCAGACATTTCTGATACGCGCGAATTCGGCGGGGCGGGTCTTGGCCTCGCCATCTGCAAGGAATTGATCACCCTCATGGGCGGTGAGATCAGTTTTGATAGCCAGATTGGCGAGGGATCCACCTTCTGGTTTGAGGTCGACTTGCCGATCGACGCATCCACGGCGCACGCCGATTCACTCGACATCCCAGCAAAGACATCTGCCGAAACGCCGACACGTCCCGCAACAACCGTACTGATCGTCGAGGATGTCGAGCATAATCGTGACATCCTGGTCGATGCGCTGTCAGCAGAAGGCTATCAGGTCCGCACCGCGGAAAACGGGCTCGTGGCCCTGGATGTGTGGTCTGCTGAACCGATAGACGCCATCCTGCTCGATCTGCAAATGCCGGTCATGTCCGGAGAGGAGGTCATCACCGCCATCCGGAAGTCTGAAAGCGCGGCCGCGGCGATCCCAATCATCGCCATTACAGCCGATGCGACCCGCGAAACTCAGTCGCGCATCCAGGCGCTCGGCGCAGATGAATATTTTAGTAAACCCTTGGACTTGAGCGCCATGCTGGCGAGCTTAGACTCGCAGCTTCGAATGGCCGCTGAATAGAAAGCCTTCACGACATGCCGCGAGTAGCCGTAATTGACGACGATCCTGTCGAACACCTTCTTATTACTGAAATGGGCGGCGATCTCATGCCTGAGGCAGAGTTTGAGTGCTTCACCACCCTTGACGCCTTTTTGCAGAGCGATGTGAGCACCTTCACGCACATCTTTCTCGACCGGAGGCTGCCGCCTTATAACGAGTATCAAGAAACGCTGCCGGAAATCGCGGCGACCGGCTTTAGTGGTGATCTTGTCATGATGACGGCTCATGATCCTGGCCAGGATCTCGGAACGTTCGAATTCAAGCTCATCGGTCCCATCGACAAGCTGGAACTCATCAGGCCGGACATTCTCACCCCAATCCTCGCGGGTGAATATCTCGCTGCCTAGGGCTGCAACAAGCTGCCGATCGATTCTCCAATGGCGCGGGCTTCATCCGAGCGCGCGGATCCGCGGCGCCAGGCAATACCGATTTCGCGTCCGATCATCGGTGGATTGAAGGCTTTGAGTACGACATCCATCTGATCGACCAATCCCGCATCTACCGCGAGCTTTGGCACAAGCGTGACGCCCAGGCCGGATTTGACCATCTGAACCAGCGTGTGAAGGCTCGTGGCGGCAAAATCAGAGCGAGCTCGCCCCGCTGAACACGCCGAAAGAACGTGGTCACGCAGACAATGCCCATCTTCAAGTAAAAGCATGGGCTCTTCGGACAAGTCGGCAATCTCGAGCGTTTCGCGCCCCGCGAAAGGATGGTCTGGTGAGCAACACAGCATGAATTCGTCCGTGCCCAGGGAATGCGTATCAATCAGTGCCGCCTCATAGGGCAGGGCGATCAATGCCGCATCCAGGCGGCGCTCACGCAGCGCATCCATCAGCCGCTCCGTGAGATCCTCGCGCAGATAGAGTTTGAGATCGGGATAGGCCGAGCGCAAAGTTGGCAAGACTTGCGGCAGCAAGAAGGGTGCGATGGTCGGGATAACACCGAGCTTGAAGGGACCACTCAGAGGCTCGCCGGCAGCCTGCGCGGCCGTCACCAGGTCCTCCGCCTCCGTCATCACGCGCCGAGCGCGTTCGAGCACTGTTTCGCCGGCCGGGGTCAGCACTGCGCCGCGCGCCCCTCGCTCGACCAGCACCACGCCCAGAATCGCTTCAAGTTCCTTTATTGCAGCACTCAAAGTGGGTTGGGTAACATGCGTCGCCTCGGCGGCGCGGCTGAAACTTCCATGATCGGCGAGCGCAATCAGGAACTGAAGCTGACGGAGTGTGGGGAGTAAAGTCATGGTATAGATTATAGCTATGCACTTCCAAAAAACAATCCATTGGATTTATCAGCAAACCACAGCATATACACCGCCGCATACAGCGCCGGAACGATGGTCGGTCCGGCAAATAACTGGAGAACACCATGCTGGGTATTGGCGAAAAACTGCCTGAATTCGAAATCGTTGGCGTTAAGCCGGGCTTCAACGCACATGAAGAGAACGGTGAGTCCGCGTTCGAGGCGGTCAACCAGGACAGCTTTGAAGGCAAGTGGAAGGTTATCTTCTTCTATCCGAAAGACTTCACCTTCGTCTGCCCGACCGAGATCGTGGCTTTCGCCAATCTGGCTGAAGAATTCGCTGATCGCGACGCGGTTGTCATGGGCGGTTCTTCCGACAATGAATTCTGTAAGCTGGCTTGGCGCCGCGAGCACCCGGACCTGGACAAGCTCGGCATGTGGCAGTTCGCTGACACCACCGGCTCCCTGATCGACAGCCTGGGCATTCGCTCTGAAGAAGGCGTTGCTTACCGCGCGACCTTCATCGTCGATCCGCACAATGTCATCCAGCACGTCTACGTCACCAACCTCAATGTCGGCCGTAACCCGGAAGACACGCTGCGCGTTCTCGACGCGCTGCAGACGGACGAGCTCTGCCCGTGTAACCGTCCGGTGGGCGGCGACACGCTCTAATCCCCCGACCGTTACCGTCAGACCCTGCTGACGGAACCAGAGCGCTGCAGCCTGCAAAACACGATGTAGGCTGCAGCTCTTCTGCCTGCCCCCCATTTCGCGCCTAGGAGCTATCCCATGTCCCTCGATGATCTGAAAAACCGCCTTCCGGACTACGCAAAAGACCTCAAGCTCAACCTCTCCTCGCTCGCGCGTGAAACTGAGCTGGATGATCAGAAGAAATGGGGCACTTTCCTGGCCTGCGCCCACGCTGTCGGCCAAAAGGATGTTGTCGAGGCGATCACGGCTGAAACCGATGCCGTTCTGAGCGATGAAGCCAAGAAGGCGGCCAAGGCAGCGGCAGCCATTATGGGCATGAATAACGTCTATTATCGCTTCGCTCACCTTGTTTCCAACAAGGAATATCAAACGCTTCCGGCGAAGCTGCGGATGAATGTGATCGGCGCTCCGGGCGTTGAAAAAGCGGACTTCGAGCTTTGGTCAATGGCGGTTTCGGCCATCAATGGCTGCGGCATGTGCATGGATTCGCATGAGGCCGAATTGCGCAAGCACGGTGTCACGACGAGCCAGATCCAGGCCTCTGTTCGCATCGGCGCTGTCGTGAATGCCGTTTCTCGTGTTCTGGCTTCAGACCTTTAATATAAGCATTTGCGGATATTCACAAAATAGTCGCAAACCGCGGATTACGTTTTAATATTTCGATTGGTTGCGAATTCTTATTTGCTCCGTATAATGAGCTTATGTCGCTCATTGACCGAAGCTTTGATCCTATGCCGCGGCGCACGCCACGAACGGGCCGTGCCACCCATTCTGCTTTTGGGTGGTTCGCGAACCCGACGGTGCGCCGCGCGCGTTATTTCCAGGATGTCGCCTGGTGGCGCTTATTGCTTCTGCCGGTATTCGGTCTGAGCCTTCTCGGGCTTATCGAACTGACCCAATGGAGCGGCAATCTTGCGGCCCTGGCTCGCATCATCGGTGCTCTGCTTGTTTTCGCCGGAAGTTACGGCGCCTTAGCCCGTCTTGCCGGTTTCCTGCGCCATGGCGATTGACCCGCACCCCTCACCCAGTACTCTGCGCCCCACTTAACGATTGCAGTGCCGTCCGCGGAGGGCATGAAGGGGGAGTTCAATGGGTTGGTGGTTCAAGATCAAGCTGTGGCAGCGCGTGCTCGTCGCCTTGCTTCTGGGGATAGTTGTCGGCCTGACATTGAGCCAGACCATGGGACAGGCTGAAGCGACAGCCTTCATCGACACATGGATCCGTCCTGTTGGCCTGGCCTTCATCCAGCTGATCCGAATGCTGATCGTACCGCTGATCTTTACGACCCTCGTCGCCGGTGTGATCGCCATGGGCGACCCGGCAAAGCTGGGCTCTTTGGGCATCAAGACCATCGGGCTCTACCTGGCCACCACCTTCTTTGCCAATATTATCGGCCTCACCTTCGGCACGCTTTTCCAGCCCGGTGCGGGCGCCAGCCTCGCCGATGTCGAGGCGGTGCCGGTCTCAACAGACCCGCCGGACGCGGTGGAGCGTATCCTCGCCATCATTCCGGAAAACCCGGTGGCAGCCCTTGCGGACGGCAATGTGCTGGCGATCATCTTCTTCTCATTGCTGCTCGGCATCGCCATCTTGTCCACCGGCAAGGCGGGCAAGCCGGTAGGCGATCTCTTCAACTCCGCGTCTGAAGTTGTTTTGAAGATCACGCACTATGTCATGGAAGTCGCGCCCTTTGGCGTGTTCGCACTGGTTTCTTATACCGCCGCCAGTCAGGGTCTGGACGCGCTCGCATCCATTTTCACCCTGATCATCGCTGTTTATCTCGGCCTGATCGCCCACGCCGTCATTACTTACGGCTTCCTGGTGCGAGTGGTCTTGAATCTGCCCCTGGTCCGCTTCTTCCGCGGCCTGACCGATCCCATCGCGGTTGCCTATTCGACCGCCTCGTCATCTGCGACCCTGCCGGTCACCATTGCAGCGGCGTCGGACAATCTCGGGATCAAGAAGTCCGTTTCCGGCTCTGTCCTGCCACTCGGCGCGACCATCAACATGGACGGGACGGCGCTCTATCTGGGTATTCTGGCGCTCTTCACTGCCCAGGCCTTTGGCTATGATCTCACCTTGATGAATTATGTGATGATCGCGGTCACAGCGGCCATCGTCTCTATTGGCGCAGCCGGCATTCCGTCCGCTTCACTCTTCCTGCTGGCCATCGTGCTTGAGACTTTCGGCGTCACGCCCGAACACACGGCCATCATCGTCGGCTTCATCCTGCCAGTTGACCGGATTATGGACATGGCGCGCACCGCCGTGAATGTGACCGGTGATGCCGCCGTTGCGACGGCTGTGGCCAAATGGGAAGGCGAGCTCGACGAAGCCACTTTCAAGGCACCCGCGCGCGTTTAATCCCGGGATTTGCTTTTTTAACGAGGCTATGCGGAGCGGCGCCGGAGTGATCCGGCGCCGCTTGAGCATCGTAGATCACCATAACCTTTTGCTTGGGAGTGGTGGGATGCCCTCAGTAATCAGACTGCTATTCCTGGTTCTATCGCTGGTTCTGACCGCCCTGATCGTCTGGGCGATTAGAACCGGTGATTTTTTTGGCGCAGGCGACTTCCTGTTCAAACAGCCCTGGGGCCTGGTCACGATCTTCGACCTCTATTTCGGCTTTATCATTGTTGCAGTGGTTATCGGCTGGACAGAGCGAAAATGGCTTCCCAGCGTGTTCTGGATCACGCCGCTTTTTGTCCTCGGCAATGTATGGGCTGGTGTGTGGTTGATCCTGCGCGGCGGCAAACTCTACACGGCTCTGACACGCGGTCAGACGAAGGCCCCAAAAGACGCCTGACAGGCCTCGATCACAGCAAGTCTGGGCTCCAAACGAGCCCTGCTAAGCCTGACGGGACAAGTTTCGCCCCATTCCCGCTTTTGCGGACGCGCTCGATTGCGCACATTTGGCGCGTGTTTGGAGGAAAGTCGCTCAGGCTTATTTCCGGTAGCAAGTCGTTAAGGGACTCGGCTTGGAATCAAGTGTCAGAGATCCGAGCGGGAGGCGCGTCATGGCAAAATTCGCATACAGTTTTCGCAATCTCGCGAAGATCGTCTTGCTGTGGACGACGCTGATTGCCATCTCCGCCTCGCTTTACGGCGCATTGCTGGCGGGGCAGTCGGCCCCACGCTCACTTCAGTTCGCCGAAGACGCGCCCCAGGCTCATAGCGACAGCGTTGATATGGTTGCTGTGGCGGCTCGCCCGGACCCATCTGACTAGTCTTCCTCCCCGCGAACAGCCCGTTGGACACGCTTATTCACGCGCAGGTCGAAAACATCCGGCCGGGCGTAGTGACCGGTCACATCAAAATCGAACTTGCCCCGCGAAATCTCTGACAGATCCAGCTCTGCCGTGAGCACGGCCTCGCGCCCAAAGACCGGTTCGGCGAGCACTTCCCCAAGCGGCGAGACCATGCAGGACCCGCCATTGATCAAAACGGTCTCGGCATCATCGCCTTGGATAGGGTGGAAGTCGGCAGGAGCGTCCGATCGTTTAAAAAATTGATTGGACGACAACACGAAACACCGGCCTTCAAGCGCGATCGTTCGCATCAAGGACAGCCAGGTCTCACGGTCATCCACAGTCGGCACGCAGTGAATCACAGGCTGTTGTGCATAAAAAGCCGACCGGGCCAGGGGCATGAAATTCTCCCAGCAGATCAGTGCGCTTATCGGGCCGAAGGGGGTTTGGGTTGCCATCAGGGTCGAGCCATCGCCAAAGCCCCAGATCAACCGCTCCATGGCTGTTGGCATGAGTTTGCGGCGGCGATTGGCCAGCGCCCCATCCGGTGAAAATGTGAGGACAGAGCAATAAAGCGTTCCGCCTTCACGCTCGATAACGCCTACGACGAGCCAGGCCTTCGCCTGTTTCGCAGCCTTTGACATCCGCTCGCACTCAGATCCCGGCACGTCTATCGCGCTCTCGAAATAGCGACGAAACCAGTCTCGTCCCTCCGGCGAGCGCGATCCGACACGCGCCCCGAAGTCATGCCCTTTGGGATATCCCCCCACAAAGGCTTCCGGAAACAGGATGAGATCAGCCCCCGCCGCCTGCGCACAGCGCGCCTCAAGCCGATCAAGCGTGGCGGGGGTATCAAACAGAACAGATCCGGTTTGTACGATGGCGGCTTTGATAATCTGGTTCATAGAGGCGCCTTTCTTGACTTATCTGGACAAGAGGCGTAAACGCCCCGCTTCATCACGCAAGCTCAAAGCTTGTCTTACCTGCACAAACTCCTCGTGACTAACTACATAGGAGTGGGAGGCAGGCGAGAACCCTGCTCGGCGAAGGTTTCGCTCAGCGGGGCTGTTTTGCTTTGTGTGAATGGAAGTCATGGAGAGACGAACGCATGTTCGACGCGCTTACAGAACGGCTTGGCGGTGTATTCGACAAACTCACCGGCCGCGGTGTCCTTTCGGAAAAGGACGTCGATGCTGCCCTGCGCGAAATCCGTGTCGCTCTTCTTGAAGCCGATGTCGCCCTGCCGGTCGTAAAGGCTGCCACCAAGCAGATCCGCGAAAAAGCGGTCGGCGAAGACGTGATCCGCGCCGTTGCACCGGGTCAGCAGGTGATCAAGATCGTCCATGACGCACTGGTCGATCTTCTCGGCGGTGAGGGCGAGCCGGAAGGCCTGCATCTCGATGGCGAACCACCGATCGCGATTTTAATGGCGGGTCTTCAGGGCTCCGGTAAGACCACGACTTCCGCCAAGCTCGCCAAGCGTCTGAAGGATTTTCACAAGAAGAAAGTCCTCCTGGCCTCACTCGATACACGCCGTCCCGCTGCGATGGAGCAGCTGCAGCAGCTGAGCGAACAGGTCGAGGTTGGCTTCCTTCCAATCGTCAACGGTCAGAACGCCGTCGATATTGCCAAGCGCGCCATGACCGCCGGCAAGCTGCAAGGCTATGATGTCGTTATTCTCGACACGGCCGGCCGCACCTCCATCGATGAAGACATGATGTCTGAGGCGCAGGCCATCGCTGCAGCGACCAATCCGCACGAAACCCTGCTGGTGGCAGACAGCCTGACCGGTCAGGACGCCGTGGAAACCGCCAAGCGTTTCCATGAACGCCTGCCGCTGACCGGCCTGGTATTGACGCGTATGGATGGTGATGGCCGCGGCGGTGCAGCGCTCTCCATGCGCCACGTCACCGGCCTGCCGATCAAATTCCTCGGCGTCTCGGAGAAGCCCGACGGGCTGGATGCTTTTGATGCCAAACGCCTCGCAGGCCGGATCCTTGGCCGCGGCGACATTGTCTCTCTGGTAGAAAAAGCCGCGCAAAACCTCGATGAGGAAAAAGCCGCTCGCATGGCCAAGAAAATGGCCAAGGGCAAGTTTGACCTCGAGGACCTTCGCGAACAATTCGGACAGCTCAAGAAGATGGGCGGCCTTGGCGGTATTATGGGCCTCCTTCCGGGCATGAACAAAGCCATGAAGGCGCAGGCTTCAGCCGCGGGCATGGACGATAAGATGCTCTCTCGTCAGGAAGCGATTATCCTGTCGATGACGAAGCAGGAGCGCTCCAAGCCGGAAATCCTCAAGGCCAGCCGCAAAAAGCGCATCGCGGCCGGCGCTGGCGTTCAGGTCTCGGACGTCAACAAGCTCATCAAAATGCATCGCCAGATGGCCGACATGATGAAAAAGGCCGGCAAGAAAGGCCGCGGCGGCCTGGCGGGCATGATGGGCGGTATGGGCGGCGGCATGCCGCCAGGCATGGGCGGTCAAATGCCCGGCATGAACCCCGCTGATCTCGGCCAGGCGACCCAGGATCTGCTGGGCGGCAAGGCACCGGGCGGCGGCAATCAACTGCCCGGCCTCGGCGGTTCCAAATCCACACCTTCGCTTCCCGGACTGGGCGGCGCTCCGCAACTCGGTCCAGACGGCCTGCCAATCGGCTTGCCGAAGAAATAACCCACTCATTCAAAGACATTCAGACTAAGGAATATCAATCATGGCACTGAAAATTCGTCTCGCCCGTGGCGGCGCAAAAAAGCGTCCTTACTACCGTATCGTTGTTGCTGACAGCCGCATGCCGCGCGATGGCCGCTTCATCGAGAAGATCGGCACCTATAACCCGATGCTTCCGAAAGACGGCGAGCGCGTGACCCTGGATCTGGAAAAGGCCAAGGCCTGGATCGCCAAGGGCGCCAAGCCGAGCGACCGTGTTGGCCGCTTCATCCACCAGATCGAGGCAGATGCCTGGGCCTGGGAAGCATCCAACAACCCGAACAAGGCGAAGCCGGGCGTGAAAGCTCAAGAGCGCGCTGCGGAAAAGGCTGAAAAAGAAGCCGAGCGCAAGGCCGCTGAAGAAGAAGCCAAGGCGGCTGCCGCTGCTGAAGCGGAAGCTCCGGCTGAAGAAGCTCCGGCGGAAGAGGCCGCGGCTGAAGAAGAGAAGTCCGAATAGGATTTTTCACTCGCATACCCCCGGCTCCGGCCGGGGGTGTGGTGAGAGGGGCACGACATGTCCAAACCAGCTGACGATCTGGTATTCGTTGCGGCGATCGCCGGAGCGCATGGGATTAAGGGCGAGTGCAAGGTGAAGAGCTTCACCGGCAAGCCCGAGGCCCTGTTCGATTACGGTCCCTTTCTCAATGAGAAGGGCGAGGTGATTTACACGCCTCAGCGCTGGCGCCTGAACAAGGACGCCTTCATCGTCTCTTTCACCCAGAAAATGACCCGTGACGACGCTCAGGCTGCTCGCGGAACAAAGCTCTACGTCCCCCGCTCCGCCTTGCCGGAGCTGGAGGAAGATGAATACTACCACTCCGATCTCATCGGATTGAAAGTCCAATTACTGGACGGCTCGCCCATGGGCAAAGTCCGCGCCGTCCATGATTTCGGCTCCGGCGATATTCTAGAGATCGTCGATAGCCCGGATCGCCGCGGCGCCTGGATGATCCCCTTCACCCTGGAACAAGTCCCGCATGTGTCGATCAATGAGGGTGTCGTTACTATCGATCCGCTCGAAGAGATCGAAGGGGACAAGGGCCGGGATACCAACACGCTCTAAGTGCCAGAGATGTGATAGGCATGGACAATAGGTAATAATCATTCCAGCCACTGATCAGTTAACTCCTAACGTCAAGCGTCGTAGGAGAAAAGCATGATCGCCGGGCTGGATATCGATCACATTATGATCGCGTGTGATGATCCGCGTACTGATTTCGAAACCTTCAAAGAGCTAACCGGCTATCCCGAGGCTTGGCCCTATAATGATTTTGGCGCCATCAAGACCGGAGCGATCTGGGTTGGACAGACCGCAATTGAGTTTGCGAAGCTGGAGGGCGCAAAGTCCTACCCGCCTCGCATCGCTGGACTGGCATTGTCGAGCAGTCTTGAGCCATGGGATTTGGCAGACGCCCTAAAAGGCCTGGGAATATCCCATGTTCCCCCCACCCATATCGCACCAGATTCGGAAGATCGCCTTTCCTGGGTAAATCTGATGATTGGCGGATTTCTGACGGGTGAGCCACGGACGCTCTGGCTCGGGCGGCGATTTGGGGGCGGATCAGGATTTGCCCGCTGGATGTCGCGTATGGCTGAGAACATGGCCGCCAAGCCGGGCGGACTTCAGCGCCTCAATGGTGTCCTTGATAAACAAATGGCATTTTTCATCCGCTACCTGCCGGAGCAAACAGCCATTGATCAACGCGCAGCAGCTCAGCTTTCACTCTCCAGCACAATATCCGCTCGCATAGAGATCGGTCTCGGTGCAAGCGCCCTCCAAGCCGGGAACTGGTCAAGCCTGATCGGTTCGGACATCACCCCTGGCTGTGAGTGGGAAAGCCCCAGTGGCACCGTTCTCAGTTTCTTGACAACGGATCGCGCCGAGCTTCAGCGCATTGTTCTGACTGTCACTTCACCGCCACGCGCACCTCTACCCCTTCACTTGGGTGATCTGATCGAGTTTCGAGAGGCCTGAGCTCTATTCGGCCCTCAACTCGCGCTGTTGTGGCCCGATCTTGTTTCTGCCCTGGACTGACTTTGCCCGCCCTCGCCATGACTTTGCCCGAGCATCTGATACAGGGCTTTCTCATGAAGCAGGGCGTTTTTGTTTGCACGGTCGTCTTCGCGGCGCCTGGATGATCCCCTTCACCCTGGAACAAGTCCCGCATGTGTCGATTTCCGACGGCATGGTGACGATTGATCCGCTTGAAGAAGTGGAAGGGGATGAGGACCGGGACGAGACGTCGGACGACTGATTTTGCTGTGTACACTTGCAAGAGCAGTGCGCACTGCTACCCTCCAGGGGTGTAGTTGCACTGGAGCCTTCTGTCTTGACGTTTTTAAGTTTGATTGCCGCGCTTGCGCTGCAGAGCAATGCGCAGCTTCCCGCGCAGCCTGAATACCGCATCGAGCCACAATTCCCGCCCCGAGTAGCCGAAGCTGGATTGGCGGCCAGATGCCGCGTCGACGCCCGGGTGGGCGAACAAGGCCTCCTCGTTGACATTGTCCCTCAATGTGCGACTTCGCGCCGGTCGCGCGGCCGTACGGACTATGTCGGCATGCTGGAAAGGGTCTCTCAGCGCGCTGTAGAGCGCTGGACTTTCAATGAGCGCCATATTGGCGAAGAAACCAGCACGTGTTTCACATTTCAGGTGATGGGCGGCGATCCGCTCAGCGCTATTGAAGACGCCCCGTGCTGAGCCAGCCTCACCCTGGCTAAGCGAAGTCAACCGCTAGCCGCGCGTCTGCATCCCTGCTAAACCCGCGCGCCATGACTGACATTGCGCGCACAAATCCCTGGACGGCAAGCGTCCTCACCCTCTTCCCGGACGCCTTTCCCGGGCCTTTGGGTGTATCGATTATTCAAACAGCTGCGAATCGTGGGCTTTGGGCGTTAGAAACTGTGGACATCCGGGATTTTTCCCGTCATAAGCACCGCTCCGTGGACGACACCCCGGCCGGCGGAGGCGCTGGTATGGTGCTCAGGCCGGATGTCGCAGCGGAAGCGATCGATGCGGTACAGTCTCGCTGGGACGGTGAGAAACGGCCGCTGATCTATTTGACACCGCGGGGACGACCCATCACTCAAACCCGGGTTCGGGAATGGGCGGCGGGTTCCGGCGTTGTTGTATTTTGTGGACGTTTTGAGGGCCTGGACGAAAGGGTCATCGAAAGCCGCGAAATGGAAGAGGTCAGTGTTGGCGATGCCGTGCTGGCCGGGGGCGAGGCACCCGCGCAGCTTCTTATTGAAGCCTGTGTGAGATTGCTCCCCGGCGTGCTCGGTGACCCGGCATCGGCCGAAGATGAAAGTTTCGAGGGCGATCTCCTCGAATATCCTCACTACACCCGGCCGCGGGTATGGGAGGAGAAGGAGATCCCGGAAGTGCTGTTGTCGGGGCATCATGGCCAGATCGAGGCCTGGCGTCGGGAACAGTCGGAAGAGATTACGAAGGCGCGCCGGCCGGACCTTTACGAGCGGTACCTAAGGCGCAAGGAGAATGCACGATGAACATGATCGAGCAGCTGGAAAAAGAAGAAGCCGCCCGCGTCCTGGGTGATAAGCAATTGCCGCAGTTCGATGCTGGCGACACTCTGCGTGTCCACGTCCGCATTAAAGAGGGCGAGCGCGAGCGTATCCAGGTTTATGAAGGCGTCTGCATCGCCAAGAATGGCGGCGGTCTCAATGAGAGCTATACCGTCCGCAAGATCTCCTTCGGTGAAGGTGTTGAGCGTGTTTTCCCGCTCTACTCCCCGATGGTTGAGCAGATCGAAGTGAAGCGCCGTGGCCGTGTCCGCCGCGCCAAGCTCTACTATCTCCGCAATCGCCGCGGTAAGTCCGCGCGTATCGCAGAGCGTACGACCGGTCACGGTATCGAACGCCGCGAGCCGAAGAAAAAGGGCTAAGCCCTCTTCGCATTGCGAGACACAAACAACCCGCTGGCGCAAGCTGGCGGGTTTTTTGGTGTTGGAGCGCGTGAGATAGTCTAGCCTCGCGCCATTCGATCACAGGCTCCCTTTTCGAAATGAAACCGGTCCCAAACGCATGACCCAATCTCTCGTCATTCTCACAGGTTCCGGCATTTCGGCGGAGTCAGGCCTGGGCACTTTCCGCGACACTGATGGCATCTGGGCCAAGTTCGACTGGCAGGTATTGGCAACGCCTGAGGGTTTTCGGACCCAGCCCGAGAACGTCCATGAATTCTACAATGCCCGTCGCGCCGGTCTGAAGAAAGCCGAACCCAATGCCGCGCACTTCGCCCTCGCCGAACTGGAGAAGGCCTGGATTGCGCGGGGCGGCGATTTCCTGCTGGTGACCCAGAATATCGATAATCTGCATGACCGCGCGGGGTCGGAACGCCTCATTCACATGCATGGCGAGCTCAACAAGATGCGCTGCGAGCATTGCGGCTATATCCATGAGGCATTCGACGAAATCACCGTGGACCTGCCCTGTCTCAATTGCCGTCAGGCCGGCGGTCTGCGTCCACATGTCGTCTGGTTCGGAGAAATGCCGCTGGAGATGGAGCTGATCTATAACCAGCTGGAAAGCTGCGATCTCTTCGTGGCCATCGGCACTTCAGGCACCGTCTATCCGGCTGCGGGCTTCAGCCAGATTGCCAAACAGGTGGGGGCCCGCTGTATCGAGATCAATCTGGACGATACCGAGACGTCACCAATCTTCGATGAACACCGAAAAGGCATGGCTACACAGGCGGTTCCAGCCTGGGTGGCGGAAATAGTGGGCTGAGTCCTTAATTAAGGGTTAATCCGTCGCGTCCTCAATGGCGTGCATATCATCGTCCGAGAGTCCGAAATGGTGGCCAATTTCGTGTATCAGGACATGCTGGATCATGTGCGCAATCGTTTCATCACCGCGCGCCACCCATTCCGCCAGGATCGGCTTGCGATAGAGGAAGATCCTGTCGGGCTCGGTCTGGGCCCATGAGATGGATTTCTGGGTGAGATCAATCCCGTGATAAAGGCCCAAAAGGCCATAGGGATTATCAATCTCCATCATCTTCAGGACATCGGCCTCAGCGAAATCGCGAATAAAGATCGCCACACCCTGCGTCATCACCCGCAATTCCTGCGGCATGGCGTCATAAGCAGCGAAGGCGATACGCTCAAAATCATCGAGCGATATATCAAGCGGATGGGCGATCTGATGCGGGTACATCCGCCATACTTAGGAAGTGCCTGTGATTGCGCCAAGGGGCCGACTTGTCATGCGAACAAATTGGGAACATAGTGCCGGACATGGACTTGCAGGATGTCTCCTCCACCGCCAATCCGGATATAGATGACGCCCAGGCGCTGATGCGCGGCGCCGCGCGGCTCTTCTGGCAGCTGGGCTATAGCGCGATTCCGGAATTCTCCTTGCCAGGGGGGCGACGCGCCGACCTTTTCTGTGTCGGCCGCAAGGGTGAGATCGCGATTATCGAGGTGAAATCGGGTACAGCCGATTTCCGCGCCGACAATAAATGGGCGGAATACGGGGAGTTTTGCGACTTCTTCTACTTCGCCGTCTCACAGCGTTTTCCGCACGATCTCATCCCGCATGATGTCGGACTGATCATCGCTGACGGTTTTGGTGGAGCGGTGGTCCGCGAGAGCCCTGAGGACAAGCTCGCCGCAGCCCGGCGCAAGGCGATCACCTTGAAATTTGCCCGCGCGGCAGCGGACCGGGTGATGCGGCAGGGTGAGGACTAGCCTGTCCCGGCCAGAACCTCATCCAGCGCATTCTGAAACGCCTCCATGCGCGGCTTGAAGCGAGACTCAACCGCCGCCTTGATCGCATCAGAGGCTTTGTCCGGTGAGCCCGCATCAACGGGCGGCAGGGGATCATATTCCAGCCCCAGCTGCACCGCCTTGGCCAGGTCCTCTCCGGCCAGCTCTTTGAGAATGGTGAAAGCGAAATCAATTCCCGCGGTAACACCTCCCCCGGTGAAGACATTACCGTCCCGGACCACGCGCGCCTTCACCGGCTCCGCGCCGAGCTGAGCAAGCGCGTCATGATAACGCCAATGGGTCGTCGCGCGCTTACCCTTCAGCAAGCCGGCAGCCCCGAGAATGAAGGCACCGGTGCACACTGAGGTGATGTATTTCGCCTGCACGGCCTGACGCTTGAGGAAGGAAATCACCTCCTCATCACGCATGGCATCATCGACACCAAAGCCCCCCGGGACACAGATGAGATCAAGGTACGGGCAATCCGCCAGCGTCACCGATGGCAGGATGAAGGGTGCACTGTCTGTCTGGACAGCGTCCAGCGTCTTGGCGACGACATGGATCTCCGCCCCCGGCAGACGACACAAGACCTGTAATGGTCCGGTGAAGTCGAGCTGGGTGACATTGTCGAAGAGGATGAAGCCAATACGGAAGGGTGTGTCACTCATTGGAGGGTCTCCTTGGCGAAGGGGGAGCGAAAACGGGTGCGAAAACTACGCGGGGCGACACCAAGCCGGCGCGCGAAAACCTTGTCCATGCGTTGAAGAGACGAGAAGCCGGCCTGTTCGGCAATGCGCTCAAGCGGCAGATCAGTCTCTACCAGTGCCGCGCGCGCCGCATCGAGACGCAAGCGCTCGACCAGGGCGGCAGGGCTTGTGTCCAGCTCCTCCCGGCAGAGCCGGGTGAGTGTGCGTCTGGCAAGACCGAGCGTTTCCGTCATGGCCTCAACCGACCAGTCCGCATTTGGCGCCGCTCTTATGCTCTGAACCAGCCCAGCCAGGCGTTGTCCGCTCCGGGCTTGCTGTGCCAGCTCGCTGGAGTATTGAGACTGCCCGCCCGGGCGCATGCGCGGAACAACGAGATGACGTGCAATGGTCAGGGCGATATCGCGGCCATGGTCGCGCTCGACCAGCGCCAGGGCCAGGTCAATGCCCGCCGTCACACCTGCAGAACTCCAAATGCGCCCAGACTGAATAAAAATCGCGTCATTCTCGACCGCCAGGCCAGGAAAGCGCTGCATCAGCGTCTTGGCATCCCACCAGTGTGTCGTGACGCGGTGACCCTGGAGGCAACCCGCTTCTGCCAGCAAAAAGGCACCGGTACAGATTGACGCCAGACGCTCGGCTCGTCCCGCGTCTGCCCGCAGCAAATCTACCAGGCCGCCCTCATGAATGGCGCGATCAATCTCGACGATCTCGCCGCCCACAGCGATCAGCGAGTCTTCATCAGACAAGGTGTCCGAGACATCTGCAAAACGCGCCTGTGCGACAACATCAAGACCTGAAGACGAAGCAACCGGCCCAATAAGTGTCGCCACGGCCTGGTTTTCATAGACCGTGCGCCCCAGGGCGCGGTTCGCACCGGCAAAAACCGCTAGCGGACCACTCAGATCGAGAAGCTGAAAACCCGGATATATCAGAAAGGAGATGCGGCGCTGTGTGGACATGTCCGCACGTTAGAACAGCGCGCCCAAGGCCTAAAGTACGAATACTTGTCGATTTGGGCCAGGCGCGCTGAGAATCAGGCAGTCACGCGCCAAGGCGGATCAATCCTGTTTTTGCCCGCATGATAGATTTTGATCTTGTGCCCATCCGGGTCCTGCAAAACCGCCTCGCGCCACAGCCACCCCTTATCCTCAGCCGGCTCTTCAAACACAAAGCCACGCTCCTGCAAGCGCTCAACTTCCTTATCAACCTTGTCTGTTTCCAGATAGATGACAGCGCCGGGAGCAACCGCCTCCTCAGACAGGTGCAAGGAAAATGTCGTATCGCCATCTGGGGCCAGGAAGCGGGTATAGTGCTCACTATCGACGAGAAGGCGAAAGCCCAGGCGCATATAGAAGGCCTTGGACCGGCCGATATTGGCTACAGGGATCGTGATCTGGTTAAGGCGCATCGAACGTTTCCTGCGGTCGCGGGTCTGCTATTTCAGACAGGGGTCGCAGGAGCCGGTCAAGGCTGAGATCGCTCAATAAATATGCCCAATTTTCGCTTGTCATTTCGAGCGAACGCGCATCGTCGCGCGCGTCGTCGGTCAGAGCGTTGACGCGAACCAGCGCCCAGCGGGTTTCGCCTTGAGCAATAATATCAAGCCGGACGCTCAACCCCTCAAAGGTTTCAGCCTCATGATATCCGACGAGCGCACCGGTCATTCGGTCAGCGCGGCGCACATCGCGAAACCGGATACGCGACAGGGCAGAGGCCGGGCCATTCCCCGCGCCGGCGGTTATGGGCTGCCAGCCGCTCGGCTCTCGAAGGGCGAAATTCCGAACCGAGCTGGCCGGTCGTTCCAGCAGGTATTCCGGACCGGTTTCCGGCTGGATACGGGTCCGCGCAATCGCGCTGCGGCCCAAGCTGATAAAATCAAGTGCCAACCATTCATCGGCAGGGCGGGCGATCAAGGCCGCATCAAGACCGGCAGGCAGCCGACCGGCATAGGTGCGGCTCTCTCCGGGTTGACGCAGATAGATCGTTTCTCCGCGCACAGTCCCGAATACCAGATCCGCCAGCACCTCTCCGGATGCGCCGGTGACCTGCAGGCGAACACCCGCCCCATCCGCGGCGCCCGGCTCGGCTAAACCCAGACGTCCAAACTTCTCTGGATCAGCAGTACGCGCGCCAATAAAGCTCAAACCCGCCAATAATGTATCCAGCTCCGCGACCAATTCAGGTCGCACAGGATAGCCATCGCGTTCGGGCATCACCCAGCCCGCCGCCTCACGACGCAGGGTAAAACTGCCCTCAGATTGGGTCAGGGTAATCTCGCTAACATCTGTCACGCCAGCCTGCCAGGCGGGCAGGACCGGGCCGGACACGCTCGGCGCCCAGCCCCGTGAGGCATCCAGAACGCTGACGATCACCGCCAGGGTCAAAATCAGAAGCGCGATCCCTCCGGCGATCAGGATATGGTTTTGTCGCTGGGCATCCATGGGCTGGCTCATGAGCGCCCCTCCCGCCGACGCCGGACAAACACACCCGCCATGGCAATCAGGATGACAAGGAAGGGCGGCATGAAGATCGTCCAGAATTGAAGCCAAGCATCCAAAGCATCGATATCACGGCGAAACTCCCGCTCGACCTCACGCAATCTGGCGCGCGCCTCGAGGATTTGTTCGCGCAGGGCACGCGCCTCATCGAGCGCCGAGCCACTGCCATCGGCGTAAAGGGCAGAGGCAGCACCAGAGCTTTCCAACTCATCGAGGCGCGCCTGGTTGGTAGCGATCTCCGCTTCCAACTCTGCCTGGAGCGCGAAATAGCGCGCTTCCGCGTCTGCTCGAAGCTGATCGACACGCTCCATCGGCCGATAGGACGGTGCTCGCGAGCGCAGGCCGATCAGGGCTTCATCACCGGCAGCACTGTCGATCAGATTCATTGCCAGCGCCAGATTATCCGCGACAACGAGCTCGCCGAACGCGGGATCCCGATTGACATAATAGCTATCGTCCAGCCAGTCCGCGTCGGCGATAAGGATAATCCGGGCCGGCGCCGCCCCTGTGCTTAGATGATCGGCTGGATTGAAAAGCGCTTCCTCAGCGGGCGGTCCCTCCGGAAACGCCGTCAAAGCCATACCATTCAGCCGGGCACCGAGAATGAGCGGTTGTGGCGCCGGGTAATAGCCAGCCAAAAGCTCGTCCGGCCCCGGTGAGGCGGCGGCGAGATCGGCATCTATCCGGGCCCCATCCGGGCTTGTGCGCATCAAGGGCGTCACATCAAAAGGCGTTTCCGGCAGGATGGCAAAAAGCCCGGGGGACCCGAAATTCACTCCGCGCGCCAGATCTGATGTCGCCCCGTCTGCATCGCTGAGATGTTCAGGGCCAATGGAGAACCAGAGCGGATAGGCCCGACTGGTCAAGCGCCCGTCTGAACCCGTGATTTGAACCTGAAGCCCCAGCGAACGGTCCATCACGGCCGTTTCCCGATCCCAGACCACACCCCAGGCCGCCGTCAGACCGCCAAGGTCCGACCCACGATCTGCATCGAGTGGCGGCAAGCCATCCGGGCCCGGCCGTAAAGCCATGTGAGCGAGCGGATCGAGCATGGCAATGAGATTGCCACCCCCCAGCACGTATTGATCGATCAGATAGAGTTGCGCATCCGAGAGATCGCCGGGATGGAGGATAAGCAGGGCGTCGATATTTTCTGGCAGGGCCTCAAAGTCCCGCTCCAGCCAGTCCAGCGCGTAACTGCCCATCAGCTCTTGAATAAAACGGTTCGGTGCACCGGAGTCGGGTGAAATGGCGAGGCTTGTGATGACACCCAGGCGCGGCGCTCTGGGACGTTCAATCTCGGCAATCGTCTGGGTCAGCTCGAACTCAAGCCGGCTCTCATTTTCCTGGTAAAATTGCTCAATGATCGCGGTTTCATCCACCGCATTGCTGGCAACCAGGCCAAAGTAAATCGGCTCACCGGTCTCCGTGGGGATGGGTATAAGGCCCGCCGCCAGTGCTGCATCTTCATCCACAGAGAAGGGTTCAGGGTCGATCTCCCGCAACCGGATCGCCCCGCCGGAGGCTTCCTCATAAGCCCGCAGAAACTCCCGCACCCGACTGGCATAGCTGCGAATGGCCGGATACTGGGCTGCCAGGCTGCGCGAGTGATAGAACTCCCAGACGACCGGCTCATTGATGCGGTTGATGACCTCCAGGCTTCCAGGCGAGAGCTGATAAAGGCCGTCCTCGGTGAGGTCGATCCGTAAACTCCTGAAAACATGACTGGAGAGATGATTGCCCGCGAGGAAGATCAACAAGGCGCTGACCAGCATCAGCGGGAGATACCAGGACCGCTTCATCGCCCACCCCCGCGTCTGTCTGCGATCAAGAGACCCGCAATCGACAGGGAGACGGCTATCAGCCCGACGAAATAAAGCAGGTCAGGCAAGCTCACCACGCCATAGCGCATGGCGTCATAATGCTCGAGCGCGCTCAGACCGGCGACGAATTCAGAGACAAAGGCCGGCGCGCCATCCCCCAGCGCGGATTGAACGATCGGCAGGCCGGCCATGGTCAGGAGGAAACACGCCCCAGCGCCCAGAACGAAAGCAATCACCTGATTAGAAGTGGTTGCGGACAAGGCCTGCCCGACCGCCAGATAGCCTCCGGAAAGCAATAGCGCACCCAAATACCCCGTCGCGATGGCTGTGTTATCCGGACTGCCCAGATAGTTTACCGCCATCCACATCGGGAAGGTCAGCACCAAAGCTGCCGCGGCGACAGTCCATGACGCCAGGAACTTGCCCAATGTGGCCGCCCATAACGGGATCGGCAAAGCCATCAGGAATTCGAGCGTCCCGCGATCGCGTTCTTCCGCCCAGGACCGCATTGCGAGCGCTGGCATCAAGATAACGAGAAGCAGCGGCAGATAATCGAACAAGGGTGCGAGATCGGCTCGGTTCGTGTCGAAGAACCGGCCCGTATAGAAGGCAAAGGCCGGGGCCGCCGCAGCGAAGAACCCCAGGAAGACATAAGCCAGAGGCGTCTGGAAATAGCTGGTCAGCTCGCGGCGATAAACAGCATGGAGAGTATCGACCATCATCCGCCCTCGACCTCCTGCGTCATTTGCCGGAAAGCCGCCTCGATAGAATGATCCTTGCCCCTCTGCGCCAGGGCGTTGGGCGTGCCATCAAAGAGGAGACGCCCTCCAGCGATCACAATCGCACGGCTGCACACAGCCGGCACTTCTTCAAGGATATGGGTGGAGATGATGATCGCCTTCTCCGGTGCCATCTCCCGGATCAGGTCCCGCACACCATCCTTCTGGTTCGGATCAAGCCCGTCTGTTGGTTCATCAAGGATAAGAACAGCAGGGTCGTGCGCGATCGCCGCGGCCAGGGCGGCGCGTCGTTTATAGCCTTTGGACAGCGTTCCGATCGGTTTTTCCGCCATATCGCCAAGCCGGGCTCGCTCGAGAGCCAAATCAGTGGCCCGCTTTAAGGCACCGGCCCGAAACCCACGGGCTCGCAAGCCAAAAGCGACAAAGCTGCGCGGCGTCATTGCAGGATAGGCGGGGGCGCCCTCCGGCAGATAGCCCAGACGGGCCTGTGCCTCCAGACGCGCTTGAACACAATCATGCCCGGCGATTTGCGCAACGCCCTTGTCCGGCTCCAGACAGCCTGCCAGCATGCGCATAGTTGTGGACTTCCCGGCCCCATTCGGCCCGAGAAAGCCCAGGACTTCGCCACGCTCGACGGTGAAACTCACACCATCGACCGCTTTGAACTGTCCGAACCGCTTAACAAGAGAGTCAGCAATCAGCATCGCAGAGCACATCCAAGGAAGCCTTAGGCCTAGCGCGCTCTGGCCGTATTGGGAAGTGCCAAAACACCCGCTGGTTTTCAGGATGTTAGGATGGGGTGTCGACCGGTCCGCACTCCATGATCCGGGGGGCTGGGGGGGCTGTCATAAACCAGGATCGGGAGCTCAACGCGCCCGGCCGACACGTAAAACGTGACGATGGTGTGTGGCGGGATGGTGCCCGGAATGCGGCAAGTTTTGGGCAGAGCGTGAAATGTTTGTAAGCTAGACCACAGTATTCAACTGGCAGGAGAATTCGATTGTTTGAGAGCACCCAGCCCGGGAAACCCCGTCCTCAGTCCGTTATGTGGCACCGTCGCGAACTCGATGCGATCCTGAGTGTCTATGGTCGGCTGGTGGCTCAAGGGGAGTTCAAGGATTATGCAATCGACGGGCTGAAGGATTGCGCGGTCTTCTCCATTTATCGCCGCACCAGCGAGATGCCGCTCTACACAATCGTGAAAACACCCGCGGAAGCCAACCGGCAGGGGCAATACAAGGTCGTCGCAATGGGCGGGCAGATCCTCAAGCGCGGACAGGATCTCAAACAGGTCCTCCGCGTCTTCGACAAAAAACGCTTCAGCGTCATCGAATAAGCGTGAAGCAAAGCGCAAGAAAAAACCCCGCAGCCTGGGCTGCGGGGTTTCTTGTTCAAGTGTTTCAGACTGCCTCAGTCGCGGCTAGCGAGAAGCGACAGGATGATCTGGAACATGTTCACAAAGGCGATGTAGAGGTTCAACGCGCCAAAATTGGTCATTACCGCCATGGAACGCTGATCACCGGCGATTTCATTATAGGTGATCTTCAACGCCTGGGTCTGCCACGCCGTCACGCCCGCCATCAGCAGAAGAACAGCAAACTGCAGCAGCAGCTCCAACATTCCGGACTGGAAGAAGAAGACGTTCAGAAGGCCCAGCACTACCGCGCCGATAATGCCCATGAAGATGAAGGTTTGCAGCGGCATAAGGTTAGTCTTGGTCGTGTAACCAAAAACGGAAAGCCCCAAAAACGCCGCTGACGTGATTACGAACGCCTGAGCGATCGTGCCGAAGTCAACGTTCAGGGTTTGGCCGGCATAGTTCTGAACGGTGGCATTGCCTGAAGCGATGATCACCCAGAAGCTCAAGGATGTACCGATGAGAGCAACAATGGCCCAGTACAGCAGCGCCGAACCCGTCGGGGACGGATTGCGCATGAAGAACATCGAGCCAAAGAGCAGGACCAAAGGCCCGAACTGCACGACGTAGAGAAGTGGCGTGCCGAAAACCAGAGCGGTCAGGGGCGCGATCGTCCCGACGGAATAAGCCAGCGCGGCAGAGATCAGAAGGCCGAGGCCCATTTTATTGTATACGCCCAGCATAAAGCTGCGCAGACCGGCGTCGGTCGCCATGTCCATTGACGGCGCTGCGCCGTACGTCCGGGAAAAATCATTCATGTTTCACGTCTCACAAGTGTTGCGTCGCATGGGTTAGACACAAGGATCCGCCATACAGACGGTTTGGACAGTAATATCGTTCCACTCCTCGAAAATGGCAAGGCGGGACGCAGAGCCTGCTCGTCCCCCCTTCCCGTTTTTTTCTGGACAGGATGGCGAGACAGACTTTAAGGCAAGGCCCTAACCACGCGCTTGTTTTTCCGATGCTTCGCCTCTTCGCCGCCATTCCAATCCCGCCCGCCTTCCACCGGGAGCTGACGAAGCTGCAGCGCGGATTACCCGGCGCAAAATGGCGACCCGCCGAAAATTTTCACATCACCTTGCGTTTCGCAGGCGATATTGATGATCATCTTGCTGATGATCTGGACGCTGAGCTGCGCGCGGTCCAAAGCGAAAGCTTCACCCTTCATCTCGAGGGCGCGAACTGGTTTGGAAAGTCAGAGCCGCGGGCGGTATGGATTGGCGTAGGCGCCAGTGAACCCCTGACCCAGCTGCAAGCAAGATGTGAAAAGGCTGCGCGTCGCGCCGGATTGGAAGCGGAAACCCGAAACTTCAAACCGCATATGACGCTTGCCTATTTAAACAAGACGCCTGTCGACCGACTTGCCGCCTGGTGCCGCGATCGTACACGGTTCAAAACAGAACCCTTCCAGGTCACGCACTTCTCTCTGTATCGCAGTTGGTCGCAGAAGCGCGGTGACAACATCTATGAGACGATTGCCGATTATCCGCTCGTCTAAGGGATGGGCTTGGTCCTCAGACCTCTTCCCCGACGATCTCGGCGACTTCGGGCTCGCGCTGCACCTGCAAGCGCAAACAGGCCCGCGTACCGCCATCGAGTGGCTCAAGCAGTAAATGACCGTCCATCAGCTGGGCGATATGCCAGGAAATCGCCAGCCCCAGACCCACTTCGCCCTGATTGACTTTCGCGTCCGACTGGCTGATGCGTTCAGCGATGCCCGGGTCGACACCGACCCCGGTATCGACCACTTCAAACTCAAGCCATAAGCGCTCGGCATCACACGGAGTAAGACGTGTTTGGATCTCCACCTTGCCTGCCGGCGTATATTTGATCGCGTTTGAGACGATATTATTAAGGGCCTGTCGAGCCAGGGCTTGATCACCGATCACATTGCGATCCGCCGCCCCATCCGCTTGGGCGGACACTTCGAGTTCCTTCTCGTTCGCGAAAGGCAGATACAAGGCTTCAACATTCGTCGCGAGTTCGGCCGGGTTAAAGCTGACCGTGCGCAGATCTCTCTGTCCGCTCTCAAGCTTGGCGAGATCAAGCACATCACTCACCCGGTTCAGCATCGCCTTGGCAGATTGCTCCAAAGTGGTGAGCAGCCGCCGCTGATCGTCTGCCAGCCCTGTATTGGACAACAAGCTAGCCAGTCCGAGAATACCATTGAGCGGCGTGCGCAGCTCATGACTGATCGTCACCAGAAACTCAGATTTTGATCGGCTGTCTTCGCGCTGAGCCTTCGCTGTCGCGAGGAGTTCTTCTTCGGCCCGATCGCGGCTACCGATCTCTTCGCGCAGCTCCGTTTCAGATCGCGACAAGTCGGCATGCAACTCCGCCACTCGTGAAAGCAGACGTAGAAAACCGAAGGCGAGCAGCAAGGTTGCGCCCACATCGGTGAAGAAACGCAACTGGTTATGGATAAAGCTTGAAATCTGGAGAGCCGCGGCCTCTTCGAACATCAGCGAGGCGAAGACGATCACCAGCAAGTCGGTGCCGTGATAAATCGCCCAGATCGACAGCCCGCCAATGATTGCGAGGAATTCGAGACGCGCTGATTGAAAGGCTGGCGCGCGCGCAAATCGCACGCACAGGGTTATACCCGCGACCGCTACGGCCACGATGAATATGTCAAGGACACTCGTGAACAATAAAGGGTCCAAGTTCATCGCCTGCCTTTTCGGTCCCCCCCGAACCTCAGCTAGATTGAGCCCCCAGCGTTAACACGCTGCTAACTTCGCTTTTTTCCCAAATTCACGCTGGCCGCGCAAAAAGCCGATGTAAAGCAAGGAGAGGCCGCATGAATTTTTCATGAGTCCTCTCGACAAAAGGTTTCCTTGTCTAAAGCCGCAACTAGCGGTTCAGGCCCAGCTTGCGCTTGCGCTGTGCCAGAAGCTGAAGTCTCAACGCATTCAAACGGATAAACCCTTCCGCATCCTTCTGGTCATAGACGTCATCGTCTTCGAATGTGACGTGTTCCAACGAGTAGAGCGAATTCGGCGATGTCCGGCCGACAATATCGGCGCGGCCCTTGAACAGCTTCACGCGCACCTCGCCAGAGACAAATTCCTGGCTCGCATCAATGGCGGCCTGGAGCATTTCACGCTCCGGGGAGAACCAGAAACCCTCATACAGGAGTTTCGCATAACGCGGCATCAGCTCATCCTTGAGATGTGCTGCCCCCCGATCGAGCGTGATCTGTTCGATCCCGCGATGGGCACTCATCAAGATCGTACCGCCAGGCGTCTCATAAATGCCGCGAGACTTCATCCCGACAAACCGGTTTTCCACCAGGTCCAGACGTCCGATACCGTGAATCCGGCCCAGCTCATTCAGCCGGGTAAGCAAGCTTGCCGGCGACAATGCCTCACCATCAATGGACACAGCGTCTCCACGCTCGAACCCGATGGTGACATATCCGGCTTCATCTGGCGCATCCTCCGGACGGCCGGTGCGCTGATAGACAATCTCGAAAGCCTCTTCGGCCGGATCTTCGAGCATCTTGCCCTCGGATGAGGTGTGCCAGAGATTGGCATCGATAGAAAAGGGAGCCTCGCCGCGCTTGTCTGTCGGCACTTCCACACCATGGGCCTCAGCATACTCGATCAGCTTGGTCCGCGAGGTGAGATCCCATTCGCGCCAGGGCGCGATGACTTTGAGTTCCGGGTCCAGCGCATAAACACCGAGCTCGAAGCGAACCTGGTCATTACCCTTCCCGGTAGCGCCATGCGCAACTGCATCAGCGCCTGTTTCATGGGCAATTTCAACAAGGCGCTGGGAGATAAGCGGGCGCGCGATCGACGTTCCCAAAAGGTACAGGCCTTCATATACGGCATTCGCGCGAACCATCGGATAAACGAAGTCGCGGACGAACTCCTCGCGAAGATCCTCAATAAAAATCTCCGAAACGCCGGCCGCTTCGGCCTTTCGTCGTGCCGGCTCAAGTTCCTCACCCTGCCCAAGATCTGCGGTAAAGGTCACGACCTCCGCATTATAGTGCTCTTGAAGCCATTTCAGGATGACGGACGTGTCCAGGCCACCGGAATAGGCGAGGACGATTTTCTTGATCGGACGCGACGCGGTCATGGCATCTCTCTTTTTTCATAGCGTATCCTGACCGCCTAACGCCGGATCGCTCCTACCGCAAGGCCCCATGCTGAATTGCGGTGTGATGATCCGGCCACTGGACAAGCATCGAGCAATCGCCACTGTTGAAGGCGAAGGAGACTGCCATGAGCCGAAGACTTGCCCTGATCACCGGCGCCTCATCCGGTATTGGACTCGCCCTGGCGCGCGAATATGCCGCGAACGGTTGGGACCTGGCATTGGTCGCGCGCCGGGAAGACCGGCTTCGCGCGCAAGCCGACCAGTTGCAGGATCAATATGGTATTGATGCGCTCGTCATCCCGGCAGATCTGAACGATGCCAATGCTCCGCAGGCAATCCTGAAGGCGATCGAGGCCGATGATCGGCAGGTGGACGCTCTGATCAATAATGCGGGCTTTGGCCTGCCTGGCACTTATGCCCAGACACAATGGCAGGAGCAGGCGGACTTTCTTCAACTCATGCTGACAAGCTATTGCGAGCTTGCACATCGCGTCCTTCCGGACATGCAGGCGCGTGGTTTTGGCAGGATCATCAATGTCGCCTCGGTCGCTGGCCTGGTGCCGGGAACCTATGGACACACGCTGTATTCAGCGGTGAAGTCTGCCCTGATCAAGTTTTCTGAATCGCTTCACCTGGAAAACAAATCGACCGGTGTGCACGTAACAGCGGTTTGTCCCGGCCTGACCTATTCCGAGTTTCACGATGTCAACGGTACCCGCGACAAGGTCTCCCAGCTTCCCAAATACTGGTGGCTCAGTGCCGAACAGGTCGCAGAAGAGAGCTATACCGCCTCGCAGGCAAACAAGGCCGTCATCGTTCCGGGATTGTGGTGGAAATTCCTGACCGGGCTTTACAAAATCCTTCCGCATGGGCTCGCCCTGGCGATCACCGCGCGCCAGAGTGCCAAGCTGCGCAACACTGAAACGCCTGCCTCGACGGATCCAAGGTGATGCTGGACCCAGAGCTTTTGCCGGTATTTGTTCTTGGTGCAGCCGCACTGGCGGTGACACCTGGGCCGGACATGATGTTCACACTTGCGACTGCCGCGGCTCGAGGCCGACCAGCCGGGCTGGGCGCTGTCGCCGGCATCATCTCGGGCGGATTGATCTGGACTGTCGCGAGCGCCTTGGGACTGGCCGCGCTTGTCGCTGCGAACCCTCATAGCCTGATGATCGTACGCTATGCCGGCGCTGCTTACCTCATCTGGCTTGCCTATCGCACCTTCAGGAGCTTGAACGCCTTGCCAGAAGGCGAGGCCGCCAGCGATCTGATCAGTGCTTTCAGGCGGGGCTTTGTGACCAATCTGCTGAACCCGAAAATCGGTCTCTTTTTCCTGGCTTTTCTGCCTCAGTTCACCAATACGGAGATCGGCCCCATCTGGCTGCAAATGCTTTTATTGGGTGCGATCTTCTTCGCCATCGGCACACTCGTCCTGATCATCGTCGCGCTCGCTGCAGGTGCTGCACGCGATCACCTGGCCCGATCACCCCAATGGCGCAGGCGGCTCAACGCTTTGGCCGGCACGGCCTTCGGCGGGCTTGGACTGCGCTTGCTATTCACCGGCAATACGCCTTAGACAGCGGGCCATGACTGAAAACCTCACCCCGACACCGACCGTTGCAGACCCGCGCCTCATTCTCGCGCTCGACCAACCCACCATCGCCGATGCCATGGCCCTCGTGGACCGGCTGGGGGACAGTGTCAGTTTTTACAAAATCGGGCTGCAGCTCCTGCCCATCGGAGGGATGGAGCTTTGCGCCAAGCTGAAAGCGGCCGGCAAGCAGGTCTTCCTGGATTACAAACTGCACGACATTCCAGCGACCGTCGAAAAAGCGACCGTGAGCATTTGCGGTGCCGGCGCTGACCTGCTGACCGTTCACGCAGAACCCGCTGTCATGCGTGCCGCAGCACAGGGGCGCGCAAACAGCAGCCTGAAGATCCTCGGTGTCACGGTCATGACGTGTTACGACGACGCGATGCTGGCTGAGATGGGCTATGCGATGAAAGCGCGCGACCTGGTCTTCCGTCGTGTCGAGCAGAGCCTGGAAGCGGGAATTGATGGCGTTGTCGCCAGCGCCCAGGAAGCAGCTGAAATCCGTGAAAAATTCGGCGATGGCTTTCTGATCGTGACGCCTGGAATTCGCCCGGCCGGGAGTGATGCCGGTGACCAGAAGCGGATTGCGACGCCGGCTAATGCCCTGGCTGACGGCGCCACTCACCTTGTGGTGGGACGGCCGATCCACGCTGCCGAAAATCCGGCCGCCGCTGCACGCGCGATTGCTGCGGAAATGGCGCAAGTCTCGCGCTAGCGCCGCGCCGCGGCTCGAGTACGCGATAGACATAGCCGTCAACATAGACCCATTGCCAGCCCATCTGCGCCTCAACGCCGCCGACGAGACCCCCGCTGAAAAATTCCGCCGGCAATTGAACCGTGCGCCGCGCGTCCGGTTCAGAGGAATACGCACCGTTGTCGGCGTGTTGAGCTGCAGCCGGCAGGCTCAGGGCCAGTGTCAGAAAGGATAGGGTCCAAAACTGTCTCATTCCGGCACAATAGCGGATTGCCGGATGAGCGAAAGGCTGCACAAGCCTCAGGCGAGACAAGCATCCATCGCTCGCGCCTCAAAAGTCGCTGATAATGCCCTTGCGTTCCCAATCGCCGAACCGGGTCGGCTCGGGGCCTTTGCGCCCGCCTTGCTCAGCGGGCAACTCGGCAGACTGTTCGGCGTCTCGGCGCGCTTGCGCTTCCTCCAGGGCTCGCCGCGCCGCCGGGCTGAGGGCTTTGTCCGGGTTCTGCCCCGGGAGCGGAGATTGATCAGATGTGTCACCGGGGACGGACATGGCAGTAAATCCCTTCTTGAACGAACAGGCCAGGCGAACCAATTACCTAGGTCGCAACGGGCTGTAAGAGAAGCCCGCAGGCTGAATCAGGATTATCATGACCGGCAATACACTCAGAACTTTCATGCTCCTCGCCGCAATGACGGCCTTGTTCATGGGCATCGGCTTCCTTCTTGGAGGTGCAGCTGGCGCCATGATCGCGCTGGTCGTGGCTGCGGGTATGAATGTCTTTGCATGGTGGAACTCCGCCGACATGGTTCTGCGCATGCATGGCGCAAGAGAGATCAGGCCGGATGAGCGCCACCCGGACCTGCGCCGGTTTGCCGAAGATACAGTGCGCTTGGCTCAGGGCGCGGGCATGCCCGTGCCGCGCATCTATGTGATTGAAACGGAACAGCCCAACGCTTTCGCAACTGGCAGAGACCCGCGCCACGCAGCGGTCGCCGCGACAACCGGGCTGCTCAATCGTCTTAATCGCGAGGAAGTCCAGGGCGTCATGGCGCATGAGCTTGCTCATGTGAAGAACCGCGACACGCTCACCATGACAGTTACTGCCACACTGGCCGGCGCGATAGGCATGCTGGCGAATTTTGCCTTGTTTTTTGGTGGCAATAACCGCGCTGGACTGATCGGAACCATCGCCTTGATGATCTTCGCGCCGATGGCCGCGATGATGGTGCAATCCGCCATCAGCCGTTCACGCGAATACGAAGCGGACCGGATCGGAGCAGAAATCCTCGGCAATCCTATGGCTCTTGCCTCAGCGCTTGAAAAGATCGAACGCTCGGCGCGGCAAACGATGAACCCGGCGGCCGAGCAAAACCCCGCAACAGCGCATATGTTTATCATCAATCCGCTGAACGGGCAGCGGATGGATAATCTCTTCTCGACCCACCCTGACACCGCCAATCGCATTCACCGCCTCCGACAGATGGCGGGGGCTGCGGCACCGGTACGTTCAGGGCCATGGGGCCAGAGGGGCCCGTGGGGCTAAGTCACCGCATCGCGGATTAGACCTTGCCGGATGGGCATGCTAGCGGACGCATATGACCACTGGATTAGATGCTCGCCGCCTTGCCGCTGATGCGTTTTTGCGGATCAGCAAGACAGGTGTAGTGCTCGAGGTCGCGCTGGAAAACCTGCCTGGCTTTGCGGACCTTGAAACGCGCGACCGCGCCTTTGCGCGCGCGATATTGTCCACCAGCTTTCGGTATCTTGGACAGACCCAGAAAGTTCTTGATCGCTTCTTGAGCAAGCCGCTTGAGGAGACCGCACCGCCAGCCCGTGCAATTTTGATAACCGGCGCGACGCAACTGCTCTGGCTGGAAACACCCGCACATGCCGCAGTTTCCGCCTCGGTCAGTACCGCGGAAAGCTGGCCCCAGGCCCGCAAGCTCAAAGGTCTTATCAACGCGGTTTTGCGCCGTGTCGCCAAGGATGGTCCGGCCATCGCCAAAACTCTCTCTCCCCAGGATAATCTTCCGGACTGGATGCGACAGGACTGGCGCAAGCATTACGGCCCAGGCCTCGCCGCGCGCATGGCGCTTGGTATCCTACAGCCTCCGCCACTGGATCTGACGGTCAAAAATCCAGAGGAAATCGATCATTGGCAAAGCGCGCTCGAGGCCGAGCGCTTGCCCAATAACAGCTTGCGCCTGAGCAAGGTGGGCGATGTTCAATCCCTTCCCGGCTTTGCAGAGGGGGCCTGGTGGGCACAGGATGCGGCGGCCACACTGCCTGTACAGCTCTTGCCGGTTAAAGTCGGAGACAAGGTCATAGATCTGTGCGCAGCCCCCGGCGGCAAGACATTACAACTGGCCGCTCGCGGCGCCGAAGTGATCGCGGTCGACAACTCCGCCGGACGCCTAAAACGCCTGCGAGCAAATCTGAAGCGGACAAATCTGAACGCTGAGATCGTCACAGCGGATGTGCGCAAATGGAAGCCCGAGCGCCAAGCCGACCATGTTTTGCTGGATGCGCCCTGTTCGGCAACGGGGACACTTCGCCGCCACCCTGAATCAAGCTGGATCAAATCCCCGGACGACATCTCTCGCTTCGCGCGGCTTCAGCGCGAACTGGCCAGAGCCGCCTCCAAGATGGTGCATCCGGGGGGGTCTTTGATTGTTTGCACGTGTTCGCTGCAAAGAGAAGAGGGCGAGGACCTCGCAAGAGATATCGCCAAACGGGACAAAACCCTGGAAGCCGATCCGATAAAGGCCAGTGAGCTTCCAGGGCTTGAAGATGCCCTCACACCTGACGGCTGGGTCCGCACAACTCCCGCGCTCTGGAAGGAAAGCGGGGGCATGGACGGATTCTTCATTGCAAGATTCCGGAAATCAGGGTGATCCTGCGATCCTGAACGGCACGGTTTCCCTGTCTTGAATTGACCATCCGCCACTGATATCGGGGCGCTTATGACTCATGACATTCAAATCTCGCCCTCCATCCTTTCGGCCGACTTTTCCAAACTGGGGGAGGAGGTCCGGGCGATTGATACCGCCGGTGCGGACTGGATCCATATCGATGTCATGGACGGGCATTTTGTACCCAATCTGACGATCGGTCCCGGCGTCATCAAGGCATTGCGGCCACACACGGACAAGCCGTTTGACGTCCACCTCATGATAGAGCCAGTCGATCCGTATCTGGAGGCCTTTGCCGATGCCGGAGCTGACATCATCACGGCTCACCCTGAAGCGGGCCCGCATTTCCACAGAACAGTTCAGACCATTAAAGGCCTTGGCAAAAAGGCGGGAGCCGCCCTTAACCCGTCAACGCCAGTCGAGGTGATTGACTATGTGCTTGAGGAACTCGATCTCGTCCTCATCATGAGTGTCAATCCCGGATTTGGCGGCCAGAGCTTCATCACATCGCAACTCCGCAAAATCGAAACCTTGCGCGAGCGCATTGAGCGTGCAGGCCTCTCCGCCATTATTGAAGTCGATGGCGGTGTAAACCCTCAAACAGCCCGGCAATGCGTTGAGGCAGGTGCCAGCGCGCTGGTGGCCGGATCAGCAGTATTCAAAGGCGGTCCAGGCAAGTATCGCGAGAATATCGAAGCGCTCCGAGGATAGGCGCCATGTCTCAGGCGATCCGCCTTGGTGATTATGCCAGCGCCTTGTGGATGAGCGCACGTCGGGAGCTTTCATCAAGCTATAATGCGCTGGGCTTGCCCCAATTCCTGAACGGAACGGGGTCGATCCCCGCCGCGCTGGCCTACGCGCCGACAGATTTCTATACCGCTGACCTCGCCCGCGGCGCGGCCATACTTGAAGGCCGGTTTCCGCTTGCAGGCGACCAAATCATGGCGCGTGATGACCGCGATATCTGGCGTGCCGTGGCTCCCAGCCGGGCGTTTGCCGGCCAGCTCCACTCCTTTGTCTGGCTGCGTGATTGCGCAGCCTTGCCTGAGGCTGAAGGCGCCGCAGAAGCTCGCCGGCTGGTCGATAGCTGGATCAGCCGGTACAGCAACTGGAACAGCTTTGTCTGGTCCGAGAGCGTCCTGTCGAGCCGCATACTCAACTGGCTGAGATGTGGTGAGGCCCTTTTTGACCCTGAATCCAGTCCAGACAAGGCTCACACGAAGCGTTTAAAGTCCCTTCTGCGGCAAGTCCGCCATCTCCAGCGAACCTATCCTCTGGCGGAAGATGGGCTGGTAAAATTCCGAAGTGCCTGCGCGCTGGTTTTAAGCGGCCTTTGCCTTCCGCAGCAGGATAGCCTGCTCAAGACCGCCCTGGGTCAGCTCGAACAAGAAGTGACGCGCCAAATTCTGCCCGATGGTGGACATGTGTCTCGCTCACCGGGCGCGACAGCAGACGCCCTGATCGATCTGACGACCCTTGTTGAGGTCGCAGAAGCACGGTCCATCGATCTGCCCTCCAGCATCCAAAAAGCCATAGACCGACTTCGACCAATGACCCGCTTTTTCTTGATGGATGATGGCGGTCTCGCCGCTTTCCATGGAGGAGGAGAGGGAGATCGTGGCGCGATCAAAACCGCCCTTGAGCGCGGAAAACCCTCGCGTTCTTTCGGCTTTGCGCCCCATTCTGGCTACCACCGTTATGTCGCCGGCGGGGCGACGGTCCTGTTTGATGTCGGGGACCCTCCGGGCGGCCGCCTGAGCACAAACGGGCATGCCAGTGCGCTCGCGATCGAAATGGCGACGCCCGGTGGCCGTCTCGTCGTCAATTGCGGCTGGCATGATGACCAAAGCGCAGATTGGCGTGAAGCCGTTCGCGCCACAGCGGCGCATTCCACGCTGGTTCTGGAAGAAGCCTCCTCCTCCCGCCTGCTGCCTCCGGGCTGGCAGCGCAATCTTCTAGGCCCGCGACTGGCAAGCCGGCCCAGCCAGGTGACCGCCCGCCGAAATGAGGAGGATATGGGCGTTTGGCTGGAAGGCGTGCAGACAGGATATCGTGAGGAGTTCGGCCTTCTGCATCGTCGGCGCATCTTCCAGGCTGCCGATGGCGGCGATATGCGCGGCGAGGATGCTCTGTTTCGGTCAGTCTCCGACGGAGCGCCCGACGATGTCGATTTGCGCTATCGCTTCGCGATCCGGTTCCATCTCCATCCAAGTGTGCGCGCCTCGCTCTCCCGGGACTCCATGAGTGCATTATTGGTGCAGCCCAATGGCGATGGTTGGCGGTTTAGAACGGATGGTGGGCCGGTTTCTTTGGAAAGATCTGTCTATTTAGCCGCCGGTGCCCCTCCACAAAGGACGCAACAGATTGTAATACACGGAGAGGCAGAACCATTTGGTGCGGGCGATCGCCCCCCAAATCGTGTAAGATGGGCGTTTCAGCGTCTTGGCCGTATTGGCGGGACCGGAGGGGGAACTGAGTGAGTACGCCGCGTCCGACAAAGACCAGCCCGGTGGCACGGGCGAGCTGGGCCTCGATGGGTTGGGTAGCGCTGTATGACATAGCAGCGGGCGCCGCCTCTATGTGGCTGGCCGTACAAATTCGCTATTACTTCCACCCGTCAGACCCGCCCACCGGCATCATCTTTCAGTCCGTTTCTGTCTTCGCGCTCGCCTGTGCGCTGGTTTTTCTGCTCACCGGTCTTCATCGCGGTGTCTGGCGCTATACAGCGCTGAATGACGCCGCGCGGATCATTCGCGCTGTCGGCATCGCGAATTTTGTCTTTTTGCCGGTTCTTTTCCTGCTCAACAGGCTTGATGGGTTTCCGCGTACCAGCATCCTGATCGAAATTCCGATCCTAATTGCCCTCCTGCTGGGCGCTCGAGTGGCTGCAACGGCCTGGCGGACTCAAAGACTGCAGAACGCTTTCCGGCTAGAAGACCGCAACAAGCCAGCGGCGATACTGGTGGGAAGCGAGGCTGAGCTCGACGAGGCCCTGCGGGACTTGTCCCGTCGCAATGGCTCTGTGCCCTTCCGCCCCAAAGGGCTTGTTGTCCCCGAGGGACAATTGACCGGTCGCGCCATTCGCGGAGTGCCCGTCTATGGTGATATCGATGCCCTGCCAGGACTGCTCAACAGGCTTTCCGCAGCAGAGACTCTGGCGCCGCGCCTCGTCATAGCCGGTCAGAATACGCGTCCCGAAATCGTCAATGTTCTCATCCGCATGGCATCTGTGACCGGGGCGAAACTCTCTCGCGCTCGCCCGGCGCATGGTCCAGGGGCCTTCTCGCCCGTTGAAACCGCCGACCTGTTGAACAGACCCCCGCGCTCTCCTGACCTGGAAAGCGCGCGTCCCTTGATTGAAGGGCGCCGCGTACTCGTTACAGGTGCTGGCGGTACAATTGGCTCCGAGCTTGTCCGCCTGGCTGCCTTCCTGAAACCGCAAAAACTCATTCTGGTCGATTCTTCAGAAGCCAATCTCTATGAGATCGACATGCAGCTGAAGCGGCTGAAACCGGCTCTGGAATGGCGGGCTGTCCTGGCGGATATTCGCGATGAAGGCCGCCTCGACAAGGTTTTTGAAGAAGAGAAGCCTGAAGTCGTGCTTCACGCCGCGGCGTTGAAGCATGTGCCGATGAGCGAAATGAATCCCGGCGAGGCGGTGCGCACCAATGTGCTCGGCACCTCCATCGTTGTTGAGACATCACAGCGACATCATGTGAAAGTCATGGCCCTGATCTCAACCGATAAGGCTGTTGAGCCGGGCAATGTCATGGGGACGACCAAGCGAGCCGCCGAATTGCTGGTGCAATCCCACGCCAAGGATCCGCACGAAAAAACCCGTATATGCGTAGTCCGCTTCGGTAATGTGCTCGGCTCAACAGGATCGGTCGTGCCACTGTTTGAGCAACAGATTGCAGACGGCCTTTCCGTCACCGTTACGGATGCCGAGGTAACCCGATATTTCATGACAGTTGCTGAGGCCTCAGGTCTGGTTCTTGCCGCTGCCGCACAAACGGACGCGGACCCTGATCAAAACGGTGCACTCTACGTTTTCGATATGGGCGAGCCGGTGTCGATCATGCGGCTGGCCCGCCAGCTTCTTCGTCTGCGCGGTCTTGATCCTGATGCCCCTGGAGCCATCGAAGTTATCGGATTGCGACCGGGCGAAAAACTGCACGAAAGCCTCGTTTATTCCTTCGAGGATACCCGTGCCAGCGCTGTCGATAGTGTCTGGAATGTCGCCGCGCCTCCGCTGGACCCGGAGGAAGTGGCATCCATACTGTCCGATCTCCTGCGCGCCGCGCGTGAGAATGATACGCCCCAGATGATTGCGACCCTCGACCGGGTCGCCCGGCTTGCACCGCGTACGGACTCAGCGCTTTCCCCGTCTGCTGCCTCGTGCTAACCCCCCGCCTTTCTTAACACTAGCCTCGACTGGAGCTCAGCATGTCCGACATGGATCTCGTCCCGCTGCGCCGCGCCCTTATTTCCGTTTCTGACAAGACAGGCCTTGTCGAACGCGCCCGCGCACTCGCCGATGCCGATATTGAAATCCTGTCTACCGGCGGTACGCTTCGCGCCCTGAATGACGCAGGGATCGCAGCGCGCGATGTCTCTGAGGTAACCGAATTTCCTGAAATGATGGACGGTCGGCTCAAGACCCTGCATCCGCGGGTTCATGGCGGACTGCTCGGCCGACGCGATAATCATGACGACCGTGATGCCATGAGCGCCCACGGCATTCCGCAGATCGATCTGCTCTACGTCAATCTCTATCCGTTCGAGGACACGGTCGCACGCGGTGCCGACCAGGCCACCTGTGTTGAGAATATCGATATTGGTGGACCGGCCATGATCCGCGCCGCCGCGAAAAACCATGCCTGGGTTTCTGTCTGCGTTGATGGCACGGACATGGATGCGGTCCTGGCGTCTTTGAAAGCCAATAATGGCTCAACGACGCTGGAGCTCCGCACCAGCCTGGCAGCGAAAGCCTATGCACGGACCGCAGCCTATGATTCGGCCATTTCCGGCTGGTTTGCCGATCAGCTTGACCAGGCCGCGCCCGATTATCGCGCCTTTGGCGGCGGTCTGGCGCAGCCGCTTCGCTATGGCGAAAACCCGCATCAACGCGCCGCATTTTATGCCAGCGCGGAAAACCGCGCCGGTATTGCCACAGCACAGCAGCTCCAGGGCAAGGCCTTGAGCTATAACAATCTTGCAGACGCGGATGCGGCGTTTGAGCTTGCTGCGGAATTTGATCCGGCCGACAAGGCCGCCGTGGTCATCGTTAAGCACGCCAATCCGTGCGGTGTGGCGGTTCATAACGATCTTGCGATGGCCTATGAACACGCATTCGAGGCCGATCCGATTTCAGCCTTTGGCGGCATTGTTGCCATGAACAAGACGCTCGACGCCAAAACAGCCGATCAGCTGGTGAAAATCTTCACTGAAGTTGTGGTGGCACCGGCCGTTGATGAGGATGCGCTGGCAATCCTGTCTGCCAAGTCCAATCTGCGTGTTTTGACCACGGGCGGCATGCCATCACCCGGCCAGGCCGGATGGCTGACGAAGACCGTCGCCGGCGGCCTTTTGGTGCAGGAGCGCGATATCGGCTCCATCACCGCAGATGAACTCAAGACCGTGACCAAACGCGCCCCCAGCGAAGCCGAGCTCGCAGACCTCCTGTTTGCGTGGAAGGTCGTAAAACACGTGAAATCCAATGCCATCGTCTATGCACAAAACGGTATGACGGCCGGTATTGGCATGGGCCAGACGAGCCGTCTGGAAGCCGCGCGTCTGGCCGTGCGCAAGGCTGAAGCCACAGCCGTTGAAAACAAGTGGACAGACCCGCGCACTCAAGGATCTGTATGTGCGTCTGACGCCTTCTTCCCCTTCGCCGACGGTCTCCACGCGGCTGCAGAAGCTGGGGCGACCGCGGTGATCCAGCCGGGTGGTTCCATTCGTGACGACGAAGTCATTGCCGCCGCGGACGAGGCGGGCATTGCCATGGTCTTCACCGGCATGCGCCATTTCCGCCACTAAGGCATGTGAACGAAGTAAACATTGACCCTCACCGCTGGACCACCCACGGTGAGGGCCATGTTGCGTTCAAACTATATCCGGCTTCCGCTGGCCATCCTCATTGGCGCCCTGTTGATTTTCTCCAGCGCGGTTTTGCTCAATATCAGCACGCTCGCCATGCCCAAGCGGAGCCTGGATGACCAGGCAGCGCTTATCGCGGATCATCTCGACATCCGCCTGCCTGAAAACACCGATCAGCCCGTTCCGGCCGTTATCCTCATGCATGGCTGCGGCGGCCTCAGGCAAGTTCAGGAAGACTATTCCCAAGCCATTTTGAGCGCTGGCTATGCTGCTGTAATCCTTGATTCAAACAGCGCCCGAGGCATTGGGCGGTTTGGAGCGATGAGCCAGGTTTGCACTGCCGCGCGCCTTCTGGGACAGGAGCGCGCTGCAGACATCCACGCAACACTGGCCCTACTGAGTGAGAATCCGCTGATCAATGACACTCAGATCGCCTTGATCGGGTGGAGCCATGGCGGCTGGACCATTCTGGATGCTCTCAGCTTGTCCGGCGCCGGCGAAAGACCGCGTGCCCTGACGAGCGGTCCGGCCAGGCTCAACGGTGTCCAATTGGCGATCGCCATGTATCCATATTGTGGATTTCCCGCCCATAGCGATGGATCACAGCTCGACCCCGCGATCGAGCTTTTCTCCATCCTTGCCAGCGATGATGTGATCGCACCGGTTAGCGATTGCGTGACTGACTATCAGCGCGCACGCTCTTTAAGCCTTCCGGTGACTTGGGAGGTCTGGGACGGTTTGAGCCATGCGTTTGATGAACCGAACGCGCCGCGTTTCGACCCTCGTATCCGCTATGATGACGCCGCTGCCGCACGCGCGCGGCAGCGGGTCATCGAACAGCTAGATCACGCTTTCGGCGCGGGCTGAGCCACGGCTGCCATCTCGCCGAGTTGCGTAGAGGCAATTGCCAGCTTTGACAGGGTCCAGCTTCCCGAAAGATCGAGTTGACGCTGGACACTATCGACACGGCCGGCCTCTTCCTCATTGATCGTATTCCAGGCTTCAACCAGGCCTTCAGCCCAATCGCGCGAAGGTTCTTCAATCCCGGCAGCCAGCGAGCCGCCCGCCTCAGCGGCAAACCGCATGGCAGACGCGGTGAAGGCCTGCTGGGAGGCATAGAAATCCTCCATGATGCGGCGGACTGCAAGACGATCCCAGTGCAGTTCCGAGATCACTTCCTGACCACGGCCGCGCAAACGGTCGAACCGGAAGCGGGCACCCATCGCGTGATAGAGATAGGCTGTTGGAGCGAGCGGCCAGTCGCCTGCGCGCGCCAGGTCAATAACATCCGTTGAGGAAGTCAGCGGCCGAAGCTCGGCTACAGCCGTCGCCAAAGCATCCGGTGCACCACCAGCAACGAAAGCATCCCGGCGCTGAGCAAACCCATCCTTCTCATGCTGAGAAATGATCTCGTGAACCATGCTGCGCAGGGTCTGAACACCGCTGCGATACTCGTCGATCACGCCCCGGATTGGTTCTGATTGCGACAGGCTGTGATTACGGTTCCGGCGCACCAGCCAGTAAGTCTGGCGACGCAGCAGGCGAATAATCTCGCCATGCAGCTCCATCTGAACCGCGGCAGGCGCCTGGTTATCGAGCCCGTTAATCTCGGTGATGATGTCGGCATAGCCAAATATCTGACGGCCGGCTTCAAAGGCGCGAGCAATTGAGGGCACGGTGGATGTCGTTGAATCAATCGCGCGGTGGATAAAGGTCGGGCCACCCAGATTGATCATCTCATTGGCAAGAACCGTCGAGATAATCTCGCGCTTCAGCCGGTGAGATTGCATGCCGTCGGCATAACCGTTCAGTGCTGCAGGAAAATATCCTTCGAGCATGCCGGTGAAATGCGGGTCATCGGGCACGTCTGACGCGACAAGCTGATCAAAGAGCGTGATCTTCGCATAGGAGATCAGAACCGCGAGCTCGGGTCGGGTCAGCCCAAGCCCCATGGCTTTGAGCGTCTGAATGCCCTCGGCCTCCGGCAGGAACTCGACCCCGCGGTCAAGCTGACCCAGATCTTCCAGGCGCGACATGAAGCGCTCATGGGCGTCGAGATCCGCTTCTGCCGTGCGCTCCGCCATCGAAAGCGCCAGCGTTTGATCATAATTATGGCGCAGGACGTGGTCGGCGACCGTATCGGTCATGGACTCAAGCAGGTCATCACGCGCATCGCGTGACATATCACCCGATTTCACCTCCGGCCGCAGGAGGATTTTGATATTCACCTCATGGTCCGAACTGTCCACGCCCGCGGAATTATCGACGAAGTCCGCATTGGCGCGTCCGCCATGACGGCAGAACTCAATACGGGCTTGCTGGGTGAAGCCCAGATTGGCGCCCTCACCAATGACCTTGGCGCCCACCTCCGGTGCATCAATCCGCAGACCATCATTGGCCTTGTCGCCGACTTCGAAATGCTGCTCGGTCGTCGCTTTGACATAGGTGCCGATACCGCCAAACCAGAGCAGTTCGGTCTGGGTTCGCAAGAGCGCGCTGATTAACTCAAGAGGGCTGACACGATCCTCACTGATCTGTGTCAGTGCTTTGATTTCAGGGGTGAGCTTGATCGACTTCACATTCCTGGAGAAGACACCACCGCCCTTTGAAATCAAACTCTTATCGTAGTCTTGCCAGGATGTCCGCGGCAAATCGAAGAGGCGTTTACGCTCTTCCCAAAGACGTTCCGGGTCACTCGGGTCCGGATCAATGAAGATGTCTCGATGGTCAAAGGCTGCGACCAGCTTGATCTGCCGAGACAGCAACATGCCATTGCCAAAAACATCGCCTGACATATCGCCCACACCGATCACGGTGAAAGGCTCGGTCTGAATATCCTTGCCGAGCTCGCGGAAGTGACGCTTCACAGATTCCCAGGCACCACGCGCGGTAATACCCATCTTCTTGTGGTCATACCCAGCCGAACCGCCTGAGGCGAAGGCATCGCCCAGCCAGAAATCGAATTCATCTTCGGCGAGCCCATTGGCTGTATCAGAGAAAGTCGCAGTGCCCTTATCCGCCGCCACAACGAGATACGGGTCTTCCGGATCCCAGCAATAAGAGCTTTCCGGACGGATCACCTCGTCCTCGACGATATTATCCGTCAAATCGAGCAATCCACGGATAAACGTCTTATAAGCCTCGCGGCCGGCCTCAAACACCTCTTCCCGCGACCCGTTTCGCGGCAGGGATTTGGGATAGAATCCACCCTTGGACCCAACCGGAACAATCACCGAGTTCTTGACCTGCTGGGCCTTTACCAGGCCGAGCACTTCTGTGCGGAAATCATCGCGCCGGTCCGACCACCGCAGGCCACCGCGAGCAACAGGGCCGAAGCGGATGTGCACACCTTCCACATCAGGCGCCCAGACGAAGATCTCTCGATAGGGCTTTGGCAAAGGCAGCTCATCGATCTCTTCACTGGCGATCTTGATCGAGATCCGGGCCTTGGGAGACCCGTCTGCCTCACACTGGTAGAAATTGGTACGCAGCGTTGCTTCCAGCAGACCGAAAATCCGGCGCAGGGCCCGGTCATGGTCAAGACTGGCAACCGCATCAAGCTGTTCACGCAGGCGATCGGCCGTTTCCTGCAACGCGGTTTGGCGTTCCTTGTGATCGTCAGAGAAGCTTGGGTCGAACTTGACGCGAACATAATCAAGCAGGCCACGCGCGATCTCCGGATAGGCCGCAAGGGCCTCTTCCTGGATGGCCTGCGACGGATCCAGGCCCGTCTGCTGGCGATAACGCGCGCAGGTGCGCAGGAAGGCAGCCTCGCGCCAGTTCACGCCAATCTCTACGATCAGCCGGTTAAACCCGTCATCCTCCGTGCGGGATTCAGACATGGCGAGCAGCGCGTCTTCGAGAACCGGTCCCAGTTCCTCAATAGATTGTCCGCGCAAGCCTTCAGACTTCATATCGAAGTCATGGACATAAGCCCTGTCGATAGACGCGCCTTGGTCAGAGCGTCGATCAATCGGGAAGCCGGTCTCCTGGACCACGATGAGCCCCAGATTCTCCAGCACAGGCATCACCCGGGAGAGCGAAACAGGCTTTCCGATCCGGTAGATCTTCAGACGCAGCTTGTCTTCGCGATCATTCTCCTCGCGATAAATCCGGACTGCGACCTGGCTGGGATCAGACAAGGATTCAACCTTGATCACATCCTTCAGGGCCTCTTCCGGGTCATAGAGTTCGCGATAACCCGCTCGGAAAGCCCCGTCATATGCCCCCATGCGCAAGCGCACCTGTTGGGGTGCATTGCGGCGAACATGAGTCTCAAAATCATCTTCCCAAGTCCGCGCAAGGATCGCGACGCGGCGTTCCAGGTCTTCCGTATCGGGTTCAGGGTGATCAAACGGGTTGAGGCCGATGATGTAATGGACGCGCGCCAAAGGCCCATCGCCGAACTGGGGATAATAGGCAGACAGACGACCGCCGAATGCGTCCCGGATCAGCTCTCCAGCCTGTTCACGCACTTTCGAGTTATAGCGATCACGCGGCACGTAGAGCAAAGCCGAGACGAACCGGTCAAACTGATCGCGGCGGATAAAGAGCTTGGTCCGCGGACGGTCATGCAGGTGCAGTATGCCCAGACCGATCTCCAGAAGCTCATTCTCCTCCATCTGGAAGAGTTCATCGCGCGGGAAGTTCTCAACAGTGTTGCGAAGCTTCTTGGCGTTATGGGTGCCAGGCGTTTTGCCAGCGCGCTCGAGTACACGGCGAACCTTCCGGCGGATAAGTGGCACAGCACTGGCGCTTTGGTCATACGCCTCCGCTGTGAACAAGCCGACAAAGCGCGCCTCGCCGATAACGGCGCCATCTTCGCGGAAGCGCTTCACGCCGATATAATCCATATACACCCGGCGATGGACGCGAGACTTCATATTGGCCTTCGCAACAATGATCGGCGAGGGCTCACGAAGGAATGTCTCGATGGCGGGTGTCAAAACGGCCGGCTCGGAGCCTTTTCGCAGGACATGCCGATCCGGGTCGCGCAGTACACCCCGGCCCGTCTCAAGGCGGACATGCGGGTGACGATCGACCATCCCGCCCTCATCATCCACCTCGAATTCGTAGATACGACACCCGAGAAAAGCGAAATGGTCATTGCGAAGCCAGCGCAGGAATTCCAGCGATTCCGCCATTTCATCGGCAGAGGCATGACTGCTTGCCTGTTCGAGATGCGCAATCGCCTCATCCATCTGCGCGCGCATATCAGTCCAGTCTTCAACCGCGACACGCACATCATTCAAAGTCGCGCGCACACCCTCGATCAAAGTCGTCTGGGAGAGCTCGTCCAAAACCGGCAAATGTACTTGAATCATCGATTCCGGCAGCACCATTCCGGCACTGTCCGCGCGCTTGCCATCATGATCCCGGCGCGCCTGAACGATCGGGTGGAACATGGCAAGGATGGAGTGACCCTGCGACCCGATCTCCGCCATTACGCTATCGACGATAAAGGGTCTGTCGCGGCCAATGATTTCCAGAATTGATCGCGGAAGTTCGGAACCGTCAGCGCGAGTGGCCGGGCGCATGCGCACCAGGATCTCATCATTCACGCGCGCATCACCATATTCCCAGAAGTCGACACAGAGCGCTGCGAGATCGTCCGCGGATACTCGCTCAAGGTCTTCTTGCAAGGCATCATCAAAGACTTGCGAGAAGAAGGAGTTGCCGAGGTCCCCGGATTCCTTGCCGAACCGATCCAGCCAGCGCCCTCGCGCGGCCTCCATGAACTCTGCCCGCGCGTAAGCGTGTGCGACGCCGACGACCGCTCCCATAGCCCAGCTCCCTGACTTGCACGACCTTTGGGCGACCCTAATCCCGTTTGCGTCAAGCGCAAGCGATGTAGGCGGTAAACACCGTTTTCTCAGCAGGTTTTCTTGACAGGGACGAAAAGGGAGGGACCGCAAACCGGTCCAGATCTAGCGTTCGGCGCCACCGGGAAGGGACAGGGGACCCGGTGGCGCCTTTCAGACCTCAGTCGGCTGGCTGGGGGGACGCACGGTAGAGGCCTGACGCTAGAGGGCTCGCGGTCGTGTGACAGGGGGGAGGAGCGACCGCGGGCCTTATACTAGGTTATGTAGAGACCGGACGGCTGATTCCAAGTGTAGGCACTCAAACTTGCCACAAGAACCAACCCTGCGATCGCAATCGACACAAAGCGTGCCATGACTTTCCTCGCTTTCTTCAAGACGGCCGCTAGGCGTGCCGTTGAACCGCATATGGGGAAGAAAGCGCGGCGTTAAAGCCCGGACGCTGTCACAGCTTCGTGAGCAGCGCAGGGCAATGGAGACTAGTTTGGGCGCCCGGGCGGGTTTGACCTGGAAATGATGATCTGGTCGACGGCCTTTTGCGCCTCAAGCGCGCGCCGCAACCCGACCTGAACAATCTCGATCAGATAGTTCAGATCCTCACAATTATTCTCCAGAGCCTCGAGCTCGACCCGCGCGAAATCGATCGCCATATCCGCGCGTTGAAGACGGTCCCGGTCGCTTTCGCGCCCCTCATCGAGACCCATTTGATCTTGCCACTCAAAATTACGCATCACCCAGTTCCCCACATTTTAAGATCATCCATATCCACGTTGAGCCAGTCAGCTTCGACCTCTTCCAGAGATGTTGTCCGGGCCAGCCGGTGCAGCACCTCCAAAGTCATATTGCCAACATCCGTTGCGCTTTGATCACCGAGAGCGGGCGCGCCAATCGCCTCAGGGACCACCGTGAGACGGTGGCCATGCGCAACAGCGTCAAATGCCGTTGCCAGAATCGAGAAGGGTGCGGAGAAGCCGACCAGATAAACAGGCGCGCCTGCGCAGCCGGAAATCACCCGGGCAAAGTCCGGATCGGAATAGGCCGACAGGGCTTTGCGGACGAAAACCGCTTCGCGCGCCAGTGGTTCCAATCCCGCAATCGGTTGCGCGGGCAGAATGGCCACAGGATCAAGGCTCGGATCCGCTCGGAATTGGCTATGGATCACACGCCAACCGCGGTGGCGGGCAGCGACCAGCAAGCGATGAATGCGATCAACAACAGTTTCACACACGAGCGTCGAGCGCGCGTTTGAACGCGTGAAGCAAACATGATGCTGACAGTCGAGGAGGAGCAAGGCCGGGCGGTTCATGCGGCGGCCTCCTCATCATCACTCATGCGCTCAAGCGAGTGGTCAAACGGGCCAGGCTGATCCCAATCGCCATCCGGGCGGATCAGAACCATTGGATCTGTTTCTTCGGAGATGGCATTGGCCGGCGGCTGAATAATCCGTTCGATCTCGACATATTCGAAGTCTGAGAAAGCGAAGGCCGGACGATCTTCACGCACCCGAAATCCATGCGTCCGCCAATACTTGACGCGGTCAAGCTGAGCATGACCAAGGACTTTGCGGTAACCACGGCGGCCCGCATATCTCAGTGCTTCCTGCATCAGTGCCCGCATCACGCCGTGACGGCGGAAAGGCTGGAGGACAGAGGCACGTTCAACCTTGGCAAAGCCGGCAAACCAGCGAAGCCGCAAGACACCGACCGGTTCACTCTTGTACCAAGCAATCAGATGCGACGCGCCGACAAGATCATTGCCGTCATACTCCTCGAAATACGGAGCAAGCTGTTCACCCAGATAGGTCACGCCACGCAAAGTCATAGCCATGACGATCTGATCGAGCGTGCGTGCGACGGTGATACGAATATCGGGATTGGAATTCGGATCCACAGAGCTACTCCTGTTTTTGGGGGTCGACCGCGCGCAAGTGCCGAGCGAGACGGTCTGGAAAACGCGTACTGCCGAAGAGCGGTGCTGACCCATCGGGACAGCCCAGCTCGCTAAATTGCAAACGCCCCATCAGGGCACGGCCCTGAAGCGAGCGGGCGCGGGCAAAAACTCGGACATCGCGGTAGAAGTGATACCAGCCAGCCAGAAGGCCCCGTAACGCAGCGAGCTGCGCCATCGGCGTGCGCCCCGCCATCCCCCACGATAACAGCGCCTGGGCGGGCTCATCCAAGCCGCACACCCATTCGCGACGAGCGTTTTCAAAGCCGAACCGGCCATCGAGTATCGCCTCTCGGCCTGCGCCCGTCAGCGGGATGGAGGCGAGCAAGGCATCGGGGCGTCCGTGCCTGTAGCGCAAGTGAAGTGACCGCTGCGTCCAGGCCTGTACCCGACTGATCGCTTCGGGATCAGCAACCGGCCCATCGATCAGCGCATCGGCGAGCGCATGAAAGTCTGAAACATCGCTCGAGCGGACGGGCTGGAAACCATAAATCGCGAGCGTCTGGTCCAGCTCAGCAAGCGGAAATTGAAGAATCCGCTTAAATTGCTTAGATTGTAACTCTTGATTGGGCATTGGATCGCCTCGTGCCAGCTGGGAAACAGGGTTAACACCCCGGTTTCGAGCTGGCCTCAGCGAAGTTGGAATAGTGGATAGTCAGCAAACAGCACCCGACCTGCGCCGGAACGTCTTTGACTGGGAAGATCTGCAGATCTTCTTTGCAGTTGCGACCACCGGCTCGATGAGCGCAGCGGCCAATGTGCTGGGCTGCCAGCAACCCACAGTATCGAAACGAATCCGGCAGTTAGAGAGCCGTCTGGGCGCTCAGCTCATCGTTCGCCGTGCCGATGGTGTCGGCCTGACAGCGGCCGGCGAGGTGGCTCTGGATTATGCTCGGACAATGCAGCGTTCCGCTCAACAACTTGAGAGCCAGGTCGCCGGCAGCGACCGGGCTGCAACCGGAGAGGTTACACTCCAGGTTTCCGACGGTTTGAGCACTTATTGGATGGCGCGGCACCTGCCGCGTTTCATGCGGATCAATCCGGGCATTGAGCTTACAATCGCCAAGCCGGATCATGGAACAGGGTTCGGCCCTGCACCTGATCTCGCGATTACTTTCGTGCCGGAAAAAGACATGGATACGCATGCAGTTGGTCTTGGCTCACTGCATTTCATGCCATTTGCCTCAAGGTCATTTATTAGTACCTATGGTGCTCCGAAGTCTGCTCACGACGCACTAAACTTCCGCTTCCTCCAACTACAGCAATACAACCGAGACCTTGAGTTGTGGGGGGACCGCGTCGAAGTCGTTGATTCGTACATAAACTATGACTTTCGCACGGACACGAGTTCGGTGTTGTTCGAGACAATGCGTCATGGAGGTGGTATTGCGATGGCGCCGACATATCTGGCCGCGCTTTACCCAGACGAACTCGTGGTTCTGGACTTCGACTTTAGGCAAGATGTGAGGTTTTGGCTAAAGTATTTGCCTGAGAGTCAAAGAGTTGGCAGAGTTAAATGTGTCGGCGACTGGATAGTCGAGACTTTCGATCGCAAGAATAATCCATGGTTCCGGGATGAATTTTGTCATCCGAGTGAGTTCAGCGACATAGAAGTAATAAGATCGCAGAAATGAGGATAAGATGAGTGCAAGAGGCCCGACCAGTATTGACCAACATGTAGGCGCGCGCCTTCGCTTGCGCCGCAGCCTGCTCGATATGAGTCAATCGGAACTTGGCGAAAAGCTGGGTGTCACCTTTCAGCAAGTTCAGAAATATGAGCGTGGGACCAACCGCATTGGTGCCAGCCGTCTCTTCAACGTGGCGAAAGTCATGGAAGTGCCGGTGTCTTACTTCTTCGAGGGTCTCGACGAGAGCGGTAGCTCGGAGCTCAAAGGCGAAGATTCAGACACGCTTTATGACTTCATCGCCAGCCCTGATGGTTTGGCGCTCGCCTCGGCCTTCTCCGGCATCAAGGACCAGACGGTCCGTCGACGCGTCATCGATCTGCTGCGCTCCCTCTCGGAGTAGCACGCGACTGACCGTCCAGATTTGGGCCGTGGATCTGACAGGGTCCGCGGCTTTTTCTTTGCCTTGAAAACACCTCAGACTTGCCTCAGCCACGCCGTGGGAACCCGTCACTCTGGCTCCAACTTTGGAATTGGAGACCTAACCATGTCGAAGGCGAACAAATCTGAACCTGCGCCGCGTTCAAAGCCGGCTCGGTACGGATTCCACCTGGAAAACGGCCTGCGCCAAACACAGAAGATACCGGCAGCCTATGCTGCGCTACGCGAGGCGCGCCATCTGGCATCGCTGAAACGGCCCGATCAATCCTGACAGGAAAACGCAAAGACGCTGTCTAGGGAAACGATAGAGGCTGACAATTGATAGGAGAAGAATGGAGCGGGCGATGAGATTCGAACTCACGACATTCACCTTGGCAAGGTGACGCTCTACCCCTGAGCTACGCCCGCTCATGTTCGCGTAAGCCCTAAGGCCCCGCCGGGGAGCGGGGTATATCGCGCAAAGCCGAAAGGAATGCAAGAGGTCTATACGGAGGTTTTGCATATCAGCCGCAGAACTGCTTTGCGCAGGACTTGCCAAGCATGCTGCCGCGGGACTTTATTGCCCGATCGCTCTAACCTCATAAGTCAATGCCGATCTCAAGATCCGATCTTTTCCATCACCTCGACACTCTCGATATCGCGCATGCCACGACGGAGCATCCGCCAATCTTCACGGTAGACGAGGGGCGCGAGATCAAAACTCGCATGCCAGGCGGGCATACCAAAAACCTCTTTCTTAAAGACAAGAAGGGCCGTCTGGCCCTGGTATCAGCGCTTGGGGAGACGCAGATTGCCGTCAACCAGCTGCATCGCCTGGTCGATTGCCAGCGCTTCTCCTTTGGCCGCGAGGAGCTTTTGTACGAAACGCTCGGGGTTCGCCCGGGCTCGGTCACACTCTTTTCTATTCTCAATGACCAGGACATCCAGGTGCGTATGATATTGGATGCGGCCTTGTTCGAGCACGAGATCGTGAACTTCCACCCGCTGGAAAACACCGCAACCACCGCAATTGCCAGCCGGGACCTTATTCCCTTTGTCCGCTCAACCGGTCGCGATCCGGTGATTATAGACTTCGATCGAATGATCTGCGTCGACCGGTCCGCATAGCCCCCCTTGCCTCGGCTGCGGATTATCGCCACTTAGGTGGCAGAATACGCAAAGGACCAAAGTGATGACTATGATGGACGGACAAGCAGGCCCTGCCACAAACGACCTCGTCAAGGACTCAAGCGATCAGAGTTTCATGGCCGATGTCGTGGAGCCATCGCGTGAAGTACCCGTACTGGTCGATTTTTGGGCGCCTTGGTGCGGCCCGTGCCGCCAGCTCGGGCCCATGATTGAACACGCCGTGCTGGAAGCAGCTGGCGCGGTCAAGCTGGTCAAAATCAATATCGATGAAAATCCGGGCATCGCGCAGCAATTGCGGGTCCAGTCCATCCCCGCTGTCTTCGCCTTCAAGGACGGTCAGCCGGTTGATGGCTTTATGGGCGCTCTGCCGGAGAGCCAGATCAAGGATTTCATCAAGCGTATCTCTGGTAGCGGCCCCAGCGAGGCTGAAACCCAGGCGATGATTGAAGAGGGGCTCAAGCGCCTCGAAGCGGACGATCTGCATGGAGCCTCACAAATCTTCGGCGCCATTTTACAGGCCGACCCTCAGCATGTGGGCGCCCTTGCCGGTCTGGCCCGCGTCTTCCTGAAGAATGGCGATACGGATAAAGCCGCGCAGATTCTGGCCCAGGTCCCGGCCGACAAACAGGCCGATCCGGCGATTGAGGGCGTAAAGGCCGCTCTGGAGCTGGCGAGTGCCGCGCCCGCGGATGATGATGCATTGGCAGGCCTCAAGTCACAGATCGCTGCAGATCCGTCCAACCTGCAGGCTCGTTATGATCTCGCAGAAGCCCTGCTCGCAGATGGCGATCAAGCAGGAGCCGTCGATCAGCTCATCTCCATCACGGCGCTGGACCGAGAATGGAATGAGCAAGCCGCGCGCACTCTCCTGCTCAAAGTGTTCGAAGCGGCTGGTCCAATGAGCGAGATTACGCGCGACGGTCGTCGCCGCCTGTCCTCAATCCTCTTCGCCTGATCTGCGGGAGCCATAGCAAATGTCAGATAACACGACCCATTCTTCCGCGGATCTTGATCCAAAACTGCTGGAGATCCTGGTTTGCCCGGTAACGCGTGGCCCGCTGAGCTTTGATCGCGACGCGCAGGAATTAATCTCCAAGGAGGCTGGCCTGGCCTATCCGGTGCGTGATGGTATCCCGATCATGCTGCCGGAGGAGGCTCGCGCCCTGGAGGACAAGGCATGAGCCGGCCCTGGCCGACCGAGCTGCGCTTTTCGCGACAGGACAAAGCCCTGCATGCCCGTTTCGATGATGGCGCCCAATTCGCCATTCCGTTTGAAACCTTGCGGGTGGAGAGTCCGAGCGCGGAAGTTCAAGGACACTCGCCGGATCAGAAAGTCACTGTCACGGGCAAGGAGAATGTCCTGATCACGGCTGCCGAGCCGGTGGGTCGCTACGCCGTGCGCCTCGTCTTCGATGATGGTCACGACAGCGGTCTGTTTACCTGGGACTATCTCTACGCCCTGGGCACGGAAGCCAACTAAAGACAAACTGAAATCCTGGCCGTAACCTCGCTTGGGTATTAGCGGGGAGATGCGTCATGCGCGCTTTATTGGCAGGGATTTTGGTAAGTGGGCTTGTGTCAGCCACAGCCTTGGCGGGACCGGAGGATTTCTCAACCGGGCCTTTGATTGAGGGCTATGGCCCAAACGCTGAGATCGATACGACATTCGATATACCCAGCGACGCGGTCTTTCGGCCGCTTTATGATGTCGCGCAGGCAGCCGAGCCGGGAGGTTTGAGCCGCAGCCTGGTCACAGCCGCTCGCTTCCTCAACATGCACGCGCGTGCAGGAATTCCAGCCGAGAACATGCAGCTTGCTGTAGTTGTGCATGGCAGCGCCATTTTCGATGTGGCCGGTGCACAAGCCTATGGGCGGCGCCATGACGGCGCGGACAATGCCAATGCCGCTCTCGTCGAGGAGCTCGTGGCCAATGGCGTTGCCATCTATGTCTGCGGTCAAAGTGCCGCGCATTATGACCTGCAAACGCAAGAGCTTCTGCCCGGGGTTGAAATGGCCCTGTCAGCCATGACCGTGCACGCGCTATTGCAGCAGGAAGGTTACACGCTCAACCCGTTCTGATTTCGGCCTAAGCGGCGGTTTCCAGCTTCAATCCGCGGAGCAAGCGAGGCGGGTCTCCCGTCTCGCCGCCGGCCTGACGCATGAAGAAACGCCGCGCTGGCGGGATCTTGTTGACCAGCGACAGGCCCAGACCGCGAAGTTGCCGAACCGGTTCGATATCGTTGGAGAAAAGGCGGGTGAACATATCCGTGCCAACAGCCAGGGTCGCACTGTCGAAAGCGCGCCAATCTTGATAACGCTGCAATGTCGTCGGCGCACCCAAGGCCAAGCCACACCGCTTGGCTTCGCCACACACCTCGGCGAGGGCCGCAGCATCGCGAATACCCAGATTAAATCCCTGGCCAGCAATCGGGTGGATACCGCGCGCGGCATCGCCAAGAAAGGCGATCCGCTCGCGATAAAACGTCTCGCCATAGCGAAGGCCCAGCGGGTAGCTGAAACGCGGGCCAACAGGCTTCACACCACCTAGAAAATCGCCAAAACGGTTTTCCAGCTCTGCTTGAAACACTTCATCGGAGGCCGCAATCAGCGCATCAGCCGTTTCATCGCGCTCTGTCCAGACCAGAGATGATCGATTGTCAGGAAGTGGCAAGATCGCGAAAGGTCCCGATGGCATGAAGTATTCATAGGCGACACCGGCATGGGGCTGCTCGTGCTGAACCGTGCAGACCACACCTTTCTGGCCATAACTCCAGCCGAAGGTTCGCACACCTTCGCGTACCCGCGTGCGCGAAAACTTGCCATCGCAAGCCACGAGCAGTTCTGCGTTCAGCCGTCGCCCATCATCCAGCCAGACACTTGCCCCATCCGAGAGCGTTTCGTGATTGACGACTTTTGCCGGAGCGACAGCCATAATCCTGTCACGGTTTTTGAGCACGCTGATGAGTGCGTGACGGGTATGACGGTTCTCCGCCATCCAGCCAAGAGGTTCACCATCAGGACCTTCGGAAATCTCTCGGCGGTCAAAATGCAGCGTGTGCGGCCCCGGCCCTCCCGGACGGGTTCCGCCATACGGACGACCGTCGCAAACGAGAATGTGTTCAATACGTTGCGCGTGGGGGCGCAGATGATCGGCGACGCCAAGGGCTTCGAACATGCGCCAGGATGTATAGGCAAGCGCCGAAGATCGCCCATCATATTCCGGGTCGAGCCGGTCTTCCATGGGCAGGCTGTCGACCACAGCCACATCAAGTCCGGCCTGCTCAAACGCAAGAGCCAGCGTCAATCCCGCCAGCCCGCCTCCGATAATCACGGCATCGCCGTCAAAGATAATCTCTTCCGTCATGAGCGGGACAATAATCCCTTCGCGCGCCAAGGAAAGCGGTCATCACGTCGCGGCCTGCTTCATCTTCTGTTAACCGCCCGGGAACCCTTGCGAGGCTAAATCCCTGTTATGAGTAAGCGTACTGAGCAGACTCCGGAGGAAACCGGTCCGAATCCACCGCGCTGGCGCATGCGAGCGGTCGATGTGATATTCGGTCTGATCCTATCGCTTGGCGGGCTGGCCTTGCTGGTCGCCCTCTTGTCCTACCACCCGCTTGATCCGAGCTGGAATGTGGCTTCGGAGGGAGAGGTGCGGAACCTGCTCGGCAGGCAGGGGGCATCACTGGCCGATATCGCTCTGCAGACCGCGGGCTGGGCCGCCGCTATTCCCGCGATTTTCTGGATGATCTGGGGCGCCATCATGGTCTGGCGCATGCCACGCTATAAACCCGCCACCATCGCCGTGACGCGCTGGTTATTTGGCTTCATCGCCATGCTGGGCTTCGCCATGACGGCCAGCGCCCTGCCGATCCCGGCAACCTGGCCCTTCCCCACAGCTCTGGGCGGTACGGTGGGTGATGCACTTTTGAGCCTTGTTCAAAGCGGCCCAGACGCACTCGACCTGCCAGCCGCTAAATCCCTGGCGGGTCTTGTGGGTGTTTTGATCACAGTATTTGGCCTGGTCCTGACATTCGGCCTGCGCACCCGCGATGTGGGCTCTGCGGTGGATGTTGCCGGCCTCGCCTGGGCGACGCTTCGCGTGTGGATTGACGCGATTGCTGGATTGGGCCCATCGCTGGGTCGTTTGTTTGCTGGTCGCGATGAGGCCGATGAAACACCCCAGCGGGAGGAGCCCACGCTGCGAAAAGCCATGCGTGCCGCGGCCAGCCCGGCCACCGCGACGGCCAAGGCCGATGATGATCCCGTTACGGAGCCGGAAGCTGATATCGCGTCCGCGGCCGCCCACGTCAAAGTATCTGCCGGCAAGAAAGCCAAGAAATCGGACCGGGACACGCGAGAAGCCCAGGGCGCTCTGCCGTTTGCCAAATCCAAAGGCTTCAAGCTTCCACGCCTCGACCTTCTTGCCAAACCCGCGCTTCGAAGCGATGCCGTCGATGAGGCGGGCCTGCGCCAGAATGCCGAGCTATTGCAGGGTGTTCTGTCTGATTTCGGCGTGAAGGGCGAGATCGTCCATGTGCGGCCCGGGCCTGTTGTCACGCTCTATGAATTCGAACCCGCTCCGGGTGTGAAATCATCCAGGGTGATTAATCTGGCCGATGATATCGCGCGCTCGATGAGCACCACAGCCGCGCGTGTCGCCGTTGTTCCCGGACGCAATGCGATCGGGATTGAGCTGCCCAATGCCCAGCGCGAGACCGTTTTCCTGCGCGCTCTTTTGAATGCAAAATCCTTTGAGGACACAAAGGCAGAATTGCCTCTGGCGCTGGGGGAAACGATCGGCGGTGAGCCTTTTGTGGCCGATCTTGCCCGCATGCCTCACCTCTTGATCGCAGGAACGACCGGTTCAGGTAAATCGGTCGGTATCAATGCGATGATCCTGTCGCTGCTCTACCGACTGCCACCGGCAGAGTGCCGCATGATCATGATCGACCCCAAAATGCTGGAATTGTCTGTCTATGACGGCATCCCGCATCTTTTGACGCCCGTCGTCACCGATCCGAAGAAAGCGGTCGTCGCCCTGAAATGGGCGGTCCGCGAAATGGAAAGCCGGTATTTACGCATGTCCAAAATCGGCGTGCGCAATATCAGCGGTTTCAATGAACGCGTCGCTGACGCGCTGGCAGCGGGAGAGACCCTGTCTCGCACCGTCCAGACTGGATATGACAAAGAAACCGGTGAGCCCGTCTTTGAAACGGAAACGATCGAGGCGGAAAAAATGCCTTACATCGTGGTGATCATCGACGAGATGGCCGATCTGATGCTGGTCGCCGGCAAGGAGATCGAGGCTGCTGTTCAGCGTTTGGCGCAGATGGCGCGCGCCGCAGGCATTCACCTTGTGACCGCAACACAGCGTCCGTCCGTGGATGTCATCACCGGTACAATCAAAGCGAACTTCCCAACCCGGATCTCCTACTCCGTCACCTCGAAGATCGACAGTCGAACTATTCTCGGGGAACAAGGCGCAGAGCAACTCCTGGGCATGGGCGATCTGCTCTATATGGCCTCAGGCGGCCGACTGCGTCGATTGCACGGCCCCTTTGTCTCTGATCGTGAAGTTGAAGATGTTGCCAGCTTCCTGAAAAAGCAGGGCGCGCCAGAATATCTCGAGGCGGTCACGGCCGGCGGCGAGGAGGATGATCAAGACGGCATTCCTGGAATGGAGGGCGAGGGCTCCGGAGATACGCTTTTTGATCAGGCAGTGGCCCTGGTCGCCCGGGACCGCAAGGCCTCGACCAGCTATATCCAGCGACGCTTGTCGATCGGCTATAACCGGGCAGCAACCTTGATCGAGCGTCTGGAAGAAGAGGGCATGATTGGCCCCGCCGATCATGCGGGTCGCCGGGAAATCTACTTGCCAGAGCCCACCGACGAATAACCTGCCAAGCCGTGACTGATGAGGGGATGATGTCATGCTGATCACTATGTCCAGCCTTATCCTAGCAGCGTCCGCACCGCATTGCGGACCCGGTCATCCCAGCATGATTGAGGCATGGCGAACCGATGGCTTCGCAAATCCAGAGAGCGTGATCAGTGATGGTCAGGGCGGTTTTTTTGTCTCCAATGTCAATGGCGGCGGATCCGACCGGGATGGCAATGGCTTTATTGCCCGCATCAACGCCTCAGGTGAGATCACCGACCTTGATTGGGTCTCCGGGCTTGATGCACCAAAAGGACTGGCACGAACCCAAGACCGCCTCTTCGCCACAGATATCGATCAACTCATTGAGGTCGATCTTGCAACCGGCAGGGTCATTGCGCGCCACCCGATCGAGGGCGCTCAATTCCTCAATGATGCCGCTGCGCTCCCCGACGGGGAAATCCTTGTCTCCGACAGCGCCGGAGACCGGATCTACAGCTTTGATGCGGGTGTGATCTCGATCTGGATGGAGGGCGAACATCTCGATGGGGTGAACGGGCTTTTGCCTGAAGAGGGCCGGCTACTCGTGACCACCATGGCCCGGGGCGAATTGCTGGCGATCGATTGGGACAGCCGATCGGTCGAGGTTCTGGCAACCGGCCTGACCAATGCTGACGGTATCGCTCGCTGGTGCGATGGATATATCCTCGCGCAATGGCCGGGGATTGTTTCGCACATATCCGCGCGTGGCCGGGTGCGCACACTTCTGGACCAGACAGAGGCGGGCGTGCTGATGAATGACATCATTATCGACGGCTCGACTCTCCTCATTCCCAACTGGAATCCCGGCAGCGTCTGGGCCTTCCAGCTGACCTCTTTGATGCACTAAAAAACCCCAATTATTGTAGTATCAAAGAAAAACCAGGTGTTAACCAAACAAGGCGCAAGACTCATCTCCTGTCTCGGATAAAGGAGCCGGTGATGAAACTTTTCTCGCATGCAGACCGCCGCATGGCCGCGATCAATAAGACCTATGCAGTCATCGAGTTTGATCCGACGGGCCAGATCCTTCATGCAAACGAAAATTTCCTCTCGGCGATGGGTTACCAGCGACACGAAGTGGTCGGGAAACACCATCGGATATTCGTGGACGCAGACTACGCGAGTAGCCCCGAATACGCTGATTTCTGGAAGACACTGGCCCACGGCGAAACGCTCGCATCGGAGTTTCGCCGCTTTGCAAAGGGCGGCCGCGAAATCTGGATTGAGGCGAGCTATTCACCGGTCTTCAATAGCAAGGGTGAGGTCGAGCGCATCATCAAGCTGGCGGTGGATATCACAGAGAAGCGCCTTACGCGTTTTGATTACGAAAGCCAGATCGCCTCTATCAATGAAACGCGCTGTGTGATCGAGTTCGACCTTCAAGGCCATATTCTCCGCGCCAATCAGAATTTCCTCGACTTCATGGGCTATTCGGAAGACGAGCTTATCGGCAAACACCATCGCATGTTTTGCCTGCCCGATTATGCCGCGTCGCAAGACTATGCGGACTTCTGGGCCCGTCTTGGCAAGGGTGAGGCTCATGCAGGTGAAGTGCACCGTCAGAACAAGGCAGGCGATGAGATTTGGCTGCTCGCCAGCTATAATCCGATCCGGGGCCTTGATGGTAAGCCCGCGAAAATCGTCAAGCTCGCGTCTGATGCTACAGACATGGTCAAGAAGCGAGTGGAGCGCGAGACCATTCAACAGAGCATTCTTGATGAAATCGACGTTGTCAGCTCCCATGTCCGCTCATCGCGCGAACAGGCCGCAGAGGCTGTTCATTCCTCTGATGATGCCGCCCAGAATGTCACCTCAGTCGCCGCCGGTGCTGAAGAGCTGGCGGCATCTTTTGTCGAGATCAATCGCAGCGTGACCGACACGATGCACATTGCCAAAAACGCCGTCGACCAAGCAGCACAGACCGGCGAGATCATCGGCTCCCTGTCAGAAGCGGCCGGCGCGATTGGCCAGGTCGTTGAGATGATCAATTCGATTGCCGATCAAACCAATCTCCTTGCTCTTAATGCGACAATTGAAGCGGCGCGTGCCGGTGAGTCCGGCAAGGGCTTCGCTGTCGTTGCCAATGAAGTCAAAGGCTTGGCTGGACAGACCTCGCAAGCCATCGGGGATATTTCAGATCAGATTAGTGCCGTGCAGACGCGCACTGAAGACGCTGTTGGCGCCATTGGCAGCATTAGCGAAACCATCGCCCGGATCGAAGAGATCGCCACCACCGTGGCTTCGGCGGTGGAAGAGCAATCTGCCGTGACCCAGGATATCAGCGCGTCCATGCAGACCGCCTCTCGCAGTGTATCCGAGGTGTCCTCATCGGTCCGTCATATCTCGGATGCAACGGAAGCTGTCGATCGCTCCGCCGATACAATGCAAAGCGCAGCCGCAAGACTGGGCTAACGCTCCGATCGCCTGATGCAAAGATGAACACTTCGGTCTTGCTCCCGCCGCAATACCGGTTCAGCTTGCGCCTATGATTACGATGTTTATGACCGCCCTGATGATGCAGGCAGCCACTGAGCAGCCTGTAGTAAGTGATGCCCCGGCATCAGCTGAAACGGAAGTGATTGCGCAGGACACAGGGCTCGACCGGGCCAATGTTCTGACGGGGATTAATGGCTATCTGAACTCTATTGATACCTTGCGGGCGCGCTTCATGCAGATTTCACCGCAGGGGCAGGTCATCGGCGGGCTCTTATCCATCGACCGGCCGGGTCGGCTGCGGTTTGAATATGATGATCCCAGCCCGATTTCCGTGATCGCTGACGGCACGACCGTCGCCATGCAGGACCGCGCGCTAGAGACGGTGGATCGCGCTCCGATCCGGTCTACCCCATTATGGTGGCTGCTGAAGGAAGAGATCGATGTCGAGGCGGATGCCCAAATTGTCTCTCTTATCTCCGATCAAGGCCTGACCTTTTTGATCGTACGGGATCCGAATGGTGAGATGGAAGGCCAAATCCAGTTTGTCTTTGAAGGCGAGGATTTTGTGCTTCGTGAGTGGTATGTCACGGATGCGCTCGGTCAGATCACGAGAATTATCCTTGAAGATCAAGAGACTGGAATGGATCTAAGTCCCCGTCTTTTTGTCATTCCCGAGCCCGAAGACCGGCGTGATTCGCGTCGTGGGCGCGGAAGGGGCTGATGCTTTTTTACCACAGGCAATTCCTTTCTCATTTTTTATTTGCAGAATTATAGAAGCTGTGGCCCTATGGTGACGCTGACTGAAGGGCGACATGGATCGGCGTCGTCCCCCCGCTTGCGGATCCGCCCCGACAGTCGCGCCGGACTGATCCCCTCCCGGCGCTGCGCTGCAGAACAAATTTAGGCGCATAGCACGCGCCCGGCCTCCTTCCCCCTCGAGGCCGGGCGCTTTTCATTTGGGCCTTTATCACCCGCCCTATGGGAAAACCCTCAGAGCGAGGCTAAATAAGCGCCATGCAATTTAACTCCGACGCCGACGAACCCGATATTCCACGCCTGCTAGAGGAAATCCCGCTCCTTTATCGCGTGCGCGCCTTTTCAGACAGCCTGAACGCCAATACCTGGTTCTCAAGGCTGGGCGAGCCGTTAGATGAGCGCGAAGCCCATCTCGCGCGGCTTTATCTGGACGGGCTGGGTTTTCCTGAAGCCGAGCCAGCTGTCGTCACCAGCTGGAATGATGCTGCAATTGCCGCCGAGACGCTTGATCGCGACCCTCTTGGCTGGGAAGCAGAGGAAATGTTGCGGACCGGCCTTGTCTCCGCAGCCCTGGAACGGCTGGACGAACAGGCTGTGACAACGGCACTGGCAATGGTCGCACAGCGCACAGGTGATACAGCTCGCGATGCTGTCGAGGACGCCGCGGCACTCTCTGATGTCGGTGATCTGGATCTGGTTCACGCCGCTGCCGGCGCCCTGGCCCAGGCTGCCAATGGCGCAGCCCTGGTTGTCATGGCCGAAGCCGAGAATGACGAGGAGCCGCATCCATTTCTGGCACGCTGGCGGCTGTTTGCGCGGGGTCGCTGGCCGATCGGGCTGGCCGGTGCCACCTATAATATCCTCTAGAGCTGCGCGCTGATGCGCTGGAAGGCGAATTACTACATGCCTTCACCTCTGCCCTTCGAAACACCGACAAGGAAGACGCATGACCGGTTTTTCAATCGCCACCTGGAATATCAACTCCGTTCGCCTGCGCGCACCCCTCGTCGCGGAATGGGTGAAGCTGGCCGACCCGGACGTGCTCTGCCTTCAGGAAATCAAATGCCAAAATCATGAATTTCCGGAAGAGGCCTTTCGAGAAATGGGCTTCAGTCACTTCCATGTGCGCGGCCAGAAGGGCATGCATGGTGTCGCCATCGCCTCAAAACTGCCACTGGAAGATCTATCGGATGAAGGGCTGTGCCCGAAAGAAGAAGCCCGTCACCAGCGAGTTCGCGTCGAGGGCATAGAGCTGCACAACTTCTACATTCCGGCGGGCGGCGATGAACCGGATCCAGAAACCAATCCGCGCTTCAAGCACAAGATGGAATTTCTTGAGCGGCTGGAGCGCTATTTTGGCGAACGCCGGGCGGAAAACCCCTCACTCATCCTCGTCGGGGACTTTAATATTGCCCCTTATGAGCACGATGTCTGGTCGCACAAGCAATTGCTCAAGGTTGTCAGCCACACACCGGTTGAGACCGAAGCGCTTGAACGTATCCGCCAGGCCGGAGAATTCGCGGATATCGCCCGTGAGCTCATTCCCATGGACGAGAAAGTCTACACTTGGTGGAGTTATCGTGCGCGGGACTGGCGGAAAGCCAATCGCGGCCGCCGTCTCGATCACATCTGGACCTCACCCAGCGTCAAGGAACAGGCGATCGCCAAGGGCCGGGATGGCTTCAAGATCTGGGAAGACCTCCGCGGCTATGAAAAGCCGTCAGATCACGCGCCGGTCGTGCTGCAACTGGGCTAATCCCGCCCAGGCGGCTCAGCTATGCAAGCGATAGCCACCGCTCTCTGTGACCAGAAGGCGGGCATGAGACGTGTCCGGCTCGTTCTTCTGGCGCACGCGATAGATGTGCGTTTCCAGCTTGTGCGTGGTCACCGCAGGATTATAGCCCCAGACCTCATGTAGCAATTCATCGCGCGGGACCGGCTTCCCACCAGCCCTGTAGAGATATTTGAGGATATTGGTCTCTTTTTCGGTGAGACGGATCTTCTTATCCTCTTCCGTCACCAGGAGTTTCATGGCTGGGCGGAATTCATAAGGGCCAACCTGGAAAACTGCATCCTCGCTCTGCTCATGGCTGCGCAAATGAGCGCGCACACGGGCCAGCAGGACCGAGAATTTGAACGGCTTGGTGACATAGTCATTGGCACCGGATTCCAGACCGAGGATCTGATCGGCATCCGTATCCTGACCGGTCAGCATTATGATCGGCGCCGTGATGCCATTCTTGCGCATCAGGCGGCACGCATCACGACCATCCATATCCGGGAGTTCTACATCCAACAGAATAAGGTCGGCGCGCTCTTCCTTGGCGCGGCTCATCCCGTCGCCAGCGACTCCAGCCTCAATCGTGCGGAATTCTTCGTGCAGGGCGAATTGTTCGGCCAGCGCTTCGCGGAGATCATCGTCATCATCGACGAGCAAGATGGTTTTTTGTGCACTCATACGTCTGACTATGCCTATTTCCTTCGGTAAGGCAAATTTTGCCGGGCGGTATAATCTACCCGGCAAACCTTACCGACCGTGACGCCTAGAACCAGCTATTAACCCTCTGATTCACGGCCTGATTCTTGCTTTTACCCTGATAGCGCCCAGAGATGGGCACATCGTCCGTGGTGGGGGAGGCGAAAGGGCAGGCGTAAGCTTTAAGCTGCATGCAGCGCCCTCGCCGACCACCGCGAACCGCGCTAGACAAATCCCATGGACTGGCTGGTTACAACTGACGGATACTTCACATTCCCCGACAAACGCGTGAGAGCCGCTTTGGGCCGCTCAGGCGCGGTGGATGAATCGCAGAAGCGGGAAGGTGATGGCGCCACGCCAACCGGGGCCTATCCGGTAAGGCGCGTGCTTTATCGGGCGGATCGTGGGGAGTGCCCGAGCACCGACCTGCCTGTCCGCCCCATTCACGCCGATGATGGCTGGTGTGATGCTCCAGAAGACCCCGCCTATAACCGCCCGGTACGCAAACCCTATGCAGCGTCACATGAGGATCTGATGCGCGAGGATGAGCTCTACGACATCATCCTCGTGCTCGGCCATAATGATGACCCACCGCAAGCGGGACGGGGTTCGGCGATTTTCCTGCATTGCAAGCGCGGCGATTATGAGCCGACCGAAGGCTGCGTTGCACTGGCAAGGGAAGACGTGAAGCGCTTTTTGTCCGAGGTTCAGCCTGGCGACCGTGTGGTTATTAAATCCGCCTAGGCATCACGCGCACCAAACAGCACGGATCCCAACCTCACTGACGTCGCACCCAGACCAATCGCGGTTTCGAAATCGCCGCTCATACCCATGGAGAGTTTGGACAGCCCTGCCTCTCGTGCCAGCTTCGCGAGAAGCGCAAAATGCAGGCCTGCCGGCTCATCCACAGGCGGGATACACATCAGGCCTTCAATTTCCAGCCCGCACTCATCACGACAGAAATCGAGAAAGCCGGGAAGCTCGGCCGGCAAAATGCCCGACTTTTGATCTTCTTCTCCGGTATTCACCTGAATATACAGACGCAGCTTGCGCTGTTGGCGGTCCATCTCTGTCTTGATCGCGCGAGCGAGCTTCTCGCGATCAAGCGTCTCAATCACATCAAACAGCGCGACGGCATCTGCAGTTTTATTGGACTGAAGAGGACCAATCAGCCGCAGCTCCAGGTCTGGATAGGCTGAACGCCGTTCAGACCAGTGTTGCTGCGCCTCCTGCACCCGGTTTTCACCAAAAACGCGTTGGCCCGCTGCCAGCATGGCCTCGATACGCGTATCGGGCTGGCGCTTGGAAACAGCGACCAGTTCAACCGTCTCGCCAGCCTCTCGCGCTTGTGCGCAGACAGCAATCCGGTCCAGAATTTTGTCCCGATTGTTTTTCAGATCTGAAATGTCACTCATCTCATCGCCATATGCCCGCTCCCATCGATTGGCAAGTCTTGCTGAGCGCATTGGCGATGCCGTGAATGCACCGCGCCTTCTGGTCCTGACTGATCCGGTGCGAACGCCGGATCCCTATGTGCTGGCCAGTCGTTTACCGGCTGGAAGCGCGCTTGTTTATAGACATTTTGGTGTGGCGGATCGATATGAGACGGCCGGAGGTCTGGCTCAGCTCTGCCATGAGCGCGGAGCCTATCTCCTGGTTTCATCTGACCTTGAGCTGGCAGACCGCATTGGTGCGGATGGTGTGCATTGGCCGGAACGCTTTTATGCTCAGGCTGCTCAGGCGCGGGCGCGTTCGTATACAAGCTGGTTTACGGCAGCGGCACATTCAGCTCCTGCGCTGCAAAAAGCAGCAGCGCTGGGCATGGACGCAGCTCTCCTATCCCCGATTTTTGCTTCAAACAGCCCCAGTGCAGGATCAGCAATTGGAGCTTTAAGAGCACGCCTTCTCATCAGGCAATCTGCGCTACCGGTCTACCTGCTTGGCGGAATCCGCGATGAAACCATGCGCAGAATAACCAATAGCGGCGCTGCCGGCTTTGCCATGGTGGAAGCTTTCAATGAGACGGTATGAGTGCTTTAGAAGCGTAAAGCGGACTCGAACTTGATCTCCGGCGCGCGCTCTTCATCCTCGCTCGGGATCATGAAGAGATCGTCCTGCGGGGAGGTAAAGCGTACTTCGCCGCCGAAGCGGAAACGTTCACCCACATTCACGAAGGCGCTGGCGCTGACATCGTCGAGTTCGAGGGGTTCATACTGTTCATCTCGAATACCCAAGGTCAGCCCCCAGCGTCCGCTTTCAGCTTCCCAGTCGATGGTGGGAAGGCTTTCATCAAGCGAGGGCGGCAGATCTTCATTCAGAGACAGCGTGAAGGCCTCATACCAAGGTGTTTCAGACTGAGGAACAGCCTCCGGGGCGTCTTGACCCATCGCCGCCGGCGCACACAACAGGAGCGTAGACGCGAAGGCAGTAATGCCCAGCGCTTTAGCATGGCCTGTAAATGTGGACTTGCGGATGATCATGACGCTCCCTCACCTAGCTGGCAATTATAGGCAAGCGAGGATGTTATGCACAGGGGGGTATTTCGGTATTACAGCGCTTTTCCGACCGCTGTTGCCGATATGTCAATGACGCCAGCTTGCTTCAAGAAAAACAACTGTAGAGTCAGTTGCTTCTGAGCTTCGGCTGCCTGCGAGAAATTGCGCCACCTCGCGCTCAACCTGTTGCAGGCCAACACCCAATAACCAGCTATCCCCGAGCCAGGACGTGCCGACTTGCCAGGTATGTCCATCCGCATGGACAAGGTCATCACTGAATGCCGCCCACTCCAGGCTGGTCATCCAGGGTCCCGCCTCATAACCCACAGACGCGGAATAGGCTTGGTAGCCCGCATCGCCATTGATCGCATTATTGCTGGTCAACCACCGGCTACCAGCCAGCCAATTTCCCCGCCGCCAGCTGACACCGAGATCCAGGCTCTCCAAACGGTCAACTCCCGCGATCGGGCTTTCGTTTTCGCTTCTCGCCCAGCCAATGCTGAACGCCCACTCCTGGGGCCCCCGATCCACCTCATACAGCCCACCCAGCTCGACAACCCAATCCGGTTCAGGCGAGCGCACAGGGCCGGGACCATCGCCAAAAGCACAGAAATCCACCCCGCAATCGCCAACCTCTGGTGTGATGGAGGCAGATGCCCTGAAACTACCGATAGTGGAGCGCTGACCCAGCGCTATGGACCGGAATACAAGCTTTGGAGCCTGACCGGATGCGTAATTCTCCGTGCGCGCATGGTTCACACCGGCTGGGTCGAGCCGGCCACCATCCGCTCTGATCGTCCGGAAAGCGCTTGGACCGCCGACTTCATCAAGTCGCGCAGCACCATCGCCATAACCGATACGCCATTCGCCCCATCCGGAGTGAAGAAACAGGAAGGCCTCGGTGACGGCAGCGCGCACGCCTGAATCCCGCTCGGCCGGCGCTTGAGCCTGCAGGCCGGAGGTATAGCCGCGGCTTGGCTGATCAGGGCAATCTGCCTGACCTGCAGGGCAGAAACCGGCATTTCCGCCAAAGGCTATCCGGTCGCTATCGCGCTCGGCTCGACCTGCGAGGACAAATCCATAACGTCGACCATTATCGGTGATGTTCTCATAGCGAAAACGCGCATCAAGATCCGCGAGGAGCTCGGCTTCACCCTCGATTGCGAAGGCCAGTCCGGCCATATCAATCTCGAACAGCGTCTCGGCTGCTGATCCCGAACCATTATAACTATGAGTGTCTTGAGAGAATGTCGGAGGGGCCGTGAAGAGACTGGACACCGCCGCGAAACTTATCGCGCTAATTGTCCATTTCATCACTCACGGCCCCACCGATCGGCCCCGTCCCCCCGGACGTCGCTTGTGTACAGGAGTTGAGGCGGGCCGTCCGGTCAAGGCGGAGACACCGTTATCCCGTCGCTTCCTGGAAGCCTGTTGCAGCTTTGTCACGGTTAGATCGGGTGACTTTCTACTCTGGTGCGCAAAATTTCGCGTGCTATACAAGCAAGTCCCAAGGGTGGTTAGACGGTGTTTTCAACTGCCCTCCCGGAGTGCTTGCCGTCTTGTATGAAGGAGTTGCGGCGTATGCTTAACCGTTGGAAGTTTGGTGCTGCCCTGGCAGTCAGCGCGCTTTTTCTTACCGCCTGTAGCTCGGCCGGAAACAGTTCTGGTTCGTCCAGCTCGGAAGGATCATCGGGTCTGCGCCTACCGTCCATCACGGGCAATAGCCGTGTTGAAGTGGAAGGCATTGGCGTCAACAGCTTCCTGTGGCGCGCAAGCCTGGACACGATCAACTTCATGCCTTTGGCTGAGGTGGATCCGTTCGGTGGTGTGATCATCACGGACTGGTACGCCAATCCGCAGATGACCAATGAGCGCTTCAAGCTCACTGTCTATATTCTCGATACGCGGCTTCGCGCTGATGCACTTGCGGTGAACGTCTTCCGTCAAGTCCGGGAAGAAAACGGTGGCTGGATTGATGCGCCTTCGAGCTCATCCACCGCCTATGAAATCGAAACTGCTATTCTGACCCGCGCGCGTCAGCTGCGTATTGCGCAACTGGACGACTAAGCCGGGACGACCGGGAGCGCGGTGACCACCGCGTGCCAGCCAATGAGCCGATACAATCCCCGCGAAGCCGAACCGAAATGGCAATCGGCTTGGGCGGATAATGATTCCTTCCGTGCTGAAGGTGCCACCTCCGGCAAGCCAAAATACTATGTCCTGGAGATGTTCCCCTATCCTTCGGGGCGCATCCATGTCGGTCACTCTCGCAATTATGCCATGGGTGATGTTGTGGCCCGCTATAAGCGGGCACGGGGCTTTGATGTGCTGCACCCAATGGGGTGGGATGCCTTTGGGCTGCCGGCCGAAAACGCCGCGCGCGAACGCGGCGTGCATCCCGGCGCCTGGACCTATGACAATATCGATGCGATGCGCGGACAGCTGCAGCGGCTCGGTCTGGCTTTGGACTGGTCTCGCGAATTTGCGACTTGCGATCCGAGCTATTATCGCCATCAACAGGATATCTTCCTGAGATTGATGGAAAAAGACCTGGTTTATCGCAAAACCGCCAAGGTCAATTGGGATCCGGTCGACCAGACAGTGCTGGCCAATGAACAGGTCATTGATGGGCGCGGTTGGCGGTCCGGCGCGCTTGTTGTTCAACGCGAGCTCGATCAGTGGTTCTTCAAAATCACTGAGTATGCGGACGTGCTTCTGGAGGGCCTGGAAGACCTTGATCGCTGGCCCGATAAGGTTCGCACCATGCAGGCGAACTGGATTGGTCGCTCGCGAGGGGCACAGATCCGCTTCCCCTTCACGGACGCCTCTCATGGTGAAGCCTTTGGCGAGAGTATCGAGGTCTTTACAACACGGCCCGATACGCTTTTCGGCGCAAGCTTCCTGGCGCTCGCCCCCGATCATCCGATCGTAAAAAAACTGGCCGAAGATGATCCGGAAATAGATCGCTTCATGCACGAATGCGCTCGTATGGGCACATCGGAAGAAGAGATTGAGAAGGCGCCCAAGAAGGGTGTGGATCTTGGGATTACAGTCCGCCACCCCTTTGATCCGGATTGGGAATTGCCGGTTTGGTCGGCCAATTTCGTGCTCTCGACCTACGGGACCGGTGCGATCTTCGGTTCGCCGGCGGGTGACCAGCGCGACCTCGATTTCGCCAATAAGTATGAGCTTCCCGTCAACCCGGTTGTCCTGCCGCCAGACGCGGACGCGGCGACGCATGCCATCACGGATGAGGCCTATACCGGGCCCGGTACGATCTATAATTCTCGTTTCCTTGATGGCTTGTCGACGGTTGAGGCCATTGAGCGGGCCATTGAGGAGTTGGAGAAGCTAGGACTTGGTGAAGGTGCTACCACTTTCCGCCTGCGCGACTGGCTGGTGTCACGGCAAAGGTACTGGGGTTGCCCGATCCCGGTTATTCACTGCGATGATTGCGGTGTTGTCCCGGTTCCGCAGGACCAGCTTCCTGTCAAACTCCCCGATGACGTAACTTTCGATCATCCGAGCAATCCGCTCGAACGCCACCCGACCTGGAAGCACACGACCTGTCCGAAATGCGGCAAGCCGGCGCGCCGTGAAACGGATACGTTGGATACATTCGTTTGTTCGTCCTGGTACTTCCTGCGCTTTACATCGCCCTTCGGTGAGACGGTGCCCTTTGCGGCCGAAGACGCCAATCACTGGATGCCGGTCGACCAATATGTTGGCGGTATCGAGCATGCGATCCTGCACCTGCTCTATGCTCGCTTCTTCTCTCGCGCATTGAGCAATGCCGGGATGATGGATGAGAAGGCCAGTGAGCCTTTCGCGGGCCTGTTTACCCAAGGCATGGTGACGCACGAGACGTATAAGTCAGCCGAGGGCAAATGGCTCTCGCCAGACGAGATCACTGAAAAAGGTGAGGGTTTCGTTGAAACCGAGACGGGTAAGCCCGTGACGGTGGGCGCAATTGAGAAAATGTCCAAGTCCAAGAAGAATGTCGTCGATCTCGACGCCTTCATCGAGGATTATGGCGCCGATGCTGCCCGCTGGTTTGTCTTGTCAGACTCACCGCCTGAGCGCGATGTCGAGTATACCGATAGTGGCGTGGCGGGCGTCTGGCGTTTCCTGCAGCGTCTTTGGTCAACCGTGGATGAGCTCCCAGAAGCCGCCCCGGGCCCCATGACGATCGCAACAGACGCTTCCGGTGATGCTCTGGCGGTCCGCAAAGCCGCCCACAAGGCTGCGCACACGGTGACCGATGCCATTGAGGGCTTCCGCTTTAATTCGGCCGTTGCGCAAATCCACGATCTTGTGAATTCACTGCGTCAGGCCAAAGGCGAAAGTGAAGACATGCTCGCCGCGCGCGCTGAGGCGCTGGGCATGCTTGCTCGGATGATTGCGCCCTTCATTCCACACCTGGCAGAGGAAGCCTGGTCTCGCCTTGGCGGTGAAGGCCTGGTGCTTGAAGCTCCTTGGCCGCAAGTCGATGAGAGCTTGCTCGTCGAGGACAGCATCGTCATGCCGATTCAGGTGAATGGCAAGAAGCGCGGCGAGATTGAACTGGCCCGCGGAAGCGATGAAGAGACCGTGAAATCTGTTGCTCTGAGTGATCAGGGGGTAGCGCGAACGCTCGAAGGCCTTACGATACGCAAGATCATCGTGGTCCCAGACCGCATCGTGAATATTGTAGCGGGATAATCCTATGCGCACGCGTCGCTTCTTCTTCTCTGGCCTGGCCCTTATTGGGGCGGCGAGCCTGTCTGCGTGCGGTTTTTCTCCCATGTATGGGACGGGGAGTCCGGGTGAAGACTTATCAGAAATCCGGATCCAGACGGGAAGTGAGCGGGTCGATTTCTATCTCCAGGAAGCCCTGCATGATGCTCTGGGAACACGAAATGCGCGCGGCCCTTATACTCTGATCACAGAGACAAGAAGGTCACGGCTCGGCCTGGGTGTCAGCACCAATGAAGAAGCGAGACGCTATGCGGTTCGCGTGAGCGTGACCTATCGCTTGATGCGCGACGGTGTGAGCCGCCCAGCGTTTACCGGTATCGCCGAGGGCGAAGCCGGTTTTAACGCCTCGTCTGAGCTTTACTCCATTGAGATCGCCGAGCGCGATGCAGAGACCCGGGCCGTTGAAGCCGCGGCGGAACAGATGACCCTGCAACTCTATCGTTTTGCGCGGAGCAGTGAGACGTGGTGAAAATCACCCCACGTGAAGCTGATCGCCTGGTTGAGAACCCGGACAAACAATATCGCGCCTATCTCATCTTCGGACCAGATCGCGGCTTGGCCCATGAACGCGCCAATACCCTCGTTCAGTCCCTGCTCGAGGATCCAAATGATCCTTTCGCACTGTCTCAATTCTCTGACGAGGACCTAAAGTCCGATCCCGCTGCGCTCGCTGACGCTATGGCCGCCATGTCACTGACAGGAGGCAAGCGCGTGGTTCGTGTACGCCTGTCTGGTGAGACCGGAAGTGCGCCAATTCTCGACATGGTGGAGATGATCGAAGGTGATGCGGGCGGGATTGAAGCCACACTCATCGTGGAATCCGGGGACCTGACACCTCGGGGCAAGCTTCGAAAAACGTTTGAACCGGCCCGCAAGGCCGCTGCGATCGCCTGTTATGCCGACAACGCCCAGAGCCTCGAAGACCTCACTCGCAAGCTTCTCGCCGAGGAAGGATTGGTGATTGAAGCATCCACCTGGTCTCACTGGCTGCCGCGACTGGAAGGCGATCGCGCCCTGGCACGAGGCGAGATCGAGAAACTCATCCTCTATAAGGGCCTCAAGGGCCAACGCTCACCTGGCGATGATGAGATCACTCTTAGTGATATCGAGTCCGTTGCTGCAGACCATGGCGAGAGCGGACTCGATCAGATCATCGGACCTCTCTTTGATGGAAACGTCCCTGACCTTGATCGGTCTTATGCAAGGGCCTTGAGCGCTGGAACCTCGCCCGTCGCCATTTTGCGCGCTGTACAGCGCAGAATTGACCAATTTGGATTAGTTCACGCGGCAGGCGGCCAGGACCAGGCGCTCGCGCGATCCGGAGCCCCGCGTTTCGGGCCGCAAGCTGCTCAATTTAAAAGACAATTAGGGTTCTGGAGAGGGCGGAAACTCGACGCAGCACGCCAGCTAGCCTTCGATGCGGAACGTCAGATCAAGCGTTCTGGCAGCCCTTCAGATGCGATTATCGGGGAGTTGATGCTCCGACTGGCCCGTGGCGCTTCGAGAGCGCGTCACTGAGAACCATTCGCACTCAACCTTCGGCATATATCATCTAATTGTTCAAGCGTGCGGTAGTGCACCCGGATTTCTCCGCCTTTCGCGCCATGTCGAATATCGACATCCAACCCGAGCCGCGCCGCAATATCCGCCTCAAGAGATTTTGTGTCAGCATCCTTGGTATCAACGGAGCGGGCCGATGTTTTCGCATTCGAGCCAGAATCGGCTCCACCCTTGGCGAGCTTCTCGGCTTCGCGGACTGAAAGGCCTCTCGCGATAATATTTTCCGCCAGGATCTCGGCATTGGGTGAGGTGGCAATCGCACGGGCGTGACCCGCCGACAGCCGACCCGCCGCCAGATGCGACTGCACAGCCTCCGGTAAGGCCAGCAATCGGATCATATTGGCGATATGACTTCGGCTTTTGGACACGGCCCGCGCCACATCATCCTGAGTATGCCCGAAGCGCTCAATCAATTGCTTGTAAGCTTGCGCCTCTTCAATGGCATTGAGATCCGCGCGCTGGACGTTTTCGACGATACCGATTTCCAGCGTTTCTCGATCGGTCAGCTCTCGGATGAGAGCAGGCACTTCATGGAGCCGCGCACGCTGGGCCGCACGCCAGCGACGCTCGCCCGCGACAATCTCATAGCGCTCGCCACCCTCGAGTGGACGGACCAGGATCGGTTGCACAATTCCCTTGTCGGCGATGGATTCTGCAAGCGCATCGAGCTCGCTTTCGGTGATCGTCTTGCGCGGCTGATCCGGATTGGGCTGAATCAGCTCGATCGGCAGAGTCGACACACCGCGTCGTGCCGAGTCTGACCCGGTATTACCGGTCTCAGCGGGCGCATAACTCTCTGTTTCAGTCTCGCCCAAAAGGGCTGAGAGACCACGGCCTAGCCGCTTATTCTTTTCCGACGGACTCATGCCGGTTCACCTTCTTCTTGGGCTTTACGGTCGCGCTCTTGGCGGACGACTTCCTTGGCCAAAGCCACATAGGCTTTCGAACCCGAACAATTCAGATCATAGAGCAAAACTGGCTTGCCCACGGATGGCGCCTCTGACACCCGGACATTCCGCGGGATCATCGTCTTATAGACCTTGTCTCCGAAGTGTTCGCGCACATCGGCAGCCACTTCTGCTGACAGATTATTACGTCCGTCATACATGGTGAGCACGAGGCCCTGAATATCGAGCTTGGAATTGAGGTGACCGCGAACACGCTCAACCGTTTTGAGCAATTGGGTCAGGCCTTCAAGCGCGAAGAACTCACATTGAAGCGGCACCAGGATTGAATCCGAGGCTGTCAGCGCATTGACTGTCAGCACGTTCAGCGATGGCGGACAATCAATCAGGATATAATCGATCGGCTCACGTCGCGTATCGGAGACATAATCCTCGATGGAGCGTTTCAGCTTGTAAGAGCGCCGGTTATCATTCGCTAATTCCAGCTCTGCACCGGAAAGCAGAACGTCAGAGGGTATGATGGACAGTCCTGGTACGACGGTCGGGGTCAACGCATCGGCAAAGCGGTCATCTCCGACAATCAGGTCAAACACGGTCAATCCGCGCGCCGAGGGCGGGACACCCAAACCGGTAGACGCATTGCCCTGCGGATCGAGATCGACAATCACGACTTTTTGCTTGATGGCCGCCAGGGCTGTGCCCAAATTGATTGCGGTTGTGGTTTTACCCACACCACCTTTTTGATTAGCGATGGCAATCACGCGGGGCGCGCGAGCACGCGGCAACTTATCTTGCACGCTGGACCTCATGGATCTTCAGGATCACCCCGTCACTGGTACGACTGGGTATGACTTCAGAATTGAATGTCCAGTTTTTACGGGCATCGGTCAATTCATCCTGATAGCTTCGCCCCTTGAGAAACAGGCCTTCAGCCCCGTTTTTCAACAAGGGTTCGGCATATCCCAATAATTTATCCATCGGAGCGAAGGCTCTCGCCGTAACCAGGTCGACGGGATTGGCCGGATCAAGCGCCTCCACGCGAATCGCTCGTGCCTCGGCCGGCGCCCCTGTTTCGGCAATCACCTTTTTGAGGAAGGCCACTTTCTTACCGACAGAATCGATCATCAAGACAGAGCCTGGCCGGCCGCGGTCCTGCAGACCGAGCGCCAGTGCGATGCCGGGAAATCCAGCACCGGCCCCCATATCAATGATTGTTTGCGCTGTCTGAGGCATGTGTTCGAAGAGCTGGAAACTGTCAAACGCATGCCGGGTCCAGAAGTCGGCGAGGGTTGAGCGTCCGACGAGATTAGTATGAGCGTTGGTCTCTTCCAGAAGGCGATACCAGATCTCGAACTTTTCGAGTGTTTCACGTGAAACACCGCTTAGCTCAGCAAACTCCTCACGGGTCATGCGCTCGCTTCCTTACCGGCACGCTTTACATGGGCGAGCACTGCGGTGAGCGCCCCGGGCGTAACGCCTTCAATACGTGCAGCCTGACCCAGTGTTTCCGGCCGTGCCCGTTCCAGCTTCTCACGCGCTTCATTCGACAAGCCACCCACTCGCGTATAATCGAAATTCTCCGGGATCCGGACCGCCTCGTCGCGGCGGAAGGCCAGAATATCCGCCTGTTGGCGCTCCAGATATCCGGCATACAGAGCATCAATCTCGATCTGCTCAATGATAGCTGGCGCGAGGTCTGCCAGCTCGGGCCATATCTCCGCCAGCTGCGCCCAATGAATATCCGGATAGGCCAGAAGATCGCTGACATTCCGGCGCTTCCCATCCTGATTGACGCTCAAACCCATGGATTTCGCTTCCGGTGGGGTCAGTGTCAGACGTGACGTTAGCGCCTTTGCCGCCTCAAGGTCCGCGATCTTGGCCGTAAACGCTTCGGCGCGCCTCGCACTGGCAAAACCCAGATCAATCGCTTTTGGGGTCAGTCTCTGGTCAGCATTATCCGCGCGCAGGGTCAATCGATACTCCGCCCGGGAGGTGAACATGCGGTAGGGCTCGGATACACCGCGCGTGATCAGATCATCGATCATCACACCAATATAGGCTTCTGAGCGCGACAGGATGACCGGATCCTTGGACTGAGCGCTCCGCGCTGCATTCAAGCCAGCGATCAATCCTTGCGCTGCAGCTTCTTCATAACCCGTCGTGCCATTGATCTGACCCGCAAGCCACAAACCCCTGGCTTTTCGGACTTGAAGCGTGGCGTCGAGCTCACGCGGATCGACATAATCATACTCGATCGCATAGCCGTAGCGGATCACCTCAACATTCGCGAGACCCGGCATGGTGCGCAGGAAGCGATCCTGCACCGCCTCAGGAAGCGATGAGGAGATCCCATTGGGATAAACCGTGTCGTCATCCAGCCCCTCTGGCTCAAGGAAGACCTGGTGACTATTCCGATCGGCGAAGCGGTGAACCTTATCTTCAATCGAGGGGCAGTAACGCGGTCCTCGACCGGCAATCGCGCCGCTATAAACAGCCGACTGCTCGATATTTTCCGCGATAATCCGATGCGTTTCTTCTGTTGTCCGGGACACACCACACGTGATTTGCGGCACTTCAATCTTTTCGGTCAGAAAGGAGAAGGGAACCGGATCAGCATCCGCGGGCTGTTGTTCCAGGCTCTCCCAGTCAATTGTTGATTTGCGCAATCGGGCCGGCGTGCCGGTTTTCAAACGCCCCATGGCCAGGTTGAGACCATAGAGCGTATCCGACAATCCAATCGACGGCGCCTCATCCACGCGGCCGGCCGGGATGCGCTCCTCACCTCTATGGATCATCCCCTTCAGGAATGTTCCCGTCGTAAGCACAACCGCCTGGGCTGTATAGGACTGGCCGCGCGCATCAACCACACCGCGACAAACGCCCTCCTCGAAAATCAGATCCTCAACGGCTGCAGCACGCAGGGTCAGATTTGGCGTTTCAGCCAGCTCCGCCTGCATCGCTTCACGATAAAGCTTGCGATCCGATTGAGTGCGCGGTCCACGAACTGCGGGCCCTTTTGAGCGATTGAGAAGGCGGAACTGGATACCGGACACGTCTGCGATACGCCCCATAATGCCGTCAAGGGCATCAATCTCGCGCACGAGATGGCCCTTTCCAAGCCCGCCAATCGCGGGATTGCAGGACATTTCTCCGATGGTTTCCAGCTTGTGCGTGATCAGCAAAGTCCTGGCACCGGCTCGCGCCGAAGCCGCAGCGGCTTCACAGCCCGCATGCCCGCCGCCAATAACGATGACATCCCAATCACTCATTGAGTCTTCTCTCTTTCACAGCGCACTCGAACTCAGCCGTTGCGTTGCACCGGTCCATAATATGGCCGCTTTAAAATCAGGAGCGGTTACATAATGCCACGGGGAGGCAGAGTCGAGACAGGCTCTGAGAATTCGGCCCGTGTTTCACGTGAAACACGACATCACCGTAAATTACTTCCCAATGCAGAACTGACTGAAGACGCGGTCGAGAATATCCTCGACATCAACCCGGCCGGTGAGACTCTCGAGAGATCGCACCGCCAGCCTAGCATCTTCACCCGCCAGCTCGGGCGCATCCGCCAAGTTCATCTGGCACCGCTCCAAAGCCTGGACCGCACTCTCTACAGCGCGGCGATGGCGCGCACGGCTCAGGGCGGGTGCCTCTCGAGCGGATAGGCGCGCCTGGACGATCTCCTCAATCCGGCGCTCCAACACTTCCACTCCATCCCCGGACTTGGCACTGAGACCGTAGGCCCCGTCAGATTGCGCTTCCGGAGCCAAATCCAGCTTATTGAGAACCAGAAGATCATCATCCTGCAATCGGCCCTGCAGATCGACCAATTCCTCACGCGATCTTGCATCAGCAACACCAATTCTCAGATCCGCTTCAACCGCTCGATCCAAGGCTCGCCGGACACCCTCTGCTTCCACAGCATCAACAGCCTCACGCAAACCCGCCGTGTCCGAGATAATCACGGGGAAACCACCCATCACGACACGGACCTCGATTATGTCCCGCGTTGTTCCCGGAATATCGGTCACGATTGCCGCATCGCGGCGCGCTAATCGATTCAGCAGGCTGGACTTGCCGGCATTCGGCGCTCCGATGAGCGCTATCGTGAAACCTGATCGCGTCCGCTCCCCGCGACGTCCATCATCAAGATGCGAGGTCATGGAGGTTATCAGATCGGCAAGCGGCTGATAGGCGCGGTGAGACAGGGCGTCGGGTACATCGTCTTCATCCGGGAAATCAATCTCGCCCTCAATCGACGCCATGGCGCCAATCAAGTCTTCCCGCCATGCCTCATAAACCGTGCGCAGGGATCCGGAGAGCTGGGCCAGCGCCTGTTGTCTTTGTCCTTCGGTCTCCGCATCAATGAGGTCGGCGAGACCTTCAGCCTCTGTCAAATCGAGCTGGCCGTTTTCAAAGGCGCGTCGAGTAAACTCTCCCGGTTCCGCCGGGATGCCGCCAGCCTCATCAACGGCCTCCAACACAGCCTCGATGACGGCACTACCGCCATGTATGTGGAATTCGACGCAATCCTCGCCGGTGAAACTGGCAGGGCCGGGGAAATAGAGCACAAGGGCCTGATCCAGCGCTGCACCGTCTTCACTCCGAAGCGTTCTGAGAACGGCGCGGCGCGCTGGCGGGGTCGGCCGACCTGTAAGCGCCACAAGGATCCCGCCGGCATAATCGCCAGACACTCGAATTATCGCGACACCAGACCGCCCCGGCGCCGTTGAGAGGGCATAAATTGTTGTATTCAATTACTTTTTCGTCGTTGTTGTCGCACCACCAGCAGCCGTGCGCATCAATCCCATGAAATGATCAGTCATCTGCCCGCCAAAGGCCGTCCATTGTCGCATCAAAGCTTCCGGCTCCATAGAGTCCATATTCGCTTCCATGCGTTTGATCATCTCCTCAATCATCCGGTCATTGAGCACGGAGACATCAGGAAGGCCGAGAAAAGCGCGTGCTTCTTCCGGTGAACACTCGATATCGATATTGACCTTCATCCCTGCCTCGCTGATCAGTTGTTGTGACACCCACTCAATAGGAGCCCGCCATGCCCGGTCAAGATATCCAGATTCAAGGTCCCGATGGGAGCTTTTCCGCCTATCTCGCGAAACCCGCTTCCGGCCAGGGTCCTGGCATTGTCGTTCTACAAGAGATTTTCGGCGTCAATGATGTGATGCGCGGACATTGTGATCAGCTCGCAGCTGCCGGTTTCACGGCGATCTGCCCGGACCTTTTCTGGCGTATCGAACCAGGTATCCAGATTTCCGACAAGACCGATGAAGAATTGGCTCAGGCCTTTGATCTCTTCGGCAAGTTCGACGTTGACGCGGGAATGGTTGATATCAAGGCCACGATTGATGCCCTGCGCTCGCATGAGGCGTCGAATGGCAAAGTCGGCGCTATGGGCTATTGCCTGGGCGGACTGCTTGCCTATCTGACGGCCTGCCACACGGATAGCGACGCCACAGTCGGTTATTATGGCGTTTCAATCCAGGACCGCCTCGCCGATGCCAAAGGGATAAAAAACCCGCTCATGCTCCACATTGCCGGCCAGGACGAATTCGTTCCAGCCGAGGCTCAGGCGGCCATGCATGCTGGCCTCGACAACCATCCACAGGTTCAGCTGCATGATTATCCGGATATGGATCATGCCTTCGCGCGCACGGACGGACGCCATTATAATGCCGAGCAGGCGCGCATAGCAGATACGCGCACGCTCGACTTCTTCAAAGCCAATCTCGGCTAGGAAAGATGGCTAGGCGGTGGCGGTCTTCCAACCGTCCCGCTCCGTCATCCGTTTGAAGTAGGATTTCACGCTTTCGGGCAAGTCATCGAACTGACCGATCAGCTTTAACAGGAAGAGCATATAGACCACGGAGATATCTGCTGCGGTGAAGCGATCCGCAGCGATAAACTCGCGATCTTCAATCCCGGCTTCGGCGAGCGCCGCGATCACCTTATCGGTCTCCACTTTTGACCAGGCGGCCATCTCCGGGCTGCGCTTATCCTCTGGCAAGAGCACGGTATGGCCCATCAACAATGAGACCGGCATCAGCATTCCAGCCTCTCCGAAATGCAGCCAGTTCAGAAACCGCCCGTAATCCGCTTCATCCGGTCTTACATTCAGCGAACTGTCCGGCGCATAGCGACCCAGAATATACTGCATAATGGCCAGGGACTCGCACACGACCGTATCGCCATCGGTGAGTGCGGGCACTTTCCGCAATGGGTTGATTTTTGCGTAGGCCTCATCACCTGCGGGTCGGGTTTTGAACTGGACGTCCTCCACCGAGTAAGGAAGCCCGATTTCTTCCAACAGCCATTTCACCCGGATCGAGCGCGTGCGCGGTGCGTGATAGAGTTTAAGTTCTGCGTTTGCGATATCGGCCATGTACCTGCCCCTCACTGTCTTGTGCCTGTTTCAGAGCGGAGAGTAGAGCGAAGTGCCAAAGAAAAAAGCCGCCTGTATCACAGACGGCTTCTTCATAAACACGCTTCTGTCCCGATCAGGTGTTCATCGAGTCAAAGAAATCATCATTCGTCTTCGTCTGGCGAAGCTTATCAAGCAGGAACTCGATCGCGTCCTGAGCGCCCATCGGATTGAGGATCCGGCGCAGGACATACATTTTCTGTAGCTGAACCCGGTCAACCAGGAGCTCTTCCTTACGCGTTCCGGATTTGAGGATATCAATCGCCGGGAAGACGCGCTTATCAGCGACCTTCCGGTCAAGAACCACTTCCGAGTTACCCGTGCCCTTGAATTCCTCGAAGATGACTTCATCCATCCGCGAGCCTGTATCAATCAGGGCGGTCGCGATAATCGTCAAAGAACCACCATTCTCGATATTCCGTGCCGCACCGAAGAAGCGCTTTGGACGCTGCAGGGCATTGGCATCAACACCGCCGGTCAGAACCTTGCCGGAGCTTGGGACGACAGTGTTATAGGCTCGGCCAAGGCGGGTAATGGAATCCAACAGGATCACCACATCCCGGCCGTGCTCGACCAGGCGCTTGGCTTTCTCGATAACCATCTCCGCGACTTGGACGTGCCGCGTTGCCGGCTCGTCAAAGGTTGAGGAGATAACCTCACCTTTCACCGTCCGCTGCATATCTGTCACTTCCTCCGGACGCTCATCAATGAGCAGAACCATGAGGTAGCATTCAGGATGATTGGTCTCGATTGCATGGGCGATATTCTGCAGCAGGACAGTCTTACCCGTCCGCGGCGGCGCGACGATCAGACCACGCTGACCTTTACCCAGCGGCGAAACAATATCGATGACCCGGCCCGAGCGGTCTTTTACCGTCGGATCGGGCTGCTCCATCACAAACCGGCTTTCGGGATAAAGAGGCGTCAGATTGTCAAAGTGAACCTTGTGCCGCGCCGATTCCGGATCCTGGAAATTGATCGAGCTGATCTTGAGGAGTGCGAAATACCGTTCACCGTCGCGCGGGCTACGGATCTCGCCCTCGACCGTATCACCCGTCCGCAAGCCGAATTTCCGGATTTGCGTTGGTGAGACATAAATATCATCCGGGCCGGCAAGATAGTTGGACTCTGGCGAGCGCAAAAAGCCAAACCCGTCCTGGAGCACTTCGAGAACGCCGCCGCCATGGATCTCCAAGCCTTTTTCAGCACAGGCCTTGAGAATGGCAAACATCATGCCCTGTTTTCGCAGGGAAGACGCGTTCTCGATTTCGAGTGCTTCGGCAATCTCGAGGAGATCGGTCGCTTTCTTCTCCTTGAGATCCTGGAGCGTCATACGCTCGAGGCCTTCGAGAAGCTGGGGCAATGCGGTATCTTCGGTCATAACAAATCTACACAGAAAATGGGGTCAATTCCCGGACCAGGAATATCGTCGGTCTAGCAAGGACAATGCCGGTTTGAGGCCAGCGCTATTTTGCATTCGGAACCTGACTACTGGCGGCGCTCGAAGCGCTCGGCCGTCAGGAAAGGAAAGGTCTCTTTTCAGGAGTCGGATAACCCTTGCCATGCAGCATGCACAGCGTCAAGCGACTTGCGCGTATCGTGGACTATTTCAACGCAACCGTCGCGATCAAGACGATGAAAATCGCGGCCAGGAATGGCATTTCATTCAAGATGCGATAGCGCTTGTGCGGCCAGTCATTAGTGCCGGCTTCAAAATGCTTGAAGCGCAGCGCATAGAGATGATGAAGTCCGGTCATAATGAAGACCAGAATAAACTTGGCAGCCCAAGCCCAGCTGAGGAAAATCTCCCATCCGCCCGCACGCTCAGCATTCGACCAGACAAGCAGAAGACCAAAAATCCAGGTCGAAATCATCGCCGGGTTCATGATAAGTTTCAGGAGTCGGCGTTCCTGGAGTTTCAGCGTCGCGTCCAGCTCGCCATCAGCTTCCGCACCACAATGATAGACGAACAGCCGCGGCAGATAGAGCAGCCCGGCCATCCAGGCGATGAATGACAGGATGTGCAATCCCCGAAACCAGTCATAACCCTCGAGTATCATGGATTAATCATCTCGCTTGAGGCTGATATCAGGCTTCCCGACAGGGACAGGCCGAGAAACCGGCCGGACAAATCCTGCGGCCTTCACAGCTTGGCGTATCCGCTTTCCGGGACAGGACGTCAAGAACCAGCTTTGATAACGCCCTGATATAATGAGGGTGATCGCCAAGTGCTGGAACCCGGAGATAGGTTTCCACACCATGTTCCTCAGCCAGTTCGAGATATTCCTCATCCAGCTCGACAAGTGTTTCAATATGCTCGGAGACGAAGGCAATGGGCGTCAGCAATATCGCTTTCTTGTCCTTGCCCGCACCTTCGATAGCGTCTTCGGTTGATGGACCAATCCACTCGAGTGGCCCCACACGGCTTTGATAACAGACCTGCCAATCTGTCAGCTCTGGAAGACGTTCTGCCACCGCAGCACAGGTTTGTTCCACCTGCCATTGATAGGGATCGCCAGCATCGACGATTTTCTTTGGCAAACCATGTGCGGAATAAAGCACACGGCAATTCTCCGGCTTTCCGGCATCTTCCCAGGTCTTCCGGATCAGATCGGCATGGGCCTGGATAAAGTCTTCCTGCAAAGGATAACAGCCCACAATCCTTGCGCTTTCTCCCCCGGCATCGCGCCAGGCCTTCAGCGATGAGCCGGTGGTCGTGGTGGAGAATTGCGGATAGAGCGGCAAAAGCACGACTTCATCTGCGCCCCATTGCTTCACCTCTTTGGCGACATCTTCGGTGAAAGGGTGCCAATACCGCATGGCCGGCCAGATCTTGATCTCCCAGCCTTCAAGCTCTGCAGACACCGCTGCGTTCAGAGCCTCAGCCTGTTTCAAGGTTTCCGGCATGATCGGCGAACCGCCGCCCATTTTGGCATAGTTTTCCCGCGCTGACTTATCGCGAAGTGTCGAAATGAGCCAGGCCAGCATTTCCCGGATCGGCCCAGGCGCCTGGATAATCGCTGGATCCCTGAAGAGGTTCCGCAAGAAAGGCCGAACAGATTCCGGTTTGTCCGGTCCACCCAGATTGAACAGGACGATGGCAAGCTTGCGGGCAGGTTCAGACACGAGGAAAGTCCTTTTTGGGGGCTCTAGCGCTGGCGCAGCGTATCCAGCAGCAGATGAACATGATCAACGGGCACGTCCGGCGTAATGCCATGCCCGAGATTGAAGATATGGGGCCGACCTGACCAAGCGTCCACCAAACGTCTGACCTCGGACTGCAGGACCTCGCCGCCTGCTCTCAATGCCGCTGGATCCAGATGACCTTGCACCGGCATGCCTTTGGGCAGATTCGCATCCGCCCAAGCCGGATCAACCGCCGTGTCCAGAGCAATCGCCGTTACACCTGTTTCCCTCGCATAGAGTGGGTAGAGCGTACCTGCACCGCGCGGAAACCCGATGATCGGCACCGTGACGCCAGCCGCCCGCACCTTGTCGACAATCCGCTTTGTCGGCCGAATGATCACACGTTCAAAGAGCGGCTGAGGTAGTCCCTCCGCCCAGCTATCAAAGAGTTTGAGAACTTCCGCTCCAGCCTCTGCCTGCATGACCAGATAATCTGCAGTGACATCAGCGATCCGGTCCAACATTCCATCAAAGGCCTCAGCCTGGGCATAGGCTGCAACCCGCGTGAAGTATCGGTCTTTGGACCCTCCACCCTCAACCATGTAAGTGGCAACGGTCCAGGGTGAACCGGCAAAACCGATCAGCGTGGTTTCTTTCGGAAGATCTTTTTTCACTCGCCGCAGAGTCTCTGCAATCGGTGAGAGGACCTCATGGGTCTGATCCAGACGCAAATCCTGATAATTCGCTGGATCAAATGGCTCCAGCTTGGGCCCTTCCCCCGTTACGAACCAGACCTTGCGACCCAGAGCGATTGGCACCAACAAAATATCAGCGAACATGATCGCCGCATCAAAGCCAAAACGTCGTATCGGCTGGAGTGTCACTTCCGAAGCGAGGTCTGGTGAGAAACAGAAATCGATAAAATTCTTCGCGCGTGAGCGGACCTCACGATATTCGGCGAGATAACGGCCAGCCTGTCGCATAAGCCATACAGGAGGCGGAGAGATCGTCTGGCCGGCAAGGACGTCCAGGATCGGCTTGGAGAGCGTATCGGTCATACTGCCTGATTAGGCATCTCCGCGTGATCTATCAATGCGTCCTTTTCATTCTATAAAAATAAGATCTTGAAAGAGTCGTGATTGTTGTGCCGTGAAAATCGGGGGTAGTGCCTTTTTGCTCAGTCCCGGGACATTTTCCTCGACTGGAAAACCTTGCTGATCCGAGGCCGGAACAGGCTGACGAAAAACAAAATTCCTATAGTAAAATCAGAAAACTATATTCGTGTCAGATGTGGATATCCTGTGTGGAGTTCCGGTATTTGCACTCCCGTTGAAATCATTCCACATTCTTCTCAACATGAGGCCGGACTGTGGAAATCCTCGTGGGTAATACGGGGTATGACCGGGGTATTCCCACATGAAGAATTCTCAGTCTGGTCGATTGAGGAAAACTGCCCAACTTATTAACAATTCGTAAACAGCTAATTGCGGAAAACCATGGCGACGAATGAGCAACCGTCCCTCGACACCTGTTTTCATATACACATGGTGTCAGACTCGACCGGCGAAACCTTGATGGAGGTTATGCGCGCCTCTGTGGCTCAATTCGAAAACGCCACGCCTCTGGAGCACTTGTATGCGCTGGTCCGCTCCGCGCGGCAGCTTGACCGGGTCCTTGAAGAGATTGAGGCCTATCCCGGCGTTGTAATGTACACCATCGTCAATCCGGATCTGCGCAGGACGCTTGAAACCAAATGCTATGAGATGGGTGTGCCGGCGATTGCGGTTCTTGATCCCATGCTGGCCACTTTAAGTGCTTATCTTGGCCGTCAGGTTGCCAGTCGTGCCGGGGCTCAGCGCTCACTCGATGCGGAATATTATCACCGGATTGATGCTCTGAATTACGCGATGGCTCATGATGATGGCCAGGGTGATAACTTCGAGGCTGCTGACATCTTGTTATTGGGCGTTAGCCGCACGTCAAAAACACCGACAAGCATCTATCTTGCCCATCGCGGCTATCGAGCTGCAAATATTCCGCTGGTACAAAATGTACCGCTGCCTGAAGAGGTATTGACGCTCAAGAACCCGCTGGTGGTTGGGCTGACAGCATCACCGGAACGCATTGTCCAGATCCGTCGGAACAGGCTTTTGAGTCTCAATGAAGATCGCGACACGGATTATGTTGATGATTTCACAGTGCGCGAAGAAGTTCTCTATGCGAAACGCCTCTTCGCCAAGCAGGGTTGGCCGAGTATTGATGTGACACGGCGGTCGATCGAGGAAACGGCTGCCAAAATCATCAATCTACTCAATGAGAAACGGAACCGGTCGCAATGAACCGATTTGTTCTTGCGTCAGGAAGTGCAATCCGGCGCGCTGTGCTAGACGGTGTAAAGGTCTCGTTCGAGGTCGATAAGTCTGATGTTGATGAGACAATTCTGAAGGATCAGAACAAAGCGCTTTCACCACGCGATATGGCTCTATTATTGGCACGGGCGAAAGCGGAAAACGTGTCCAAGCGGCGATCTGGGGATTTCGTGCTTGGGGCGGATCAGACCATGGAGCTCGATGGCCAACTGCTCGACAAACTCCCGAGCGCAGATCTTGCCCGCGACCGTCTGGAAAAAATGCGCGGCCATGAACATTATCTCCATTCCGGCTTGTCGATTTATCGTAATGGCGAGGAGGTCTGGTCCCACCAGCAAACCTCAACCCTCCATGTGCGAAACTTTTCCGATGCCTTCCTGGATGAATATCTCGATCAGGCGGGATTTGCCCTCACAGCGAGTGTAGGGGCTTATGCTTATGAAGATCTGGGCGCCCAGCTTTTCGAGCGGGTCGATGGGGATTATTACGCTATTCTGGGCTTGCCGCTCCTGCCCTTATTGAATGCACTCCGAGAGTTTGAGGTCATTAAGTCATGACACCTACCGGCTCCGCCTTGACCGCTGGGGTGATCGGTCAGCCGATCGGTCACTCCTTGTCGCCGCTCATGATGTCGCGCTGGATCCAGGATGCCGGCCTTGATGCGATTTACACACCCTATATAGCGACGCCGCACATGTTCGCGCCGATTGTGAGCGCACTGTTTCGAGCCGGGCTGAAGGGTCTGAATGTTACACTGCCGCACAAAACCGAGGCTTTGCGCCTGTCGCACCGGATTTCTGACCGGGCGGAGCGTATCGGGGCCGCGAACCTCCTGACATCAATTGATGGTGAGGTACATGCAGACAATACCGATGCTATTGGATTTATTTCAGCATTGAGAACCTCTGGCCATGACCCTGCCGCCAAAAATGCGCTTGTTTTGGGTGCAGGTGGTGCCGCACGAGCAATCGTAGATGGACTGATTGAAGCTGGCGTTTCCGGGCTCACAATCTGTAACCGCAGCCGGGCACGCGCTGAATCCATGCGCGCTGACCTCGCGCCAAATGCCCATATCGGGACGTGGGATGAGCGCAATGACGCTCTCCTTGAAGCAGACATTGTCGTTAATGCAACTTCGCTCGGTCTGAGTGACCAGCCAGAGCTCGGCATGGATTGGAGCCAGGCGAAATCATCGGCCATTATTGCGGATAGCGTTTATGTTCCTCTGGAGACCGGTTTCCTGCGAACCGCGTCAGAAGCCGGTCTGACGACCGTTGATGGTCTGGGCATGCTGATCGAACAGGGTCGTCCGAGTTTCACGGCCTTTTTCGGGCAAGAGGCTCCTGAGACAACCGACATTCGCAGCCTTCTCATTCAGGCCTTGGCAACGCGATCATGAAGATTATTGGCCTGACAGGCTCGATCGGAATGGGAAAATCGGCGACCGCTGATCTGTTAGAGGCAGAAGGTATTCCGGTCTTCGATAGCGATGCTTGTGTCCACGAGCTTTATGCTGTGGGTGGCGGCGCTGTGGAACCAGTTGGAAAGGCCTTCCCCGGCAGCGTCATTGATGGCGCTGTGGATCGGGCGCGTCTGAGTGAATTACTGGCTGAAGACCCATCAGGCTTCAAACGGTTGGAGGCCATCGTCCACCCTTTGGTAAGCCAGGCCCGGGACGGGTTTTTACAGAAGGCGGCCGCGGCTGGATCTTGGGCGGTGGTGTTTGATATTCCGCTTCTTTTTGAAACCGGCGCGGACAAACTCGTTGATAGCATTATCGTGGTTCATGCGCCCGATGCGGTTCGACGAAAGCGTGTCCTTCAACGACCGGGCATGACAGCCGAAAAGCTGGAGCAGATCATCGCGCGGCAAATGCCGGATGCGGAGAAACTCAAGCGTGCCGATTATGCCATCGAGACATCCGGTGGGCTTGAAGATGCGCGCGAACAGGTCCGCAATATGCTTCAAGACCTGAAGTCACAAACATCAGCTTGAGGGGCAATGCCATGCGGGAAATCGTCTTCGATACAGAGACGACAGGCCTTGAGGCCAATGGAGGCGATCGCATTACCGAATTGGGGTGTGTCGAGGTCATCGACTGTATTCCCACCGGCCGCACCTACCACGCCTATGTCAATCCGCAGCGCTCGACGCCCGCTGAAGTGGTCGCGATTACCGGCCTCACAGATGAGTTTCTCGCTGACAAACCCCTCTTTTCCGAAGTCGCCGAAGACTTCGTGGAGTTCGTTGGTGATGCGGTGATGGTGGCCCATAATGCGGGCTTTGACCGTGGCTTCATCAATATGGAGCTGGAGCGGCTCGGAAAGACTGCCTATCCCGAGGACAGGTTCAAGGATACGGCCCGGATCGCGCGCGCGAAATTCCCCGGCTCATATGTCTCGCTGGATGCGCTGTGTAAGCGTTTCGATATTTCGCTTGAAACCCGTGACAAGCACGGCGCGCTGATTGATGCCCTGCTTCTCGCTGAAGTCTATCTCGAGCTGACCGGTGGGCGCACCCAGGTGCTTGATCTGAGCGGTCAGGGGTCAGCGGGCTGGGGCGGCGTGGTTGACTTCCCGGTGCAGCCTACACGTCCTGCAAAACTCGCCTCTCGGATCAGCGAGGCCGAGCGTGCCGCCCATTCCGCCTTTATCGACGATCTGGGCGGCGATGTGCTCTGGAAACAGCTTTCGGTCGACCGCTAGCGGCAACCGCGCTGGACTTCCATTGGTTTAGTTGACGGCTGGTTCGCCATTCCCATTGCCCTCAGAACCCTGAGCAGCAGCGGCGCGCTTGGCAAGCTGGGCGCGGTAAAGATTGGCGAAATCAACCGGATCCAGCATGAGCGGCGGGAAGCCGCCATCACGCGTGATGTCAGCAAGGATGCGACGCGCGAACGGGAAGATCAGGCGCGGGCACTCGATCAGCAGGAAAGGTTCGCGATCAGCGTCAGAGACATTGGTCATCTGGAAGAGGCCGCCATAGGCGAGCTCTGCGATGAAAACGACCTCATCCTCACCGCGGACGGCGCGAGCGCTGAAATTCAGGACAACTTCGAACGTATCCTGGCCGAGAGAGCGAGCCTGAACATCGATACCCATGTCGATATTCGGCGCGCCTGCACCACGCATGGACTCAGGCGCCCCCGGATTCTCGAAAGAGAGGTCTTTTACATACTGGCTAAGAATGCGCAGCGAAGGCATTTGCGGTTGAGCGCCGGCTTCCGGCGTGGTCGGGGCATCGGTCATGTAAATTCCCTGGCGGGTCCCACGTTATGGAGCGCGGCGTGAGTGCCGCAATGACAAAGCGGGCCGGTTAACATGCACAATAGGCTGCGGCAAGGCGAAGACCTGACATTGCAGAGGCTGACGTCGGCATGATTCCGGCCTATATCTAGGTTGAACAACTGAATTCGACACAAGAGTCCCGGAGCTCATGGCTGAAGTCCTTTCCATTCTTTTCTTTGGCGGTATTGCCGTCTTCTTCGCTTTTCGCCTGTTTTCGGTGCTCGGCCGCCATGAAGGACATATGGAGCCCCCGCCTGCGCGTGAACCGTCCAGCCCGGAAATTGGTGATCACCAGGAGCGACCAAATTTACGCCCCGCTTATGAGGGGCCTGCGGCGGCGGGCCTGGAGGCGATCGCTGCAGCGGATAGCCGTTTTGACCCGACCGGTTTCCTCGATGGGGCTCGCTCGGCTTACGAGATGATTGTGATTGCCTTTGCCAAGGGTGATCGCGAGACGTTGAAAGGGCTGCTCGCAGACAAAGTCCTTACCCCTTATCTTGCCGCGATTGATGCGCGAGAGGCGCGGGGCGAGACCGCTCGAACCGAGATTGATCGCATTCGTTCCACCGAGATTGCTGATGCCGAGCTCGAGAATGGTATTGCTCGCGTCAAGGTCCGGTTTGATGCGGATATCGCTACAGAAACCGTTGATGGTGAGGGAAAGCGCGTCTCCGGCGATTTTGCTCACGTCAATTCCGTCAAGGAATACTGGACCTTCCAGCGAGACACGACGAGCATGGACCCCAATTGGGTGCTTGCCAGCGTCTCTGTCGCCTGACGATGCGATCGCCCCTGAAACGCGCTGCTGCGGGATTGGCGGTGTTTCTCGCGGCCTGTCAGCAACCGCCTGAACCTCCGGCAGATGAGGTTGAGGAGGCAGTGCTCGAACTGCCCAATGATCTCCTGCTGATACCGGCGCATTGGGATGCCATGGCCGGGTGGGAAAATGCGGATCCGCGGGATGCGATCACGGCGTTTCAGCGTAATTGTGCCATCTGGGCGCGTCGTGATGCGGATCAACCCTTGAATCCACGTGCCCTTTGGGCCGGGAATGTTTCAGACTGGTTGCCGGTTTGCGAGACGCTCTCCGGCGCGTTTCCAACAGAGGCTGAGGCGCGCGCTGCCCTGCAGGCTGTGTTTTCACCGATCCGCGCCATTGCCGTGGAGACGGAGAGCGAGGCGCAGGCGGATACCGGATTGATGACCGGATATTACGAGCCCTTTGTGGAGGTAAGTGAAACCCGCCAAGGCTCGTTCACACAACCCTTGCGGCGCCGTCCGGAGGATTTGATCACTGTGGATCTGGGCCGGTTTGATGAGGCTTTAGCGGGTCAGCGTCTTGTTGGACAGGTGGAAAACGGTGAGCTGGTGCATTATCGCGCCCGCGCCGAAATCGAGGCGGATAATGCTGGCGAAATTTTCGCCTGGGGTGAGCCTATCCATGTATTTTTCCTGCAAATTCAGGGATCTGGCCGACTAGTCTATCCCGACGGGCATCAAGAGCGTGCCGCTTTCGCTGCTCATAATGGTCAACCTTATCGCTCGATTGGGCGTGAGTTGATCGAAAGGGGTGAGCTCGAACGCCATGCCGCCTCAAAACAGGGTATTGAGGCCTGGCTGATTGAAAACGGTCCGGAGGCCACAGCCGAGCTTTTCGCCGTCAATCCGCGCTATGTCTTCTTCCGGACCCAGCGTCTTGATGACCCCGAACTGGGTCCATCGGGCTCCTCCGGCGTTGCGCTGACGCCCATGGCGTCCATGGCGATTGATCCGGCCCATCACGCCCACGGTGTTCCGGTCTGGATATCCGCTGATTTTCCTGAATTGGAGGATTGGAGCGGCCTGGTGATTGCACAGGATTCCGGTGGTGCGATTACCGGTCCCTTGCGGGGTGATTTCTTCTGGGGATGGGGCGAAACAGCCGAACGTCGCGCGGGCCGCACACGAGCGCAGGCGCAATGGACAGTGCTACTGCCCCAGCATCTCGCGCAAGCCATCATTGATGCAACGCCGCCAGCTTGACGACAGGGAGCGCGATCCATGAAGTCAAAGCGCCCGCTCAAGCCGGAAGAGCGCCAGATCTGGCGTAAAGTGGCCAAATCCGTCACACCCCTTGATGAAAGCCGGACTCAATCGCTTGATCAGGCCGAACCTTCAGATCCGACACCAAAGCTCAAGACGGCCTCGACTGGAAAGAAGCCCAAGGACAAACCCTCGCATCATCCGCATCAAACACCACCTCGGCATCACCATGTGCCGGTCCCTGTTGATCGAAGTGCTGAGAAGCGTGTTCGTCGCGGCAAGATGGAGCTCGACGCGCGAATTGATCTGCACGGGCTGACCCAGGCTCAGGCTTTGAGCACACTGACCCATTTCATCCGCATGGCCTATCAGGAAGGCTATCGCAATGTGCTGGTCATCACCGGCAAGGGTCTGAAAGCGCGCGAGCGTGATAGCGAGCCATGGGAATATCCTGAGGAACCCGGTGTGCTCCGGCGTAAACTACCGGAATGGTTGGGTAACCCTACACTTCGTCAGTGGGTGTCAGGATATTCGAGCTCGCATGTCCGTCATGGCGGAAGCGGCGCCTTCTATGTCACGCTCCGCACGCGCAAGCTCGATGCAGGACGCCGGTAAAACCGCAAGCGTTTGGGCGGATTAGAGAATGAACTTGCTCAAATCTGCATTCTTCGCGAGTTCACCGACATGGCTGGCGACATAATCCGCATCAATGGTGATCGTCTCGCCAGACCGGTCTGAGGCAGTGAATGAGACCTCTTCGACCAGTTTCTCCATAATGGTCTGAAGGCGGCGGGCACCGATATTCTCGACACTGGCATTCACGTCAGCCGCCAGCTGGGCGATGGACTCTACCGCATCCTCGGCAAAGTCGAGATGGACACCCTCCGTAGCCAGAAGCGCTGTGTATTGTCGGATCAGATTGGCTTCTGGCTCGGTGAGGATGCGCTTGAAATCATCCTTGGTCAGCGCGGAGAGCTCGACCCGGATCGGCAATCGACCCTGCAATTCCGGCAACATGTCAGAAGGTTTGGCGACGTGGAATGCGCCAGAGGCGATGAACAGGATGTGGTCGGTCTTGATCGCACCATGCTTGGTCGTGACCGTTGTGCCTTCGATAAGAGGCAGGAGATCGCGCTGTACGCCTTCTCGCGACACGTCCGCACCGCGCGCTTCCGAACGCGCCGCGATCTTGTCGATCTCATCGAGGAAGACAATGCCTTCATTCTCCGCCAGCTTGATGGCCTCGGTCGTTATTTGACCATCATCGAGCAGTTTATCAGCTTCTTCATTGATCAGGGGCTCATAGGCCTCCTTCACCTTCATACGCACGGTTTTGGTTTGCTGGCCCATACCCTTGCCGAAGATATCTCCGAGATTGAGCACGCCGGCGCCGCCTTGCATGCCCGGAATATCCAGCATGTGCAGCGGGGAATTCCCGGCATCGGCGAGCTGGACTTCCACATCCTTGTCATCAAGCTCACCGGAGCGAAGCCGTTGGCGAAACTTGTCGCGGGTTGTTTCACCTGCGCCGGGTCCCACGAGCGCTTCCAGCACCCGGTCTTCGGCTGCTTGGTGCGCCTGGGCTTTGACCGCTTCTCGCTTTTGCTCCCGCACGAGATGTATCGAGACCTCAACAAGATCGCGTGCGATTTGATCGACATCACGGCCGACATAACCCACTTCCGTGAATTTCGTCGCTTCGATCTTGATGAAAGGCGCTTGGGCGAGCTTGGCCAGGCGCCGGGAAATCTCCGTCTTACCGACACCGGTCGGCCCGATCATGAGAATATTCTTCGGTGTCACTTCCTCGGCGAGATCTGCATCGAGCTGTTTGCGGCGCCAGCGATTGCGCAGGGCGAGAGCTACAGCTTTCTTGGCGTCGGACTGGCCGACGATATAGCGGTCGAGTTCGGAGACAATTTCGCGAGGGGAAAAATCGGTCATGGGGCCATTGGTTTGATTGCGCGTTCTCCTCATGTAATCAGGGGGGAGCACTCACACCAGTCCTGAAAGGCAGATCATGACGACGCGCCCCCGCTTCCACTACGCTTTTCCTGTCGACGATCTAGAAAAGGCCCGCGAATTCTATACGGGGCTTGTGGGGTGTCGGGTCGGCCGCTCTTCAGATCGATGGATTGATTTTGACATGTATGGCCATCAGGTCGTGGCGCATTTATCGCCCGATGAGTGCGGCCTGGGCGAAGATGCCGCTGTTGATGGCAAGGCTGTGCCTGTGCGCCATTTCGGCCTGGTTCTGGACTGGGCGGAGTGGGAAGCTTTGGGTGAGCGATTCCGCCAGGCCGGGACGGATTTCGTCGTCGAGCCCTATATCCGCTTTGAAGGCCAGCCGGGCGAGCAAGGCACATTCTTTGTCCGCGACCCGGCAGGAAATGCGCTTGAATTCAAAACCTTCCGGGATATTGAAACGCAGTTGTTTGCACGCTAGGCGCGATGCATATTTCAATAATTCAATCCAGCCCTATTTTTAGTAAGGCTATAGCGACGCATACCGTAGATGACGACGCTAGATATGGATTTAGAGCAACTGATCTATAGAAGTGAGCTCAGCCCCACTTTCCGCCGCGGCTTGAACGGCGATCTTCCAGACCTTCTGGAGCAAGCGCGTCGCCTGAATGCCGCACGGCGGATTACTGGTCTTCTCTTGGTGTATCAGGGCTGTTTTATCCAGCTGATTGAAGGGCGTCCGGATCAACTTGACGTCCTGATATCGGCGCTGGAGCGAGATCCGCGTCACCGAAACATGAATGCTATCGGAAGACGCAAGATCAAACAGCGAGCCTTCCCGGACTGGACGATGTCAGCGCGTGATCTGAGCGCGGATGATGAACGCATACACAAGCGTCTGGATGAAGCGGGAGCGGCGCTGCCCCCGACCATGAGCTATTCCGGCGTCCTGCGATTCTTGAAGCGGATTTGGGCCATCCGTTTCGACGAATGCCAATTCGTCTACGTCTAGTCCGCGTCGAGCACTTCGATCGTCAGATTATCATTGGTGTAAACACAGATCCGCGCCGCAATATCCATCGCTTTCTCGGCGATGACTTTTGCGTCTTCCTCATATTCGTAGAGCGCCCGGGCGGCCGAGAGCGCGTAATTGCCGCCGGACCCGACTGCGACGACACCATCTTCTGGCTCCAGCACATCGCCGGCTCCGGTCAATAAGAAGGTGGCGGAACGATCAGCGACGATCAGCATCGCGTCCAAGCGGCGCATATATTTATCGGTCCGCCAATCCTTGGCGAGATCGACACAGGCGCGTGCAAGCTGGGAAGGGTATTGTTCAAGCTTGGCTTCCAGGCGCTCAAACAGCGCAAAAGCATCCGCCGTCGCGCCGGCAAATCCCGCCACGACATGGCCGCCGGCGAGTTGACGCACTTTCTTGGCATTGCCCTTCATCACTGTTGGGCCGATGGATACCTGGCCATCACCGGCCAAAACCAGCTTGCCGCCTTTGCGAACGGCAAGAATTGTTGTGCCGCGCCATTTCGAGGCGTCTGTATAGGACTCATTATCGAGGGACATGGCGCTGCTCCGTTTCACGTGAAACCCTTGCAGCATTTGGCCTTAGCAGCGCCACAGATCAAGGGTGAGGGCGCAGCTTGGCCCGCCTCACCTATTCATTAACGGCGCGGGGCGTGCCGTTGTCTTCGGCAAATTCGATGAAGTTCTCGAACGGCATCGGGCGACCATAAAGGAAGCCTTGAGCCAGTGTGGCGCCCATGGCGCGCAACATGGTCATCTGTTCGGCGGTTTCGACACCCTCGGCAACCGTTTCCAGCTTGAGTGCTTTGGCCATGGCGAGAATGGTCTCGACGACGATGCGGTCATGCGCATCCGTTGCCATATTGCGCACGAAGCTCTGATCGATCTTGAATACGTCAAACGGCATACGCGTCAGGTAAGACAGGGATGAATGCCCGGTCCCGAAATCATCAATGGCGAAATTCACACCTCTCGCCCGCAGCGGCTCAACCTGATCGATCACGCGCTGGGGGTTTTCCATCGCGATGGATTCGGTCAGCTCCAGTTCAAGCAGGTGCGGCGGGAGATTGGCGTCATGCAGGGCGTCCAGAACGCTTTCAGCAAAGCCTTCACGCTCAAACTGCATGGCCGATACATTGACGGCGACCGGGATTTCGAGGCCTTTCATCCGCCATTTCGCAGCTTCATGACAGGCGCGGCGCAGGACCCAGTCCCCGATCTCACCAATCAGACCGCACTCTTCGGCGGCCTCAATAAAGGCGCCTGGAGAAAGCAGGCCTGCGGTCGGATGCTGCCAACGCACCAGGGCTTCAGCCCCTGCCGTAGAGCCATCCTGCATGAGAACTTTCGGTTGGTAGAAGACGACGAGCTGGTTCTTGCTGACCGCATCGCGCAACTCGTTTTCAAGGACCAGACGTTCGAAGGCGGACTGGTTCATCGTGGGTTCGAAGAATTGTGCGGCGGAACCCCCTGCGCGCTTGGCATGCGCCATGGCGAGATCGGCATGACGCATCAGGGTCTCCGGGTCAGCACCATCTTGCGGGAAGACGGCGACGCCCACGCTGGCGCCCAGGAAAACCTGATGGCCAGAGATTTCGAACGGCAGACGAATGGCGTCGACCAGCTTGTTCGCAACGCGAGCTGCATCTGCACTGTCCTGCACTTCGGGCACCAGAATAGTGAATTCATCCCCGCCCAGGCGCGCAACCATTGAGGTCTCCCCGCCGCGGCGCGCGGACATGTCACAACCGCGAACAACCTCGGTCAGGCGGCGACCAACCATCTCGAGGAGGCGGTCGCCCTCGCCAATACCCAGACTGTCATTCACGCGCTTGAAGCGATCGAGATCGAGAAACAGAACCGCGCCGGATGTGCCGGTCTCAAGCGCTTTGCGCGCAACACGCTCAGCTTCCTTGCGGAAGCGCTCGCGATTGGGCAATTCGGTGACCATATCGACATAGGCCAGGCGGTGGATGCGTTTAAGATTGCCATCCAGTCGGGCAAACATGCGATTAAACGCATTCGCCAGCACTTCCAGCTCATCGCCTGTTTTGACGTGAATGCGCATATCGAGCGTCTTGGAGGACGCATGGCGGGCGGCTTCCGTCAAAGTCTGGATCGGTTTGAGCGCGCGATTTACCAGCATGGCGGCCAGCGGCAGGAAGATCAGAAGCGCGAAGATCGCAAGCAAGGCCTGACGCTGGATCATCGCATTGCGCGAGGATGGCAGTTCATGAAGGTCGATCTTGGAGTACAACACTCCAACAAGGCGGCGTGACTCAGTGTAGACGGGGACGGCAATCTCAACCGTGATCCCATCGATCGAGGTGCGTTCATCGCCCGCGCCGAGTGCCATCACCGCAAGATCTGCGGCGTGCAGTCGGCCGCCATCGCGTTCATCTGCATAGGCCTCGCCCAGAACCTCGCGACGATTATTCAGGGCATAGACTTCGGTCGCGTTATTTGAGCGTTGAAACTCGGTCAAATAGCTTTGTGTGAAAATCGGTCGTGGATTGACGAAACCATCGGACAGGCGCGATGCAGCGCTGCGCAAGGCTTGCACATGCCGCTCGACCAGAAGGTTTCTGGTTTCATTGTGTGCCGAGACGCTTTCCAGCGTCATGAGGATCGCCACTGTCGCGAAGATCAATGCACCGGTTAGAAGCGTAAACTTCATCACCAGCGATTTCATGACCCGCGATACCGCTTTGCGGATGGGTGCCATCTTAACCCCACTTGCCGGCCCGGGGGCCCGCATAAACTCCACTCAAATTGGGGTAAAGCTACGTTGGCTTACCCCTTGTCGATGAGGAGAATGGCACTAACCATTTTAAGCGTAGTTAATAACGGCGATTTTTTTCATCAAATTGCCAAGTCACGCGTAAGAAATCGTTAGGAAATTTCGATTTCTGCCTGTTCTACAAGGCGTTTCAGCTCAACTTCCGGGCGTGCGCCATAGTGAGAAATTACCTCAGCTGCCGCGATCGCGCCCATGCGACCAGCCTCTGCGAGGGAGTTTCCGCGCGCCAGTCCCAAAAGGAGGCCCGCTGCGAAGAGATCGCCGGCCCCTGTCGTATCGACCAGCTCGTCAACGGGCTCTGCGCTGACCGCGACCGTCTCATCACCGCGAACAATGACCGCGCCTTTTTCGCTGCGGGTCACAGCGGCAATTCCGACTTCACCACGGGCGTGCTCGATCGCCGTATCAAAGTCTTCCGTCTCATAGAGGGCGCAAATCTCCGCCTCATTGGCGATCAAAATGTCGATATGATTAGCGACCAGGTGGCGGAAGGCCGCGCGATGGCGCTCGACACAGAAGAGATCAGACAGGGTCAGCGCGGTGAGGCGATTGGCAGCGGCGGCAAGCTCGGCGGCGCGGACATAGCCGCGCTTGGCTTCTTCGCGGTCGAAGAGATAGCCTTCAAGATAGATGATCTCGGATGCGCGCACTTTCTCCGCATCGTGTTCGACTTCCTCTTCCGTCACCAGAGCTGCTGCGCCCAGGAAGGTCGACATGGAGCGCTGGGCATCGTCAGTCACATTGATCAGACACCGCGCTGTCGCCGGGCCGTCCTGGAGCGGAGGCGTGTCAAAACTCACGCCAATGGCGCGAATATCATGGGTGAAGATCTCGCCGAGCTGATCAGCAGCTACCTTGCCGATATAGGCGGCCTTGCCGCCCATGGATGCAATGCCCGCCACGGTATTGGCCGCGGACCCGCCAGACGCTTCCTTTCCTGGCTGCATCTTGGAATAGAGATAGGTCGCGCGTTCTTCATCGATCAGGGTCATTGCGGCTTTCGCAATCCCCTCTTGTTCGAGAAACTCATCCGTGGCCGGGGACAGAACATCGACAATGGCATTGCCGACGGCAAGAACGTCGAACTGGCTGGCAGACATGGGGCGATCCTAGTTTGAAAGAAGGCGAATGGAGTTGGCGGGAGGCTTAAACGCAGCCCTTTGCCATAGCAAGGCTTGCGGGCACGCTCCGGGGTGTTATCAGGGCAGAAACCTGGATCCAGTTTGGAGTTTCCGATGGCCCGGCCTGACACTCGCATCGCTTTTCTGACCGCAAGCTGCATGTTCAAATCCAGTCCCGTCGCACGAAAAGACCATTGGGAACATGATCTTGAGTGGGATGCGATCCAGCCAGCCTGTCTCGAAGCGGGCCTTCAGCTGGAAGCGCGCATCTGGGATAGTCCGGATTTTGACCCAGCGCTGTACGATGCGGTCGTGATCGGCACGACCTGGGACTATATGGAAAAGCCCGATCAGTTTGGCGGGGTGCTCGCGGAGTGCGCGGCCCGATCCAGGCTTCTCAATCCTTTGCCGACAGTGATGTGGAATAAGCGCAAGACATATCTGCGTGATCTGGCGGAGCGGGGGGCTCCGATGATCCCGACGGTCTGGGCGGACAAGGCGGATCAGCCCAGTATCGAGGCTGCTTTTGATGATCTTCAATGCAGCGATATTGTCGTCAAACCTGTGATGGGTGCCGGCGCCTGGCGCCAGGCCCGGATCAAACAGGGCAAGGACCTGCCATCACCGGATCAATTGCCGCCAGCCGAGGCAATGATCCAGCCCTTCCTTCCCTCTGTCGCGGAGGAAGGCGAATACGCTTTCCTTTTCTTCAATCGCGAATTCTCTCACTGCGCTCTGAAACGCCCCGCCGCTGGGGATTATCGCGTTCAATCCGAATATGGCGGATCCGAAACCATTCACGACCCGTCCGAGGAGGAGCTGGCTCTGGCCAAAGCCGTGCTCGACAGTGTCGAAGGCGATCTTCTTTATGCGCGGGTCGATATGCTGCGCGGTCTCGACGGAAAACTGGCCCTTATCGAGCTGGAATTGATCGAACCCTATCTCTATCCGCAACAGGGCCCGGAATTTGGAGCGAACTTTGCACGGGCACTGAGGGCGCTGGTATAACCACACCCTCCTGACACCTCCCCCGTTCACGCGGCGTACAACGCGCGCTAGTTTCATCCGACTCACCTTGATGCCTTCCAGATGAAAGCGAGCGCGCCATGGCCACGCAAAGACCGGTCGATGAAACGAGCCATGTCTATCTCATTGACGGATCAGGCTATATTTTTCGCGCTTATCACGCATTGCCACCGCTGACGCGTTCGGATGGCACGCCAGTGGGCGCGGTCCAGGGTTTTTGCAACATGCTGTGGAAATTGCTGGAGGATCTGAAAGGCGAAGATGCGCCTTCACACCTGGCGGTGATTTTCGATCATTCCGGCAAATCCTTCCGCAATGAGATTTATGATCAGTACAAGGCTCACCGCCCGCCTGCGCCGGAAGATCTGGTGCCGCAATTCTCCATTATTCGCGATGCCACACGCGCTTTTGGAACGCCCTGTATCGAAAAGGAAAATTACGAGGCCGACGACATCATCGCGACCTATGCCCGGATGGCCGAGGCCAAGGGCGCGGATGTGACCATTGTCTCCTCGGACAAGGATTTGATGCAATTGGTCTCCGACAAGGTGACCATGTTTGATGCGATGAAAAACAAACGCATCCAGGCCCCAGAAGTTGAGGAGAAGTTCGGTGTCGGGCCCGACAAGGTGATTGATATCCAGTCCCTCGCCGGAGATAGCGTCGACAACGTACCCGGCGTTCCAGGCATTGGCGTCAAAACCGCTGCGCTTTTGATCAATGAATATGGCGATCTTGATACGCTTCTGGAGCGCGCCGGTGAGATCAAGCAGAAGGGCCGCCGCGAAAAACTTCTCGCCCATGCCGAGGATGCCCGGGTCTCACGGGATTTGGTGACCTTGAAAGTGGACACGCCTCTGGATGACCCGCTGGAAGATTTTGGACTTTCCGACCCCGACCCTGACACTCTGGTGTCATTTCTGAAACAGATGGAATTTCGGACCTTTACCCGCAAGGTTGAAGAAGCGCTCGGCGCTCCCCCGGCCGATGAGAGCGGCGATGCCACGGCACCGATTGACCGGTCCAAATATGAATGCGTCACCGAGATGGCGGACCTTCAGCGCTGGATAGCGCGCGCGGAAGAGACCGGAATTGTCGCGGTGGATACAGAAACCGACGCGCTTTCCGCAACAGCTTCCGGCCTGGTCGGTGTCTGCCTGGCGACCGCGCCGGGTGAGGCGTGCTACATCCCGCTTGCCCATGTCGATCCGCAGGGCTCGGGTGACATGTTTGATAGCGGCGTCGCGCCCAAGCAAATCCCGATGGATGAGGCGTTGGCGGCCCTCAAACCCATGCTGGAAGATCCGGCCATCCTGAAAATCGGGCAGAATTTCAAATATGATCTGTCTGTTCTGGGCCGTTATGACATTGATGTCGCGCCCTATGATGACACGATGCTGATCTCCTATGTCATGGCGGCTGGCCTTGAAAAACATGGGATGGACGCGTTGGCCGAGCGTCATCTTGGCCATCAATGCATTCCGTTCAAAGAGATTTGTGGCACGGGTAAGTCCCAGATAACCTTTGATAAAGTCCCGCTCGACAAAGCCACCGCCTATGCCGCGGAAGATGCCGATGTAACATTGCGCCTCTGGGAGATTCTCAAACCGGCCATGGTCGCGAAGAAGAAGGCCACGGTTTACGAGACGCTGGAACGGCCCATGCCGAAAGTCCTCTCTGACATGGAGCGGGCCGGTATCAAGGTAGATCCGGATCAGCTGCATCGCCTGTCCTCGGATTTTGCCCAGAAAATGATGGCGGCTGAGGCGACGGCCCATGAGGCGGCTGGCCGTGAGTTCAATCTCGGCTCCCCCAAACAGATCGGGGAGATCTTGTTCGGCGAGATGGGATTACCCGGGGGCAAAAAGACCAAGACCGGCGCCTGGTCTACCGATGCTGCCGTGCTCGACAGCCTCGCGGCCGAAGGCCATGCCCTGCCCGTCGCCTTGCTGGAATACCGGCAGTTTCAAAAGCTTAAATCTACCTATGCCGATGCGCTGCTCGATCACATCAATCGCCAGACCGGTCGGGTCCACACATCCTTTTCGCTCGCGGCAACCACGACCGGGCGTTTGTCCTCAACCGAGCCGAACCTGCAAAACATCCCGATCCGGACCGAGGAAGGCCGGAAGATCCGTGAAGTCTTCATTGCAGAACCGGGCAATGTGCTCGTGGCCGCGGACTACTCCCAGGTGGAACTGCGCCTCCTGGCCCATATTGCCGGCGTCGATGCCCTGAAACAGGCTTTCCGCGACGGGGTGGATATTCACGCCATGACGGCCTCGGAAGTCTTCGATACGCCGATCGAGGGCATGGACCCCATGGTCCGTCGCAAGGCCAAAGCGATAAATTTTGGCGTGATTTACGGTATTTCCGCCTTCGGTCTCGCCAATCAGATCGATGTCTCCCGCGAAGAGGCGAAAGCCTTCATCGATGCCTATTTCGAGAAATTCCCCGGCATTCGCGCCTATATGGATGATATGAAGGCGCAGGCCTCGGAGACCGGCTATGTCGAGACGATCTTCGGTCGCCGCGCTCACTTCCCGGGTATTCGGGACAAAAACCCGAATATGCGCATGTTTGCCGAACGCCAGGCGATCAACGCCCCAATCCAGGGTTCTGCCGCCGATGTGATCCGCCGCGCCATGATCCGCATGCCCGATGCAATCAACCGCGCCAATCTCGATGCCCGCATGCTGTTGCAAGTGCATGACGAGCTGGTCTTTGAAGTTCCGGAAAACCAGGCGGAGCAGCTGATCAGCTTGACCCAGGATATAATGTCAGGGGCATGTCACCCTGCGATGGAGCTCAGTGTGCCCCTGGTTGTCGATGCCAAGGCCGGCGCGACCTGGGGTGAGGCGCATTAGGGTGTGTGAACCGATTTCCGCCGGTCGGAAGCGGGCAGGCTAAGGCGCCGCCTCGCACCTGAAGGCTTGGCGCTGGGTCTCGGCGGTTTCCATACTGACACGATTTGTCAAAATCCGGCGATACAGGACAATGCCGGTCCGTGTCGGGGCCGCTATTTCCTCACCAAGCTGCACATTACGCGCTGCTCCTTCGGGCCGCAAATTCATGAAATTATTGGTATTTGCGTCAAAGAAACTTACGCTCGCTATCAACCCGTCTTCATCCGCAGGGATTGTAACGTCCAAGGGCGCTTCACGGACATCATAGAGGCAAATCGAGTAGAGAATATCGGGACTGGGCCTGACAACGCGGCGACTATCCTCGCTGGTGGGCGTGACATGCACGACCTGATTGATCTGTGCGCCATCGGCTTGGATCCGCTCCATTGCCTTGCCCATGATTAAGCCAGGAACGGCGTTGAGGATCAGCCAGAAACCAATAAAGGCGGCAATCGCCAGGGCGGCGAGCGGGGCGAGCCATCGGATCATGAGGCGCCTCCACAACTCATCCGTTCGATCGACGGCATATGGGTCGTCTCCGGCGCTGTGATGACGGCCGGGTCAGGCCGGTAAAGCCTCAGGGTGAGGTTGAATGCGCCTGCCTGAGCCGAGCTGATCCGCAATCCGGGGCCATCAACCGGGCGGGGCGAGATTATCGCTGTGACCGGGTCTTCATCCCGGTGCATGAAATCATCGGCGGTCATGGAGTGTAGCCCTTCGCCATTTTGCGCCAGGAATTCATCCTCGGCATAAAGCGTCAGGCTCCACCATCCTGCTTGCGGTGGATCGGTGAAGGTCAGGCGGTACGTACACTCCGCGTTGAAGCGTCGGTCATCATCGTCGAAATCGGCTGAAAAATAGATCGCTTCATTCTGGTTCAGCGCCAATAGCCCGCGCCTGGCGACAACGGCTCTTGTCATCGCATCCGCGTCGCTCGACCCGATCAATGTATTGATTTGCCAGGGGCCAATCTTCGTCCCTCCCCAGCCCGTCGGTCCGAAAACCAGAAAGAGCGCTGTCAAAGCGCCCAGGACCAATCCGGTGAGGCCAAAAATCGCAATCCGGTAAATCATGTCAGGGACGCTATCAGGCTCGACCCGGCGCCGCAAATCGGCTTAGCTCGCGCGCATCTCAGGAGCATTGCCATGGCCCGTGCCGCTGCAGCGAAATTCATCCATTTCGGCCTCCCCAAATGCGGCTCAACCTTCCTGCAAAACCTGTGGGGTGAGGATAAGGGCTATACTGGCGCAGATCTTGGCCAGGCCGCGCAAGTGAGCCGGCAATTGGCCGCCAAGGGTCAGACTGGCAACTTGCCGCGAATGTCATTTACGGTCAAAGCCCGCGGCGGCTCAACGCTGGTCGCGACGTCGGAGGGGTTTAGCTGGGCATTTCTGGGTCGCCCCCACCTGCTTGAGCGCATACGCGATCTTCACAAGATTGGTGCGGCGATCACCGGAGCGACCGGCGCCAGCGATACGGCGCTCTTCATGGTTCGCAATCCGGCGGACTGGATCAGGGCTGCGCATGAGCAAACGGTCAAAGAGGGGGGCTTCATGTCTGGCGCAGACTTTCTGGATCAGCGCCGGGCATTGGTTGAGTGCGTCCTCGATCTCAAGCACATCCGCGAGGTGTTCGGGGCGCATTTCAAACGCGTTGTCTTCCTGTCAGCAGACGAGATGCGGCACAACCCGGAGACGTTCTGGCCGCGTTATGAGAATGTATTGGGCGCGCCCAAACCGGCCGATTCCGTCATTGATAAAGTGACCCGCAGCGATCAGTACGCCAATCGGTCATTGCGTGAGAAAACAGCCCAGCTGGCAAGGCTTAACCGGTTATTGGGTGCGGTCGGGGAAGGCTGGCGAGAGGCTGACAATCTGCCGCCAGATCTCATCAAGGAGCGCGACAGCTTACTGCCCAAATTCGATCTATCCCGGGTTTGGGCGGCGCGGCGAGCGGCGGAGACGCTCGATAGCAAAGCTCTTGAGGGGGTTCTTGGCGGGGCCTTCGCTGAGATGGGCGAGGGCTTTACCGAACTCCAGCTCGATGACGCCCTCAAAGCCTATCTGCGCACGCATGTCTGCGATGTGCTGGATGGCGAGACCACCCTGCCGGATGAGCTTAAAGCCAGCTATCGCGCTGCCCTCGACTAAGCGATCTCAACCAGACCAATCTGGCATGAGGCGGCCAGCTAGGTGGAGCCCGTTCTTAAGCGTCGACCTCGGCTTCCAGAGCGTTCGCGGTGATGAAGTCGCGGCGTGGTTCGACCACATCGCCCATCAGTTTCGAGAACAGCTCGTCCGCCGTATCCGCATGGGTAACGGAGACTTGGAGAAGCGAGCGCACATTCGGATCCAGCGTGGTTTCCCAGAGCTGGTCCGGATTCATCTCGCCGAGACCCTTATAGCGCTGGATCTTCATACCTTTAGAGCCTGATGTCATCACCGCTTCAACCAGCTGGCTGGGGCTGTTGATGAGATCGGAATTGCCCGATTTCGGCTGGAAGACGGCCGTGCCGGCATAGTCCTCGGCCAGTTCGCCCGCGCGCTCATCGAGACGGCGCGCATCCGGGCTCTCTCGAAGCCCCGGGTCAAGCGCCACAGTCTCAGCGACGCCGCGAACTTCACGTGTGAAGACAAGAGCATGCGTATCTGAGAGCGCGCCGGTCCAGTTATCCTCGCCTTCATCGGCAAAGCGATTGAGGAAGCCGACAGCTTTTTCGATAGACGCCGTGTCCGGCTCTGCTACGAGCGCACCCCCCAGAGCCGCTGCCTCAACAGCAAAGCCCGGTGCGCGCGCGCGAAGACGATCAACGGAGAGTTTGACGCTCCGTGCCTTCTCCACTCGATCGGCAAGATCAGCAGAGGTCAGGACCTCACCATTCGCCAGGGTAAGGCCGGCTTCAGAGACGCCCTCCTCAACGAGATAGGCGTCCATCTCTGCCTGGTCTTTCACATAGCGTTCCGAGCGGCCCTTGCTGATCTTATAGAGCGGCGGCTGGGCGATATAGAGATGGCCGCGCTCAATCAGCTCCGGCATTTGCCGGTAGAAGAAGGTCAGCAAGAGTGTCCGGATATGCGCACCGTCGACGTCAGCATCGGTCATGATGATGACTTTGTGGTAGCGCAGTTTTTCATAATCAATCTGATCGCGCCCAATGCCAGTGCCCAGAGCCGTGATCAGCGTACCGACCTGGTCTGAGGACAGCATTTTGTCGAAACGGGCGCGCTCGACATTGAGGATTTTTCCGCGCAGCGGCAGGACGGCCTGGTTTTCGCGGTGACGGCCCTGCTTGGCCGAACCACCCGCTGAGTCACCCTCCACGATGAAGAGTTCGGACTTGGCCGGGTCTTTTTCCTGGCAGTCTGCAAGTTTGCCGGGAAGCGAGGTGATATCGAGCGCGGATTTACGACGGGTCAGCTCGCGCGCCTTGCGGGCGGCTTCACGGGCAGCCGCCGCCTCGATGATCTTGCCGACAATCGCCTTGGCTTCATTGGGGTGTTCTTCAAACCATTCCGAAAGGGCCTCGCCGACAATGCCTTCGACAGCGGGGCGTACTTCGGACGAGACCAGCTTGTCCTTGGTTTGAGAGGAAAATTTCGGATCTGGAACCTTTGCCGAGAGGACGCAGGTCAGGCCTTCACGGGCATCATCACCCGAGATCGCAACCTTTGCCTTCGCAGCAAGGCCGGAAGACTGGGCGTAGGAATTGATGATCCGCGTCAGCGCAGCCCGGAAACCCGCCAGGTGGGTACCGCCATCGCGCTGGGGAATATTATTGGTGAAGCAGAGAACATTCTCGTGATAGCTGTCATTCCACTCCAGCGCCGCTTCCACCGTGACACCTTCGCGCTCACCCGTGACCAGAACAGGCGGGGTGAAGAGCGGGGTTTTATTCCGGTCGAGATGGCTCACGAACGCAGCGACACCGCCCTCATAGACCATGGTGTCCTCAAACGGCTCGGCTTCGCGCTCATCGCGCAGCACAATGGTGACGCCGGAATTGAGGAAGGCGAGCTCGCGCAGCCTGTGCTGCAGCGTGTCTCGGGAAAACTCGATCATCGAGAAAGTGTCGGATGAGGGGAAGAAGCGCACTTCCGTGCCCTTTTCACCCTGAGCATCACCAACGACTTTGAGATCTTCTACCGCCTCGCCGCGCTTGAAGCGCATGTAATGCTTCTGGCCGCCGCGCCAGATGGTCAGATCCATCCAGTCCGACAGGGCGTTCACCACCGAAACCCCCACACCGTGCAGACCGCCGGAGACCTTGTAGGAATTCTGGTCGAACTTTCCGCCCGCATGCAGCTGGGTCATGATGACCTGGGCCGCCGAGACGCCCTCTTCCTGGTGGATATCAGTGGGAATGCCGCGACCATCATCGCGCACGCTCGCGGAGCCGTCCGCGTGCAGCGTTACGGTGACAGCGCTACAATGGCCCGCCAAGGCTTCGTCGATCGCGTTATCGACAACCTCATAGACCATGTGGTGGAGGCCGGATCCGTCATCGGTATCCCCGATATACATGCCCGGACGTTTGCGGACGGCGTCGAGGCCCTTGAGGACCTTGATCGAGTCCGCGCCATACTCGTGATTCGGCTGGTCAGTCATAGGGTTTTGTACCCTGTTCGCTGGACTCTGGCTACTCGCGCGCACACGCGCACGCACGCGCGCGTGAGGCGAGTGGGTCAGCGGGTGAGCAGGATGATCGCAATGGCCGTCATCACCAGCCCTGTCACTATGTCTGCGCCCTTGCGCACAGCAGGTCTTTCCAGCCAGTTGCGAGCGCGATGTGCGCCGCCAATGTAGAAGGCAGCAGTAGGGACAGCGAGGATCGCCATGGTCGCGACCATGATGGCATAGGTCAGCGGTGTGATTTCTTCCAAAGGGACAAAGGCCGGCACCAGGGTGAGATAGAAAACAATGGGCTTGGGATTGGACAAGGGCATCGCGATGCCGGCGAGATAGGTCGCCGCCCAGCCGCGCTTGGACCCTTTGGGAAAGACAGGTTTGGGCCTAGCCCCGGTCCAGGCGCTGTAAAAAGCCTTGAACGCCATATAGCCCAGATAGGTTGCCCCGACGATTTTCGCGATGAGCCAGAACGGGCCGAGGGTTTCCGCGACCGCGGACAATCCAGTCACGGCCAGGGTGAACCAGAAGATATCCCCGGTCAGAATACCCACGCCATACATGGCAGCATGCCAGGGGCCGGTATCGAGTGTGCGGGCAATCATCGCGGCAATGCCCGGGCCCGGGGTCAGAAACAGGATCACAAGCGCGCCGGCAAAGGGCAGAAGAAAATCGGGGAACATGTGCGGTCAGCCTATTTTACGCTCCGGCTATACGGCGCGCAGGGCGGCGGCGTCGACCTCGAAGAACTGTGCCTCATCGCCAAAGGGCTCAAACAGGACGCGTTCAACGCCGGTCAGCCAGGCTTGCGCGCCGGTCGCCAGGATTTCATTCGCCAGACCTTCGCGGCGCTCGGCGTCCAGATGGGCGCAGGCTTCATCGAAGAGCAGGAGCGGGGCGACACCATAGAGCTGTGCCAGAACGCGCGCCTGGGCGAGTGTCAGCGTCAGCAGGAGCGCTTTTTGCTCTCCGGTTGAGCAATCAGCAGCGGCCTGGTCCTTGTCGCGATGAAAGGCAATCAGCTCAGTCCGGTGCGGCCCGCGGGTGAGTGTGCGGCCAGCGGCCCCGTCACGTGCCCGTCCGGCCTCAAGCGCGGCCATGAAGCGATCCTCGACCTCGCTGATCGACAGCCCTTCGGACAGATCGCTTTCAACATCGCCGTCCAGGCCCAGATCAGCACGTGGAAATGCGTGTCCCGCATGCGCATCGATCTCGTTTTGCAGACGAATAAGCGCGTTCAGCCTTGCCGCTGCGATGGCGACGCCCTGCCCGGCCATTTCTGTCTCAATCGCGCGCAGCCAGGCCGTGTCTGCATTACCCTCATCGAGAAGGCGCTGGCGCCGGCTTCGCGTCTTTTCATAAGCGTTGAGGGCATCGGCCTGGGCCGGGTCCGAGGCGGTGACCAGGCGGTCGAAGAATTTCAATCGGTCGGCGCGCGGTCCCGCAAACAGCCGGTCCTGCGCCGGGGTGAGCCAGATCATTGGCATCAGGCGGGCCAGGACTGAGAGGGAGACGCTATCGCCATCCAGCCGGTTTTCACGCCGCCCACCCGTGCGCGCACCGACGCCAAGCCGGTAGTGTTCGCCGCGGCTCTCCAGCTCTGCGAAGACGGCCCATTGCGGTGCGATCCCGTCAGAACTCTTGCGCGGCACGGCATCGGTTCCTGAAGAACGCAGTCCCTTGCCGGGCGCAAAGAAGGAGAGCGCTTCGAGAATATTTGTCTTGCCGGCACCATTTGCGCCGTAAAGCATGACGGGTCGACTATCGCAGTCGAGGTCGAGTTGCGGATAGCAGCGATAATCAGTCAGCCGCAAACGACGAACCGCCGCAGGTGGGACCCGCGGCGGCGCATAGCTTGTCGATGTCGTGGTCGTCTCACTCACACGCGCAGCGGCATCAGCACGTACAGCGCATCACCATCGCCACTGTCCGTGACCAGTGCCGGCGACGCACTGTCGGCGAAATGGAATTGCGCTTCATCGCCTTCAATCTGTGAGGCCACATCGAGCATGTAGCGGGCGTTAAAGCCGATGGCGAAACCTTCATCGCTGTAGGAAACAGCGAGTTCTTCCTCGGCCTGCCCACTTTCCGGATTGTTCACGGCCAGGGTCAGCGTGTCTTCACCCAGGGTCAGCTTCACGGATCTGGATTTCTCGACAGAGATGGTCGCGACCCGGTCAACCGCTTCAGCAAAACGCTTGTTCTCGACAGACATCTGGCGCGCATTTCCGCGCGGGATAACGCGCTCATAATCCGGGAAGGCCCCATCAATCAGCTTGGAGGTCAGTACGGCAGCACCAAGCTTGAAGCGGATCTTGCCCTCAGACACGGAGACTTCGATGTCTTCATCCGCATCTTCCAGAAGACGGCGAACTTCCTGCACTGTTTTGCGCGGGACAATCACGCCCGGCATGCCATCTGCGCCCTCCGGCAGGTCAATCTCAGCCAGGGCAAGACGCACCCCATCGGTCGCCACGGCGCGCAGGGTCTTGCGACCATCCGTGTCTGCGGCGTGCAGATGAATACCGTTGAGATAATAGCGCGTCTCTTCGGTCGAGATGGCAAAGCGCGTCTTATCTATCAGACGCATCAGATCGGATGCTGAGACGGTGAATGTGTGCTCGAGCGCTTCCGACGGCATGATCGGGAAGTCGCCGGGTGGCAGAGAGGGCAGGGAGAAGTTGGAGCGGCCCGCCTTCAAGGTCAGGCGCGGATCGCTGCCATTCATCTCCAGGGTCACATCCGCCCCGTCAGGAAGCTTGCGTGCGATATCATAGAGTGTATGGGCCGGTGCCGTGACCAGACCTTCTCCATCGCTTGTCGCTTCAGTCGATTCCAGGATCTCAATATCCAGATCCGTCGCAGCAAAACTCACACCATCCGGGCCCGCGGTGATCAGCACATTGGACAGGATCGGGATGGTATTGCGTTTCTCCACGACGGCCTGCACGTGCCCGAGGGCTTTCAGGAGCGTTCCACGCTCGATCGTCAGCTTCATGTCTCGCGTTCCGCTATCAGCGTCATCCAAGAAGATGCACGGTGGCAAATCACCGGCACCGAATAAGAGTGGGTGAAAGAGGATACATGAAAAAACGCAACCGCAAGAACTTTATCCAGCGGCTGCGGTTTTTTCAGCGGATTACCCGTTGCGCAAAGTGCGCGTGAGGGCATCAATATCCTGGGTAATCGGGTCGCCGGACTCGATCATGCTCGTGACCTTGTTGACCGCATGAATGACGGTCGAGTGATCGCGCCCGCCGAAACGACGGCCAATATCCGGCAAGGATCGTGTGGTCAGCGTTTTGGACAGATACATGGCGATATGGCGCGGACGAACGACGGTTTGGGTGCGTCGCTTCGAGCAGATATCCGCAGCGGTCACACCAAAATGCGTGGCCACGGCCTTTTGAATCTCATCGACCGTCAGGCGTTTTTCCGAACTCATCTGCAAGTCGCGCAGCGCGTTCGAAACCGCCTCCATCGTGACCGGCAGGCCCAGAAGCGCGGTACGGCAGATGACATTATTGAGCACACCTTCCAGCTCACGGGCGCTGGAGGTGATGCGGGCTGCAAGGAAGTCGCGCACGGCTTCCGGCACATCGAGCACGGGATAGTGACACTTCGCCTGGGCGATCTTGCAGTCCAGAATCTGGCGGCGAAGATCGAGATCCGGCTTCCCGAGCGGGCAGGAAAGGCCGCCGGTCAGGAGCGAGCGAAGGCGGTTATCCGACATCAGCAATTCCGATGGTGGCCGGTGCGAGGCGAGCACGACCTGCTTATTCTCCGCAATCAGGGCCGCGATCGTGTGCAGGAACTCATCCTCGGTTTTCGGTTTGCCGGCGATGAAGTGAACATCATCGATCAGAAGATAATCGACATTGCGCACGGTTTCCTTGAACGCGATCGTGTCACGCTCCTTCATCGCGGTGACGAACCCGGAGAGGAATTCCTCTGCAGTCAGATAGAGCGCCTTGCGAGACGGATCATTGAGCTCAACAGCGGTCGCCACGGCATGCATGAGATGCGTCTTGCCGACCCCGTAATCCCCATAAAAGAAGACCGGGTTGAAGGGCGGTACAGACGAGCCAACCATAGTGCGTGCGGCTGCGGCGGCCACTTCATTGGCCGGACCCACGCGGAAAGTGTCGAAAGTGAAGCGCGGCTCACCCTCATCATCCGTATCGGAGGCAGACTTGCCTGCATCTTGCTCTGGCGCAGCCGGTTTCGGGCTGGACGCTGCGACTGCAGGTTGAGGCAGGTTCTGTCCTTCAGCGAGGACGAGAATCTCCCGGAAAACAGCATCGGTTTCAGCCCAAATTGCGCGAATTCGAGCGCCGGCATGGTCTTCAACCCAATCTCGGTCGAACGTGCTCGGTGCGATGATCGCAATCGCCCCGGTTTCGGTCAGGCGCACGCGCAGACGCGCGATTTCCTGAGCGTAAAGAGGTTCACCCAGCTCGCGCCTCAAACGCGCGCGAACCGTACGCCACACAGTCGAAATAGCCTCAGCATTCTGAGCATCAAATTCCTTCGATTTTGCTTCAGCTACAGCCAATTTGTTCAAAGCCATTATTAGATACACTTCTGGTGTTGCCTGCATCGAGGCAGGTCGTAGGTGTTTGTTTTATATAGCTCTATTCCCCCCATCCGGTGCTAGCTAATGCTGCTCCGATACCGGAATGAAATCCGCTTGGGAATGATCGCCCTCAGGTGATCAAAGGTTACGCTTTCACTAATTTCGGTCAACAGGATTCAGCGCCTGATTTTTGAGATTCTTCGCTTGACACGGGAAATCCGTGGTCGGATCGAAGCTTGCGCTTTGTGACAGATATATGACGTTTCAGCGCCCCTCTTTTCAGGCCCTATTTCTGGCAGATTCCGGGCCGGTGGAACGCCAAAAATCAAAAAAGCAAGCGTTCAGTACGCAGACTAATAAAAATTACATAATTGCAGTTCGCATGCGCAGCGGACCGAAATAAAATTATGCGGTCAGTCTCAGAGCCGGGCACAAAAAAACGCCCAGAGCGCGAACTCTGGGCGTTCTTGAATTCTATCAGGTCTGACGCTTACGCGGTCATCGCTTTCACGCGGCTGGAAAGGCGAGAGACTTTGCGAGAGCCGGTGTTCTTGTGGAACACGCCCTTGCTGACAGCGCTCATCATTTCCGACTCTGCAGCGACCAGAGCGGTCTTTGCCGTGTCCTGATCGCCAGCTTCGATTGCCAGCTCAACTTTTTTGATAAAGGTGCGCACGCGGGAGCGGCGCGCCTTGTTGATCGCGGTGCGGCGCGCGATCTTGCGTACCATTTTCTTGGCCGAAGTGGTGTTGGCCATTAGACTTACCTCATCATGCGGTCGGGCGCACAGGGCCCGGGAAAATCCGTGAGCGGCGGCGTATAGGCTTTCCCAGCCGCCGCGTCAACTACTCAAAGCCGCAAATGGCCTAGCGATGCTTGAAATGCGCAGCGCGCTTTTCAGCAAAGGCGGCCATGCCTTCCTTCTGGTCCTCCAGCGTAAACTGGGACTGGAAGACGCGGCGTTCGAAACGGATGCCTTCATTCAGGCCAATCTCGAAGGCGCGGTCCACGGCTTCCTTGGTCATCATGGCAACGGGAAGCGACTTCGATGCAATCGCCTCTGCGGCTTCCATAGCGACGTCGAGAAGGTCGTCGGCGGGCACGATACGAGAGACCAGGCCGGCGCGCTCCGCTTCTTCAGCGTCCATCATGCGACCGGTCAGGCACATATCCATGGCCTTGGCCTTGCCCACAGCGCGCGGGAGGCGCTGCGTCCCACCGGCACCAGGCATAACGCCGAGATTAATCTCCGGCTGGCCGAACTTGGCTGTATCAGACGCGATGATGAAGTCACACATCATGGCGATCTCGCAGCCTCCGCCCAGTGCATAGCCGGAAACAGCCGCGATAATCGGCTTGCGGAAGCGCGCGACAGATTCCCAGGTCGCGGCGAACGGATCATGCTCGTACAGCCCGACGAAATCGCGGCTCTGCAATTCCTTGATATCGGCGCCCGCAGCAAAAGCTTTCTTGGACCCGGTCAGGACCACGCAGCCGATTTCGGCATCGGCTTCAAATCCAGTCAGGGCATCGGTGAGTTCACGTGTCAGCTCGTCGCAAAGCGCGTTGAGCGCTTCAGGGCGATCAAGCGTGATCACGCCCACGCGGCCCTCGGTCTTAACCTGGATCGTATTATAGGCCATTTCGGCACTCCATTCGGCGGCGCCCGTGCTGGCGCCCTAGAAAATCCGCGCCGCTATAGCGCACGGCGCAAGGCGGGTCGATAGGGTGTGATGCAGGCGATGGCCTGCAACGAGGAAAAACTACTTTTGACACTGACCGCAATAGAACGTCGAGCGGCCGGATTGGACAAGTCGTTTCACTTTGGAATCGCAACCGGGTGTAGGGCAAGCCTCTCCTTCGCGGCCATAGACACGAAAGCGGTGCTGGAAATACCCCAGCGCCCCGTCGGCTGAGGCAAAATCACGCAGCGAGGAGCCACCCGCATCAATGGCCTCCAGGATCACGTCTCTTATGTGCGGCACGAGGCGCTCTGCACGGGCCCCGACCACGCTGGCTGCTGTTCGCCGCGGACTGATACCCGCCCGGAACAAAGCCTCACAGACATAGATATTGCCCAGACCGGCAATGATGGACTGATCGAGGAGAGCCGTCTTGATCGGCGATTTCTTTCCCTTCAGCGCCTCGTTGAGATAGGCGACGGAGAATTCGTTGCTGTGCGGCTCCGGGCCCAGAACCGCGAGATAGGACACATGCTCCTCGGCCCCGGTTTCAAACAAGGTCATAAAGCCAAAGCGTCGCGGATCATTATACCGCACGGTCACCCCGCCCTCGATGTCGAAGACAACATGATCATGTGCCGGATTGGCCGGTTCGGCATGCACGAAATCGCCTGGTTGCGAACGTGTGTCGTCTGCCTCCACGCTGAAACGCCCGGACATGCCGAGATGAGCCAGCAGGGTTTCACCGCTCGAGAGACGGAACAGCAGATACTTGGAACGTCGATCAATGCGCTCGACGCTCTGGCCGCTGATCCGCTCGCTCATCTTATCGGGAAAGGGAAAGCGCAGATCGGGCCGGTGCAGTGTGCAGGCGGTAATCCGTCTGCCCTCAAAAGCGGGTGCGAGGCCCCGGCGTACGGTTTCAACTTCGGGTAATTCAGGCATGGCGCGTGTTCTCGAACAGGGCTGCTGGATGCTTATCAATATAGGCCAGCGGGTGCGCGGCTGCAGGGGCGCAAGCAGCTGCGACATTCCCGACCGCTCCGGCCGCTTTGCCCCAGAGCGTGTCGGGTCTATGTTGCCCGCCATGACCGAGACAACGCGCAATTCATCTCCATCCGACGATACAGTTTCCTTCGGCTTCACCGATGTGAACCGTGAAGACAAGGCGGGCCTGGTCCGCGGCGTCTTTGATCGCTCCGCACGTCGCTATGATCTGATGAATGACTTGATGTCGCTGGGCATTCACCGCGTCTGGAAAGACATGGTCATGACCCGTGCCAATCCTCAGCCGGGCGAACGTCATCTCGACGTGGCGGGCGGCACAGGTGATCTGGCTCGCAGTTTTCTCGACAAGGCAGACCGGGCGGCACGCCGCCGTGGTCAGCCTGCGACAGCCCAGGCGGTTGTTCTCGACATTAACGAGCAAATGCTGCGCGCCGGTGTCAAACGCGGGCTCAAACCGGACCATGAAGGCCGCATTGACTGGATTACCGGCAATGCCGAATGCCTTCCTTTACCCGCGCGCTGGGCGGATTGTGTGACCATTTCTACGGGGATCCGAAACGTTACCAATCGGGACAAGGCGTTGCGGGAGATGCGACGTGTTCTAAAGCCGGGCGGTCGTTTTCTGTGCCTGGAGTTCACCAAACCGACGACGCGCGGCTGGGAAAAGCTTTATGACGCCTGGTCTTTCAACGTCATGCCGGAATTGGGGCATTGGGTCGCCAAGGATCGCGAGAGCTATCAGTATCTCGTTGAGTCAATCCGCCGCTTCCCGGATCAGGAGAGCTTCAAGGCGGAGATCGAGGCGGCGGGCTTCCGCAATGTCAGCTACACGAATTTCTCGGGCGGGATTGCGGCCCTGCACGTCGGCTGGGCCTGATTACTCGGTGCCTTGGCGCTGTCGGGACAGACATGAGCCGTATAGTGCTGCCGGCCCTGATAATGCTCGGCGATCAGGGCAATGAGCTCGGTTCTGATCCGCGCGAGCTTGCCAAAATCCATTTCACCCAAAAGCCCATCGGAATAGTCGATGATGCGCGAGCAGCGCGGCGTCCATCCCGGTTCGCTTGTAATTTTACGAATGATATCGGGCGCGTGCTCGACAAGGACTTCATCCTTATAGCGCACGGTCGCAATCTGCCTGTCGCGATCGAATTCGATAATATGCTTTATGCTGATGCTCGTATCCCGTCAGCACAATGCGGCATGGATCCCATCCCGGCCAGTTGGAAATAGGCCGCGACTTCACGCCGCCCTCGCCAAGGGCGACTATCCGCTCTAAACCGCGGGCTATGTTTTCGACAATGATGTCATTTCTGCGCCTTATGCGCGCTCTGATCACCCTGGTCCGACATGATGCGATCCTGCCGGTCGAGTATCAGCAGCTTTATCCTGTCCCGGCCCGGGTGCTTGGCACGATGGCACGTCTCTTCGCCCGGCGTGAAAAGGCGGACAACCCCGGCGAACGTCTGGCGCGAGCGCTGGAGCGCCTGGGTCCATCCTATGTGAAGTTCGGCCAGGTCCTCGCCACGCGCGGAGATGTGATCGGAGAGCGCTTTGCTCGCGGTCTGGCCCGGCTGCAGGATAAAATGCCGGCCTTCAGCGATGATGAGGCGCGCGCTGTGCTGGAAGAAGAACTCGGCAAGCCGATAGACGCCTTGTTCAGCGAATTTGGCCCGGCGGTCGCGGCGGCCTCCATTGCCCAGGTCCACAAGGCTGTGACGCTTGAGGGGGAAACGGTCGCTGTAAAGATTGTCCGGCCTGATATCGATGCGCGCATTGCCCGCGATGTGAAAACGCTCACACTTGGTGCAAAACTGGCGGAGCGGTTCGCTCCTGCGAGCAAGCGGCTGGAACCGAAGAAATTCGTTGAAACTGTTGCGCGGTCCTTGCAACTGGAGACGGATTTGCGTCTGGAAGCGGCCGCTGGATCCGAGTTGGCGGAAGCCGCTGCCGCAGTCGAGCATTACGCCATACCATCGATATTCTGGACACTTTCAGCGCGCCGTGTGCTGACCACGCAATGGGTGGACGGGATTGCGCTCAGCGATCATGAGGCCCTGGCAGCCAGCTCCATCGACAAGGCCGAGCTCGCCACCACATTGGCCCGCGCTTTTCTGGGAACGGCACTGGATCGCGGTGTGTTTCACGCGGACATGCATGCCGGAAACCTCTTTGTTCGACCAGACGGGACGCTGTGTGCGGTTGATTTTGGCATTATGGGCCGGATTGGCCGGTCTGAGCGCCGTTTCCTCGCTCTGATCCTGCACGGCTTTCTGACCCGCGATTACAAATCTGCGGCAGAAGCCCATTTTGCTGCCGGCTATGTCCCCGCAGAGCATTCGGTAGAGGATTTCGCAAGTGCCTTGCGCGCTGTCGGCGAGCCGATTTTCGGCAAACAGGCCGATGAGGTCCCAATGTCGCGTGTATTGCTGCAGCTGTTTGAGATTACCGATCTCTTCGATATGCGCCTGCGCCCCGAACTGGTCATGCTGCAAAAGACCATGGTTCAGGCGGAAGGCGTTTCCCGCATGCTCGATCCCAAACATGATATGTGGGCCGCCGCTGCGCCGGTTGTCGAGCGCTGGATGAGACGGGAATTGGGACCGGAAGGGCTCGCGCGCGATTTCCTTGACGATATGGTGCGCCTTCGCGATGCCGCGAAACGCCTGCCAGACGCGATTGAGGATTGGGCCGAGATCGGTCGCAAGCTGAAGGCGGGCGAGCTCAAGCTCACCGCTGGCCCGCGTCTTCGGCCCTGGGCGCTCCGGCTGGCCTGGCTCGCGGCTGCAGGCTTGATCGGGGCAGCCGTCACGCATGGGTTGTATACGCTTTAATAACTACGCTGACACACGGCTTGGTAAGGAAGTTCTGCTTGATTGAGCCTAGGCAAGCTTGGGCAGAATAATGGAAAACCAACCCCCTGCGCTGGATGAGTTGCGGCAACTCGAGCGTGAGTTCTACAAGATTGATGAGGATGTCATTGAGCGCATGCGGCGTAACAAGCCCCGCCTGCTCCGCTATGCGACGGCTGCGCTCGAGACAATCTTCGACCATCTCGACTCCCATCCGCTGGTGGCGGACTACTTTTCAGACGAGGCCAATATTGCGCCGTTGAAGAGCGCCATGCTTGCGCATTGCAATACGGTTCTGTCTGTTCGCTTTGACCTTGAATACTACTCGGAGGCCAGCCAGATCGGCCTGCGCCACTCCAAGCTGGACTACCCCTCTTTTGTCTACTCGGCGGCCTACACAAATATGCTGTCCAGTATGAAAGCGCAGGCCCTGCGCGACAGAAACCCGCTGAAAGCCGCGGATCTGGAAGCGCTAGACCGGATCGCCTTTTATGATCTGGAGCTGACCCAGGCAGCGTTTTTCCAGCACAAGATCGAGAAAGCGACAGCGCTCAATGCGGATACCGCCAAGGTCCGGGCGCTGCTGGATGACGAGGCCGACGCGGCGTAACCCGCGTCATGGCTCTTCCGCTTATCCTCGACACTCGCTAAATAGCGTTAAGCCAAGCAGGAGCTTAACGTGGCCTCTAAGCGCGTCCTATTGATCATTGGTGGCGGTATCGCCGCCTATAAATCACTCGAACTCATCCGTGAGCTCTCCCGTCGCGGCATAGCCAGCCGCTGCATCCTGACCCGGGCGGGAGCGGAATTTGTGACCCCGCTGAGCGTATCCTCGCTCTCCGGTGACAAGGTCTATTCCGATCTGTTCGATCTGACGGACGAAGCTGAGATGGGGCATATCGAATTGTCGCGCTCTGCGGACCTTGTGGTCGTCGTGCCTGCAACGGCCGACTTGATGGCCAAGGCCGCGAATGGCTTGGCCAATGACCTCGCCTCCACCACGCTTCTTGCGACCGATAAGGCGGTCATGATGGCGCCGGCGATGAATGTCCGCATGTGGAAACACCCCGCGACCCAGCGCAATCTTGAAACCCTGAAGGGCGATGGCGTCAGCTTTGTCGGCCCCGATGAAGGGGATATGGCCTGCGGCGAGTTCGGACCGGGGCGAATGGCGGAGCCTGTGGTGATCGCCGATGCGATCGAGGCCAAGCTCAATGGCGGTTGACCTTAAAGGCCAGCGGATTGTTATCACGGCCGGACCCACGCTCGAGCCGATTGATCCGGTCCGGTTCATCTCCAACCGATCATCCGGGGCGCAGGGCTATGCAATCGCTGAGGCCTGCGCGCATCTGGGGGCGGATGTCGTGCTGATTTCCGGTCCGACGGCCCTGCCCGATCCGCTGGGGCTGAGCACATGCCGGGTGGAAACGGCCCGTGAAATGCTGGCAGCTGTTGAGGCGGCCTTGCCGGCTGATGTGTTCATCGCGGTCGCCGCTGTGGCGGATTGGCGGCCCGCAGAAGCTGCTGATAAGAAGATCAAAGGGGAAAAGGGCGAGATGGGTGTGCTCAAACTCGTCGAGAACCCGGATATTCTCAAAACCATCAGTCGGCGAGAGGCGGGGCGTCCCGGCCTGGTCGTCGGCTTTGCGGCGGAAACCCATGATGTTGAAGCCCATGCCATCGCCAAGCGCGAGCGAAAGGGCTGTGACTGGATTATCGCCAATGATGTGTCTGGCGATGTGATGGGCGGGAGCGAGAATGAAGTCGCCCTGATTAGCGCAGACGGTGTTGAGCATTGGCCGACCGGGCCCAAATCGGCCATTGCGGCGCAATTGGCCGGCCGGATCGCAGACGCGTTGGTGTAAAACCGCTGACGGGGTACTGGCGTGCGCTTGCAAACCTCGCTCATATGCTGGCCGACGACATTGAGGGGAGCGCCATGAATACCGTGAAAATCCGCATCAAACCGCTGGACCATTACCAGGGCCTCGACCTGCCGGCCTACGAGACGGCACAGTCTGCGGGAATGGATCTGCGCGCGGCAGTGCCGGAGGACCAGCCGGTAACAATTCCGCCAGGTGAATGGCGTCTGATCCCGGTTGGAATCGCGATCGCATTGCCGGCCGGCTATGAAGCCCAGGTGCGCCCCCGATCGGGGCTCGCGGCGCGCCACGGCATTTCCTGCGTCAACACACCGGGTACGGTCGATGCGGATTATCGCGGCGAGATCAAAGTGAATCTGATCAATCACGGGCAGGCGGATTTCAACGTCAAGCGGGGTGACCGGATTGCCCAAATGATCATCGCTCCGGTAACCCAGGGCCTCTGGGAGGTCGCTGATGAGCTTGATGAGACGGAACGCGGTGCGGGCGGTTTCGGATCGACCGGCGTGTAACTAAATAGACCGCAAGATATCATCTGGAGCAGATCTCATGACTCAATCGCCCGGCCGTGGCCGCATCTATTCCAATATCGCTGAGACGATCGGCGATACGCCGCTGGTGGAATTGCCAAAGCTTTCAGCCGCGCATGGTGTGAAGGCGCGCATTCTGGCGAAGCTGGAATTTTTCAATCCGATGGCCTCGGTGAAGGATCGGATCGGTGCTGCGATGATTGATGCGCTGGAAGCGGCCGGCAAGCTCGGTGAGGGCGCGGTGATGGTCGAGCCGACCTCGGGCAATACGGGCATTGGGCTGGCCTTTATCGCGGCCGCTCGCGGTCATCGCCTGATCCTGACCATGCCGGAAAGCATGTCGATCGAGCGTCGCAAACTCCTCACGCATCTCGGAGCAGAATTGGTGCTGACCGAAGCGGCCAAGGGCATGAAGGGCGCGATCGCCAAGGCTGAGGAAATCCTCGCGGAAACACCCGGTGCGGTGATGCCGAGCCAGTTTGCGAATCCGGCCAATCCGGAGATCCATCGCAAGACGACCGCTCTGGAAATCTGGAATGACACGGCAGGTGAGGCCGATGTGCTGATTTCTGGCGTCGGTACAGGCGGAACACTGACGGGCGTGGCCTCGGTGCTGAAAGAGAAAAAGCCGGGCTTCCATGTCGTGGCTGTCGAGCCGGAAGACAGCCCCATCCTCTCTGGCGGCGATCCGGGCCCGCACAAGATCCAGGGCATTGGTGCGGGTTTCGTACCGGAGATCCTTGATACGGACTTGATCGATGAAGTCGTCAAAGTCTCCAATGACCAGGCCTTTGCCATGGCGCGCGAAGCGGCCAAGGTCGAAGGCTTGCCCGGCGGTATTTCCTCCGGCGCGGCCCTGACAGCGGCCATCGAAGTCGGCAAGCGTGATGATATGGCCGGCAAGACCATCATCGTCATCCTCGCCAGCCATGCCGAACGCTATATCTCCACAGCGCTGTTCGAAGAAGCCTAGCTCACGCTTGCCGGTGCCGGGTCGCAATAGGATCTGACATCGAAGATCCGCGGATCCGAGATAATGTCAGAAGGTGTCAGGGGCCGAGACAGCTCCAAGCCTTCCAGCGACCTGGCCCGCGATAACGCGACATAGGCCTGGCCGTGGGCAAAGAGGCGGCGGGCGAGGTCGAGATAGACCTTGTCCAGCGTCAGCCCCTGAGCCTTGTGGATGGTCATCGCCCAGGCCAGCCGCAGGGGCAGCTGGGTGAAGCTGCCGGCAGTGGTTTTGGTGAGCGCCTGGGCTGCCGCGTCAAACGCATAGGCATTACGCTCCCATTTCGCCGGTTCTACCAGGTATGACTGGTCATCAATACGCACCCGGGCGCCCTTATCCTCAAAGCCTTCAATCTCGCCCAGCGTACCGTTGACCCAGCGGCCCTGCGGGTCATTGCGTGTCAGCATCACCCGCGCCCCTATTTTGAGCATGAGGGGCTCTTCTGCAGGAAACAGGCGCTGGTCGAACTGGCCTTCCACCTTTGCCTCATAGGCGCGTTCAGGGGTCGCCAAACCCTGCAGGCGCGCCTGGTTGATCCGGAAAGCCGCTTCATTCGTCGATGTCAGGACGATATGGCTTAACGACGCCTCAAGACCGGAGCGTCCAGTCACGCGATCATTGAGGTCTGCAGCCTCGTCTGAATTCAGGTCCCCATCGCGCACCGCGTTGAGGATATTGATGAAATACTCGTCGGTCTGACGGAAGACCTGCTCAAGTTCTACCAGGGTAAAACCCGCATCGCGGAAGGGCGGCGGGTGGAAGAAGAAGGGGCCGCCATGCTTGCTCTCCAGATATTCCGCTTCTGCCCCCTGGATGACGGGCGGTAGCTGCGCCAGATCGCCGACCAGCACCATTTGTACGCCACCAAAAGGCTCATCAATCTCCCGGTTCAGGCGCAGGGCCTTATCAATCGCCCACATCATATCCGCGCGCACCATGGAGATCTCATCGATCACCAGGGTTTCCAGAGCCTGGATGACCCGGCGATGGCGGACCTTGCGGATATCACGCGCCTCCACCAGGCGGGGCGGGAAATGGAAGAAGGAGTGAATGGTCTGACCGCCCACCTGCATCGCTGCAACTCCGGTCGGGGCGATCACGGCCGCACGATTGCCGGAGCGACGCAAGAATTCGCGCATGAGGGTGGTTTTACCCGTTCCGGCGCGTCCGGTCAGGAAGACGTGGGGCTTGTCGGTGATCAGCCAGTCCAGAAGACGGGTTTGGTGATCGGAGAGCTGAGGCGCGGGCAGGGTCGACATGAAGGCAGAATGGCGGGGTTCGTCATCGGAAGGAAGAGTGTGCGCCGCCTTCTATCAGTGTGAGAAACCGGGCGTGTCCACAGAGTTTTCGCAGCGAAGAAAGGGCTAGACGCTTTCAGCGTCGCGGGAAAGCGCGCGGATTATCCCCGGCCACAAAAACCTCGCCATAATGCGTATGTCCGGACTGGGGAGGCGTCGGCCGCGCACTCGGCGATCCGGATGGATGGTGGTCTTGCGATCACCGATGAAGACAGGTGGCAGGCTCCGGCCAGAAGCCCACCCGAGTCGGCAAGCTATCCGCGGAACACAACATTGACCGCCTCACTCATCTGCAACGCCTTTGGTGTTCCGCATCCTCCCCGCTCCTCCAGCGTCAAGCGACTGGAGCTTCCGGTGCTTGATCAACCGCGCGATATTCTCCACCTCTATGGGCATGACCATTGATGTTGAACGCTATGCCCGCCACATCGTCCTCCGGGAGATAGGTGGCCCCGGCCAACAGGCCCTCGCCAAGGCCCATATCGCCATTATCGGTGCGGGCGGGCTGGGATCGCCTGCCGCCCTCTACCTGGCAGCGGCGGGCGTGGGCAAGCTGACCTTGATCGATATGGACACCGTCAGCCTGGATAATCTTCAGCGTCAAATCCTGTTCCGGACGGAAGATGTCGGCCAATCCAAAGTCGATGTCGGGGCAGCGACCCTGCATGCGTTAAACCCCCAGCTCGCTGTCGAGCGGGTGTCCTGTTCACTCGATGACGCGAATGCTGACACGCTCTTGTCATCTGCTGATATCATATTGGATGGATGCGATAATTTCGAAACGCGATTTGCCGCTGATGCGGCCAGTCGACGTCTGGGCCTGCCCCTCGTTTCTGGCGCGGTCGGGCGTTGGGACGGGCAGGTCGCCGTGTTCAATCGCACACCCGCCTCGCCCTGTTATCGCTGCTGGGTGCCGGAGCTACCGCCGGATGCCGAGACTTGTGCCCGCGTGGGCGTGGTTGGCGCCCTGACGGGTGTGATCGGCTCGATGATGGCTCTGGAGGCCATCAAGCTTGTCACTGGCGCGGGAGACGTGCTCGATGGCCGCATCCTGCTCTTTGACGGCCTTTCCATGACCAGCCGCACTGTGAAGCTGAAAAAGGACCCGGCCTGCGCGCATTGTTCGCACTAGCGCCGGGCGGTCACTTGAAGTCCCACACCGATGGCGAGGCCGGGAAGCAATCCAAAAACCAGTCCGAGGATAAGGTTTGCGGTTGTCAGGTGGATTACGGCCCAGAGCCCCATACCGGCGACCAGACCCGCGGCGAAGCCTAGGGGGCGCTGGACACGCGGTGTCGACGGGGGCGCTGAGCGTCGCGGCGCTGGGGGCGGCAATTCGGAGGGATCAAGCATGACCCCTCCAATAGCAATGCCAATCTCTCCAACGCCTTGGCAGGGCTTTAAATTCTCGTCAGGAATTCGTCAGCTCTAGCGTGCGATGGCGTCGTTATAGAGCGTCGCCACCATGCGTTCTGTGGTAATGAAGCGCCAATTCCAGTCATCGTGGAAATCAGCAAGAGGCTCGGCAGCCTGAACCGCGTCGAGATCAGCACCGCCTTCGACAAGCGTGCGCACGCGGAAGGCCGCTTCTCGCAGCATATCGATGGATGCTTGCAGGTCTGCCACGCTTGCGAGCGGCCCATGGCCGGGAATGATGCGGGTATTCTCGTCGGCAAGGGCGACACCGCGCTCCATGCCCGCGATAAAGCCGTCAACGCTTCCCCCGCCGTCTAGGTCGATGAAGGGGAAAAGGCCTGCAAACATGATGTCTCCCATGTGCAGGATGTTGGCTTCGCGGAAGTAAACGATGGAATCGCCGTCAGTATGCGCTTCGGGCACATGGCTGACTTCCACGGTCTGGCCATTCATGTGGAAGGTCAGATCATCGCCAAACGTCATGATGGGCAAGGTCGCTTCGCTCATCCAGGTTTGCGGATCATTCTGCAAGCGCGTGCGGATATTGTGATGGGCAGCGATCGTGGAACCGCGTTCGGAAAAATGTGCATTTCCGCCGACATGATCGCCATGATAGTGCGTATTGACGATAAAGCGCGGTGCACCTTCGCCGGTGATTTCGACGATCGCGCTTTCGATCTGGGCACCGGTGTCGGGAAGCTGATCATCGATCAGAACCGCTCCATCATCACCGATGAGCAGTGCCAGATTTCCGGCGATGCCGGTTGACATCATATAGATGCCATCGCCCATTTCGGTTGTTTCTACAGTAACTTCACGGCCCTGTACGGCGACGCCGTGAGCCAGTGCACTGCCGCCTGAAACCAGGCTGGTTGCAGCGATTACGGATGCCATGCTTGTGATTGCGAGACGAAAACTCATCTAGCCCCTCCTGTCTGATGCGGTGCCCCGGCACCGATCTAGTCATCAGATATAGGCGGGTTATCCTTATTTGCACCATCACCATCGGGTGAGCGACGTCTGGTGACGGTAAAAGCCGCGCCAAACGCCGTTCCCAGCGCAATACCGAGGGCCAGGTTGCCATAGGCAGCGCCAAGCGCAGCACCGATGGCGATACCGGCACCGATAGATGCCCCGTCCTGCAAGGATTTTGACATTTTCCACTCCTGTCTGATCCTGAATTTACTCCGAATTCACCATGATGCGGCAGAGGGAAAGGGTAAGGGAGATTTCCATGTTGCGTGTTGTGCCGGTCATTCTTGCTCTTGTTTCGACGCCTGTCATGGCCCAGGACCGGGTTGATGATACCCCGTCCGGACAGCCCGTCCCGCGTTATGTCAGCTTGAAGTTCGATGTAGCGAATGGCCGCTCGGGTCCCAGCCAGGCCCATCCGATCGCCTGGCGTTACACGCGGGCCGGTCTTCCCATGCAGGTTATCGCCGAGACTGAGGAATGGCGCCGTGTCGTTGATCCCGATGGGGAGACGACATGGATGCATCGCTCGATCCTTTCTGGGCGCCGTTCTGCCTATACGACGGATGAAACCGTCTTGCGCGCACGCGCTGAAACCGATGCGCCGATTGAGGCTGTCGCGGAGGCGGGCATTGTTCTATCGCTCGAGCGTTGTCGCACCGGTTGGTGCCGCGTAGAGGCCCAGGGATATCGCGGCTGGGTCGAAACCCAAACGCTTTGGGGGCTCTATGAAGAGGAGCGCGTGGAGCCTGCGAACGGCAGCGCCGCCTTGAGCGCGTCTTTGACGCGTGATACCGCTCTGCGTTAAGCTTCCGGCACGTCAGATCGCCGGGTTCATAATCCTAGCCCGGTATTGGCGGTCTGCGCCATAACCTGCGGCGCAACAGATCGGCTACATGACTGAACGCCAAAGCTCTTTTAGCTACGAAGACCTTATTGCTTCCTCTGACGGCACGATGTGGGGCGAAGGCCGCTCCAAGCTTCCTGCCCCGCCCATGCTGATGATGGACCGGATCAACCTTATCAATGACGATGGGGGTGATCACGGTAAGGGCTTCATCGAGGCGGAACTCGATATCAAGAAAGACCTCTGGTTTTTTGACTGCCACTTTAAAGGCGATCCGGTCATGCCGGGGTGTCTGGGTCTTGATGCCATGTGGCAGCTCGTTGGCTTTTTCCTGTGCTGGAAAGGTAATCCGGGCCTGGGCCGCGCGCTCGGCGTTGGCGAGGTGAAGTTCACCGGCCAAATCACACCGGACACCAAGACCGTGAAGTATGTCATCCATCTGAAACGGGTGATCCAGCGCAAGCTCATCATGGCGATCGGCGACGGACATGTCGAAGCTGATGGCAAGATCATCTATACCGCGAAAGACCTCCGCGTGGGCTTGTTCCAGCCCGGCGAAATGGCCTGATCGAGGAGTTTGACCATGCGTCGCGTCGTAATCACCGGATTGGGCGTTATCTCGCCCATTGGAAATAATGCAGCGGAAGTCACCCAGTCCCTGAGGGACGGCAAGAGCGGTATTGGCCGCATGGAAGACTTCGCCAAATACGGCTTCAAGTGTCAGGTCGGCGGCAAGCCGAGCATCGACCCGGCCGAGCATGTCGATAAGCGCGTCTATCGCTTCATGTCTGAAGGCGCGGGCTGGAATTACATGGCGATGGAGCAAGCCATCGCGGATGCCGGACTGCCAGAAGATGATATCTCGCACATCCGGACCGGGATTATCATGGGATCTGGTGGTCCTTCTGCCGGCACGATTGTCAGCGCTGCTGATGTCACGCGCGAAAAAGGCCCCCGCCGCATTGGTCCGTTTGCTGTGCCCAAGGCGATGAGCTCCACCGCGTCTGCGACCCTGGCGACACCGTTCAAGATCCTCGGTGTGAATTATTCGATCACCTCGGCCTGCACCACTTCGCTGCATTGTATTGGCGCTGCGGCGGAGCAGATCCAATGGAACAAACAAGACGTGATGTTTGCCGGCGGTTGCGAGGAGATCCACTGGGCCCTCTCCAACCTGTTCGATGCCATGGGCGCCATGTCGACCAAGTATAACGACACACCGACTGAAGCCTCGCGCGCTTTTGACAAGGATCGCGATGGGTTTGTCGGCGGCGCAGGTGCCGGTGTTGTGATCCTGGAAGAATATGAGCGGGCCAAGAAGCGCGGTGCGCCGATCTATGCGGAAATCACCGGTTATGGTGCCACCTCTGACGGTTACGACATGGTCGCTCCGTCCGGCGAGGGCGCTGTGCGCTCGATGAAGCTGGCTATGGAAACGGCCGGATCGGATATCGATTATCTCAACCCGCACGCCACGGCCACACCGGTCGGCGACATCAAGGAGATGGAAGCGGTAAAGGAAGTCTTTGGCGATAAAGCGCCGATGATTTCCGGCACGAAATCCATGACCGGTCACTCTCTGGGCGCAGCCGGTGTTCATGAAGCGATCTATACGCTCTTGATGATGAAGAATAATTTCGTCGCGCCGTCGATCAATGTCTTCGACATGGACCCCGATATCGCCGCTTTGAACCTGCCCATCGTCACCGAAGCCCGGGACGCGGAGATCAAAACCGCAATGTCCAACTCCTTCGGTTTTGGTGGTACGAACGGCACCGTTGTCTTTTCCAAGGTCTAGGCCTTCAGCTTTGAAACAAGAGGAATCCCATGTCGGATACCGTTTTTCCTGCCGGTGAATTGATGAAGGGCAAGCGTGGGCTTGTCATGGGCGTGGCGAACAAGAACTCCATTGCCTGGGGGATTGCGCAGCAGCTCTCAGCCCAGGGTGCTGAGCTGGCCTTTTCCTATCAGGGTGAAGCGCTTGAAAAGCGCGTTCGTCCGCTGGTCGAAAGCCTCGGCACTGAGCCTTTCATGCTGTCGGCTGATGTGACCGATGATGCTTCCATGGATGCCTGTTTCAAGGCGCTGGAAGACAAGTGGGGCACGATCGACTTCCTCGTTCACGCGATTGCCTTTGCTGGCAAGGATGAGCTGGTTGGCTCTTTCACCGAGAACACCACGCGTGAGGGCTGGCGCCGGGCGATGGAAATCTCGGCCTTCTCCTTTGTCGATGCTGGCAAGCGGGCTTCGCACCTGATGCCCAATGGCGGATCTTTGGTGACTTTGACCTATCTTGGCTCCGAGCGCGTTGTGCCGTCCTATAATGTCATGGGTGTTGCCAAGGCAGCGCTTGAAGCCTCCACGCGCTATATGGCCCGCGATCTCGGCCCGCAGGGTATTCGCGTTAATGCACTTTCGGCTGGTCCGATGCGGACGCTGGCCATGGCTGGTATTTCCGGCGGCAAGGCGCTGATGAAGACGGGCCGTGAATGGTCCATGATGAAGGAAGATACGCGGATGGAAGGCGTCGCAGGCGCGGCGCTCTACCTGCTGTCCGACCTTGGCCATTCCTGCACCGGCGAAACCCTGCACGTTGATGCCGGTTTCCACGCGGTTGCCGTGCCCTCCACGGATGAGGATGAGTAGGCTTTGAGCCCGAACAGTATAACGAGAAACCCCGCCCGAGCTTTGCTCCGGCGGGGTTTTTTGTATTTATTCGGCCATCGCCGGTTTGGTTTTCTGTTCTTTGGAGGCTCGCCACTTCAGCCCCATCACGGGCCGCAGAACCGGGATGCGGCGAATGATTTCAAAGCCCAGCGCACAGCCCCCGAATGTGATTACCACCAAAAGTGCAAACTCTGTCCAGACGCTGAAGCCGAACCCGGTCAGCCAATACCCCGCGACCACGGTGATGGTCTGGTGCAGAATGTAATAGGGAAATATGGCTTCGGTCAGATAGCGGCGGAGTGGGCCATCGCCGGTGAGGAAGATCCGGGCGAGGCCGACCAGGCTGAGAATAATCGTCCAGGCAAACACGATACGGCCGATCCGTGCGATCCAGACCAGGGTTTCGCTGGCGGCTGTGCGATCCCAATCGACATAGCACCACAAAAGGAAGGCGAAGAGCGCCAGCGTTATCGCGCCGGTGATCGGCAGGAGCCGGTCAATCGCGCGCCATACGCCTTCATTCTTGGCCATGAAATAGCCCAGCAGCACCATCGTCATGGATTGTGCGTGATTGGCCCAGTCATCCGTTAGGTTATGGGTGGTGGGATGATCAGGCACCAGAATGAAACGGATCGCCAGAAGCGGGATGAGCGGCAGGATGATCAGACCGATCGCTGCGATCATATGGTTTGCGGCCAGGCGTCCCGCTGAGAGCAGTGCAGAACTATCCGCAATCGCGCGCAGAAGCGGCACCAGTGGGGCAAGGAGCAGCGAATAGACGAAGAGATAGACGACATACCATAAATGGTTCCAGGTCGGCGTGTGCAGCTCCCACGGCCCGGCCCATGTCCCGGCATACGCCTGATAGAAGGCGCCATAGCCCGGCTCGATCACCCCGGCTGAACGCAGTTCGACATAGCTCTGCGGCGCCACGATAACGAACATGCCGAACAGGATGACCGGGAAGAGCCGCCAGCTCCGGTCGGCGGCAAAGCGTGCTGCCCCCAGCTTGTCGGAAAGAAAGCGGATGGCGACGCCGGACACGAAGAATAAAAGCGGCAACCGCCAGGGGCTGGAGAGCCACATGATCGGCTCCATCGCATCATTGGCGTTGAGGCTTTTGGCGTGCCAGCCCTCCGTGTTGAAGAACATGCCGATGTGGTAAAAAATCAAAAGCCCGAAGGCGATAATGCGCAGCCAGTCGAGATCATACCGGCGGGTGAAGCTGGCGCTGGGGTTCTGCAGGCTCATGGTGAAGCGGCTCCTCAAGAAAGACCTCGCCGATGTGCGCCCATTTCATCTATCTCGCGAGGATAATGGGATTTCTAGCGGCGCCGCGGGCCGAACGGCTGCAGTCCGGGGATAAGTGGCGGATACGAGGGATGAGTGGCGCGGCGCCCGCTTGCACCGCTTGGGCCCTGTGGCACACTCGCGACCATGGACAGGAGCGATCTTTTAAAGGAAGAGGCAGCGGAAAGGCGGGTCGGGCGAGACGCGTTTATCTGGTATGCCGGGATCACGATGGGGATCTGGATCCTGAGCGCCACCTCGCTTCTCATCCGACGCAATATCGACGGGGTGGACTTGCCCTGGGCCCAGCCCTGGGTCGTGGAGGGTACCAGCCTTATCCTCGGTATCCCGCTTTATTTCCTGGTGCGCTGGTTCGAGATTAAAGCTCCGATCGGAGAGGCGAGCTGGCGTCAGGCGCTCCCGGTCCACCTGATCGGATCGACGCTGTATTGTGGCCTGCTGATCGCCTGGATGGCGATCTTTCGAGCCGCGGTCTGGCCGCCGCTCTTCGGGCATGGCTATGATCTGCTGGGCGATACGCCGCTTCAGGTCATCCTCTATGAATATCGAAAACTCCTGCCAGGATATCTGGGCGCTCTGGGGCTCATTTATACCTTCCGCCAGATGGCGATGATGCGGCTTGAGCTTGATGCGGCGCGGGTGGAGGCGCGCAGCACACAGCGCCTGACGCTTAAATGTGGCGGCCGGGTCATGCGGGTTGAGGCAGATGGCTTTGTCAGCGCCAAGGCCGCGGGGAATTATGTCGAGCTGCGCACCGGGACCGGCGAACATCTCGCACGCATGACGCTTGCCGAACTTGAAAAACAGCTTATCGAAGCAGGCGTTGACGCAGTGCGCGTTCATCGCTCCTGGCTCGTTAATCGTGATGTGGTCGAAGAGATCACCCCAACCGGCGAAGGCGATGTGTCCATCCGCCTGAAAAATGGCGATACGCTGCCCGGCAGCCGCCGGTATCGGGATAAACTCGTCGCTTGAAGAGGCTTAGGC
>JAAEZM010000003.1:153178-170447 GCA_018222865.1 Alphaproteobacteria bacterium
GGCTTAGGCCTCGTCTGCATCAAGTGTGGAGGCGAACGCAGCTGAGGCTTGCTCTGGCGGCAGATCGTGTCGCGGAGATCTCGGACGTCGCGGATCTATAAGCGTTTTGGCATGGGCGTCGGAATTTACCCGTCCCTTTCCTTCCATCTTATCGATCAGCCAGATGAGGTTTTCCCATCGATCATTGCCCCGCCGATAGGCGTATTTCGACGACTTCAAGAGTGTTGGCTTGACTGCGGTTGCCCCAGATTGCCGAACGATGAGGAAGAGTAAGTTATTGTAGTACAAAACGAAACGTCTGCGCTTCATACGCTGTACGATGTGTAGATCGAACACACCCATCCGGATGCCCAGCGCGACATGCTCAAGATAACTCAGAATATATTTGGTCACATCCCGGAAGGAATAGGGCTTGTCATCGACCGTTACCTTATCGCCGTTTGACAGAAGCTTTTCGACCTCTTCAACGGAAAAGCGATGTTCACCAAGCCGTTCCTTCTCTTCGGTCGTCGACATCGAGATGAATGCTTGAAGTGCCTGGATATGGCGACGATGACGACCGTCTCGCTTGATTTCGTTTAAGTAGTTTATCGTGGCTGTGTGGCGCGCCTTCACTTCGGTCGCATAATTCCCGTACAGCCAGCCTAGCGCCGCGAGTGCGGTACTCATAAGGATAGCGACAGGGCCCCAGTCCGCTGGCGCGGATTTTGGCCCGATCGCGAGAAGCGTTAGGCCGCACAAAACAAGCAACGGATAGACTATGAGGATGATATTTCGCAGAAAGCGGAGCTGAAGATTGATTGGCTCTTCAGTTGTTCGAAACTCCCACGCCGCATCATGGTTGAGCATGGACATGTCAATGAGTAGCGAAGCGGCTGCCAGGGCGAAAGGCGTGATCAAGCCTGTTAAAAGAACCAGGCCAACAGCATCGGTAAATGCGAATTCCGTGGCCTGGCTCAACGTCCAGCCCAACCCGACTCCGAGCAGGATGGTTATAACACCTGCGCGAACCAATAAGGCCAACAATGCCCTGAAGGAGAGCTTGAACGTCATGGTGTCGCCTTCCGTAGCCAGTTGAACTAGCCACGCCCTCCAAACTGGTTGGACTCGATAAGCGATACAAAGTTCTCGACGACATCGGAGATCAAGTCGAACGGGTGTTTCTGTGTATCCTCATCATCCTGGATTTTCTTGGCGAAAACAGTCGTCCAGAGATCGGCCCTAAAGCTGTCGAAAAATACCCAGCCAACAGCGGTAGTTGTCCACCAGGTGATAACCATGATCAGCCCGGCCCATATTGCACTGGATGTCATCTCAGGCGCAGTGAAGATTGACCAGGCGATGCTTGTGGATAAGCCAAGCGAGATCAGCACTTTCCCGAAAACGAAAAACCGGTGCCAGAAGGTGATCAGATAACGGATCTTCCAAGCGACGGTCGTGCTGTAGCGGTCAAGATACTCAGCACGCTTTGAGTTCCATAGTGCAACCTTCGTCCAGTTACGCGCGCGAGATGGCCAGTTCTCCTTTTGCAGCATTGCATTGTGACAACACTCAACGATCCGCATGAGGATAGAATCATAGCGGTCAGAAACCTTGAAGGAAAACTCCTTGCCGTTGATCCGGATCAAGAGCTTCAGCAAACTCCGAAAGCCCCATCGTGCGAAGGTCAGCACTGCTAGGACAACGCCGAAAATGAGCACAGTCTCAAGCAATGAGACCGTCTCCCCGGCTATGAAGCTTACAGCTTGAACAAGAGGGGTAAGATAAACCGATGCTAGATGGTTCGGCACCAAGGCAGCGAAGATAGCCGCAGCCATCAACGCCATCAGAATGTAGACCATGAATGTGAGCGCGCGCATCAGCAGATAGTACCGCGTCACGCGGGTCAGAGACTTGTCCGCCTCGACATAGATATCGTTATCTATATCAAAGGTTTGCCTTGTACTCGTTCGTAATTGTCGCGTGAAGGGGCGGATAAAGGAATCTGTTGTGCCGAAGTGAATGCTGCGGATCATTTGATCAGCCGCATCTAGCTCCTTTTGCGCCTCGAACTCACCTTGTGCATTCGACGTCTTGGCATCGACTGGCTCGCTAGCCGACGGATCAATGTCAGCAGAACCCGAACCGAGATCGCTCTCAGAATTACTCACAACTTCCCCCCAATGCTCTTCAAGCACCACCCAGAGTAAGTGTTGTGCAACTCGCTGCAGTGTCAACCTTTGGTTAACAAAATTCCGACTTCACAAAAAAAACCCCGCCAGCGTGTGCCAGCGGGGTTCTTGTGTCGTTTGGAATAGACGGTCGCTTTTATGCGTCGCCGTCCTCATCCTTGTCTTCGACGATCTCATTGCCAGTCTCCTGGTCAACGACTTTCATCGACAGACGGACCTTGCCGCGATCATCAAAGCCGAGAAGCTTGACGTAAACTTCCTGACCTTCAGCAACAACGTCAGACGGGTGTTTCACGCGTTCCTGCTTCATCTGAGAGACGTGCACGAGGCCGTCCTTCGGTCCGAAGAAGTTCACGAAGGCGCCGAAGTCCATGACTTTGACGACTTTACCCTTGTAGATTTCGCCCTCTTCCGGCTCCGCGGTCAGGCCGTGGATCCAGTCGCGAGCGGCCTTGATGGACGCCGCGTCAGAGGAAGCGATCTTGATGATGCCGTCATCATTGATGTCGACCTTGGCACCAGTGGTTTCGACGATCTCACGGATCACCTTGCCGCCGGAACCGATCACGTCACGGATCTTGTCCGTCGGGATCTGCATGGTTTCGATACGCGGTGCGAACTCGCCGAGTTCCTCACGTGCCGTATCAAGCGCCTTGCCCATCTCCTCAAGGATGTGCAGACGCCCACCCTTGGCCTGTTCCAGGGCCGTTTCCATGATGTCCTTGGTGATACCGGCGATCTTGATGTCCATCTGCAGCGAGGTGACACCTTCTTCGGTACCCGCGACCTTGAAGTCCATATCGCCGAGATGGTCCTCATCGCCAAGGATGTCGGAGAGAACGGCAACGCCTTCCGGATCCTTGATCAGGCCCATTGCGATACCGGAGACCGGACGCGTGATCGGAACACCGGCATCCATCATGGCCAGGGAGGCACCGCAGACGGTCGCCATGGAGGACGAGCCGTTGGATTCGGTGATCTCGGAGACCAGGCGGATGGTGTATGGGAAGTCTTCCGCACCCGGGACAACGGCCTTCACCGCGCGCCAGGCCAGCTTGCCGTGGCCGATTTCGCGGCGGCCCGGAGCCAGTCGGAAGGAGGTTTCACCAACGGAGTATGGCGGGAAGTTATAGTGGAGCAGGAAGCGCTCCTTATAGGTGCCCGTCAGATCGTCGATGAATTGCTCATCATCACCGGTGCCGAGCGTGGCAACGACCATGCCCTGGGTTTCACCGCGGGTGAAGAGTGCCGAACCGTGCGTGCGCGGCAGGATGCCCGCTTCTGCGACGATCGGACGAACCTGATCGAGCGCGCGGCCATCGATACGCTTGCCGGTCTTGATGATGCCACCGCGAACAACAGAGGCTTCAACAGATTTGAGCACGTCCTTGAGAACAACGTCCTTGATGCCGTCCGGGTTCTCTTCGGTCTGCAGCAGGGCCGCGACAGCTTTTTCCTTCGCTGCACCAACCGCCGCATAGCGCTCGGTTTTCTCAACGATGGTGTAAGCCTGAGCGATCTCGTCTCCGACAAGCTCGCGAACCTTGGCTTCTTCAGCGGAATGATCTTCCGGCTCGTAATCCCACGGCTCTTTCGCCGCTTTTTCCGCCAGGCGGATGATGGCTTCGAGAACCGGCTGGAAGGCCTCATGGCCAGCAACAACAGCACCGAGCATGATGTCCTCGGACAGCTCTTTCGCTTCTGATTCCACCATCATCACGGCATCGTTCGTGCCCGCGACAACGAGGTCCAGAGCGCTCTCCGGCATTTCGTCGACTTGCGGGTTGATCACGTATTCGCCGTTGATATAGCCAACGCGTGCCGCGCCGATCGGGCCCATGAAGGGCAGGCCGGACAGGCAGAGTGCTGCCGAGGCACCGATCATGCCGACCACGTCCGGATCATTTTCCATGTCGTGAGACAGGACGGTGATCATCACCTGGACTTCGTTTTTGAAGCCCTTGACGAAGAGCGGACGGATCGGACGGTCGATGAGGCGAGACGTCAGGGTCTCTTTCTCAGTCGGACGACCTTCGCGTTTAAAATAGCCGCCAGGAATCTTACCGGCGGCGAAGTATTTCTCTTGATAGTTGACGGTCAGGGGGAAGAAATCCGCACCCTCTTTGACCTGTTTAACGCCAACGGCGGTGGCGAGAACCGTAGTCTCGCCATAGGTCACCATGACCGCGCCGTCTGCTTGCCGAGCGACCCGCCCGGTTTCGAGAGTAAGTGTGCGTCCTGCCCACTCAATCGTTTCTTTTTGAATATCGAACATTTCGTCTTTCGTACGGATAATGTCGCGGATTAGCGGCGCAGACCGAGTTTCTCGATAAGTGCCTTGTAGCGTGCTTCGTCCTTCGCCTTGAGATAGTCGAGAAGACGGCGACGCTGGGATACCATTTTAAGAAGGCCGCGACGGGAGTGGTTGTCCTTCTTATGGCTCTTGAAGTGTTCGGTCAGGTTGGAGATGCGCTCGGACAGAATGGCGACCTGTACTTCCGGCGAACCGGTGTCTTCATTGCCGCGGGCATGCTCGGAAATCAGCGCAGACTTGCGCTCCTGAGAAATCGACATCGTATGCTCCTATATGTCGTATCGCCCCGGTTTTACGGGGTCATGTTGAAAACGCGCGTCGGCTGGAATTTTCCGGCCTTCGCTTCGCCCAGTGCCACTGCCAGCCCGTTACAACTTGCCAGAGCCAGAAAAGTGCAATCCTTGCCGGCCACAATGAGCGGACGGCGTTGCTCTTTAAGCTCTTGCGCCTGACGCGGGAGCAGGACGATTGAGCGTCCTTGCTTCAATTGGAAGGTTTCATCGTCGGTAACGGCCAGCGCCGGGATGTCGTCCAGCGCGGTCTGAACCGGGAGCAGAGCTTCCGAAGCGGCGCCCTTATGGGCCATTTCTTTCAATACGTCCAGCGTAAAGGATTCCTCGGCTTTGAAACCGCCGACACGGGTCCGGCGCAGCTCGACAATATGTCCTTCCGTACCCAGGGTGTGGGCGATATCGCGAGCGAGTGAACGCACATAGGCGCCCTTGCCGCAGCGCATCGTGAATTCGGCGCGATCAGCGGACGGGCAGCCAAGCAAGTCCAACGCATCAATGCGTACAGCCCGCGCGTCCAGCTCGACCGTTTCGCCTTCGCGGGCCAGATCATAGGCCCGCTCACCATCGACCTTGATGGCGGAATAAGCGGGTGGGATCTGCTCGATCTCTCCGGTAAACCGGCTGAGGGCGGCTTTAATGGCTTCTTCGCCAGGCAGGGCGTCGGATGTGGCGATAACCTCGCCTTCCGCGTCCAGCGTATCCGTGCGCTCGCCCCATTTGACCATGAAGCGGTATTCCTTGTCGCTTTCCATGGCAAAGGGGACGGTTTTGGTCGCCTCGCCCAAAGCGATGGGCAAAATACCGGTCGCCAGCGGATCGAGCGTGCCTGCATGGCCGGCCTTCTTCGCATTGAACAGGCGACGCACGGCTGAAACGGCCTGGGTGGATGTCATGTCGAGGGGTTTGTCGAGGATGACCCAGCCATGGATATCCTCGCCCTTGCGGCGTCGTGCCATTCATTATCTCCATCTTCCGCCGGGGATCGGACCCGGTACGGCGAAGAGCGGGCAATTACCTGATGCCTGGAGGGCCTGCAACCCCTTGCAAGACCGGGGCAGTGGTTTCAATAGTGTGTGATATCCGCCAGTCCACGGGAGTGAAGCGTGCGCGCTCTTCTTATCGTCTGTTTCTTCCTTGTCTCGCCCTTGGCCGTGCAGGCTCAGCCCGCACCGCTTGCTGAACGGTTGCGCGCGCAGTTTCAAACCGCGCAAACCAGTCGGGATATTTCGGGCGCGATCGCCATGCGCCGCGGCGATGTGCTTTTGGCCTATGAACGCTTTGGCGAGGCCGATTATGAAACCGGCACTGCTTTGACGCCGCAAACCCGCTTTTCCGCGGGCAGTATGAGCCAGGCCCTGGTGCTGGCCCTGCTGCTCGAGCTGGAAGAGGATGGAAGGCTGGATCGGGATGCGCCGGTGCGCAGCCTTATTCCCGAATTGCTGACGGGCTATACCGCGACCATTGGCGAAGTGATGGCTGGCACTTCAGCCCTGCCTGCAATCCAGCGTGATGCACTGATCGATGCGCGTACCGATACCTATGTCAGCTGGTTTAATCACAGCTATGAGCCTGCCACCGCGGTTACAGCCGCTGAAAGCGGGGCCTGGTTGCCACTTCTGGTAATCCTCGCGGAACGCGCTGGCGGCGGCCGGCTGGAATTGCTGTCCACGCTGCATGTTTTTGCGCCATTAGGGATGACGGACAGCGTCTTTCATCGCGGATCGGGCCAAGCGCCGCTGCGCCGCGCCATCGGATATGAGCCGGCCGGATCGCCTTTACAGATAGACCGGGCCGCAGACATGCCGGCAGGGCTGATTGATCATGGCTGGTGGACCACGCCGGATGATCTTTTGCGTTTCGCGGCCGCGCTGTCACGCCGCGAGATTGATTTCTTCACCACGGATGGCCGATTTGCGGGAGGGCTGGCGCGGGTCATGGTCGCCAATGAGGCGGTGTATGTGCTGGAGGGCGAGGCCGACGGATTCCGCACTGGCCTGCTTTTCATCCCGAGCCAGGATATCACCGTGTCCTATGCGCTCAATCTTGTCTCATATCCTGTGGAGGGACTGGCCGAGGCCTTGGCGCATATCGCCTTGTCACAGCCGCTGGAAAGCCTGCCTGAACGCCTGGCGAGCTATCAATGGCTCAACAGCCATCTCGATGCGGCAGGCGAATATGCTCTTCCGAGCGGCGAGCGGTTGGAGCTGCGTGTCAGCCCGGGCGGGCTGGTGTTGCAGCCGTCAGGGGAGCTTTTGACGCCGACCGGGGAGGACCGCCTGCTCTGGCGCCGAATGAATACGGAGCTCTTGATGATGCGCCGTGCCGACGGCGCCGTGGAGCGGCTTGCAGCCACGCGCCACTTGCCCCTTCAGACGCCGGAGCAGTTCGAGATTGTCCGGACGGATCTTCCCGCCCCGGTTATCGAGACGGCTGACTAGGCGTCGCCGTCTTCATCGCCCTCTTCATCGCCATCGAGATCGCGCTGAACATTCGGGCGTGACAGGACGGTATCGAGCTGGCTGGCGGCGTCGAAGCTTGTATCGGCATGGAAGTGAAGTTCAGGCGTAAACTTCATGGCGATCTCCTTGCCCAGGCGCCCGCGCAAAAAGCCCGCTGACTTGTTGAGCGCAGCGGCCAGCGCCTTGGCATCGCCCGGGCCTAAAGGTGCGACATAGACTTTCGCCGAGCGCAGATCCGGGCTCGGACGCACTTCCGTGACGGAGATCATGACGCTTTCAAAGGCCGGATCGCGCAGGCCCTCGCGGGCGAGAATATCGACCAGGGCATGACGGACCAGCTCACCCGCGCGCAATTGGCGCTGGGAGGGTCCTTTGGAATTGTCGAAACGTTTTGCCATGGTTCTGAGCCTTTGAAATGCAAGGCGCGGGGATGTACGCCTCTAACGGCGAATATGCAAGCCAGCCTGTCCGCTTCCTGACGAATTCGCAATCTCTCTCACCGGGAAGTGAGAAGCCTGAGCCCTGTATTCCCTATAGTTTTCCTGTGAGAACTTTGAGGGGACAGACTTTGCAGAAGACAGGATTGGCACTGCTGGTCGGGCTCGTCGCGACGACACCCGCCTGGGCGCAGGACAGCGCAGAACAGATCGCGCGCGCCTATATCGCAGCCTATGAGGCACAGGATTTTGACGCGATGCGGGCGTTCTACGCGCCGGATGCACGTTTTATAGACCCGACGTCTTTCGAGATGGACGACGTCACACCAGACATCGACTGGACCGGTGCTGATGAGATACTCGCCGGGATTTCGTCCTGGGGTGTAGCAAGCGGGGTCTACAATTTCGACCGCGTTTATGAGGCATCTGGCCGCGTGGTCTTTGATGCGGAGATGGATGTCGTCTATGCGACACCGGAGGGCGAGGTCACTTATCGCTATCCAATTATCACCATTTTGACGATTGAAGACGGGCAGGTTGTCGAGCATCGCGACTATACCGGTTTCAACGAAATGTATCGCGTGGAGGGAAATTAATGCTGACATTACTGGCAATTACGGCGGCGCTCGTCAGCGTCCAGCCTGAATCAGAAACGCAAATGTCCGCGGCCGAGAGCCTGGCGCGCGAATACATGGTGCACTACTCCGCCTTCGATCTCGATGCGATGGAGACCTATCTGGCGGAGGATGTGATTTTCTCCGACCCGACAGCGCTGGGTGAGGGCCTGGACGAGAATGGCCTTTATCATGAAGGTCGCGCGCATACGATGGAGGCCCTGCGCGAGTTTGATGCGCAATATGGTGTGCTGGAACTGGGCTTTGAGTGGGACACGGTGTTCGAGAGCAATGGCCGCGTCGTCTTTACCGGCCACGTCAATGCTCGCTATCCAACCCAGGATCCAGACCAGCATTTCCGCTGGCGTGCGGAACAGGTCACCGTGATCACCGTGCGTGACGGCCAGATTATCCGTCAGGATGATTTTGCCAATTACGCTGGACCTGATCAGGGCATGGTTCCGGCACGCTAGGCCGCGTACGGGTCTTGCGCAGGCAGTAAAAAAGGCGGCTCGATGGAGCCGCCTTTTCTATAAGTCTTTGAGCTGAAACTACTCTTCCAGCTTACGGGCAATCTCGACCACTTCGAAACACTCGATCTGGTCGCCCTTTTGAATATCGTCGTAATTCTCAAACGCCATACCGCATTCCGTACCGGCGCGCACTTCGGGGACTTCGTCCTTGAAGCGCTTGAGGGTTTTAAGCTCGCCTTCGTGGATGACGGTGTCATCACGCAGCAAGCGGACACCACAGCCGCGCTTGACGACGCCTTCGGTGACGCGGCAACCGCCGACCTTGCCGACCTTGGTGATGTTGAAGACTTCGAGGATTTCTGCGTAACCGATGAAGTCCTCGCGCTTTTCGGGCGCCAGCATGCCTTCCATCGTACCGCGGACATCATCGATGACATCATAGATCACCGAGTAATAGCGGATCTCGACGCCTTCAGCCTCCGCCAGTTCGCGCGCCTGCTTATTCGCACGAACGTTAAAGGCGAAGATCGGAGCGCCGGAGGATTTCGCCAGCAGGACGTCACTCTCATTGACACCGCCCGGCGCGGTATGGATGACCCGCGCGCGAACTTCATCATTGCCGATCTTCTCAAGCGACTGCTTGATCGCTTCGGCAGAGCCCTGCACATCGGCCTTCACCAGGAGCGGCATTTCCTGAACCTGGTCCTGCTTGAGGCGGGCCATCATCTGCTCAAGGGAAGCCCCTGCGCCACCGGAAACAACGCCCGAGGCATCGCGGACCTTGCGCTGGCGGTATTCGGCGATCTCACGAGCGCGTGCCTCATTTTCCACCACAGCGAAGACTTCGCCAGGCTCAGGCGCACCATCCAGGCCGAGGATCTCAACCGGGACAGACGGGCCGGCATCAGACAATTGCTGGCCCCGCTCGTTGACGAGGGCGCGGACACGGCCCCACTGAGAGCCGGCGACAACAATATCGCCCCGCTGAAGCGTACCGCGGCGAACGAGCACGGTGGCAACCGGGCCGCGGCCCTTATCGACCTGGCTCTCGATCACAACGCCTTCGGCTTCACGCTCTGCATTGGCTTTCAGGTCGAGCAGCTCGGCCTGAAGCGTGATCGCCTCGGTCAGCTCGTCCAGACCCTGGCGCTTGAGCGCAGAGACGTTCACGGACTGGGTTTCACCGGACATGGCTTCCACAACGATTTCATGCTGAAGCAGGTCGGTGAGAACGCGGTTCGGATCGCTATCGGGCTTGTCACACTTGTTGACGGCCACGATCATCGGCGTACCGGCCGCCTTGGCGTGATTAATCGCCTCAATCGTTTGCGGCATGACAGAGTCATCCGCGGCCACAACCAGAATAACAATATCGGTCGCCTGAGCACCGCGCGAACGCATGGCCGAGAAGGCGGCGTGGCCCGGTGTATCCAGGAAGGTGATCTTCTCACCAGAGCCCAGCTGGACCTGATACGCACCGATATGCTGTGTAATACCGCCTGCTTCGCCGGCCACAACATCGGTGGAGCGAAGGGCATCAAGCAGCGACGTCTTACCATGGTCAACATGGCCCATAACCGCGACGACGGGCGGACGTGAAACCTTGGTTTCTTCCGCATCATCTTCCGCGATGAAGCCTTCCTCGACATCGGCCTCGGAGACACGCTTCACGATATGGCCGAATTCCTCGACGACCAGCTCAGCTGTATCGGCATCGAGGATGTCGTTCTGGCGGACCATCTGACCCTGCTTCATCAGCAGTTTGATCACGTCGACAGCCCGTTCAGCCATACGGTTGGCCAGGTCAGAAACGGTGATCGCCTCTGGTACGATCACCTCACGGGCGATCTTGTCCCGGCCGGTGCCGGTATCCATGCGGCGCTGCTTTTCGCGCTCACGGGCACGGCGCACGGAGGCGAGAGAACGTTGCCGCTCTTCATCCCCGTCGAGGATGTTCTGAATGGTGAGCTTGCCGCGTCGGCGATTATCGCCGCCCTTGGCCTTGGCCGCAGGCTTAGCAGGGGCTGCTGCGGCAGGACCGGCACCACCGCCGCCGCCCTTGCGCTTGACCCGGCCGCCCATGGCTTCCAGAGCGGAGGGAGGGCTGGCAGGTTCTGCGGTCGGAGCAGGTTTGCTTGATGGCTTTTCGCGACGAGCCGGGGCCGGCTTGCTGTCCGACTTCGGCTGCGACTTGCGACGCGCTTCTTGTTCTTCGCGCAGACGGGCTTCTTCCGCCTTGCGAGCCGCCTCAGCTTCCGCATCAATGCGTGCCTGCTCTTCGCGGCGACGCGCTTCTTCTTCTTCACGGGCGACACGCTCGCGCTGTTCTTCCAGCGCCTTGCGTTCTTCCTCGGCACGGCGCGTACGGTCTTGCTCGTCGCGCTTTTTCTTCTCTTCGCGCTCGGCCGCTTCGGCACGGGCACGCTGGATGGCGCGCTGACGTGCGACGAGTTCTTCCTCGGACAAGCCGAGCTGACGCGCCTTGGCTGCCAAAGCGCTCTCACCGCCCTTGCCCTTGCCTTGCGGCTTCTTGCCCTGCGGACCCGTATCCTTGCCAGGCGTGACGGCGCGCTTGCGCTTCGTTTCGACGACGACCGCCTTGGACCGACCGCGCGCAAAACTCTGCTGGACCGTCCCGGAACCAGAGCGTTTCAGGGACATAGGCCGGCGGCCAGAATTGTTGTTATCGTCTGCGTCGCTCATACGAGCCTTCCACCTCGGCATTCGTTCCACGATTCCTTCCGGTAGCCGATCGCCGGAAAGTCGCACTTCTCAATCCGAACCCGGATCGAAGGCTCGCTAAACTAGCCAGCCTTGCTCCGGATTCAACCGCTGGGACCGCAACTCGTCTATTGCGAGTGAAATCCCTTTATGTCGCGGAAGCCCTCAAGCTTCCGAACTGTCTCTTTAAAGGCCTTGGCTTGCGCGCCAGACTTCAGCAGCGCATGCACAATCGCCTCCCGCCCGCTGGCTCGTCCCAGTGTCTCGGCGTCGAAACAGCCAAGCACCGGGATGTCACCCCAGGCTGACCGGGCAAGCCGGTCGAGTTTTTCGCGGCCGTCGGCAGCACCATCAGACGCTTCAATGCGCCAGACAGGTCTTACCGCCTTCAGCGACAGCCGGACCGCATCAAATCCCAGCTCCAGCGTGCCGGCGCGCCGGGCCAAGCCCATCAGGCTCAGCACGCGTGCCTCCAGCTGGCGCTGGATCCCGTCGGCGAGATCCGGGTCGGCTTTCACCGCACGCCCGGCTGACCGATTGAACAGACCTTTTTTGCGGGCCTGTTCCACCGCTTCGCGCTGCGCTGTGATCCACATGCCCCGGCCTGGCAATTTGGCATTCACGTCCGGTACGAGAGTGTCGTCGGGCGCGATGGCCAACCGGATGAGAGAGGCCTCCGGCAGGATTTCACCGGTCAGGAGGCATTTCTTCTCACGGCCTTTGGGGCGCGCTGCGGCGGTATCGCTCAGCCTATTTCTCCTCTTCGGTCAGCTCTTCATTGAAGTCGAGACCCAGGGCCTCGGCTTCGGCTTCAAGCTGTTCCAAGTCCATATCCTCAATGTCGAAGACTTCCTCGGCGGCCGCTTCAGCGTCCTGCTCGGCTTCTTCTTCGACTTCTTGCTGCGGCAGATCTTCTTCAGAGATCCAGCCTGCAGCGACGCGAGCCCGCATGATCATCATCTCGGCATCATCTGCAGAGAGGTTGAACTCCTCGAGAATGCCAGGCTCGCGGACGCGTTCACCGTTTTTGGTCTCGAACCAACCGCGCAGATCGTCGGCGACGAGGCCGGCGAAGTCATCCACGGTCTTGACGTCGTTTTCGCCAAGCTTGACCAGCATAGGCAGTTCAAGGCCCGGAAGCTCGAGCAGGGCGTCCTCGACACCGAGTTCCTTGCGCTTGGCGTCCAGCTCCGCAGCGAGGCGCTCAAGATAATCGCGGGCGCGTGCCTGGATTTCTTCAGCGGTGTCTTCGTCAAAGCCTTCAATGACAGCGATCTCGCCGAGATCCACGAAGGCGATCTCCTCGACATCGGTGAAGCCTTCTGTAGCCAGGAGTTGGGCAATCACCTCGTCCACGTCAAGGGCTGCGATAAACAGCTTGGTGCGTTCGGCGAACTCTTTCTGGCGACGTTCGGACTCTTCTTCTTCGGTGAGGATGTCGATCGACCAGCCGGTCAGCTGTGAGGCAAGGCGGACATTCTGACCGCGGCGGCCAATCGCCAGCGAAAGCTGCTCATCGGGTACAACGACTTCAATACGCTGATCTTCTTCGTCCAGAACGACCTTGGCGACTTCTGCCGGCTGCAGGGCGTTGACGATGAAGTTGGCCGGTTCGTCCGACCACGGGATGATGTCGATCTTTTCGCCCGCCAGCTCGGATACGACAGCCTGGACGCGCGAACCGCGCATACCCACACACGCACCGACCGGGTCGATGGAGCCGTCATTGGAGATCACGGCGATCTTGGCGCGGCTGCCCGGGTCGCGGGCAACAGATGGAATTTCGATAATGCCTTCATAAACTTCCGGCACTTCCTGAGAGAAGAGTGCTGCCATGAAGTCCGGATGAGCACGAGAGAGGAAGATTTGCGGGCCGCGGACTTCCTCGCGCACGTCATAAATATAGGCGCGCACACGCTCATTATTCTGCAGGTTCTCGCGCGGGATGCCGTCGGCACGGCGAATAATGCCTTCCGCGCGGCCAAGATCGACGATCACATTGCCGTATTCGACGCGCTTGACGATACCATTGACGATCTCGCCGACACGATCCTTGTATTCCTCGAACTGGCGCTGACGCTCAGCTTCGCGGACTTTCTGGGTGATGACCTGTTTGGCCGTCTGAGAGGCTACGCGGCCGAACTCGATCGGCGGCAGCTCATCAGAGAAAACCGTGCCGATTTCAGCGTTCGCATCGATGGCTTTGCCCTGTTCCAGGGTCAGCTCGTGATTCTCGTTCTCGACCTCTTCCACCACCGTCATATTCCGGGTCAGGGAGAGTTCGCCGGTCTTGCGATCGATCTCGGCGCGAATATCGTTTTCAGCGCCATAGCGAGAGCGGGCGGCCTTCTGGATCGCTTCCTCGATCGCCTCGATGACAATCGACTCGTCAATATTCTTCTCGGATGCCAGCGCACGGGCAATATGAAGAAGTTCCAGACGGTTATGGCTGACACCAATGCTCATCGAAGGGTCTCCATGATGATCCGCTTAGACATTATTCGTCTCCTAAGTTCGGCGCGCTCTTCTCTCCGCGCGCTTTCAGATCCGCCTCAATCAAGGCGTCGGTCAAAACCAGTTTGGCGTCCGCGATCCAGTCGAAGGGGATCAGCGTCGTGTGTTCTTCATTCTCCATATCCAGGAGAACATCATCGTCTTCAATACCGGCCAGTATGCCCCGGAACCGCTTGCGGCCCTCGGCCAGGCGGTCCAGCTCCAGCTTCGCCTCATACCCTTCCCAGCGCTCGAAATGCTTGAGGGCGGTCAAGGGGCGGTCAATGCCCGGAGAAGACACTTCAAGATCATATTCCCCGGACACCGGATCCTCGACCTCGAAAACCTCTGACAGGGCGCGGGACAGTCGCGCGCAATCATCGACGTCAACGCCGGAACCATCCAGGCGATCCGTCATGATCTGCAGGCGCGGACGCTTGCCGGACATCACGCGCACGCGGATCACTTCCAGGCCCAGCTCTTCGGCGAGCGGTTCAGCCAGGTCGAGAATGCGGGCGTCTTGTGGCGTCTTGGTTTTCAAAATGTCTCCGTGGAAACAACCGGGTTTAGATACAAAAAAGAGCGGCCGCCGACCGCGACCGCTCGATAGCATCATCCGATGCGATCGAACATGTAATGCGCGGCTTATACGCCTGTGTGGCCAAGAATGCAAGATCGCTCCTACAAGCGAACCCAATCCATGAACACTGGCCGGCAATCGCCGAGATTCTTTGTTTCATAGCGCGTTGTCAGATGGTCGCGCGGCGCTGTCCGCCAGGCCGCCGCTGTGTGCGCCTGCCAGGCAAAGCGCGCATCATCTGCAAATTCCACCATGCAGTGGTCGGCATAGGATTTCACATCCGTGGCGATCCGCAGGCGACCGCCGGGCTTGAGCAGGCGGGCGAATTCATCTCGCGTGGACTCTTGCACAAAGCGCCGTTTTGCATGGCGTTTCTTGTGCCAGGGATCCGGGAAAAGCAGAAAGATCTGATCCAGGCTGTCTGCCGAAAAGCGGGGCAGAATCTCGCGGGCATCGCCGCGCCATATCCTGACATTCTTAAGCCCTTCCACCTCGATCTGGGTCAGGGCTTTCGCGACCCCGTTCATGAAGGGCTCGATACCGATATAGCCGGTTTGGGGCCGCAGCCGCGCCTGGCCGGACAGGTGTTCGCCCCCGCCAAACCCGATTTCCAGAGCGCGTAATTCTTTATCCGGAAACAGTTCCAGTGGGTCGATCGAACCGGTCTCGGGCAGCGTTATGGTGGGCAGAAAATGATCGACCAGCCCCTGTTGTCGCGCAGACAGGGGTTTGCCCAGGGCCCGACCGAACAGGCGAAATTCCGGGCGCTGGTCTTCAGGCAGGATGGTCTTATTCGGTTTGGCGTCGCTCATGGGGAGCGCATTTACCCAAAAGCGGCGGGGAAATCACCCCGCCTCGTTCAGCTTGCCATTTCTTCTTCGCTGGCCAACGTGCGCACGAGTTCAAGCACACGGCGACGCACTTTCGCGTCCTTGATGCGCGAGAAGCTCTCAGCCAGCGATACGCCATCGGAGCTCTGGATAAAATCGTACACGATCGGTGTCTGGTCATTATCGGCCATGCCGAGATCCGGTGCAGTTTCGCTCAGTCCTTCAAAGAAAAACTGAACGGGTACTTCCAGAACCCGAGACAGGCGATAAAGCCGACTGGCTCCAACGCGATTGGCGCCGCGCTCATACTTCTGCACTTGCTGGAAGGTCACACCGAGTTCATCACCCAGTTTTTCCTGGCTCATGCGGAGCAATTGTCGTCGCAGACGGATCCGCGATCCGACATGGATATCAACCGGGTTCGGTCCACGCGACTGGGCGCTCTGGTTCTGTTCTACCTGCATAATGGGTCTCACCTTTTCGGTGCTCGATAGCACAACCCCTATATAGCAGTATAATCACTTTCAGGTCAGGGCTGCGAGAATTTTTGTTTCCTGATGAAACGGAAACGTTGGGCTGTGAGCAGCGCCAATATGCTTAAACATAAGACCCAAAAAGGTAAATCGCCCAATCGAGAATAAAGTGGCGGATCGAGCGCCAATGGAAGGCCCGTATCATAAGCCCCTTCCAGATTTGGAGCGATTTGCAGCGGCATGCGTCCATAGGGGTCGATTGCGCCGGAATAACCGCGCGAGGCGACCCGCAAAATAGGCAAGCCGGTTTCGATGGCCCGATACCGGGTCTGATTGAGGTGCTGCCATGGGCCGCTCGTGTCACCGAACCAGGCATCATTCGACAGATTGTAAAGCCATCCCGGCCGTTCAGGTGCCGAGCGCACGAAGGCCGGGAATATGGCTTCATAGCAAATCAACGGCATGACGGGCGGGGCGCCCGCAAGATTGAGAACGGCGGGAGACGGGCCCGGCGTGAATTGCAGGCGCGCGAATTCCTCAAATCCAATGGCAGAAATAAGCCCGGCCAGCGGCACATACTCGCCGAACGGAACCAGGCGGACCTTGTCGTAGAGTGCATCGACGCGCGGCACGCCGTTTTCGGCAAAACGCATGACCGCCATTGAATTGTGATAGCTGATCTCGTCGCCATCACCGGCGCGGCGATTAATACCCGAAAGCAGGACCTGACCGCGATTCAGGGTCTCGCCGATCATGCGCAGGGTTTCACCATCGACCAGCATAAAGGTGGGCAGTGCACCTTCAGGCCAAAGCACATGCGTGACCTGATCAAGTCCGGGCTGCCGGGTCAGTTCGAGATAGCGTTCCCGGGTCAGCTCCGGACCGTCCGGCCCCCATTTTTCCGCCTGGGTGATGGAGGAGTGGACGAGACGGAAGCGCATATTGGGGTGTTCATCCGTCGTGGCCTGACCCAGGCGCATCAGGCCGATGAGCACGAGAAAGAGCAAAATACCCATCCCGGCAATGACCGGCATGAGCCGTCGGCTGATCAAGCGGCGCGAGATGGCAACCGCCGGTGCGCTCAGAATGAAGAAGGTCAGGAAGGTCAGACCATAAATGCCAAACCAGGCCGCACTTTGACTGATCGGCTCACCGGCGGCCCAGGCATAGCCGGGGAGATTCCAGGGCAGTCCGCTGAACACATGCCCGCGCAGCCATTCAAAAACCGCGAAGGCCGCGGCGAAGACCAGGACGCGCCATTCCGTACGCTGCGCCACGGCGATATAGACCATGCTTGCCAGCCCCCAGAACACGGCGAGCAGGCTGGCAAATATGGGCAATGCAATGGGGATGAGTGGTAGAAACTCAGGCCCTCGATTGGCGAAAGCAAACCCGACCCAGAAGGTTCCAG
>JAAEZM010000003.1:170457-264198 GCA_018222865.1 Alphaproteobacteria bacterium
AAATATCCCATCGCGAAAATATATCCGCGCCAAAAGGCTGTGCGCAGTGGTCGTACGTGTTTGCGCGCGCCGTCCAGCGACCAGATCAAGATCGCGAAAGCGGGTATGAGGACGGGCCAGGCATGCAGGGGGGCCATGGCAAAGGCGCCCAGAACCCCGCCAAAAAACAGGATCAGGCTCACCCGCCAGCCACTGAGCTGGGTGAGATGAATTCGCCAAAGGCCGGGATTGAGCTCGGCCGGCAGGGTCACGAGCTCGAAGTCCCGTCAGTCTTCGGCGTCGCCGCCGGGTCGCTATCCTTTTTCTCCCGGCGCGCTGCTGCGGCCTTCATGGAGCGCACGCGCATCCGCTTGATCCGGCGTTGATCCGCCTCGAGAACCTCGAACTCATAACCGGATGAATGGCGGATCACTTCACCACGCGCGGGGACGCGCCCGGCAAGTGTGAAGACCAGCCCGCCCAGGCTGTCGACATCATCATCCTCATCGGCGGCAGCGATTTCCTGTCCGACAACGTCTTCAAAGTCATCGATCTCTGCTCGCGCATCGCAATCCCAGACACCCTGACCACGGGTGCGGATCATCGGGGCATCCTCATCATCATGCTCGTCCTCGATATCGCCGACGATTGGTTCGATAAGGTCTTCCAGTGTGACAAGCCCGTCCGTGCCACCGTACTCATCCACCACCAGGGCCATGTGCATACGCCGGGCTTGCATGCGCCGCAGAAGTTCGGTCGCTTTCATGGAGGGCGGCACAAACAGCAATGGGCGGCCGATCTCCGGCAGAATCCCATGGTCCGCCCAGCCTTCGCGCCGGGAACCGTCCTCACTGGGCTGGAGGTGGGAGATGACGTCCTTGATGTGCGCGACGGCGACCGGGTCATCCAGGGTCTCGCGATAGACGGGCAGGCGTGAATGTGCGGCTTCGGAAAACAGCCTGACCAGCTCGCCCAGCGGTGTCGCGATCTCAACGCCGATAATGTCGGCCCGGGGTACCATCACATCGGCGACGCGTAACTTCTCCAGCGCATCGGCCTCAATGACGGGGTGCGCTGCGGCGGCAGCAGGCTTGGCAGTGTTCTCGCTCGTTTCGCGCGAGAACATACGCTGGAACCAGTTGGAATATCGGGGAGTGTCCGGTGTGTCGGTCATCAGGTCTTACTAGATATCGGCTTTTTCTTCAGCGGCATAGGGATCGGCCACGCCCAAGGCGGCCAGGGCTCGCCGTTCGAGCCCCTCCATATGCTCTGCTTCGTCATCATTCTGGTGATCAAGGCCTTGCAGATGGAAATAGCCATGGATCACCAAGTGTCTGAGATGATCGGCGATTTCAATCTTCCGGGTCTGGGCTTCACGGCTGACCACGCCCCAGGCAAGCGCGATATCACCAAGGTGGTTATCGGTATTCTCGGGAGCGGGGAAAGACAGGACATTGGTCGCGCCTTCACGGTCGCGGAAGCGGCTGTTGAGCTCGGCAATCGCATCATCACTGGAGAGCAGGATGGCGATCACACCCGGGCGCGCCTCGCCGAGATGGTCTCGTGCAGCGGTCAGGGCCTCATTGATCAGCCGTGTCTTGCCTTTCAGGGCATTCCAACTGTCGTCCTCGACGATTAGATCAGCGGCGTTCATGGCCGTTCGCGGCTGGCCTCCCGGTTAGCATCGTCCTCATAGGCTGCAACAATGCGCGCAACCAGATCGTGACGGACGACATCGCCACGGTCGAATCGCACGATAGCGACTCCACGGGTTTTTGCCAGAATTGATAAGGCATGCGGCAGGCCGGAGGGATCGCGTGGACCAAGATCGCACTGACTCGGATCACCGGTCACAGCCATGCGGGAGCCCTCGCCCAGGCGCGTCAGCACCATCTGCATTTGTGCGCGAGAGGTGTTTTGCGCCTCATCAACGATGACAAAGGCCCGATTGAGTGTGCGACCGCGCATGAAGGCGATGGGTGCCACTTCGATCCGGCCATCCTCGCGCATCTTCTCCAGCTGGGACCGGCCCAGCGTGTCGGCAAGCGCATCCCAGACAGGCAGGAGGTAGGGGTCGACTTTCTCGGTGAGATCGCCGGGCAAGAATCCGAGCTTCTCACCGGCCTCTACGGCGGGCCGCGTGATGATGAGTTTCTCGACCTTGCGCTGAACCAGAAGCGCGGCGCCATAGGCCACAGCCAGGAGCGTCTTGCCGGTCCCCGCCGGGCCGACACCGAAGATCAGATCATATTGCGCATCATTCTTCAGGGCGCGCACATAGGTGCGCTGGCCTTCCGTGCGTGCAATCAGGCTATTGCCGCGGGGCACGCGGATAATGCCGTCATCGGCGGCACCGGTCTCAGCTTCATCCCGGCTGCGAAGAACCGCGCGAACTGCGGCCTCATCGCATGTCAGACCGTGCTCCAATGACGCATAAAGCCGGTTGAGGACGCGCTTGGTTTCATCGCGCACGGCCGCCTCATCGGAATTGATGATGATCTGGCCGCCGCCGGGTGCGGACAGGCGCACATCCAGCTCTTCCTCGATCAGGATGAGAAAGCGATCACCAGGGCCGGAGAGCGCGCGCACGCGCTCGGCGTCCTCGAAGTGCAGGCTTTCCGAGGCGAGACGTTTGGGCTTGGCGGAGCGCTTGCCGCGCGAGGAGGGCGGGTTCGGGCTCACGCGGCATCCTGCTGGGTGCGCACCCGCTCGCCGGACAGGGCATTGCGGCTGGCGCCGGTGATCTTCACATCGATGATCGTGCCGATCAGGGCTTCGGGAGCTTCAACATGAACAGCCTGAAGATAAGGACTGCGACCGTGCAGCTGGCCCGGCATGCGGCCTGCTTTTTCCAGCAGGACAGGCAGTGTGCGACCGATCTGGGCTTCGTTGAAGCTGATCTGCTGTGCGTTCAGAAGGTCTTGCAGGACTTGCAGGCGTTCTGATTTCACCGTTTCATCAATCTGATTGAACATGGCTGCGCCCGGCGTACCAGGGCGCTTGGAGTATTTAAAGGAGAAGCAGGAGGCGTAATTGACCTCACGCACGAGATCGAGCGTTGCTTCGAAATCCCTATCCGTTTCCCCCGGGAAGCCGACAATCATATCACCGGAAATCGCGATATCGGGGCGCGCTGCGCGCAGCTTCTCGATAATGGCGATGTATTCCTCGGCGGTGTGCTGACGGTTCATGGCCTTGAGGATCTTGTCCGACCCAGCCTGAACCGGCAGGTGGAAATACGGCATCAGCTTGGGCGTATCAGCAAAGGCATTGATGAGATCATCATCCATATCGCGCGGATGACTTGTGGTGAAGCGAATGCGCTCAATCCCGCCAATCAAAGCCAGGTGACGGACGAGTTGGCCCAGACCCCAGGGGCCATCGGCCTCGCGGCCGGCAGGGGGCTCGCCATGGAAGGCGTTGACATTCTGGCCCAGCAAGGTGACCTCGCGAATGCCTTTCGCCGCCAGGGCGCGGACTTCTGCCACGATCTGATCCACCGGGCGCGACCACTCGGCACCACGCGTATAGGGCACAACACAGAAGGTGCAGAATTTATCGCACCCTTCCTGCACCGTCACAAAAGCGGTGAAACCCTCGACCTGGCGATCATTGCCGAGACGGTCAAACTTGTCCTCGACCTCGAATTCCGTATCCAGCGCCTCGCCGCGTTCGCGGTGCGCCTTGGCGATCAGCTCAGGCAGTTTGTGATAGGTTTGCGGGCCAACTACCAGGTCGACAACCGGCGCCCGCTTCATAATCTCGGCGCCTTCAGCCTGCGCCACACAGCCGGCCACGGCAATCGTCATGCCGCCATCATCGGCTTTCGCCTCTTTGAGCGGGCGGAGACGACCGAGTTCGGAATAGACTTTTTCGGCAGCCTTTTCGCGGATATGGCAGGTGTTCAGGATGACAAGATCCGCGCCGTCCGGTGCGTCAGACGGTTCATAGCCAAGCGGGTGGAGAACATCCTTCATCCTTTCGGAATCATAGACATTCATCTGGCAGCCATAGGTCTTGATAAAGAGGCGTTTGCGCGACGAGCTCATTGACATCCACGAATACATAACCCCCGGCCCTCCGCCGGGAAGGCGGGGGTTATGCTCGAAAAGACCAAGCAGGGCAAGGGGGGATGGCTATTCTGCTGATTTCGGAGCGACCGGTGAGGGCTCATCGCTCGGTGTCGTTTCATTGGCCTTTCCGGAATCGCGTTTTCGCGCGGACAGCGCGACGATCAGGGCCAGGCCGGTCAGTGCAGAGGCCAGGAGGAAAGGCGCACCGGGGAATTCAACCGGCGCACCTTCGCCAGAAAAACCGGCGAACAGTCTGGACATGATCAGCGGACCAATAACCATGGACAGGCTTTGAAGCGAGGTCATCGCGCCTTGCAGCTCGCCCTGCGCATTGGGCGGCATGATCCGGGACATCACACCCTGCAGGGCGGGTTGGCCAATTCCCCCGATCGCCCCGACCAAGATGACCGCATACACCATCCAGCCTTGGGTGATCAGACCGTAGGCCGCATAGCCGCCAATGCCGAGCAAGAGCGAGAAAGTGATCGCCCGCCATTCCCCGAGCTTGGGCACCAGGATGCGCGTGAGTCCCCCCTGGACGATCGCTGCGGTGATGCCCACCACCATGAGAGACAAACCGATATCGCCGGCATCCCAGTTGAACTTGTAAGCCGTGTAATAGGACCAGATCGCCGGGAAAACCGCATGGCCGAGAAGCATCAGCGCGACGGCGAAGATCAGGCTGAATACGGCGGGGTATTTCCGGATCTGCCAGAGGGCGCCGAACGGGTTGGCGCGTTTCCAGTCAAACTTGCGGCGGTTCTCCGGAGCGAGTGTCTCCGGCAGCACGATCAAGCCATAGATGAAGTTGAGACCGGCCAGGATGGCTGCAGCGAAGAAAGGCGCGCGTGGGCCATAGAGATCGCCCAGAATACCGCCCACTGCGGGTCCGATAATGAAGCCCAGTCCAAATGCCGCGCCGATCATGCCGAAGCGACCAGCGCGTTGCTCCGGCGGGGTAATATCGGCGATGAAGGCGTTCGCGGTGGAATAGCTGGCACCGAATATGCCCGCCAGTAAACGGCCCACGACCAGCATCCAGAAGAAAGGCGCAAAGCCCATGATCGCGTAATCGATAGCGAAGCCGGCCAGCGCTGCGAGCAGGACGGGTTTGCGGCCAAACCGGTCAGACAGGGCGCCGATGATCGGAGCAAAGAAGAATTGCGTGATCGCATAGGTGAACATGAGCCAGGCGCCAAGCACAGCGGCATCATCCGCGCCCAGGCCCGTGAGTTCATGGATCAGCTCCGGCATAACCGGGATGATCAGACCGAAGCCGATCATATCGATCAGCACGGTGATAAAGATGAAAGTGATGGCGTGCTTGCCGGGTGCCCGGGCAGACATGGCGGATCCTTACGCGAAGGCGTGCCTAGTCCTCGGCACTCGACAGCGGAATCCCGTAAAGCTCGAGGCGGTGATCGACAAGCTTATAGCCCAGCTTGCGCGCGATCGCTTCTTGCAGGCGCTCGATCTCTTCATTGACAAATTCCACGACTTCTCCGGACTTTAGGTCGATCAAATGGTCGTGGTGGTCCTCGCCGGCCTCTTCATAACGCGACCTTCCGTCGCGGAAATCATGGCGTTCAATAATGCCCGCTTCTTCAAACAGGCGGACAGTTCGATACACCGTGGCGAGAGAGATGCGCGGGTCTTCAGCGGCAGCGCGGCGGTGCAGCTCTTCCGCGTCGGGGTGGTCTTGAGAAATGGAGAGGACGCGGGCGATGACCCGGCGCTGGTCCGTCATCCGCAGGCCTTTTTCGACGCACAGTTTTTCGATCCGGTCCGGCATATCGACTCTCCTTCTTGGTTTTCGTGTGATAGGCGGTCTCGCCTAGTCTTGTCCACGCTCAATAAGTGTTTTTTCCAGCACGAGCGCGTCATTCCCATCGCGATAATAGGCTTTGCGACGCCCGATTTCCGAGTATCCGGCTTGGTCATACAAACGCCGCGCCGGCATGTTCGCTGTCGAGACCTCCAGAAACAGTCGCGCAATCCCGTTCTTCGCGAGGTCATGATGGGCACGTTCGATCAGTTTGCGACCTAAACCCTTGCCGCGCGCCGAGGGCGCAACGCAAATGGTCAATATCTCTGCTTCATCAAGTGCTTGCCGGCATAAAACAAAGCCCTGAATCTCCCCTTTTGGACGCCAGGCACACAGGTGATTGGCCGGTAGGTGGAGAAGGGAGGCGAACTCCATCTCGCTCCATCCGGGCTCGAAGCATTGTGCGTGCAGCCGGGCGAGCGCCCCCGCACTGGAAGGACCCAATTGCTCAAGGCTCACGGATCAATTCCGCCGGGCAATTTCGCATCGGGCGGGCGTGCATAGAAGGGAGATGGCGGGCTTTGCGCTGCGTCTGCGGCCGCTGTCAGGTCGAGAAGCCTGAAGAGGTCCAGTGACAGGACCGCCTCGCCTCCAAACAGAACCGCACCAGGACCCGTCAGCGTCAGGTCAGCAAGGCGCGAGCGGGCCTCTTCAACGCTCAGGCGCTCGGGCGCGTCAGGCGCATCATCCTGCCAGACCTGCAGGATGACTTCCCCGCGCTTGGCATCATGAAGCACGGCCAGAGGGCGCGTATCCTGCGCTGCGGCCCATATGGCGAGATTGGATATACCGAAAGCCCTAGCGTTTGCGGAGAGGGCCAGGCCGCGCGCAAAGGCGACGCCAACGCGCGTTCCGGCAAAGCTTCCAGGCCCAATCGTCACGCCGATCCGGTCAATATTCCCGGCCTCAAGCCCTGCCTGTTCGAGGATTTCCGACACCATGGGGGCCAGCCGTTCGGCATGGCCGCGCCCAATCGGTTCGCAGATAATCAGATCAGCTTGCCCCATCCGGCGCAAGGCAACGGCACAATCGCGACCGGTTGTATCAAGGGCAAGGATGTTCATGGCGCGCACTCCTAAAGGAATTTGCGCGAATATCGAAGCCGTTTGAGTGAAGCTATTCCACTGCCTCTACGGATTTCACTTCCGGTACGTAGTGCTTGAGGAGGTTCTCGATGCCGGCCTTGAGCGTCATGGTGGATGACGGGCAGCCAGCGCAGGCGCCGCGCATTTTCAGGCGGACGGTGCCGCTATCAGCCAGGAAGGAGTGGAAGAGAATATCGCCGCCATCCTGTGCAACGGCCGGACGGACGCGCGTATCGATCAGCTCGACGATTTCTTTGACGATGCCTTCTGATTCACCTTCATAAGCGGCATGGCCGCTCTCCGTCTCGCCCTCTCCAAACAGGGGGCGTCCCGATTGTAGCCCATCCATGATCGCGCCGAGCAGGAAGGGTTTGATATGATCCCAGTCTACCGCTTCGGTTTTGGTCACGGCGATAAATTCATCGCCGAGAAAAACGCCGGCAACACCTTCAATCGTGAACAGATCGGAAGCAAAAGGCGAGGCTTCAGCCTGGGCTGCGTTTTCAAATTCGCGCGGACGGTCCGGCGATATTTCGCGGCCAGGCAGGAATTTGAGCGTGTTCGGATTTGGCGTCGCTTCAGTCTGGATGAACATGTCTGGATCTCCTTGCGCCTCACTTGGCGTTGATCGCCAGCAAATTCAACCATATCCCGCTTGGGGGTATTGATGCAGGCGGCCGATGCGCATGCTCAGGTGAGAGCGTCAATCTCGTCACAGCTCATATCACCGGGGACAACGGTGACCGGCACGGCGCGCTTGGAGAACAGGCCTTTCCCGCGCGCCAGGGCCGAGACAAGCGGGCCTGGTCCCTCGCTGGAGCGCGCTGCGCCAAGAATCAAGAGCGAGATGGCCGGGTCGTCCTCAAGAACTGATGCGAGAACGCTGGCGCGATTGCCTTCTCTCAGAAGCAATTCCGGGCGTTCGCCGGTCACCGCTTCTGCATCTTCCGCCATGGATTCCAGCATCGCCTCTGCCGCATCCTCAGCTTCGCGTTTCGCTGTTTCCGCGACCCCGATCCAATGATTGAAATCGCTGGGCTCGTGCGCGGCCACAATGAGCACCTTCGAGCCGGTGCGCTGGGCGCGCCGGGCAGCAAAATAAAGGGCGGTGCGGCCCTCTTCAGTCTCGTCGGCGATGACGAGGAATTTGCGCGTGTGCTCAGCCATGCGGTCGGACTGTGGCGAGTTTCTCGCGACACGTCCAGTATTTGCTGTTCAGGCGGCGCGGCGTATAGGAGAGAGCTATGAGTATTTCCCACCAGGATCGACGTCATTTAGGGACAGCTGAGCTTGTGACCGAGCTTGCGGATGAGCGGCTTGTGCAGCGCCAGAGCGATGGCAATGTCTATCGTGACTTCCCCCTTGAAACCGTGCGGGAGGTCCGGCTGACAGTCGAGATGGCGGCCCAGGCCAATCAAGTGGTTTGCCGGGTCAAGGATGAGGCCGGCAGCGAGATCGTCTTCGGATCAATGGCCTTTAAGTCTCCCGGAGTTTTCGAAAGCCGCATCGAGACGTTTCAACCCTTGCTCAGGGCCTTGCATCTCGCGCTTTTGCCCCATGCCGACAAGATCCGATTCATCGAAGGCCAGTCGCAGGCCTTCATGATCGCCATGCTCTTGCTGGGGGTGGCGTTGACGGGGATTGGGGCCTTCTTTTTCGTGATCCTCCTCTTGATCCAGGAGAATCTGGCCGGCCTGTTCATGATCGCCCCGTTTGCGGCCGGGCTTTGGGTGATGCAGCTTTTCTGGCCGCGTGGTGTGAAGCTTTACGACCCGATTGCTTTTGCAAAGCCCGAGGGCGATCCGGAGTAAACGCTTACTCGTCCGCTGGAGCGTTGATTTGAACCGGGAAGGTTACAGCGATCGTACCGGCACGCTCGAAATCGAGTTCACCAGAGACCTGATCCCCCTCGACCACGGTGGCGAGGCCGAAAACCATTAAATGCAGACCGCCCGGGCGGAACTCAAGATCGCCCTCACCCGTCAGGTCGGCGGCGGGGATTTCCCGCATCTGCATCATGCCCTGATCATTCATCGTATGGGTGTGCAGTTCGACACGCTCAGCTCCGTCGATCCGTGCCGCGACAAGACGATCGGCAGATCCTTCGGCCAGGCTGGCGGTGAAATACGCCGCCGTCACATCGCGCCCGCCGGGATGAGGGCGCATCCATGCCTGGCTGATATTGACCACCGTGACTGTGCCATCATCCGGCAGGGGGGCGAGGCTGTCTGTTTCGCTCGTCTCCACCGCGCCATGTTGCATCGATCCGTGGTCCATTTCTGCCGTGTCGGTTGAACGGGAATCGCCGCACGCGGCGAGCACCAAGGCCGCAAGGGAAACAGAGATCAAACGCAGCATGTCCATATCCTTCTATCAGCTCCAGAAGCCGATGGTTTTCTTGGTCTCGTCCACAATGGGTTGAGCGACAGCGCTGGCACGCTCTGCGCCTGCAGACAAGATGCGGTCGATTTCCGCTTTGTCCGAGATCAATCTGCGATACTCGTCGGAAATCGGGGCGAGATATTGAACGGCGGCCTCTGCGAGCGCCGGCTTGAATGCGCCGAATCCCTGACCGCCATACTCTGCCAGGATATCTGCCTTTGTCTTGCCCGCCAGTGCGGCAAAAATACCCACAAGATTGGCCGCTTCTGGACGGTCCGCTAGGCCGGCTTCCTCACTGGGGAGTGGTTCCGGATCGGTCTTTGCCTTCTTGATCTTCCGGGCAATCGTATCAGCATCATCTTCCAGATTGATGCGCGAATTGTCAGAGACATCCGACTTGGACATTTTCGCATTGCCATCGCGCAGGGACATGACCCGCGCGCCTGGCCCCTGAATCACGGGCTCGGTCAGGGGGAAGAAGGCTTCGCCCTTGCCATAATCGCGATTGAAGCGCGCGGCGATATCGCGGCAGAGCTCAAGATGCTGTTTTTGATCTTCGCCCACGGGCACGTGGGTCGCCTTGTAAACAAGGATGTCGGCCGCCTGCAGGACCGGATAGGTGAACAGGCCCACAGACGCCCGCTCCTTATCCTTGCCGGCCTTGTCCTTGAACTGGGTCATGCGCTCAAGCCAGCCCAGGCGAGCGACACAGTTGAAGATCCAGGCGAGTTCGGCATGTGCCGGGACAGCGGACTGCGCGAAGATCGCGCTTTTCGAAGGATCGACACCGGCAGCAATATAGGCCGCAGCGGCCGAGCGCACCGCATCGGGCAGGGTATCCGGGTCGTGCGGCATGGTAATCGCGTGCAGATCGACCACGCAGTAGAAACACTCCTGCGTGCCCTCATCCTGAAGCGCGACCCAGTTCTTCAAGGCGCCGAGATAATTGCCAAGATGAAGACGGCCCGTGGGCTGCATGCCGGACAGAACGCGCTGCGGGCCGGTATAATCGGTAGGAGTGTCACTCATGACGGCGCCTCGTTTGGACGGAGGGTGGGAAAGGAAAGGGCGTCTTAGCCCCAGCAGCGCACACCCTCAAGCGCGTTTAGCGTTAAGAGCGCTTAAGCGACCCCATGACTTCGCTGATACGCAGAGCGCCCGTCCCGATTGCGGCAAGGCCGAAGACCGCTGCGCCTGCCCCGCAGACCAGAGCTAGCGCGAGAAACGGCATGCCGAAGCTCTGAGCAATAATCCATGGGCCGTTGGCGACGGCGAACAATAAAAAGGCGCTCATCACCGCAGTGGCCAGCAGGATCCGCGGCAGGCGACCGGCCAGGCGCCTGTCCGGTTCAAACAATCCCCGGCGGTGCAGGGTGAGGCCGAGCAAGACTGTATTGACCCAGCCCGCCGTTGAAGTGGCGATGGCCAGGCCCAGAAAGCCAAGCGGACCAAAGAAGAGGCCCAGCCCCAAGGCGAGATTAATCACGACGCCCACAGTGGCGAAGCGCATGGGAGTCAATGTGTCTTCGCGGGCGAAAAAGCCGGGCGAGAGCACTTTAATGAGCACAAAGGCCGGCAGGCCAAAGGCAAAAGCGCGCAGGGCCTGGGCTACATATTCAGTGTCCTGGGTCGTAAACGCATCGTATTCGTAAAGCCCGGAGACGATGAATTCAGGAATGGTGGCCAGCGCGGCGGCGGCCGGCAAGGTCAGCGCCATGGAAACTTCCAGCGCCCGGTTCATGAGATTGCGCGCGCCCACACTGTCATCGGCGCGCAAACGCTTGGTCAAAGTGGGAAGGAGAACCACGCCCATGGCAATACCGACAACGCCCAGGGGCAGCTGATAGAGCCGGTCTGCATAATAGAGCCAGGATCTTGCACCGGCTTCCAGGGTCGCGATTGAGGAAGTGACGAGGATATTGATTTGCGTCACACCTGCGGCAATTGCGCCGGGAATACCCAGCATGATCAGGCGTTTCGTACCCGGTGTCAGGCGGGGCAATTGGAGCGATAGGCCGATGCCCGTCGCCCGTACCGCAGCCCAGAGCCAGGCGGTCTGCGCAATCCCGGAAACCGTAATGCCGATGGCCAGATAGCGCGCCAGCATTTCTCCGCGCGCATCGGCGAAAAACAGGATGGCGATCAGAGTGATATTCAGCAGAACGGGAGCCGCTGCAGCCGCTGCGAAGCGGCCATGCGAGTTCAGTATGCCTGCCAGCATCGCCGAGATCGACATCATCAGCAGGTAGGGCATGGTGATAATCGTCAGCAGGACCGCCAGGGCGAATAGGTCCGGATTGCTGACAAAGCCGGGGCCGAGCAGATACATCAGCCAGGGCATGAAGATTTGTGCCCCGACGACCAAGATCAGCATGGCAGTAAAGAGCATGGACAGGACCTCGCGCGCGAATTTGCGCGCTTCATCCTGACCGTCCGCTTCCAGCTTGCCGGCAAAGAGCGGCACGAAAGCCGAGTTGAACGCGCCTTCTGCAAAGATCCGGCGGAACAGGTTGGGGAATTGGAAGGCCGTGAGGAAAGCGTCTGTGACCGGACCTGCGCCAAGCGTGCGGGCCAGCAACATCTCGCGGACCAGGCCGAGCACGCGGCTGGCCATGGTGAAGACGCCCACAACAGCGGTTGAGCGCAGCAAGCGCATCTAGCGCAACAGGCTCGCAGGCGCCCGGGCGTATCCGCGTGCGGCGGCGTGCTCGTCGAGCATGGTTTCACTTTCACTCAAGACCGCCATGACAGCCTCGCTGACCTTGGAAATCAGCTTTTCATCCATGAGTTTGTCCCCTCGATGCGTCACATAGAACACATCTGTCGCGCGTTCACCATAGCCATCAATCTGTGCCGCGTGCAGGGATAGTCCGGCACCGGAAATCGTCGCCGAGAGATCGGCGAGCAGACCTGGGCGATCGCGGCCTGAGGCCTCGATGACGGTGGCGTGCGCGGCGAGATCATTGGAGATGATCAGGTGCGGGTCGACCTGGAAGGCGACATCGCGGCGTTTCGGGATGAGGGCGCCGTCATAGTCGACTTCGACATCCCCGGCCGCAACACAGGTCAAATATCCGGCCATGGCATCGCGAAGGGGCGTGTCATCGCGGCCGAAGGGGGACGCGGCGGCGTCCTGGATGTAGAAAATATCGAAGATATGTCCGGATCGTGTGGTGTGGATGGCGGCGCCAACGATATCGGCACCGCGTTCTGCAAATGCCGCCGCCAGGTCAGTGAAGAGCCGATCACGGTCCTTGGCCCAGATCATTACCTCGGTCGCCATTCGCCGCCGATCGACCCGTATGGCCACGGCGGTTTGGCGCTCACGTGCGTGGACTTGCCTCACAAAGGCGGCATGGCGGAAACGGTCTTCCTCGGTGGAAGCCACCCAATACGTGTCGTCGAGCTGATCGCGCCACCAGGCCGCAAATTCCGGGTTGGTCCGTTCCAGGCGACCACACACCCGTTCGCGCGCTTTTTCGGCCTTGGCGAGAAGAGTGGAGCGCGCCAGGTCGATCGCTGCGCCAGAGCCTTTCAGGACCGGTTCAACTGCCGTGTAGAGATCGCGCAGAAGCTGTCCCTTCCAGCCATTCCAGACACCTGGGCCGACAGAGCGAATATCAACGACCGTGAGCAAGGTGAGCAGTCTGAGACGCTCGACACTGCCGACAGCTTCGGCGAAATCAGCAATGGTCTGCGGGTCACCCAGATCCCGCCTTTGCGCGGTATCGCTCATCAAGAGATGCTTCTCGATAAGCCAGGCGACGAGCTCGGTTTCTTCGCTATCCAGGCCGAGGCGTTCGCAAGCCGAGCGGGCACGAATTGCCCCTTCCACACACTGATCTCCGGCCCCCTTGCCGGTATCATGAAGCAGCACGGCCAGGTGAAGCGCGCGCCGGTTCTTGATCTTGCGAACGAGGGCGCTGGCGAGCGGATGATCGGCCAGATGCTCGTCCTGTTCGAATTCACGCAGAAGGCCGATTGCCTGCAGCGTATGCTCATCCACCGTATAGTGGTGATACATGTTGAACTGGGTGCGCGCGACAATATCGCCGAATTCGGGGATGTATCGCCCTAAAAGCCCCGCCTCCGTCATCATGCGCAAAACCGCCATGGGCGCTGGGGAATCGAGCAGTACGGCGAAAAAGGAGCGCGCCACGCGCGGGTCGCGGCGATAATCCTCATCCACATGGTGCAAGGTACGGCCGATGCGGGCGACCGCTTCCGGGTGAAGGTCGAACTGGCGTGAAGAGGCCATCTCGAAAAACTTCATCAGCATGGCCGGATCATCGGCGATCTGGGCTGGACGGGCGAAGTCGAGACGCCCATCGCGAATGATGAAATCGCCCACATCCTCGCTCGAGGCCATGTGATTTTCCGGCAGGAAGCGCGCCAGATTGCGCGGTTTGGTCTTGCGGCCCTCTGACTCCAGCTTGGCGCAGACCAGACGCGTGAGCGCGCCCACATGCATGGCTGTCATGAAGTAGCGGCGCATGAACAGTTCTACACCGCTTTCATTCTCGCCATCGCTAAAGCCCATCCGCCGGGCGATCTCGGGCTGCAGATCGAAAGTGATGCGCTCATCCTTGCCGCCGGCGAGCGAATGAAGGTGGAAGCGAATGGTCCAAAGAAAGTCATCAGCGGCGATATAGCGCTCGACATCTTCCACCGAGAGTAGGCGATCGCTGACCCATTTCTCGAAAGCATCCGCGCCGTAGATGAACTGGGCAAGCCATCGCATGAGCTGCAGATCGCGCAGCCCGCCCTTGCCCGCTTTCAGGTGCGGCTCGACCGTATACCGGGAGCGTCCGGCCTTATCGATGCGCGCATCGCGCTCTTTCAGCTTGGCTTCGACAAAGGCGGCCTCATCACCGGCCACGACCTCATCGCGGAAGCGTTCAGACAGCGTTCGGCTCTGCAGCGCATCGCCTGCCAAATGACGCAGTGAAAGCAAGGATGTGCGTTCGGCAGCGTTTTCACGGGCAATCGCGAGTGTTTCATCAATGGAGCGACAGGCGCCGCCACCGACATCAATCTTCAAATCCCACAGCACATAGAGCAGGCGCTCGAGAAAACGATCCGTGTTTTCATCGGCATCATCGGGTTTGACCAGCAAGAGATCGACATCGGAATGCGGTGCGAGCTCGCGGGCACCGAAACCGCCTTGGGCGCAAAGGGCAATACCGCGGGCGCCGTCAGGGTCATCGGTGGCGAGGCTGTCGAAAAGGGCCTGAAGACAAATACTGACGCCGTCGCTCAGCGATTTTGCTGCGATCGCGCCGCCCCCCGCCCCGTCCAGGCCGCTATAGGCACGCTCGTAAAACCCATCCAGGGCCGAGCGCAGGGTTGCGAGCGCAGCTTTGCGGGCAGACGGTGTTTCCCACCCGTCCTGGGCGATAGCGGCCGCGAGCTGGGCGCGGACTTTCAGGGCGTTCAGGGCTGGCGGCAGGATGGTTTGAGACATGGCGACTCCAGCTTAGCCAATGCGTCCCGGCCGGTCACGCATCCTGAGCCAGACTTTTAAGAGCATAGATGAGATCGAGTGCCTCGCGCGGGCTGAGCGCGTCCGGATCCACATCGGCCAGTTTTTCTTCAACCCGCGACGGCGCGACGTCTGGCTCAGGCTCGAAGACGGCAAAAAGCGGCAGATCCTGGAGGGCGTCCGCCGGTGCGCCCTCTGATTCCAGACGGTCGAGAATGACCTGAGCGCGCTTGACGGCAGCCTTGGGCAGGCCAGCACGCCGCGCGACTTCGATGCCGTAGGACCTATCTGCTGCGCCCGGACCCACTTCATGCAGGAAGACCAGCTCGCCCTGCCATTCGCGGGCCTTGAGCGAGGAGTTGCCGGCCGCTTCCAGATCCTCAGCCAGACGGGTGAGCTCGTGATAATGCGTGGCGAACAGGGCGCGGCAAGCATTGACGCCATGCAGATGTTCGGCGGCGGCCCAGGCGATGGACAGGCCGTCAAACGTGGCGGTGCCGCGTCCGATTTCATCGAGAATGACAAAGCTCTTCTCGGTGGCCTGGTTCAGTATGGCTGCGGTTTCAATCATCTCCGCCATGAAGGTGGATCTGCCGCGGGCGAGATCATCTGCTGCCCCCACGCGTGAATAAAGCCGGTCTGCAAGTCCGATGCGGGCGCGCTCTGCAGGCACATAGCATCCGGCCTGGGCGAGGATGATCATCAAGGCATTCTGGCGCAGATAGGTCGACTTACCGGCCATGTTGGGACCGGTGACGAGCATCAGACGTGAGGCTTCTGCCCCTTCGCCATCCAGCAGGCAATCATTCGGGGTAAAGCGGCCATCGCCGTCGCGCGCCAAAGCCTGTTCGACTACCGGGTGACGTCCGCCCGTGACTTCGAAAATGGTTCCGGTCTCGATTTGCGGCCGCACAGCCTGACGGTCGCTTGCCCATTCGGCCAGCGCCGTGGCGACATCGATCTCGGCCAGAGCGCGTGCGGCCAGCCGGACCGGCTCGGCAAGGGCTTCAACCCGGTCGCGCAGCGCGTTGAAGACTTCAAGCTCCATGGCCAGAGCCCGTTCGCCGGCGCTGGCGATCTTTGCTTCGAGCTCCGCGAGTTCCGTGGTGGTGAAGCGCACCGCATTGGCCATGGTCTGGCGGTGGATGAAGTCTTCCGACCCCATTAGCGCGTCCGCATTTTTCGCTGTGACCTCAACGAAATAGCCCAGGACGTTATTATGCTTGACCTTGAGAGAGCTGACGCCGCTTGCCTCGGCATAGGTCTGCTGCAAGGAGGCGACAACACGACGGGAGGCATCACGCATTTGCCGCGCCTCATCGAGTTCCGGCCGCCAGCCCTCGGCAACGAAGCCACCATCGCGCGAGAGCAAAGGCGGTTCATCGGCTATCGCACGTTCCAGATCGCTGACCAGGCTGGTCAGCTCGGTCTTGTCGGCCAGGCTCAAAGTGGCGATGTAACCGCCGACGAGGCTCGCACGGTCTGCCAAGCCGTCCCGATCGATGCGGGCGGCAAGCGCTTCACCTTCGATGAGTGCCCCGGACAGGGCTTTAAGGTCGCGCGGGCCGCCGCGGCCCACAAGCAAGCGGGACAAGGCACGCTCGGCATCGCCAGCAGACTTGAGCCGGTCGCGAATATCCCTGCGCAGGATTTCCTGCTTTTCGAACAGCTGAATGGCATCCAGCCGCCGCTCGATCATGCCCGCATCTGTGAGCGGGCGGGCAAGACGCTCTGCCAGGCAGCGCGCGCCGGGCGCTGTGACAGTGCAATCAATCGCGTCGAGCAGGGATCCGCTGCGTTGGCCGCTGAGGGTCCGCTCAATCTCCAGGCTGGCGCGGGTCGCAGGGTCAACAGACAATACGCTGCCGCTCTTGGCCTGGTGCGGCGGGGCCAGCTTGGCGGGCGCTCCGGCCTGCGAGAGGGCGAGATAATCCAGCAAAGCCCCGAGCGCAGAGAGCTCACATTTTTCAAACTGGCCAAAGGCTTCCAGGTCTTGCACGCCATATTGCGATTTCAACTGGCGTTCGCCGGATGCGGGGTCGAACTTGGCGCGCGGCAAGGGGGTCAGGACCGCCCCACGGACCAGGTCGAGACTGTCGGCATAGCGATTTTCATCGATCAGCAATTCAGCGGGCGCCATGGCTGCCAGTTCGGCTCCGATTTGGGATGGCTCGAGCGGGGTGACGGCGAACTCGCCGGTGGAGATCTCTGCCCAGGCAAGGGCTGCATCTCCGCTCCCTGTCCGCGCCAGCGCGGCAATCCGGTTGGACCGGCGCGGATCAAGCAGGCTGTCCTCCGTCAGCGTGCCTGGCGTGACGATCCGGGTGATGTCTCGGCGGACAACAGCCTTTGCGCCGCGGGCCTTGGCGGCTTTGGGGTCTTCCATCTGCTCGCCGACCGCCACTTTAAAGCCGGCCTTGATCAGGCGTGCGAGATAAGCTTCAGCGGTCGCAGCCGGTACGCCGCACATCGGGATTGGCGCGCCTTGATGCTCACCGCGCTTGGTCAGGGCGATATCGAGCGCGGCGGCTGCACGCACTGCATCATCGAAAAACAGCTCGTAGAAATCGCCCATGCGGTAAAATAGCAAGGCATCAGCCGGCGCTTCGGCGCGCAAGGCGAGGAATTGCTGCATCATGGGGGTCGCACCATCCGGGTCAGGAAAAGTGCGGTCCATCGGCACGGGAAGGGTCGTCAAGGCGTTCATCGCGGCAGACACTCGCGAGGTTTCATCTTGCGCGCAAGGGGTGGAAGCGGTTAGAGCGGCTATGCACGTGGGAAACGCCCCTAACACCAAGGACATCGCGATGAATGATAGAACCAGCCCGGTAGAAGACGAAGAAGCCCTGGCCTTCCACCGAGATCCGGTTCCCGGCAAGCTGGCCCTGGCGCCGACCAAGCCAATGGCGACGCAGCGCGACCTGTCCCTGGCCTACAGCCCGGGCGTGGCTGTGCCGGTGAAGGCCATCGCGGAGAACCCGGACGCTGTCTACGATTATACCTCGAAGGGGAATATGGTCGCGGTGATCTCCAATGGTACGGCGATCCTGGGCCTTGGAAATCTGGGCGCAATGGCGTCCAAGCCGGTGATGGAAGGCAAGGCGGTCCTGTTCAAGCGCTTTGCGGATATGGATGCCATCGATATCGAGGTTGAAGAAGAGGATGCGGATGCATTCATTGAATGCGTCAAGCGCTTCGGCAATACGTTTGGCGGCATCAATCTGGAAGACATCAAGGCGCCCGAGAGCTTCATTATCGAGCAGCGCTTGCGCGAAGAACTCGACATCCCGGTCTTCCATGATGATCAGCACGGCACTGCGATCATTTCCGCTGCCGGGATTATCAATGCCTGTCAGATTACCGGCCGCAAGATTGAAGACCTGAAAATCGTCGTCAACGGCGCGGGTGCGGCAGGTATTGCGGTTCTCGAACTGCTTAAGGCGATGGGCGTGCAGCATGAGAATGCGCTCTTGTGCGACAGTAAGGGCGTCATCCATGACCTGCGCGACAATCTCAACCAGTGGAAAGCCGCTCACGCCGTTAAAACGGACAAGCGCACGCTGAGCGAAGCACTGGACGGTGCGGATTGTTTCCTCGGCCTGTCAGTGGCCGGGGCTGTCACCAAGGAGATGGTGGCGGCAATGGCAGATCAGCCGATCATTTTCGCGATGGCCAATCCGGACCCGGAAATCCTGCCCGAGCATGTGCGTGAAGTGCGTGATGATGCGATCATCGCCACGGGTCGCTCGGACTATCCCAACCAGGTCAATAACGTCCTTGGCTTCCCGTATATTTTCCGCGGCGCTCTGGATGTGCGTGCGCGCACGATTAATGAAGAGATGAAGATCGCCGCGGCGCAGGCCCTGGCGGCTTTGGCCAAGGAAGACGTGCCTGACGAAGTGGCCGCCGCCTATCACGGTGCGCGCCCGAGCTTCGGCAAGGATTACATCATCCCCTCGCCCTTCGATCCGCGCCTGATCCATTATGTCCCGCCCTATGTCGCTCAAGCGGCGATGGATACGGGTGTCGCGCGCAAGCCAATCCCGGACATGGCAGCCTATCGCGCCAAGCTGGCGCGCCGCCTCGATCCCACAGCCTCCTTCCTGCAGCGCATTCAGGGCGCAGTGATGGGGCATGGTCGCCGTATTGTCTTTGCGGAGGGCGAGGAGCCGGCCGTCATCCGCGCCGCCTATGCCTTCCAGAATCAGGAGCTGGGCAAGGCGATCCTGGTCGGTCGCGAAGAGATTTGCCGTGCGAATATGCGCCTGGTCGGTGTGCCGGAAGACTCGATCGAGATCGTCAATGCCCGCTTGTCGGACCGCAATGCGGATTATGCGGATTTCCTCTACTCGCGCGTTCAGCGCAAAGGCTATCTGCGCCGCGATGTTCAGCGCATGGTCAATAATGACCGCAACATTTTCTCTGCCTGCATGGTCAAGCTCGGTGATGCCGACGGCATGGTGACAGGGACGACCCGCGCCTATGATGCCGCATTGCGCGATGTGCAGCTCGTGCTCGACCCGGCAGAAGGTCAGCGCGTGATGGGCATGTCCATCGCCCTGGCGAAATCCCGTACACTTTTCATCGCCGATACCAATGTGACGGAATTCCCGGACAGTGCGGCGCTGGCCGATATCGCCACGGAAGCAGCTGAAACCGCCAAGGGGTTTGGATTTACGCCGCGCGTGGCGTTCCTGTCCTACTCCACCTTTGGCAGCCCGGCGGGCAAGCGTTCGGAAAAGCTGCAGGACGCTGTGCGTCAGCTCGATGAGCGCGGCGTGGACTTCGAGTATGAGGGCGAGATGAATGTTGATGTGGCGCTCGATCCGCAGCACCGCTTCCTCTACCCGTTCTCCCGTCTGAAAGGGCCAGCCAATGTCCTCGTGATGCCGGCCATCCACTCAGCCTCGATTTCGACCAAGCTTTTGCGATCCGGAGGCGGGGCGACAGTGTTGGGGCCGATGCTGATCGGATTTGAAAAGCCGGTGCAGATTGCGCGTCTTGGCGCATCGGTCACCGAGATCACCTATCTGGCCACGCTTGCCGCTTATGACCCGGAAAAACACGAGGTCGAGCACCACACGGCGGAGTAGCTACTCCGCTTAGGCGTCCGTTTAAAGGCACGTGGCCACTAAGCGGGTTTACGATGCCGGGCCGGGGTCGGCAGCGCGCCGTTCCTCGGCCCGCATATGCGCGCGCGCCGTCCAAATGATGATGAAAATAGCGGGAATGCCCAGCGCCGCCGTGCCCGCGAAAAACGCCGCATAGCCGGGCATAGCCCCAAGCGCCGGCTGTAGGGAATCTTCAACGATGACCCCGGAAAAGCCTTTAAGAAATTTGCCGAGCACCGAGTAGAAGGATGATAGCAGTGCGTATTGCGTCGCGGCATAACCGAAACTTGTCAGGCTGGACATCCAAGCGATCAGGACCGTGCCGCCGAAACCTTCGGAGAAATTCTCAATAAAGAGCGCGGTAGCGAAGACTTCGGGGGCGGGGCCTGTAAAGGCCATAACGGCAAGGCCGATATTAGAGGCCGGAACCAGGAAGGCACCCAGGATCAGCGCTTTGGAGAAACCCAGCCGGACGGCGGCGATGCCGCCGCCGGCAATGCCGATAAAGGTGGCTACCAGTCCGACGCTGGCTCGCATGCTGCCGATCATCTCACGGGACAGGCCCAGATCGCCGTAAAACGGATTGACCATCGGTCCCATGATGAAGTCGGGCAGGCGATAAAGGCTAACGGCGAAGAGCAAAAGTACGCCCAGCCTGCCGTGTGCTTTGAAGAAGGAAATAAAGGGGCCGATGATGGCATCAAATGCGCCGGACAGGGTCCAGACCGGTTTATCCTCGCGCGGCGCATTCGCGCCGATGGCGGCCTTCTCGGCCTGCGGCTCGGAGGTCAATAGGGCCGCGCCCACGCCGATCAGCATCAAAACGGCCATAAGGGCAAAGGAGCCCGACCAATCGATCGCCGCGGCGATATTGAAAATCAGCGCGTTGGTGATCAGGATCGCGATCCGGTAGCCGAGCTGATAGGCAGCCGACATCAAGCCGAGTTCCTCATCGCTTTCTGCAACTTCGATGCGCCAGGCGTCGATCGCGATGTCTTGGGTGGCCGAGGAAAAGGCGACGACGAGTGCAAAGGCGCCAAACAGGACGAGCCCGCCTTGCGGGCCGACAAAGACCATTGCCCCAAGCCCGAAGATAATCCCGGCTTGTGCCAGCAGGATCCAGCTGCGCCGCTTGCCCAGCCTGCCGATGATCGGGAGACGGACACTGTCAAGGATCGGCGCCCATAGATATTTAAAGGAATAGGCCAGACCAACCCAGGAGAGAAAACCAATGGCAGCGAGCGAAGTGCCCTCGTCGCGCAGCCAGGCCCCAAGCGTGTTACCAGTTAGTAGGAAGGGCAGCCCAGCGGCAAAGCCGAGCGCAAGCATAGCAAGAATGCGCGGCCGGCGTAGCGAGGCAAGGACATCGCGCCAGGAATAGGCGTGTGCCGGCGCGCTCGAATCGGATGCGGCCTCAGCCATGATGTATCCTCCTGCCCCCGGCGTTATCAGGCTTGTCTCAACCCAAACTGGACCGGTTTTCAGGTCCGCACAAGCGTTCGAGCGTGTCGAAAAGACGTGAAGGATCTAAAGGTTTTGTCAGAAAGTCGTCCATGCCGGCTTCTAGGCAGTTTTGACGATCTTCTTCAGATGAGTTCGCGGTCAGGGCAATAATCGGCAAATCATAGCCGTTCAGCCGGGCCATGCGGGCGAATTCCGGTCCATCCATTCCGGGCATGCGCTGATCAAGCAGAATGGCATCATAACGGCCCGCCTCCAGTGCTTTCAGCGCTGCGTGACCACTATCGACCACATGCGCATGGGCGCCGGATTTCTCAATTGTTCGCCGGGCGATGAGCGCATTGACGGGATCATCTTCCGCAATCAACACGGCAAGGTGGGAGAGGTCTGGCGGCGTATCCATTTTGGCTTTGAGCCTGTCTTCCTCTTTGGGTCTGTCTTCCTCTTCCTGCCTACCGGTCAGTTGCGCGATCAAAGTGGTGCGCCGGATGGGTTTTACGAACCAGCCGTCAATCCCGGTCGTCTTATCGGCGAGGGCTGCGTCTTTTTCGGCGGGCGTCACCAATTGCCAGCAGCGCGAGGCGCCGGAGCGCGCGCCCTGATTGGCCCAAGCGCGTTCAATGAGAAGCTCGCGGTCGCGACTTTTTCCAAGATCCTGCGCCTGGTCGATGCGAACAACATCACCGCCGAGCGCTTCGAGCTGATCGGCCAGGCCGTTGCGCTGCGTGGTGTCGGCGCCCGCAATGGCAAATTTCCGGTGCAAGAGCGGCTGGTCTGTCACACACGCGATCACGGGCAGGTCAAAGATGATCCAGAATTTGGAGCCGGAGCCGAGTTCGCTTTCCACACCCATGGTGGAGCGCATCGCTTCGACCAGGCGCCGCACCATGGCCAGGCCGAGCCCGGCCCCCGATTCCCGACCTTCGCGTTCAGCGGCCCCGCGTTCAAATTGCTCAAACAGGGTCGCCTGATCCTCTTCAGAGATGCCGGGACCGGTATCGCTGACAGACAGGGCGAGCCTTGGGCGTCCTTCGGCATCGGGTGCGTTCTCGATATCAACCCTCACCCCGCCGCTATCGGTGAACTTCACGGCATTGCCGACGAGATTATAGAGGATTTGCTTCAGCCTGGCGGCATCGCCCTCGACAAGGCCTGGAGCGCCTTGCGCATGGATGACGGCGAGGCTGAGGCCTTTTTCCTGGGCGCGTGGGGCAATCAACTCGACCGTCTCGCGCGCCAGCTCACCGATATCTGTGCGTTCCGGACGCAGAACCAGTCGCCCCGCTTCCAGTCGGGACAGATCGAGAATGTCATCAATCATCGTCAGGGCGTGCTCGGCAGAGGCCGAAAGAGAGCGCACATAATCGGCCTGGTCTGGACGCAGGGGTGTCGCCTCCAGAAGGCGCGCCATGCCCATGGCGCCAGCCAGAGGCGTGCGCAGCTCATGGGTGACGGCGGCGAAGAATGCAGACTTGGCGTTCTGCGAAGCCTGGAGGTGATCGTGTTTTTCCCGCCGCGAGGTGATGTCACGCCCCACGGCAATGACGCCATTCCCGCCAGGTAGGCAGCGTTCATCCCACTCAATCCATAGCGGGCCTGAGCGTGTTCGCATCAAGATGTCATAGCGGCGCGACTGACTTTCGGAGACCGGAGGGGCGACGGAGAACCACCGGCCTACCCAATCGGCCAACTCGCCTCCAAACGCGGTCAGGAAAGCGCGATTGACGTGAACCACACGGCCCGTTCGCCCGCGGATGAGCAGGAGCTCGCCCGCCGCATCGAGCGCTTGCAGCAAGAAGCGCGACAGGCTGTCTTCGCCCGTCGGTCCTTGCGAGCGCTTTGTTGAGCGCGGGTTATCGCGGGAATCATCACTCATCGCCCAGATGTTTTAGGCGCTGGAGAGTTAACAGGTGCGTTAACAAATACGCGCTGCCGCGATGTTTTCAGGGCCGGGGCAGGAGGCGGTTCAAGCGCCAAAACTTGAAGTCGGGCTTGGGGCGCGGTCGACGGCTGATTTCGGCCTCTAACGGGGTGAGATGAGTCTAGGCCAGGGCCGGTTTCTCGCTTGCCAGACCCCGGCGGCTCGCCAGCGCCTCGGCGATATGGATACGTTTGACGATCTCCTGGCCCTCCAGATCGGCGATTGTGCGGGCGACGCGCAGAACGCGGTGATAGCTCCTTGCGGTCAGGTGGTGTGTGTCTGCAGCCTTGAGCAAGAGCGACTGTCCGGCGGCGTCCGGCTCGGCCACATGATCCAGTCGATCGGGTTTCAGCTCCGCATTCAAACCGCCGCGCTCCGCCTGGGCTTGCCGGGCCTCGGCCACGCGAACTGCCGCCTCCTGCGTCCCCTCAAGCGGTGCTGGCAAGGCCAGATCTGCCGGTGTGACCGCCGGGACCGGGATTTGTAGATCGATCCGGTCGACCAGCGGACCGGACAGGCGCGCCTGATAGTCGATCACGCAGCGTGGCGCGCGCCGACAGCTGTTTGCGCCCAGTCCGCCGCTGCCGCAGCGGCAGGGATTCATCGCTGCGACCAGCTGGAAACGCGCCGGATAGGTCACATGGGCATTGGCTCTCGCCACCGTGATGTCCCCGGTTTCAAGTGGCTGACGCAGGCTGTCGAGGACTTGCGGATGAAATTCGGGCAATTCATCGAGAAACAGCACGCCGCGATGGGCAAGGGAAGCCTCGCCCGGTTTGGCGCGAGGCCCGCCGCCGACCATGGCGGCCATGGATGCGGAGTGATGTGGCGCTCGGAAGGGACGCCGCCGGGTGAGCGCACCCCGTTCGATCAAGCCGGCAACGGAATGGATCATCGACACATCCAGAAGTTCATCGGCAGCCAAGGGGGGTAATAGCCCCGGCAATCGTTCCGCGAGCATGGATTTGCCAGACCCGGGCGGACCAATCATCAGGAGATTATGTCCACCCGCGGCGGCGATTTCGAGGGCGCGCTTGGCCCCTTCCTGTCCCTTGACCTGATTGAGGTCACGCGTTTGAGGGGCGGCTTGCATCTCGCCTGGCACGGGCCGGGTGAGCATTTGTGTTCCCTTAAAATGATTGATCAGCTGGATCAGGGAGGCGGGCGCCAGGATCGCCAGATCGCCGCCGGCCCAGGCCGCCTCCGGTCCACAGCCGGCCGGACAGATGAAGCCGAGCTTGGCGGCGCTGGCTGCTACGGCGGCGGGAAGAACACCCGGTGTGCTCGCGAGGCTCGCATCCACGCCCAGCTCGCCGAAGGCAAGATAATCCCGGGCGATATCCTTGGGCAGAATCCCCATTTCCGCCAGTATCGCCAGGGCAATCGGTAGATCGAAATGCGAGCCTTCCTTGGGTCTGTCTGCCGGAGCCAGATTTACGATCAGTCGATTGCCCGGCATGGACAGGCCGAGCGCTGAAAAGGCTGCCCGAACCCGTTCCCGGCTCTCTGCAACGGCCTTGTCGGCCAAACCGACGACGGCAAAGACAGGCTGGCCCCCGCCGGCGATCTGAACCTGTACATCCACCAGGCGCGCCTCCGCGCCTTCCAGGGCAATGCTCGTGGTCCGCGCGGCCATGGCGTCATTCCCGAATAATTGGATCCATTCTGGCGTTAACCATTTGAATCACTGCAAATGACCCGCCGAGCCCTGCACTTGAAGGTGGATTCAGCTAAGTCCTTGCCATTAATGGGTTTTCCACAAGAAGTGGACAAAACCAAATCAAAACAGGAACAAAGTAAGTACAAATGACACTGCACGTCAAGGGTGTGTGGATAAATCAGTTCAACTGAGTTGAAACTGCATCCCAGAAGCGCGCGCAAGTATCGATCCCGGAGAACCGTTTCAATTCCTGAACACCGGTTGGCGAGGTGACATTGATCTCGGTCATCAGGCCGCCAATGACATCAATGCCTACCAACATCAGGCCTCTTTCCTTGAGCATCGGGCCGATCGCGGCGCAGATACGCAGATCATCTGCGTCCAGTCCCGACTCTTCGGCCCGGCCGCCGACATGCATGTTGGAGCGTGTTTCACCCTTGAGCGGGACCCGATTAATGGCGCCGACCGGTTCACCATCGACCAGAAGGACGCGTTTATCGCCCTTTTCGACCGCCGGCAGAAAGGCCTGGGCGATAACGGGTTCGCGGGATTGGCCAAAGAACATCTCGAGCAAGGAATTGAGATTCCCGTCATCGGGTCTCAGGCGAAACACGCCCGCGCCACCATTGCCATATAGCGGCTTGATGATGATGTCCTGATGCTTGGCGCGAAAATCCTTGATCGCCTGCACGTCACGAGAGATCAGGGTCGGCGGTATAAGTTCTGGAAACTCAAGGGGAATGATCTTTTCCGGACTGGAGCGGACCCAGAACGGGTCATTGAGGACCAGGGTTTTACCCTTCAGGCCTTCAAGAATATGAGCGGCTGTAATGTAGGCCATGTCGAAAGGCGGGTCCTGGCGCATCAGGATGACATCAACATCCTCGGCCAGATCCAGCATGACTTCATCGCCCAGATCCGCGTGCTCGCCCTGAACATGTTTGACCGTGACCGAACGGGCGCGGGCGAGGATGCGGCCCTCATTCCAGCTCAGCTCATTGGGGCTGTAGACCCACATTTGCGCGCCGCGGGCCTGGGCCTCTTCCATAAGGGCGAATGTGGTGTCAGCGTCGACATCCACGGTTTCAATTGGGTCCATCTGGACTGCAAGGCGCAAGCTCATTATTCGCTCTCCGGGCCGCCGAGAAGTTGCGGTGCGGAGTTAGGGGCTAGCGCTTCTGGATCAAGGGTTGGGGTGGGAATTCCTGCACACGCTTCCGCGCGCCGCTCCCCCCGAGCCGGCAGATCCGAAGGAACCCCCGCGACCTGAACGAAGCTGACCACATCGCTCACACCATCAATCAAAGCCGCATGACTGGTCGCGCGTTCAAGCTCACCACGCGTACGGGCGAGGCCGAGCAGGTAGACCCTGCCATTATAGGTCTCGACATTGAAATTGACCGACCGGATAGAGCGATCGGAAAGCAGGCGGGCGCGGACCCTTTGGGAGATAAGTGCATCGCGCGTCCGGTCACGCAGACCCGGATTTTCTCCCACATTGATCTCATTGGCGACGGCCCGGACGGCGACGGAGGACCAGGTCAGGCATTCCGCCATCATCGAGTCGTCTTCCCTCGGAACTGTGCCGGTTAAAAGCGCAATACCTTCAGTGACTTCGACGTCCACCCCATCAAGAGCAAAGCCCTCGGTACGCAACATGGAGGATTTGATGGAGATGGAGGCATTGGCATCATCCACTTCGCGACCGATCGAGCGTTCCGGCTGCAGGGTGGAACAGGCGGCCAGCAGGCTTGTTGCCAGTATCAGGGGCAGGGCGAGTGGCGAAGTGGGGGCGAAGCGATGGGACATGCGCATCTCCGAAACGAGGGCGGTCGGGAAGTCTCGAATCACATGTGTACACCAGCCCGGCGATGGCTTCACGTTAGGAAGGGGAAAGAGTTCGTCATAGCGTCTAAGCCTGGAGTATTCAAAGCGCATGCATGCCTTCCACCATGCCCAAGCCGCATCACAGCCAATCGCGCGCTTCCCGGCTCTCGGGTATCCAGGCTCCACGCTGATGGACGGGCCAGTGCCAGGGCGCAAAGAGGATTTGATCATAGCGAATGGCCAGCGGTCGCAGCGATGGGCGTCTGGCACGATACAGGGCAGCGGAGCGCTCTATGCGGCGACGCTGATAGGGCGTGATGGATTGACGCGCTGCCTCGATCGCCTGTCGGGCTTTGACTTCCACGATGACCAGGGCATCGCCCTTTTGTGCGATGAGATCGAGCTCTCCAGCCGGTGTTCGTGCTCGGCGTTCCAGAAGGCGATAACCTTTCAGGATCAGTATGAGGGCGGCGAGGTGTTCGGCCCATCGGCCGCGACGTTCGGCTTTGCGACGTTTATCGCTCACCATCTTTCAAAGCCACAGCACGGGCATAGACATCCCGCTTGGCCCAGCCGGAGGCTTCCGCCACCGCAGCTGCCGCGTCCTTGACGCGCATATCCTGAAGCGCCGAGCGGATCGCCTCGTCAACCTGCATCTCGTCCCAGCTGGTCTGTGTTGCCGGGCCAATAATGATGACGATTTCTCCGCGCGGCGGCCCTGCCTCGGCATAATGCTCTGCAAGTGAAGCCAGCGAGCCGCGCCGCGCTTCTTCATGCATCTTGGTCAGTTCGCGGCAGACCGCAGCATCGCGCTCGCCGAGGACTTTTGCCAGGCTTGCCAGGCAATCGGCCAGTCGCGATGCGCCTTCAAAGAGGATCAGGCTGCCAGGCAGGGATTTATACGCCTCCAGCCAGGTCTCGCGCGCCTGCGTCTTGGGGGGCGGAAAACCGGCAAAGGTAAAGCTGTCAGTGGGCAGCCCGCTGATACATAGCGCCGCCAGCGCCGCTGAGGCGCCCGGAAGCGCATAGACATTGATCCCGGCTGCGACGGCCTCACGCACGAGCTTATAGCCCGGATCGGATACGGCGGGGGTGCCGGCATCGGAAACCAGGGCGATTGCGGCTCCCTCTGCCAGGGCCGCGAGAATGCCTGGCCGCACTTTCTCCCCGTTATGGTCATGATAGGGCTGAAGTTTCGCGCTGATATCATAGGCGTCGAGCAAGCGTTTGCTGACACGGGTATCCTCGGCGAGAATCCGATCCGCCGATTTGAGCGTATCAAGGGCTCTAAGCGTGATGTCGCGCAAATTGCCGATCGGGGTTGCGACCAGATAAAGACCCGGTTCCAGTGCTTGTGCCGGACGGCTAGTCCGGCTAGCTTCGGGCGGAATTTCTCGGGATGATCGCGTCATGATTTCAGATGTTGTTTCGCAAATGCGTACCGGCCTGCCGCTCCTCGCTGCAGCCCTCCTCGTAACCGCATGCGGTACAACATCCTCGCCGCCTCCGCCACCGGTCATTGTGGAAGAGCCTCCGGAAGTCTCCCTGCCGCCGGAGCCGGTTGAGGAAGAGCCCGTTGTCGAGGAGCGTGCCGGGCTGATCCCGCCGCACATGGAGGAGCGTGAGCTCTCCCGCGTCGCACTTCTCCTGCCGTTCTCCTCTGAGAATGCAGGAGCGCGGGCAGAAAGCCTTCGTCTTCTTCGCGCTGCTGAACTCGCCTTGTTTGAGCGCGCGGGCGGAAATCTCCTGATGATTCCGAAAGACACGCAGGGCACGCCAGACGGCGCTCGCTCCGCGGCGTTGGCTGCAGTTGAAGACGGCGCGGACATGATTATCGGGCCGCTCTTCGGACCGGCCGTTGCCGCTGCTGGCGAGGTGGCGCGCCAGGCAGGGATCCCTGTCGTGGCATTCTCGACCGATGCTACGATTGCCGGGGATGGTGTTTACCTGCTGAGCTTCCCGCCAGAGATCGAGGTGGAGCGTGTGGTTGAATACGCCGCGCGCCAGGGCGTCTGGCGCTACGCTTATCTCGGCTCCCAGAACCGCTATGGAACAGCCGTTTACAATGCGCTGCAAAACAGTGCGGCCATGACCGATGGCATGGTGACCTCGGAAGCTTTCTACACCGGTGATGTTGAGGCCATGTCCCGGGCCGCGGCGCGCTTGGCGGAGGATCGTTTCCTGCCCCTGACGCCCGAACAGGCAGATGAGCTGCGTCGCCGCGAATGGATCCCCGATCCTGAAATGCCCTTCCAGGCGGTGATCCTGCCGGAAGGCTCAACCCGTTTGCGTGCGCTGGGGCCGCTTCTGATTTCGCAATCGGTGGATCCTCTGGTTGTTCGCTTCCTCGGCACGGGTCTTTGGAATGATGACAGCCTCCTGCGTGAGCCCGCCCTGTATGGCGGCTGGTTCGCAGGGCCGGACCGGGCCGCGCGCGAGCGCTTTGATGCTTCCTATGAGCAGGCCTTCGGATCAGAACCATCCCGGATTTCGAGCCTGGCCTATGATGCCATGGCGCTTGCCGCGCATCTCGACGGTGGTGAGCTGGGCTTTTCGGCTGAAGCCATTGAGGTCGAGCAAGGCTTTATGGGCGCTGACGGCCTTTTCCGCTTTGGCGAAACAGGGGTGATCGAGCGTGGACTCGCCGTCTATGAATTGCGTTCGCGCGGTTTCCGGATCATCGAGCCGGCGCCAGCCAGTTTTGACCAGCCGCTCGTCGACCCGGCTCTGCTTGAAGATTTGCGTCTGCGCCGTGAGCTCTTGGCTGCGGAAGCGGGCATTGATCCGGCCTTCGATCCTTATGAGCAGCTGCGACGCGAGCAGCGTGTGATCGTCAATATGAACCCTGACGATGTGATGGATCCGCGAGGCGGCCCGAATGAGGCCGGTGTCCTCGTGCTGGAAGAAGAGCCGGAAGAGCGCATTGATTACACACTCTTCCGCCGGGAAATGCCGGAGGACTATCCGCGTCCTGGTGATGAAGAGGAAGAGCTGGACGACGAGGATTTGCCGGAAGGCTAATCGTCTAAGGCGGGTACAAGTTCCGAGGAAACACCATCGGCGAGGGCGCGGCCCTCGCGGGTGAGCCGGATATGATGCCCCTCACGCTCGACAAGGCCGAGTTCGCTCATCTTCTGCGCGCCTTCAAGGTCAATATCGAAACCGGTCAGCGCGATCAGACGCTCGCGGTCGAGGCCGGTTTGCACGCGCATCCCCATCAAAATCCGCTCTGCGAGCTCATCCGCCGCTGACAGGCGGGCCCATGCGATCACACCGTCACCGGCTGTCTCGATGGCCTTGATATAGTCAGACGGTCGGCGCTGCGCTTCCGTGGCATATCGTCCGGCGCCCGAATGGCTGCCAAGACGGCCGTGAGCGCCAGGGCCAACACCGATCCAGTCATCCCCGTCCCAGTAAAGCCGGTTGTGCCGCGACTGCGCGTGCGTGCTCCTGGCGAGATTGGAGATCTCATAGGGGGCAAAGCCCGCTTCAGCGCACACGGTCTCGGTCAGGGCGTAGAAGTCCGCAGCGTCATCAGGCTCAAGGGCAAGCCTCTCGCCGCGCTCAGCACGTTTGCCAAAGGCCGTCCTGGGCTCAATGGTCAGCTGATAGGGCGAGAGATGGCCCGCGCCTGTAGCGATCGCGGTCTTGAGCTCCTCATGCCAGTGATCCAGGGATTGCCCGGCCCAGGCATAGATGAGGTCGATGGAGATTTCATCGAAGACCTGCTGGGCCAAGCGGATCGCATCAATCGCGCCCCGGGCATTGTGATCGCGGCCAAGGCGTTTGAGTACGTCATCGTCGAAGCTTTGAATGCCAAGAGACAGTCGGTTCAGCCCGGCGGCGCGAAAATCCGTAAAGCGAGCCGCATCATTCGGATTGGCCTCCAGCCCGATCTCAGCGTTCGAGGCCAGCCCCCATAAACCCGCCGCATGATCAATCAGGGCGCTCAGCTGGCCTGGCTCGAGTAGCGATGGCGTGCCGCCTCCGAAATGCACACTGCTCAGACGACGCGCCCCCGTGCGTTCACGCCAAGCGGTCATATCCTTCATGATGGCCGTGAGAAGGGCATCCGTATCGCCCTTGGGGCGATAGACGTTGAAGTCGCAATAGGGGCAGATATGCGCGCAATAGGGCCAGTGAATATAAAGCCCGAGGCGCGGGGTGTCGGTCATGCCTTGAATTCCGCCTCCATCATGAGGGCCAGGGCGCGTCCGCGATGGCTGAGAGCGCGCTTTTCCTCCATGCTCATCTGCGCAAATGTCCGATCATATCCTTTGGGCTGGAAGATCGGGTCATAGCCAAAACCGGCCTCGCCGCGTGGCGGCCAGACGATCTCGCCCTCGACTTCGCCGCGATAAAGGCGCGTCTTGGAGCCCGGCTTCGCCACAGCAATAACGCAGACAAACCGCGCTGTGCGGTCCCGAGAGGCGCCCAATGCGTCATGAACGCGCTGCATGGCGCGCTGGAAATCGCGCGGCTCGCCCGCCCAGCGCGCGGAATAAATCCCCGGCGCGCCGTCCAGAGCGTCTACAGAAAGGCCGCTATCATCGGCCAAACAGACCTTTTCAACAGCCTTTGCGGCGGCCTCAGCCTTCAGCGCAGCATTACCTTCAAATGTCGGCTCTGTTTCATCGGGTTCAGGAAGTGACAGATCAGAGGCGCTGAGAAGCGACACGTCCCGCCTCTCCAGGAGGTCTTTTAACTCTTTGATTTTACCAGCATTATGGCTGGCCAATACCCATGTTTCCTGGCTCATTTCGCTCTCTTGTCCCCCCATATTCTTATCGCCTTTCGAAAAATTCATATCGAAAAACGATATTTTTCGCTTGCCATCTCCCAGCCTCTCGTTTATCGATAAACAACAAGGACGGGAGACATCGTCCTTCCCAGTCGAAAGACAACGGTAATTGGTCAGATGCAACAGAAAGGAAACAGTGAGATGGTCAGGTCCAAAGCTAATAAAGGTAACAAAGCACGTTCGGTCGCTTCCATTGCGATCAATATGATGCTGGTCGTTTCCGTCGCTGCCGGCGCGTTTTACGCACTCTCCCCGGTGGTCGCGTGATTGGTAATGCCCGGTGAGGCTGGCCTAAAAAGCCCGTAAGAGGCTAGAGAGTCAGTCTCATCGCAGAAGGAAGGGTAGGGCATGAAAGCACTAGGTCGCGGGTCTCTGGCGTCGGCATTGAAAGTCGTGCTGGATATCGTCTGGTACTTGGCGTGGGCCGCACTGGTCTTTGCGTCAGTGGTCCTTGTCGCCGCGGCGGCAGCTTTCATCATGGATTTTCTGGGCTATGAGCCCGGGATTCTGACTGCCATCTTCGAGCAATTGCGGCAGCATGGCTGGGTTTATCCCATCTTTGTCGCTGAAATTATCGCGCTGATGATCGTGGTGGATCGTTTGCGCCGGATCTTCGCCACCTTGGTGGCTGGTGATCCGTTTGTACCGGAGAATGCAGGCCATTTGCGGGTTATCGCTATCGCAATCGCGGCCTATCAAATTCTTCGTCATGTCACCCAAGGCGCCGTGGCGATGGTGCTGACGCTGATGGATGCGCCCGTTGAAGGCAGCAATCAGCTTCAGGTAACGCCCGATATCGATCTGGGCGCCTGGTTCGCGGTGGCAGCATTACTTGTCTTTGCGGAAGTGTTCCGCGAAGGGGCGCGTATGCGCCAAGAACAGAAACTCACGATTTAGGGAGGCGCCATCATGCCCATTCGCGTCACCCTGGACCGTATGCTCCTCGAGCGCCGCATGTCGCTGACAGAATTGTGCGACCGTGTCGGCATCACCATGGCCAACCTGTCCATCCTCAAGACGGGTAAGGCCAAAGCCGTACGCTTCTCCACGCTGGAGGCGCTGTGCAAGGAATTGGGTTGTCAGCCGGGGGACTTGTTGTCCTTCGACGAAGACGACGAAGACGCGGATCAGGACGCTGCCGAATAGGCGCGAATGATCTGAGTGAGAGGCTCCCGCTCTTTTGGGCGGGTGAAAACAGACGGCGGGAACGGGCCTGCGCGGTACGCCCCTTCCCAAGAGGCCGGGCAGGCCATTTTCAGCCCCCCAGCGCGTTCCCGCCGTCTGTCTTTTTCTACCCTTGAGCCGGATTAAAGGCCCAGAGCAGATCTCTGCAGGACGGACAAGTCCGCCACACCCGCTTTCGCCAGTTCAAACAATTCGCCGAACGCAGCTTCCGGGATAGGACGGTCTTCCGCCGTCGCCTGAATTTCAACGATAGCGCCATCTGCGGTCAAAACAAAGTTCGCATCCGCCTCGGCCCGGCTATCTTCCTCATATTCAAGGTCGAGACGGCACTCGCCATCAATGACGCCGCAGGAAATCGCAGCCAGTTGCCCATAGACCGGGTCTGCGTCCAGAACGCCTTCTTCCATCAGGTATTTTGTCGCCATTTTCAGCGCGACCCAGGCGCCGGTAATCGCAGCCGTTCGCGTGCCGCCATCAGCCTGGATCACATCACAATCAACCGTGATCTGGCGCTCGCCGAGGGCTTTGAGATCAACGACAGCGCGCAGGGAGCGACCAATCAGGCGCTGGATTTCCTGGGTGCGCCCGGATTGTTTGCCTGAGCTGGCTTCGCGACGCATGCGCGAATGGGTCGAACGCGGCAGCATGCCGTATTCACCGGTAACCCAACCCTTATTGCTGCCGCGCATCCAGGGCGGGACATTTTCTTCCACGCTCGCCGTGCACAGGACATGGGTGTGGCCAAATTTCGCCAGACAGGAGCCTTCGGCATACCGGGTGACGCCGGTTTCCAGCGTGACATCGCGCAAGGCATTGGGGTTACGGCCGAAAGGTCTGGGCATGAAGGCTCTCCTGATTGATTATCGAGGCGCTGGTAGCGGGGATTGGCAGCGGGGGCAAGCGAGGCGATGCGGTGTTTGTCGACCGCTTGAGGATCAAGAAGGAATTGAACCGGCGAATTCCTCGGCTTAAGTGATGGGTATGAGCGTGAATGAAACCCAATCACCCCTCGCCCATCTCGACGAGCGGATGCGGCTGATCTTCAGGGAGATCGTCGAGACCTATCTCACTACCGGTGAGCCTGTGGGCTCGCGCACGCTTTCACAATCGGGGCGGCTGACACTCTCGCCGGCCTCGATCCGCAATACGATGTCGGATCTGGCGCAGCTCGGCTTGCTCACGGCGCCGCATTCCAGTGCCGGGCGCATGCCGACCCATACGGGGTTGCGCCTGTTCGTCGATGGCTTGTTGCAAGTCGGTGAGCTTTCAACGGATGAACGTCGAAGCATTGAAGGGCAGGTGGGAGCATCCGGCCGCGGCGTCAACGAGTTACTGGGAGAAGCCTCGGCGCTCTTGTCGGGATTGGCTGGCGGTGCCGGGCTCGTCGTGACGCCGAAGCAGGAAGCGCCGCTTCGCCACATCGAATTCGTCTCCATTTCGCCGGTTGAAATGCTGGCAGTGCTGGTCTTTGCCGATGGTCATGTCGAGAACCGTTTGATGCGAACCCCGGAAGGTTTGCCGCCCGCAGCGCTGATTGAAGCAGGGAATTATCTCTCCAATCGCTTGCGCGGACGGACGCTGAGCGAGGCGCGTGACGGCATTTCTGACGAGATTTCCGCGCATCAAACCCAGCTCGATGAGGCAGCGGCGTCGCTTGTAACCCAGGGGCTGGCCGACTGGACCGGTGCCGATGGCGAGCGCGCCCTGATCATTCGCGGCCAGGCCAAACTGCTCGAAAGCGTTTCGGCGGTCGAGGATTTGGAGCGGATCCGCCTGCTTTTTGAAGATATTGAGCGCAAGCAAGAACTCATCGCATTGATGGACAAGGCCCGTGATGCTGAGGGCGTGCGGCTGTTCATTGGTGCGGAGAACCCGCTTTTCAGCTTGTCGGGTTCCAGCGTGATCGTGGCTCCCTATATGAATAGCGAGCAGCAGATCATTGGCGCGCTGGGTGTAATTGGCCCCACGCGTTTGAACTACGCCCGTGTTATCCCCCTCGTCGATTACACCGCCCGCGTGGTGGGTCAGATACTCGATGGCGGGCGGACCTAACCGGAGACCAAGGACGAAAAAGAATGAGCGAACAGGACAACACCCCGTCGCCGGAAGAGACCGAAGCTGTTGAAACAGGCGAGACGTCGGACGCGAAAACGGCAGATCAGTATGAAGCGGAAATCGCCGAGCTGAATGATCGCCTTCTGCGTATTGCCGCTGAAGAGCAGAATACGCGCCGCCGTGCCGAGAAGGAGAAGGCCGATACGCGTGCCTATGCGGTGACGAGTTTCGCGCGCGACATGCTCGATGTGGCGGATAATCTCTCTCGCGCCCTGGCCGCTGTTGATGAGGCGAGCCTGGAGAACGAGGCCATGAAGAATCTCGTCGATGGTGTCGCCATGACAGAGAAGGCACTGATCGCGAAGATGGAAAACCATGGCATCAAGCCGGAAAATCCGGAGCCCGGTGCTGCCTTTGATCCCAATATCCACCAGGCTGTCGCACAAATCCCGTCTGAACAGCCCTCTGGTACAATCGCCTCCGTCATGCAGGTCGGATATGTGATCTCTGGGCGGACGCTTCGCGCGGCCATGGTGGCGGTCTCTGCCGGTGCCCCGAGCGCACCGCAAACCCCGCCGACAGGTGAAACCGGCGGCAGTGTGGATGTGAAGGCTTAAGCCTTCACGCCCGAAGGGGCTTGCGATGATCCTCACCTCATTGTCCAAGGCAATCCGCGAGCAGAACTATTATGCGGTTGTTCTGGAATTCCTGATTGTGATCGCCGGTGTGGTCATCGGTTTCCAGATCAATGCCTGGAATGAGGCGCGCGCCGAGGAAGCCGCTGAGCGTCGCGCTCTTGGCCGCTTGCTGGAAGAAACAGAGCGTGCGGTCGCCTATTGGGAAGCCGCCGCGGAGAATGCGGCTCGCAATAACAATAATCGTCGCATCCTTGTAGAAGCGCTTAACCAAGGTGCGGCCGAGGTCTCAGAAGAGCCTGCCCTCCAAGACGCCCTGCTGCGTCTGGGGCATTACCCGTCCATTCGGGCGCCGCGCGCGGTTCTTGATGAATTGGTCGCTACCGGAGCGTTTTCGCGGATCAGCGATGAAGCTTTGCGCACGGCGGTATCGGCCTACACGGCGGAACTGGCCTATATTGATGGTCAGCTCGTGCAATTCAGAACCAGCCATTTGAAGGTCGAGACAGCGTTTGAAGGGCGTGTGTTCAGCGTTTATGACGCCGAAGCCGCGTCTCTGAGACGGTTTGACTATGATCTTGCTGCCTTGTCGCAGGACCGGCAATTCGTCAGCCATATCCTCGATCTCGTGCGTAATCAGTTGCAGTTTGAATTCTATTATCGCGGCGCCCTGGAGCAGACTGACGCGCTGTGCACCCGTTTGGCCATCGCGTTGAACGAAACCTGCGCCACGTCCAGTGAAATCGTTGACGATGAACGGACCCGCCGCGGGGTCAATGAATAGTCGCCATTGCGGTTTATCCCGCATCGTTCCTGATAGACCGGTTGCTATCACGCCGCTTCACATCCCCTTCATCGCTCTCGCCAATCGATCCCGGCTGATCCAATATGATCCCCGGATTTTCGTGAGGGGTGTGATCTGATGATGGGTTTGCCGAACTGGGCGGTCGAAGTGATGAACATTTTGACCCAGCTGTTTATTCTGACCATTGGTGTCGCCGCTCTTTTCGCACTGTTTCTTTATGTGCGTGACACCGCGCAGACCGCAGATGCGATCCGCCGCAACTACCCGCTTGTGGGCCGGTTTCGCGGGCTTTTCACGACATTGGGCGAGTTTTTTCGGCAGTATTTCTTCGCGATGGATCGTGAAGAATTACCCTTTAACCGGGCCGAACGTGATTGGGTCTATCGCTCTGCCGAGGGAAAGGGTGGAACCATCCCGTTCGGCTCCACCAAGCCGCTCACCCCGGTGGGCACACCAATTTTCGTCAATTGCCCCTTCCCGCTACTGAGCGACGATGCTTCAAAGACCCAGCCGCTGCGTATCGGTCCGCACGCTCGCCAACCTTATGACGCGCCGTCCTTTTTCAATATCTCCGGCATGAGCTATGGCGCCTTGTCGAAACCGGCCGTGCGGGCTCTGTCGCGCGGCGCGGCAAAGGCGGGTGTCTGGTACAATACCGGTGAGGGCGGCATGTCCCCCATGCATCTGGAGGGCGGGTGCGACATCGTCTTTCAGATCGGCACTGCGAAATACGGTGTCCGCGACCAGGCTGGCAATCTCTCTGATGAGAAGCTTCGTGAGGTTGCGGCGGTTCCACAGGTCAAGATGTTCGAGCTGAAGCTCTCGCAAGGGGCAAAGCCGGGTAAGGGCGGAATCCTGCCGGCTGAGAAGGTGAATAAGGAAGTCGCCAAGATCCGTGGCATCCCCGTCGGAGAAGCCTCCATTTCACCCAATCGCCATCCAGAGATTGATAGCGTTGATGACCTGCTCGACATGGTCGCCCATATCCGAGAGGTCTCGGGTCTCCCGGTCGGCATCAAATTCGTCGTAGGCGCCTATGGTTGGCTCTATGAGCTTGCCGACGCAATCCACGCCCGGGGTGTGGAGAGCGCACCGGATTTTATCACGGTAGACAGTGGTGACGGCGGAACCGGTGCGGCGCCGATGGCATTGATGGACAATGTCGGGCTCACCGTGCGTGAAAGCCTGCCCATGGTGGCGGAAATCCTGCGCCGCAAAGGCCTTCGCGACCGAATCCGTATCATTGCGTCGGGTAAGTTGATCATCCCCGGCGCTGTGGCATGGGCGCTGGCTTCAGGAGCTGACTTTGTTCAGTGCGCGCGGGGTTTCATGTTTTCGCTGGGCTGCATCCAGGCGCTCAAATGCCATGAAAACACCTGCCCGACCGGCGTTACAACGCACAAGAAGAGCCTCCAGCGTGGGTTGGTGGTGAAGGAAAAATCCGACAAGGTTGCCGAATATGCGCGCACGGTCATCGAGCATGTTGAAATGATCGCCCATTCCTGCGGTGTCGCTGATCCGCGCGGTTTGAAGCGCAAGCATGTCCGTATCGTTCAGGAGCATGGCCGCTCTGTCCCGATGACCGATATGCGCTTCATGCCGCATATGGACGAAGAGGTGGAAAAAGAGAATCCGGATCTGCCCGAACAGGGCTAAAGGCGGGGAATGGACCGAAATAGAATACTTTTCCTGCTTCAACTTGTGCACACGCTGATCTTCATCGCTGCGCTGTCGACCCTCCTGCCGCTCGGTTGGTATGCGCTGACGGGACAGGGCGAAAGGGTCGCGATTTATGTGCTGCTTGTGCCCGTCGCGATCTTTATCGGCCTCATGCTCAATCAGGGCACATGCATCTTGCAGAGCTGGGCCAAACGCCTGACCGGAACACAGACGGGCTGGGCGCGCGATATCCTCTTCCTGCCAGAAAGCTGGGCGCTGCGCGTCGTTCCGGTCATGTTGCCGGTATTCGTCGTGGTCATCGCCGCAGCAGGGGTGCGGTGGGCGCTCGCCTAGCGGCCCGTTTCGCCAGAGTTTGACGAAGCTCGGCCAAGCGAGTAAGGATTTTCCCGGTGACGCTTGGGGGGATTTCGTGCGTTTTCTTGTTGTTTTTATAATGTTTTTTCTGGCGGCCTGCGCCACTAGCATCCCGGCGGGGACGACCTTCGATCCGACGTCCGGCGACGCGCTCGTCATCGTGGATGAAACCCTGGCCGGGCGCGGCAATTCACTGATCCTGGAAGGTGTCGACCTGGAGGGCCGGACCTTTAACGGGCCGCGACGTCTTATCTCGATGGCAAACCGTAATCGCATAGAGGGCGGCGCCGCCGGGATGGACCTTTACCTCGGCACTGTGCCTCCCGGTGTTTATGCTGTAGCGGGGCATGAAACGGTCAGCCTGGCTGGCCGCGCCACGCGGTGTTACCGCTTGGGGGCGATCGTTGTCGATATGCGGGCCGGTCAGGGCAATCTGATATCGCGTAACCGACTCCGTTTCCGCGATGATGACGTGCCTGCGTCGGGTGCAGACGACGCGGCTGTCTTCGATATCGCACTGCAAAGTGCTCGCCAGGTACTGGCTGGCGTTCCTGCAATTGCCTCTGAGGTTCCCGTCGAGCGAGCAGAAATTGCGGCACAAATCCGCTGGTCGCAAGAAACGACGATGGAAGGGGTATTGGTTGGTGAGACCTGCCCGGAGGCGCGCAATTTCGAGATTATGCCCGATCCTGCAGCCAGCCCTGGTGCGGTCAGCAAGCCGGAATAGTCACCCGGCGCATTGTCAGATTGATGCGCCCGCCGCCCGGGAAGTGTTCGTCAGGCAATAAGGTTGATGTGCCTGGATAGATCCGGTCGACGCCGTGATAGCAACGCCGGGACTGTCCGCCCAGCACCACAACATCCCCAGAGCTCAGCACCAGCGAATGCGTCTTGCCGCCGCGTTTTGGTCCGCCCAAGCGGAAACGCGCCTTGTCGCCGAGTGAAATCGAGACAACGGCGGCGTCGGTCGCTTCTTCGTCCCAGTCGATATGCATGCCCATTTTCGATGTCTCGGCATACCAATTGACCAGACAGGCCTCCGGCGCTGCCGGATAGTCGGCGACGTCTGACCAAAGATCGCTGAGCCGCTGGGGCATCGAAGGCCAGGGAGATCCGGTTTCCGGATGCGCGGGTTCGTAGCGATAGCCTTTTTCCTTGTCCGTCACCCAGCCAAGCGGGCCGAAATTCGTCATCTGAACCGAAAGCGGCTGGCCAGTCCGCGGCATGCTGGGGCGCCAGAACGGGGCGGAGTGCGCCGCAGTGATGACGCTCTCGATCAGCGCCTCCTGGGCGCTGAGATCGAAATATCCAGGCAGAAAGCGAAAGCCAGAAGGCATGGCAGGTGCAGACGTCATCCAGGCGATATAGCGGCCCCCGGCGCTCCGGAACAGGTCCGGTCGCCCTGAATGCATGCAAGATGACTGAATTGATTCAGGTCTTGCCGATATCTGCCCTTGCACTCCTCTTCCTCCCTACCTAAATCGCCTACCAAGCGCAGGGACATTCCCTGCACATGAACCACATCCGGTGTCGGCATCACCGGTTCAACAATTGAAGACGATCCCGAAGGGGGCTGTCGCAAAGGCGTACGGGCGCTTCGCTCGGAGGCTTGTGCGTACGGGACAGTTCCGCTGAACAAACGGAGAGAGATGAATGAGCAAGGTCATTGGTATCGACCTGGGTACGACCAATTCCTGTATCGCTGTGATGGAAGGCGGTCAGCCCAAAGTTATCGAAAATTCTGAAGGTGCGCGCACCACGCCATCTGTCGTCGCTTTTTCTGACGATAATGAGCGTCTGATCGGTCAGCCGGCCAAGCGCCAGGCTGTGACCAATCCGGACCACACCTTCTTCGCGATCAAGCGCCTGATCGGCCGCAATATGGACGACCCGACGGTCAAGAAGGACATCAATATGGTGCCCTACAAGATCGTTCCGTCGGAGAATAATGCCGCTTGGGTTCAGGGCCGCGACAAGAAATACGCCCCGTCCGAGATTTCCGCTTTCATCCTGCAGAAGATGAAAGAAACCGCAGAAAGCTATCTCGGTTCTGAAGTGTCCCAGGCTGTTATCACGGTTCCGGCCTATTTCGATGACGCACAGCGTCAGGCTACGAAAGATGCCGGCAAGATCGCCGGTCTCGACGTGCTCCGCATCATCAACGAGCCGACCGCAGCGGCTCTGGCTTACGGCCTCGACAAGAATGATGGCAAGACGATTGCCGTTTTCGACCTTGGCGGTGGTACGTTCGACGTCTCCGTTCTGGAGATCGGTGATGGCGTTTTCGAAGTGAAGGCCACGAATGGTGACACCTTCCTCGGTGGTGAAGATTTTGACCTGCGTATCGTGGATTACCTCGCGGACGAGTTCAAAAAAGAGAATGCGATCGATCTGCGTCAGGACAAGCTGGCTCTCCAGCGCCTGAAGGAAGAAGCGGAAAAGGCCAAGAAAGAGCTGTCCTCTGCCTCTTCATACGAGGTCAATCTGCCGTTTATCACCGCTGATGCGTCCGGTCCGAAACACCTCAATATCAAGCTCTCTCGCGCCAAGCTGGAAGCGCTGGTCGATGATCTGATCAAGCGTACGCTGGAGCCGTGCAAGAAAGCGCTTCAGGATGCGGGTCTGTCCGCAGCGGATATTGATGATGTCGTCCTCGTCGGCGGTATGACGCGCATGCCCAAGGTCCAGGAAGCTGTGAAAGGCTTCTTCGGCAAGGAGCCGCACAAGGGTGTGAACCCGGATGAGGTTGTTGCCATGGGTGCCGCCATTCAGGCCGGTGTTCTGCAGGGCGATGTCAAAGACGTGCTTCTGCTCGACGTGACCCCGCTTTCCCTGGGTATCGAGACCCTTGGCGGTGTCTTCACTCGCCTGATCGAGCGCAATACGACCATCCCGACCAAGAAGTCCCAGGTCTTCTCCACCGCGGATGATAATCAGACGGCTGTGACCATTCGTGTCTCCCAGGGTGAACGCGAGATGGCGGCGGACAATAAGCTGCTTGGCCAGTTCGATCTGGTTGGCATCCCGCCGGCGCCACGTGGCTTGCCGCAGATCGAAGTGACCTTCGATATTGACGCCAACGGTATCGTCAATGTGTCTGCGAAGGATACGGCGACCGGCAAGGAGCAGGCGATCCGCATTCAGGCCTCTGGCGGTCTGTCCGATGAGGACATCGACAATATGGTCAAGGATGCCGAAGCGCATGCTGAGGACGATAAGAAGGCTCGTGAGCTGGCCGAAGCGCGCAATGGCGCTGAAGCCCTTGTCCACCAGACGGACAAGCAGCTCGAAGAGTTTGGCGATAAAGTCCCGGCGGCTGACAAGGAAGCCATCGAGACGGCACTGGCCGAACTCAAGGAGGTCAAGGATGGCGAAGATCTCGAAGCCATCCAGCAAAAGACCCAGGCTCTTGTTCAGGCCACGATGAAGCTCGGTGAAGCCATGTATGCGGCCCAGCAGGCTGAAGCGGGCGAAGCCGGCTCCGAGAATGCGGCGGACGATGATGTCGTTGACGCTGAATTCTCCGAGGTCGACGACGAGAAGAAAAAAGACTCTTAAAGTCTGAGCAAGCCGGCCGGGGGTAACCTCGGCCGGTCTGCCTTTGAGAGGACGAAATGAGCGATCTCGATCCGGTAAAGGCGCCTTATGGCGCGTTTGCGCTTTCCCCCTTCCAGGAATGGCTGCGCCGTTCAGCCATGCAATTGCCGTCAGACCGTTTGCGGCGAGCGGCGGAGAGCGTGGTCCGCCGGGTTCTCATGTCTGATGGGCGTGAGATCGCGGATGTCGAGGTTTTTCCAGGTCAGCATGCCCGTGTGCATATGCGGGATAATCGCTGTGAAAAGCGGGCCTTTGTCGGTTCAAGGACCTGGGATAGCGGTGAGCGCGAAGCGATCCGCGATGTGATCCGCAAAGCGCCGGCGGACCGGGAGATCGTCTTTGTCGATGCCGGCGCCAATGCTGGTCTTTACACCCTGTCGGTGCTCGCCGATGCGGAGCGTTTCGGCAAGCGCGTGCGCGTTGTGGCGGTGGAACCCGATGTAGAGAACCGCAGACGCCTTGAGTTCAATCTTGAAGCGTCCGGCGCTGATCAGGTCCATATCGCGCCGGTGGCGCTCGGGGCAGAAGAGAAATTCGTCAATCTCGTCCAGGACGACCGCAATCGCGGTGAGGTCCGGATTGGCGAGAATGATGCGGGCGGCGCCATTCCGATGAAGCCGCTTTCGCAAGTGCTCGACGAGGCTGGGATCCAGTCGGTCGATGTCATGAAGATGGATATTGAAGGTTTCGAAGAGCCCGTGCTTTCAGCCTTCTTCAAAATGTGGCCGCGATCACGGTGGCCCCGCACGGTTTTGCTTGAAACCCTGCATGCGGGTGCCCAGATCACGGACGGCGCGCCAGGCATTTGCCTGGAGCATGGATATCAGGTTGCTCAGCTCATGCGTCAGAACGCTGTGCTGGTGCTTCCGGAAGGTGAAGTTGGATGAGCAAGCGCGATTTCTACGAAGTATTGGGTGTTGAGAAATCAGCTGATGAGAAACAGCTGAAGAGCGCCTATCGCAAGCTCGCTATGAAATATCACCCCGATCAAAATCCGGACAATCCGGAAGCCGAGGCCAAGTTCAAGGAGGTCGGAGAGGCCTATTCTGTCCTGTCTGACCCGGACAAGCGTGCAGCCTATGACCGTATGGGCCATGCCGCGTTTGAAAATGGCGGTATGGGAGGTGGCCAGGGTCCCTTCGGTGCCGGTGCCGGAGCGGCCGATTTCGCCGATATTTTCGAACAGGTCTTCGGCATGGGCGGAATGGGCGGTGGTATGGGCGGTGGCCGCCGCGGTGGCCGTTCCAATGGCCCAGCCCGCGGTGCTGATCTGCGCTTTGATCTGGAAATCAACCTTGAAGACGCCTTCCACGGCAAGGATACCACCATCACCGTTCCCACCGCGATGGAGTGTGAGCGTTGCGATGGCCAGGGGAATGAACCGGGCACGCCGATCGAGACCTGCCCGACATGTAGCGGGACGGGGCGGATCCGCCGTTCGCAGGGTTTCTTCACCATGGAGCAGACCTGTCCGACCTGTGGTGGCGGCGGACGGTATGTAGAAACGCCCTGCCAGGCCTGTGATGGTGTCGGCCGTGTGCGCAAGAACCGTACGCTGAATGTGACGGTTCCCGCGGGTGTTGAGGATGGCACGCGCATTCGTCTTGCCGGTGAGGGCGAGGCCGGTGGCCGCGGCGGTCCGCGTGGCGATCTTTATATTTTCATCTCTGTGCGTCCCCATGAACTCTTCGAGCGGGACGGACCGAACCTGTATTGTCGGGCGCCATCATCCATGGTGAAGGCGGCCCTGGGCTGTTCCATCGAAGTGCCGACGATTGAGGGCGGCAAGGCGGAAATGAAGATCCCGGAAGGGGCCCAGACCGGGCGTCGCATGCGTTTGCGGGGCAAGGGCATGCCACGTCTTCGAGGCGGTCCTCGCGGCGATATGATTGTCGAGCTCTTCGTGGAGACGCCGCGCAATCTGTCAGACCGCCAAAAGGAGCTCTTGCAGGAGTTCGGCGAGATCTCCGGTGAGAGCTGCAATCCCGATAGCGAAGGCTTCTTCAATAAGGTGAAGCAGTTCTGGGATGACGTCACAACAGATGATGGCCGCCCAAGCGCGAATTAGGCTCTGATCATGCCTTAAACAGGCGGGTGACAATCCAGCCCGGAGCGGAATAAGGTCGCGTCGCATGAGGACGCTAGAGACTTCCAGTCCTATCGAGGACCGCTACGAGCCTTTGGAGCTGGCGATTTATAGCCGCTCTCCCCTTGGCTTTATCGGCACGACCTTATCGCTCTTCTTGCTGGCTGCGGGCAGTTTCGCCTTGATCGCGACGATTACCCAGCGCCCGCCTTTGATTGAGCATGCAGCCGATGGAAGCTGGCAGGTCGATGGTCTTGTCTGGATCGCCTTTGTCCTGTCGATGATTTTCACAACGGCTCCGGCCTTGAACGAAAACGGCCGCCGTTACTGGCTGAAATACTCGCCGCGGATTGCAGAAAACGTCCCTGAGAGCGTCAAGCCATACGCCCTCGCCTTCGGCGATGGACGCTTGCCGATATCCAAACGCCATATCTATCGTATCCTCTTGCTCGTCGGCCTGATTGGCTCGATCGTCCAGAACTTCATCGTGATGATCATGATGGAGGCGACGCCGCTCTTTTATCTCGGCACTGTGGGGCTGTGGTTCCTATTGATCTCGCCCTTGCTCTACGGGTTTGGTCTGCGCGCGGGCTATGATGTTGCGCGCGAGAGCAAAGAGCTCAAAGCGCTTATCCGCGACCATGTCGAGGTGGATCTCTTTCATCTCGACCGGCTGGAAGTCTTCGGCACGATCGGGCTTCGCGCAGCCTTGTCCTGGATGGTGATGGCCGCCGTGCTACTGCTTTTTGTCGTCGACCCCGAGCAAATCTGGGCGGGGCTGGTCGGTATGCCCTTGGCCGGTGCGGGCGCCTTTACCATCTTCACCAGTGCGGTGCGGCCCATTCATGACAAGATCCGAGCGGCGAAGGCTCAGGAGTTAACGCGCATCCATGAGGAAATGGCGAAGCAACGCGAAAAGGCGCTGTCCGGCGACAGCGAGGCTGCCGGGGCGCTTGCTGGATTGACGGATTACGAGTTGTGGATCCAGCAGCGGCCGGAATGGCCGATTTCACCGGGTGTCACCTTGCGCTTTACCTTATACATCCTCATCCCGGTTGTTCCGATTGTGGGCTCTTACGTGTTTGAAATAGCCGCAGATATTTTGATCTTGGGAAGCTAGAATGACGCAGATTTCCATCACAGTGCTTGGTCCGACAGGGCGGTTGGGCCGGGCGATATGTGAGGCTGTATTGGAGGCCCCGGATTGCCGCCTGGCAGGCGTTGTCGTCCGCGCAGAGTCGCGCTTTGCCGGTCATGATATCGGTGAAATCCTTGAGCGTGCTCCGCTCGACATGGCCGCCGAAACCAGTCTCGAACTGGCTGTTGAGGGGGCTGATGCGGTCATCGATGCCAGCCTTCCCGGAATGACGATCGCCTCGGCCCAGCGTCTGGCAGCCCAGGGCGGGCCCAGCCTGATCACTGGTGTAACCGGCCTGACCGAAAGCCAGGAGGAGATGCTCGGTGCCGCTGCCCTGCAGATCCCCGTGCTCAAAGCCTCCAACTTCTCCCTCGGTGTCGCCATTGCTGAAGCGCTTGTCGCTCAGGCAGCCGTGCTTCCGGCCCGCGATTGGGATATTGAGGTGGAAGAAACGCATCATCGGCGCAAGGCCGATGCACCATCGGGTACCGCATTAATGCTCGCCCGTGCCGCCGCGAAGAAGCGTGGCGTCACCTTGCAGGAGGCGGGTGTCTGGTCCCGGGAAGGCACGACGGGGCCGCGCGAGACCGGAACTATCGGCTTTGCCGTCACCCGTGGCGGATCGATCATCGGCGAGCATGCGGTGCGTTTCCTGTCAGAAATGGAAGAGCTGACCATTTCCCACCGCGCTTTCGACCGCCGTGTCTTCGCGCGTGGGGCGATAGAAGCCGCGCGCTGGATGTATAATGGCGGCAGCGGACGCCGGCCGGCGCTTTATTCCATGCAGAATGTGGTCTCCGCCTGACACACTGACAGGCTGCGACCATAGGCTGACTTGAGAAATTGAGCGAAGCCTGACAGTTTGCTTGAAATCACGTCAGGAGGTGTCATGAGGCGCGCAGAACGTTTGATCCGCATCGTCCAGGCGCTTCGCGAGGCCGCACCCGGTGCTGTTACGGCTCAGGATATGGGCCGGAAGTTCGAGGTCTCCGAGCGCACGATCTACCGCGATATCGCGCATCTTGTGGCCTCCGGCGCTCCGATTGATGGTGAGGCGGGTGTCGGTTATGTCCTGCGGCCGGGCTTTGATCTGCCGCCCTTGAACTTTTCTTTCGAACAGCTCGACGCCCTGGCTCTGGGCGCCCGTTTTGTGCGGGCCACAGGGGATAGGGATTTGGCAATGGCGGCGGCGGAAGCCCTCGCCAAGATCGAGCACGCCATGCCCGATACCCATAAAGAGCGATTACGCTCGGCGCCGCTGTTCGCGGCGATGATGGACGAGACGGTGCGGCCTGAAGCCTTTGCTCCGGTGCGCAATGCCATTTCAGGCAAGCGCAAGCTCCGCATTCGCTACACCTCGCTGAAAGGTGAGGATACGACGCGGATCGTTCGCCCGCTCGCGCTTACCTGTTTTGGCCATGTCTGGCTTTTGACGGCCTGGTGCGAAATGCGTCAGGACTTCCGGCAATTCCGCGCAGATTTGATCAAGCGCCTCACCGTTCTGGCTGAGACGTTCGAGGACGAGCCCGGCAAGACGTTTGAGGATTATCAGCGCGGCGATATCGAGGGCAGCAACTAGCCGCTACCAGCTGCCGGTGTTTTCCATCGAAGCCCAGGGCTCTTCCGCTGGCAGGCTGTCACCGCGCTGGAGCAGCTCTACCGAGATCCCGTCCGGAGATTTCACAAAGGCCATGCGGCCATCGCGCGGTGGGCGGTTGATGATATAGCCCATGCCGTCGAGATGCGCACAAAGCTCGTAAATATTCTCAACCCGATAGGCGAGATGGCCGAAATTCCGGCCGCCTGAATAGTCTTCCGGATCCCAGTTATGCGTCAGCTCCACGGCCGGCATGCCGTCGGGTACTTTGCCGGATCCCGGCACAAAGCCGGCACGCGCAATGTCTTCATCCGTGGCCAGAAAAATCAGGGTGAAACGTCCCGGTTCGCTGTCAAAACGCGAACACTCTTTCAGGCCCAGCCCATCGCAGAAAAAGCGGAGGCTCGCCTCAACATCACTGACGCGGATCATGGTGTGAAGGTATTGCATCACTCAGTCTCGTTCTCGGCTGGAAGGTTGGGTTTCGCGACTGTGCTGCTCACAGGACGGGCTTTCTTGGCCCAGGCGGGACGTTTGCGCGGAATGACCACATCATCGAGCGGCTCCCCGCGGGCGCGGGCCAGGGCGGCATTATAGCTCTCCGGACGGCGCTGATGGTGCAGGCGGGCGGCAACATAGCCCACGAAGGCCCAGGAGCCACACATGCCGAAGAACATGTAGAACATCCACGGATAATAGCCGACATCATACCAGGGGCCGCCATCCAGCCCGAGGACGATGACCGGCCAGAGCAGCATCAGCCCGACAGAGGCGGGAACCGAGATCAGCACCGCGCCGATAAGCGTGGCGGCCGCATAAAGCGCCCAGCGCGGTTCATGGGCGGAGATGTAAATCCGCTCGAAAGTGGCTTTTTCGACGCCCTTAATCGTCTTCGGCTTGACCTCGCAGCGATCTTGCCATTCCTCACGCGCTTCCTCGGTCAGGGCATTGCGCGCCGCCATCCAGCGAACGAAGAGCGCGGCGGCGACGGTCAATGCGGTCAGGGCGGCATAGAGATAGGGTCCGTACATTCCCTCTATTTAGCGCTTAGCGGCCTCATATGCGAGCATGGCGCGCTTGCGATCCACACCCCAGTGATAACCCGTCAGCTTTCCATTGGCTGCGAGCACCCGGTGGCAGGGGATGAGCCAGGAGACCGGATTCGCCCCGACGGCCGCTCCGATGGCCTGGAAGGCGCGTGGCGTGCCAACCGTCTCGGCCAGGGCCTTATAGCTCGTCGTCGCCCCGGTCGGGATGGAGAGCAGGGCGCGCCAGACCTGGCGTTGCCAGGGCGTGCCGTAAAGCGCCAGCGGGATGGGCGAACGCCCGGGCGCCTCGAATATCCGCTCCACCCAGCGACGTGCGTCCTCATCATCACGTTGATACTCTGCGGCGGGATAGCGCGCTTGCAGGTCCGCAAACCCGGTCGCGATGTCCGGATCGGCGAAGGCCAGCGCGGATAGGCCGCGCTCGGATACCAGGCAAATCGCTTGGCCGAAGGGGGACGGCGCCGCGCCCCAGCTGAAACGAAGCCCTGCGCCCCGACGTTTGGCATCCCCCGGGGTGACGGCCTCATGCGCGATAAACAGATCATGTAAACGCCCCGGGCCTGACAAGCCGGCTTCGAAGGCGGCATCCAGCATGTCAGCCCCGTCATCAATGGCCTCGCGTGCGGCATCATGAGCAAAGGCGCCCACATATTTTTTCGGACTCATGCCAACCCAACGCTGGAAGACGCGCTGGAAATGATGCGGTGACAGGCCGGCCAGACGGGCCAGTTCGTCCAGATCGGGATGATCGCGCCAGTTTTCACCGATATAGCCAAGGACTTCAGTGATGCGCGGATAATCGCGACTGGCTTCGTCGAGAGAGTAGAAATGAGCGGTCATGAACGCAGATTACCGCGCTGAGGCGTGGGCTCCACCCGGATCTTGCGTCGGGTGAATGGCGCGACGGGCTGACTGTATCGCTTCTGCGAGGGCGTCGGCAAACTCGCCGCGCTCCTGCGGGGCCAGAAAGCTCCCCAAAACCAGGGACTTGCCATTGGCGCTCAACGCGACCTGGGCATGATGCTCATCGCGATCAATCAGGTTCAGGCGCACCCAGGCGGTCGGCAGGCGGAAGCGGCGCATATGCCCGGTCGGATGCCGGCGGGTCACCTCAATATCGCGCGCATCGACACGCACCCATTCCCGGGCCCGGCCATCGCGATAGGAGATCCGGAAAGCCAGCCAGATCAGAAAGGCATCCAGCCCGAAAAACGGCATGACCGGCCAGGCGCCGATCGAGATGAACATCATGCCAGCCGTGAATGAAATCAGTGTGATGGCGATCATCAAGGCGATGAAGGCGGGATTGCGCAGCGACCGGTTGGGCGCCAGCTCGGCGTCCATGAAGGTCGGACCGTCATATCGTTCGACGGTTTCAGCTTCTGCAGGCCAAGTTTCAACGATCATGCGAGGCATGGCTGTATAATTAGGGCGCAAATCTTTTCAGGCCAATATCCGGCATAGCTTATTCATGACCCTGCTGAGCCCGCCCTTGTTGGCGGCGGCGCAAAAATGATGACAGTCCGGGCTCGCTCTGCTTTTTTCGCGCCATGGCCACTCCGAAAAAATCTCCCGCAAAGAAGAAGCGTGCCCCGCGCGGTCTTAATCGCGAGCAGGCGCTCGACCTGTTTGCGCGTCTGTCTGAAGACCGTCCCGATCCTCAAACGGAGCTGGATTATACCAATCCCTACACGCTTCTCGTCGCTGTAGCCTTGTCCGCTCAAGCCACGGATGTCGGGGTGAACAAGGCGACGAAACTACTGTTTCAGGAAGCCGATACACCGCAGAAAATGGTGGCGCTGGGCGAAGACCATGTGCGCGACCGCATCAAGACGATCGGTCTTTTTCGCAATAAGGCCAAGAATGTGATCGCCCTGTCTCACATGCTGATCGAGAAGCATGGCGGCGAGGTGCCGGCGGATCGCGAGGCGCTCGAGGCACTGCCCGGTGTTGGACGAAAGACGGCAAATGTTGTTCTGAATGAAGCTTTTGGCGTGCCGACGATCGCTGTCGATACCCATATCTTCCGGGTCTCTAACCGGACCAGGCTCGCCCCCGGCAAAAACCCGGACGAGGTCGAAGCCCGGCTTGAGAAAATCACCCCGGAAGCGTTCAAGAAGGGCGCGCATCACTGGCTGATCCTGCATGGGCGCTATCTCTGCAAGGCGCGCAAGCCGGAATGCTGGCGCTGCATGATCGAAGATATCTGTCAGTTCAAGGAAAAGACGCCAGCGCCGAAATAGGCGGATCGATCAGCCAAAGAAAACCGGGCCGAGCGTTACGCCGATCAGGCTGATAATCACGATTGCTGCCAGATTGATCCGGAAGCCCGCCTTGATCATCTGCCCCTGGGAAACAGCACCGGAGGCATAGACGATGGCATTGGGCGCTGTGGCGACGGGCAGCATGAAAGCGGTCGAGGCTGCAATCGCGACCGGGACGACAAGATGCTCAGGCGGGATGCCGGCATTGACCGCTAGAACGCCCAGCACTGGCAGAAAGGCTGTCGTGGTTGCGACATTGGATGTGACTTCCGTCAGGAAAACCACTGTTGCGACCATGGCGAGGATCAAAAGCGGCAGGGGCCAGCTTTCAAGGAAACTCATCTGATTGCCCAGGAAATCCGCCAGACCGGTGGAAGACAGCGCTGCAGCCAGGGACAGACCGCCACCAAACAGGATGATGACATTCCAGGGCAGGCGCGCCAGCCCGGCCCAATCCATCAGGGCAGAGCCCTTCTTGTCCGGACATCCTGACGGGATCAGGAAGGCGAGGAGTGCGCCCATCACGGCGATTTGCGTATTACCCAGCTGCAGCGTGACAGGCAGCTCCAGCCCTTGAGAGAGCGAGGCGAGCAGCGGATTCCAGCCCCAGTCCATCCCGGGTTGACCGATCAGCTCGCCAGGCAGGACCCGGCCCATCCATAACAGCGCGACCGTCCCGAACAGGATGGCAACGCGCAATTCCGGCTGGGTCATCGGGCCGAGCTTGGCCAGTTCGGCGTCGAGATGCTGGCGCGCTGCCTCGCTTTTCTCGCCCTTGCCCAGTTTGAAAACAAACCGGGTCAGGATGAGCCAGGCTGCGGGAATGATCAAAAGGACAGTCGGCAGGCCCAGCGCCATCCATTGTGCGAAATCGACAGAGCGGCCGAATTCGTTTTCCAGATAGCCAATGCCGATGAGATTGGTGGGTGTGCCCACCGGCGTTGCCATGCCGCCAATGGAGGCCGCATAGGCCACGGCGAGTGCGAGCGCTGTTCCGAACTTCGCCTTGTCGCCCAGGTTTGGCATTTCGCTTTCGACTTCTTCGGCCACTTTCAGCGCGATGGGGATCATCATCAGCGTGGTTGCGGTGTTGGAAATCCACATCGACAAGAGCGCGGAGGCGGCCATGAAACCGCCAATCAGGGCAGTCGGGCGGCTACCGAACTTCTTGACGATATTCAGTGCGATCCGGGCGTGGAGATTCCATTTCTCAATTGCCAGCGCGACGATGAATCCGCCCAGCAATAGCATCACGATCGGGCTGGCATAGGGCGCCGTCGCGGCGCCTGTCGAGGTGATGCCAAACAGCGGGAAAAGCGCGATGGGGACGAGTGCGGTTGCGGCAATCGGGAGGGCTTCGGTGGCCCACCAGCAGGCCATCATCAGACCCAGGGATGCCAGCAGCCAGGCTTCCGGGGAAAGCGTATCGGGGCGCGGCAAGAGCTGTAATCCCACCGCGAGCACCAGGCCGAGGATCAAACCGATCTGCTGGCTCTTTGAACGCCCCAAGATTTAGACCCTAGGCGTTCGGGTCTTCAGGGGAGCCGGAGCGCACATAGCGGCGATCGCAATAGGGACATTCCACAAAATCGGCCTCGCCCATTTCCAGGAAAACGCGCGGGTGACCCAGGGCACCTCCACCGCCATCACAGGCGATACGGTGGCCTTTAACGGCAATAATCTCCGACGGCGGGATGGATTTGGCAGCTTCAGCCATGGACAAGCCCTCATGGACAGGACGAAAAGTGACGCCTAACTATGGCTTTTAGCCCTCGCCCGTCAATTCCGAGTCGACATGTCCGATACATCCCACCTGCCTGAATACGCCCTGGAAGCCATTGATCTGCGCAAGACCTATGGTGGAACCAAGAAGGCGCCGCCGAAAGAAGCCTTGAAAGGCGTGACCTTACGCGTGCCGCGCGGGTCGATCTTTGGATTGCTGGGGCCAAATGGCGCCGGCAAGTCGACATTCATCAATATTTTCGCGGGCCTGGTGAATAAGACCTCCGGCACGGTGAAGACCTGGGGCATTGATATCGACAAGGATAGTCGCGCGGCGCGCGCGGCCATCGGCGTTGTGCCTCAGGAAATCAATATGGATGTGTTTTTCACGCCCTATGAAACGCTCGAATTGATGGCCGGGTTTTATGGCGTGCCGAAAGCGGAGCGTCGGACTGAGGAATTACTCGAAGCGGTCGGTTTGTCTGACAAGCGCAATGCCTATGTGCGGCAATTATCCGGGGGCATGAAGCGTCGGCTGCTGGTGGCGAAGGCGATGGTGCACACGCCGCCCATTCTGGTGCTCGATGAGCCGACGGCCGGTGTCGATATCGAATTGCGGCGCCAGCTCTGGGACTATGTGCGCGAATTGCATGCTCGCGGAACCACGATTGTGCTGACCACGCACTATCTCGAGGAGGCCCAGGAATTGTGTGACGAGATCGCCATTGTCGATCAGGGCCAGGTGGTGGCGTGCGAGCCCAAGGAACAGCTCCTCAAGCGCATGGACAAGAAAACCTTGGTGATTGACCCGGTTGACGCTCTCAATGCGGTGCCGGCCGAGTTTGCCGCTTATGACGCGGAAATCCGCGCTGGCGGCGCGCTCGCGATCACCTATCGACAGGGCCAGCAATCGGTTGCGGAGATGATCGAGACTTTCCGCGGGTCCGGCGGTCGCATTGATGATTTGCGAACCGAAGAGCCTGATCTCGAGGATGTCTTCCTGGCGCTGACCTATAATCGTGAGGAGGGGGCATAAATCCCCGCCGCATCCTGCCAGAAGACGGTAAAAACCCGCCTCGTGAAAGAGGGATAAAACGGCTACACTTCCCGTAAGCTCTGCCCGATTTCCGGCATAGTTTCCGTGTATTCGATCTCGCGTACGCAAAAGAGAGACGGGAGAGGAAAATGTTCCGAACTATTCGCCACTTATTCGCCATCATGGTCACTGCGCCACTGTTTCTGGGCCTGACCTGGTTTTTCGGAATTTATCTCCATCCCCAAGGTTCCACAGGGGCCGGTTTTTCTTTTGTCCTGATCTTGCTGAGCGCGATCGCCTCGCTAGTCGTTTATCGATGGCTGGCCCGTCCGGGTCCCAAAGTACGCTTTCGCAATAAGGGCGTGGATGGGTATGACCGCGATTTCGGACTTGGCATGACAGGATATGCTGAGCACAAGGGCGCGCGTCGTCGCCGTGATGACGATCCAGACCCGGACAGTGTCGGCGGGCGGCGCAATTCCGGCGATGGCGACCTCGATGGCGAGGAAGGGCTCGCCTGAGGCCGTCCATCAGACCCGGTCGCGAGCGCTAGGGCGCGTCGCCATCGCTCGCGACAAAACCATCCCAGCTGCTCATATAGTCAATAAAGGCTGGGCCGAGGCCTTCAGCCTGCAAATGGGCCCGGCTGACCGGAAGAGCGGCGGGTTCGAATGACGGGTTCGCGCGCATCTTTTCCGGGAAGTCATGGTGCAGGATACCGCTGCGCCCGAGGATGGCGAAATCGAGCCCGGCATCCAGCGCACGCCGAACATCGGCTGCGGTCGAGATCTGACCCGCCGAACCCAGCCGCACAGCACCGCGCTCCAGAGATGTGAAATGCTCAAGCAGGGATTTGTCCTGGAAGGCCTCCTCCTGCGGCATTTTGAATGTGTCCCATAAGGACAGGTCCAGATAATCAATTGTCTGGTCGGCAAACAGGCGCTGAACAATCTCGATCATCTCGCCCAGCTGCATGCCGAAACGTTCCGGAGACAGGCGCACGCCGAGACTGAAATCCGCCCGACATACCGCCCGCACACCCTCGATCAGGTCGAAGAGTATACGCGAGCGGTTTTCCAGCGACCCACCATATTGGTCATCGCGGTGATTGATTTTCGGGCTGATGAACTGGCTCAGGATATAGCCATGGGCCCCATGCAGCTCGACACCGTCAAACCCGGCCTTGTCCGCACGCTTGGCAGCGGCGATGAAATCATCCTTCAAGCGCTCAACCTCGTCAGTGGTAAGGGCCTTGGCGCCATGTTTTTCATTGTCTGACGGGCATTCCGGGGGGGCGTCGATCAAATCCTGTGGTGTGCGCATGCCGGCATGATGCAATTGCACGATGGAATGCGTGCCAGCTGCATTGAGGGCGTCGGCCAGACGGCTGAGCCCGTCGAGATGTTTGTCACTCCAAATGCCAAGCTGCCCGGGAAAGCCGATACCGCGCTCCCGCACATGGCTTGCACAGGTCGAGACTGCCCCGAAACCGCCCTCGGCGCGCTTGGTCAGCCAGTGAAATTCATCCTCGCTGAGCGTACCATCCGCATGACTTTGCAGATTGGTCAGCGGTGCGAGCATGAAGCGGTTGGACCAGTTTGGCCCGTGCTGGAGGGAGAGCGGGGAGAAGGGGTCTGTCATGGCGGTTCCGGGCGCGGGAAGTGATCAGGTGTTTGCGCCACCATGGCAAAATCAATCGGGCCGCGTCCAGTGCGGCAAGCCGCCGAGCTGAGACCAAGCTGGAAATCCCTGAGCCCAGCCGATTGCGCCCCCCGCCGGCATCAGGTATCAGTCCGAGTTCAACGCACCTATAGCTCAGCTGGATAGAGCGCTGCCCTCCGAAGGCAGAGGTCAGAGGTTCGAATCCTCTTAGGTGCGCCATTCTTTCCATTGTTCCCGCTCCGCTCGACCCGAGCCTGATGCCGCTGTCGGCGTTGGGGGCGATGCTCACATGGAACGCGCTCAAGGCTGAAGAGTTCGAACCTAATCCCGCAAGGTGCGCCATTTCCCTGTCCCGGCAGAGGTCGGGATCCATCTCACGCTTGTTCGCTCCGCGAACCGCTCCGAAGTTGCGCCCTTGCGTGGGTCGTTCTCAAAAATAATATGGACAATTTAATATGCTATAACATTGATTATATACGGAAATTTTCACTTAGATAAAATTTTCGCCTATCTCTAAACGTGAAATCAACTCCGCTTCTGTAGTGTCCCCATCGAACAAGAACACGGTCGATGAAACGGCCGGGCTTACTGGGTGAGATAAAGAGAACCGGGGAATGAAAAATGGGAAACTGGAAAAATAACGCATTGATTGCCGCCATCGCTCTGAGCGCTGGCATGGTCGCCGCACCGGCTCTGGCACAGGATGCGCCAGCGCGCGAAGTTGTGCATGTTGAAGCGCCGGAATATCCGCGCGGCGCCGAACGCCGCAATGTGGAGGGCTTTGTTGTTGTGAGCTACTCCATCGATGCGAATGGTGATGTTGTTGACGCCGCGGTTGCTGAAGCGCAGCCGGAAGGGATTTTTGACCGCGCCGCGCTGCGTGCGGTTGAAAGCTGGCGCTTTGTCGAAGCCGCAGCTCAGACGGATGGCCACTCTACCCGTCTGAACTTCGAGCTCTCCGACTAAAGGCCAATTTCTCTTCTGAATGCTTGCCTGGCGTCGTGACTTGGCGGATCCGGATTCTTGGATCCGCCAGTCTCATGGCCTATTCTGCCAGACACCAAACTCCGGTGCAGACGCCGAAGGCCAGTTGCATGATCAGGTCCATGAGGCCGGTCAGGATCAGCAATGGCAAGCCGACATAGGCAAAGACCAGCCAGACCGCCATGAGTGTCGGGCGCGGTTCGGTGATGGCGTGGCCCATCACAATTTCTGCTTTACGTGAGAACATGGCGTTTTGATCTCGTCTGCGACGTGGATTAAGACGCTAGAAGCATAACCGTGAAGCAAGACTAAATGCAGCTCCATCTCGATCTAGACCGTGACCGCTGGGATGCGGCCCTCCGGCAGACCTCCTCTGCTTTACAGCAGGACTGGTCCTATGGTGCGGCGCTGTCGCAAATCGGTGCGAAGCTCTGCCGCGCGGGTATCAGCGAAAACGGCCAGCTGATTGCGCTGTCCCAGATCTCCATGCGCAAGATCGGATTCGTCCTCAATTTCTCGGTGTGTTTGCGTGGCCCGGTATGGCTCAAGCCCCTGACCGACCAGAAGAAGCGCGCCGCCATTCGCCTCTTGAAGGCCAAGCTGGGTCTGCAAAGACCACGTGCGCTCCTCGTATCACCGGATCAGAGCGAGCCCCTGCGCGGCTTCTCCAAGGTGATGACCGGGTATTCCACCGTCATGCTGGATCTTGACCAGGATCTGGATGCGCTGCGGGCCGGTTTCGATGGAAAATGGCGTAACCGGCTGGTTGCGGCGGAGAAGTCGGGTCTCAAAGTCACGCAAAACGGATCGAAACCGGCCCAATATCGCTGGCTGCTGGAAACTGAAGAAGGCCAACGCAAGGAGCGCGGCTATACCGCGACACCGGCCAGCTTGGTGCCGCTTTTCGTTGAGGCCAAAGGGGATCGCGACAGCCTCTTAATCCTGCGGGCGGATCAGGGGCGGGAGAAGGTTGCGGCCATGCTGTTTTTGATCCATGGCTGCGCCGCGACCTATCATATCGGCTGGAACAGCGAGGTCGGCCGCAAGCAGGGGGCCCATAATCTTCTCTTGTGGCGCGCATTGGACATGCTAAAGGCACGCGGTGTCAGGCAACTCGATCTTGGCGGCGTTGAGACCGTCAAGAGCGCAGGTCTGGCACGGTTCAAGATCGGGACGGGCGGTGAGGTTGTGACCTATGCCGGAACCTATTTCTAACGAGAGACTTATGATGCGCTGGCTTGTGGTTTTGATCTCCGGTGTGGTGCTCGCGGCGTGTTCTGCCGCCGTCGAGCGTAGTCATGCCAGTGGGAGTATCATTACGCTGTTCGGGCAAATCGGGGTCGTTGATCGCGCGAATGTCGACCCGGTCGTGGAGCCGCTTTTTGGAACCCTCGGGGTCGAGTTCGACACTGCCTTAGGGCTCAATTATGAGAGCCTGGCGGCCTTGCAGCAGCACTCCATCCGGACGGACTTCCCGCTCGGTGGTGAGCATCACGTCTTTAGGGGGCCGCGCTTGCATGATGTGCTGGCGGTCGCCCTGCCGGAGGGCGATATGGTGCGAGTGACTGCGCTGGACGGCTATCAGCGTGACATCTCCATGGAGCGCATTGAGCAAGACGGCGTCATTCTGGCGATCAGCCGAAACGGAATTCCGCTCGGCCTGGGCGGGCTCGGGCCGACCATGCTGGTCTGGCCACGCGGCGAGGATCCCGCCCTGGCGGAGATGAGCGATGACGACTGGGTCTGGGGGATTTTGACCCTGGAAGTGCGCTCGCCAGCATAATCGCTGCAGCCTGAGGCATGATCCTTCCCGCTGCCACACAAGCGCATAAAAGGCTTTGAGCGCCGCCATTAACTTTCTATGGTGCGCGCCAAAGAAATGTTGGTCCTGGGAGGGGACGAGGACAATGTATGAAACTATTGTAGGCGGAATCGAGACCTTCTCCGATTTCCTCTGGGGCGGAAATTGGGGCGATAACTCGATCTTGCCTGTCGGCCCGATCACCATCCTGCTGCTGGGCACTGGCCTGTATTTGATGATTGGCCTGCGCTTCATGCCGATCCGTCAATTGCCGCGGGCCTTCCGCTCTCTCTTCAGCGGCAGCCATGACAAGGATGACGGTGCGATCTCGCCTTTCCAGGCCCTTGCAACGGCACTGTCTGGGCAGGTTGGTACGGGTAACCTGGCCGGTGTCGCGACCGCGATCACCCTGGGCGGTCCCGCTGCGATCTTCTGGATGTGGGTCACGGCGCTGGTCGGTATGGCGTCGGCCTATTCGGAATCCATGCTGGCGGTGCGCTATCGTGAGCATCCGAAAAATGGCCAGTCCTCTGTCGCCGGTGGCCCGATGTATTACATCAAGAACGGCCTGGGCAAATGGTGGATCTGGCTGGCCGTGCTCTTCTCGGTGGGGACGCTCTTCTCCGCCCTGGCGACCGGCAATATGATCCAGTCCAACTCGCTGACCAATGGTATCGTGGGTGCGCTGGGCAATGCCGAGATCATGGATCCGAATGCCTTGAGCTCCAAAATGATCGTAGGTGCGATCATTGCGGCACTGACCTTCTTCGTGATCATTGGCGGTATTAAGTCCATCGGTTCCGTGGCGGGTAAAGTGGTTCCGCTCATGGCGGCGACCTATGTCCTCGTGGCCTTAGTGACCTTGATCATGAATTTCTCGGAGATCCCGGCTGCCTTTGGCCTGATCTTCAATGGCCTGTTTGAACCGCAAGCCGCAGCCGGTGGCTTCCTCGGTGCCAGTATTGCTGCAGGTATCCGTTTTGGTGTGGAGCGTGGTCTCTTCTCCAACGAAGCCGGTCAGGGTTCTGCCCCGATCGCCCACGCTGCGGCCCGGACGAATGACCCGGTTCAGCAAGGTAAGATCGCCATGGTCGGTACCTTCCTGGATACGATGGTGATCTGCACCATGACAGCGCTGGTCATCCTCACCGTCACTGGCGATTTCGTTTACAACGAAGCTGGCGATGTGATCGACTATGCGTGGCTGGCGGGCCTTGAGGGTATCCAGGTCACACAGGCTTCCTATCAGAGCGCCTTCCCCTTCGGTGACTGGTATATCGCCATCATCCTGGCCTTCTTTGCTTTCACCACCATTCTGGGCTGGTCCTATTATGGCGAACGCGCCATCGCCTTCCTGGGCGGTGAGAAGCTGGTCCTGCCCTTCCGCCTGGTCTGGGTTGTGATGGTCTTTATCGGTTCCTGGCAGCAGGTAGATGTGATTTGGCGCCTGGGCGGCATCGCGAACGCCGCAATGGCTGCGCCGAACCTGATCGCGCTGCTCTTCCTGTCAGGCATGGTGTTCAAGATCACGCGCGAGCACGATGCCAAAATCGTCGCAGGCGGGCTCGAGGTTGATTATGACGCCAGCGCCCATGTCGATGATGCTCCGGCTGCTGATGGCGCTGAGAGTGTTGCAGAGGCAGATGCCGGTGAGGCGGGTGATGCCCCGGGCGAGGGTGAGTCCGGCGATGATCCCAAGCCGCAGGGCTAATCTCTCTGTTTGGCTTTGAGGAAAAGGCTCCGCTTTGGCGGGGCCTTTTTCTTTTGCAGCTTATCGAGCCCAGCGGCGGCGCTTGACGAGCTCAGCTGCGGCCACGCCAAAACCAATCCCGATTATATTGGCAGCGACGTCAAAAACAGAAGCTGTGCGTCCGACAAAATCGAGCGATTGGAGGTATTCAATCGTGACGCCATAGCTCAGCATCGCAATAGCGGCCCAGGCCCAATGGCGCAGGGGCCAGCCTATGCGCGCCAGGACGGTCAGGGTGAAAAACGCGGCGATATGCTCGAGCTTGTCCGGGCCCAGGAGCGTGTTGCGCGAGGCATGGCCCGGTTGCAATGCCAGGTCGGTGACCAGGATGAGCGTGGTCAGGAGCAGAACGCGGCCGGCCCAACGCAGTCCGGGATCTGGACGTGGGGCGTGAGTGTTTCTAACTTCCGGCGACATTTCTTAGGACAGGCTCTTTCATGACCGACTTGCTTCAAGATCTCGACCAGCTCGCGACGCCCCGTACCAATTGGACACGCGAGGAGGCCGGAGAGGTATACCGCGCACCTTTTAACGATCTGATATTTGCAGCGCAGTCTGTGCACAGAAAATTCCATGATCCGAATGCCGTCCAGACCAGCCAGCTTCTCTCGATCAAGACGGGCGGGTGTGCCGAGGATTGTGGGTATTGCAATCAGTCCGCTCATTTCGATACCGGGCTGCAAGCCTCCAAGCTGATGCCGCTCAATGAAGTCATGCAGGCGGCTGAAAAGGCAAAGGCGGGCGGAGCCACGCGTTTTTGTATGGGCGCCGCCTGGCGCGAGCTGAAACCGCGTGATGAAGACGCGATCTGCGAGATGATTGAAGGGGTGAAATCGCTCGGCATGGAGACCTGCGTCACGCTGGGCATGCTTGAGGACGGACAGGCGAGAAAGCTGCGCCAAGCCGGCCTGGATTATTACAACCATAATCTCGATACGGCACCGGAAGATTATGGGCGGGTCATTTCCACACGCACTTATCAAGACCGTATCGATACGCTCGACCGCGTTCGCGATGCCGGTATTCATGTCTGCACGGGCGGCATTGTAGGCATGGGCGAGCCGGAAACTGCGCGCATCGGCCTGATTGCAGAGCTCGCCAATATGAGCCCGCATCCCGAGAGCGTGCCGATCAATCACCTTGTGGCGGTGAAAGGCACACCGCTCGGCGATAGCAAACCGCTCGACGGAATTGATTTTGTTCGTACGATTGCCACTGCGCGCATTCTTATGCCGAAATCCATGGTCCGTCTTTCGGCCGGGCGTGAAGGCATGAGCCGTGAATTACAGGCGCTCTGCTTCCTGGCGGGTGCCAATTCGATTTTCGTAGGGGAAGAATTGCTCACCACGCCAAACCCGGAAAAGCATGAGGATTTCGACATGTTCGGCGCTCTGGGGATTGAGCCGATGAAGCTGGGCTCGGTCGAGCTCAGCCCGGCGGAATAAGTAAGAAGGTCAGGAGACGAGCATGGAAAAGCTGGGAGCCAGCCGCGTTCTGGAAGATCTTCAGGGCTGGGCGGCAGTAGAGGGTCGCGATGCGATCCGCAAAGTCTATGAATTCGCCGATTTCAACGCGGCCTGGGGCTTTATGAGCCGGGTCGCGCTGAAAGCCGAACAGATGAACCATCATCCTGAATGGTTTAATGTTTACAATAAGGTGGATGTGACGCTTGCGACCCATGATGCGGGCGGGGTGACCCAGCTCGATCTGGATCTTGCCGCGTTTATGGACGCGCTCGCCTAGCTGGTCTGTCCGGGTCAGTCGGCGTGGATGATGATCATGCCGATCAAGACCTCAGCCCCGTCGCGGCCGAGGGTCATATCCGTGGCCTCTTGCAGCAAGGCGGCGATCCGATCAGCATCGGGGACTTCGCCATACTGGTAATACATGCCGGTATAAACGCTCAGCGCCGTGACATAGGCATTGCGCAGGCGCGGCATGAGGCGGTCGATGCGGTCACGCAGATCTGTATCCTCTACTTCCAGACCCGCTTCGATTTGCAATAAGCCGCGCGCGCGCCGATTGGCCTGCACCGTGGCGGTAAGCGGCGGCAGCGGCATATAGCTGTCCGATGATGTCAGGCTGCGGTGGCGGCTGGTGTCCTCGCTTTGGGCGGGAGGGGGCGCCGCAAAAGCGGTCGCCGACAGGCCGAAAACCAGAGCCAGGCACAAAAGCCCGTGACGGGCGAGAGAGATCAAATCAACACGCGACATGCGTGTGTCATATCATGCGGCCGTAAAGGAAGCGTTTTTATAGCCTGAATTGGCGACACCTGAGCGGAAGGTCTGAATATGCGTTCCGCGCTCTTCAAGGCGGCGTTGATATTCACCCGCGCTTAGCGGCGAGAAGGCATTGTAAAGATACCAGCCGCCATCCTCGCCGCGGATCGGCGTCAGCACAGTATCCCAATGATAGCTGTCCTCATTGGGATTGGACTGCCACAAGACTTCCACGCGCGAGAGTTCCCCATTGAAGACGCCGGTGTCGAGAACGTCCCGGACCAGGGTCTCGCTATTGATCACCGCAGTCATGGCAATGGGTTCGCCTTCGCGCGAGCGCTGGAACTGGGGGTGATTGCGCAGGCCGTCGCTGAGCGCGACATTGAAGATCTCTGCACCGTCAAAGCGCATAATGCTGGCAATGTGCGGGCTGACGCGCACGGATTTCAGGACGAAGTCGAGCACATCCAATTGCGCTGGATTGGAAATCAGGGAGCGGATCTTGTGCTCCAGCCCATCTTTGGGCTCAGTCTTGCCGGATTCCAAACGTGAGACATAGGCCTGGCTGATCTCAAGCAGGTCGGCCAATGCCTCCTGCTTCAGCCCATTGCGTGCGCGGTAAGTCCGCAATTCCAACGACCAGTCCATGATAACCCAACTACCACTTTTAACGTGAGGCCCACAGGATCGCGTGGACGTCTCATCGGATCAAGCCATACATGTCGCTGTTAACTTTTATAAATTATCGAGCGAACAGTGTTTAGTTGCAATTAAAGATTGGATCCGATTTGTCAAGTTCGATCCCTGCCAGCTGCGGCTGGACGGTGAATGCCGATGCAGGCTAAAAGCGGACTGATTGCAAATAGAGCGCTGGAACCTCCATGTCCCCCATTGACGGCCTGATTATTTATATCGTTCACCCCGCCCTCACCCTCCTGATGTGGATCGTGATCATCGGCGTGGTGATGAGCTGGCTCATCAATTTCAACGTCATCAACACGCATAACCAGTTCGTGGCGACCGTCTATCGTATGACCTATGCGGTGACAGAACCGCTTTTGCGGCCGATCCGCAGCGTGCTGCCGACACTCGGTGGGTTGGACTTTTCACCCATCGCGCTGATCCTGCTGATCTCTTTCGTGCAGGGCTATGTGCTGATGGAGCTGGTTCGGATTTTCTGATCCGTTTGCGCACCACTGCGGCAGTGATCGGCGACTCGATCGGCGACGAATCGCATTAACGGCGTGGCTTTTATGAGTTGGACAGGCGGCAGGAGTCCTCAGCCATGAGCGCAGAATTGATAGACGGCAAGGCGGTTGCAGCGGAAATCGATGCGCGGGCCGGAGAGGTGGGGGCGAGCCTGGCCAAGGCGATGGGCCGCGCGCCTTGCCTCGCGGTCGTGCTGATCGGCGAGGATCCCGCCAGCCAGGTCTATGTCCGCAACAAGGTCAGGCGTACTGAGGCGGCCGGCCTGCGCTCGATCGAAATCCGGCGCCCTGCGAACGCATCCCAGGCTGACGTGATTGATGAAGTCCGCAAGCTCAATGATGATGCAGGCGTTGACGGAATTCTCGTGCAATTGCCTTTGCCCGATCATATCGATGCCAATGCGGTGATCGAGGCGATCGACCCGAGCAAGGATGTTGATGGCCTCACCGAAGCAAGTGCCGGGCGTCTGGTCTTGGGTAAGACAGGGTTGCGGCCGTGTACGCCGGAGGGCTGTGTCTATCTGGCCAAGAAGACGCTGGGCGATCTTACGGGAAAATCAGTTGTCGTCATCGGTCGCTCTATTCTCGTCGGAAAGCCTGCAGCGCTGCTCTTTCTGGAGCAGAATGCCACGGTCACCATCGCCCATTCGCGAACGCATGATCTGCCCGCTCTGGCACGGACCGCGGATATCCTGGTTCCAGCGGTTGGCCGTCCATTGATGGTGAAGGGCGACTGGGTGAAGCCTGGCGCGTGCGTGCTGGATGTCGGGATTAATCGCATCGATGCTCCCGAGCGCGGTGAAGGCAAGACGCGTCTCGTCGGAGATGCCGATTTTGATGCTATTATTGGGCATGCGGGCTCTATTACGCCCGTGCCTGGCGGTATCGGACCGATGACAATCGCCATGTTGTTGCGAAACACTGTCCGCGCCGCAGCTTTACGTTGTGGACAACCGCTCCCTGAGGGCTTTTAACGCTCCCAAGCACTGTCGAATCTTGTAAACAGTTCGGTAATGCAACGCTAATATCCTATGCATGAGAGGGAGGTTCGCATGGGGCAACAGGCACTTAAGGTCCTGCATGTCGAAGATGATTTCGCCGATGCCATGCTTGTCCAGCACGCTGTATGCGAAGCGGGCGATTATGACATCGTGTTCGAGGTCGCTCGCACGCTAAAGGAAGCCAAGCGCAAGCTGGAGCGTGAAGAATTTGATCTGGTATTGCTGGATCTGCGCCTGCCTGACTCCGTCGATCCCGAGGACACTTTTAATACCGCTCTCGACAGCGCCGGTGAGACCCCGCTTCTCGTCCTGTCCGGTTCCATGCGAACAGATGATATGTATATCCCCGCCGATGTTGGGCGGTTGGACAAGAATAAGAGCTTCCGAGCCCCCAAGGGCGAGGCGCCGGTTCACCTGGCCCATCTCATCCGTGAGGCGGCTGAGAATACCGATATCCAGGCGATATAGACAGATTTTCACTTCCCTTCCGGGCCGGCCTGCGTAACCTCGTCTTTCCAGGACAGGAGGATCAGGGTTTATGCGCAGCGCTCACGAAATCGATTACAAAATCGGCGGTGAAGACATTCAATATGTCGAGATCGAGCTGGACCCGGGCGAGAGCGTCATCGCTGAAGCCGGTTCGATGATGTACAAAAATCCCTCCATCTCCATGGAAGCCATATTCGGCGATGGTTCGGCCAAGCATGAAGGCTTTCTTGGTGCACTGGCCAGCGCCGGCAAGCGCATCCTCACCGGGGAAAGCCTCTTCATGACGCTTTTCACCCATGACGGTCAGGGAAAAGCTCACGCCGCTTTTGCGGCACCCTTTCCCGGCACAATCGTACCGGTCCACCTGCCCGATGTGGGCGGCGAGCTGATCTGTCAGAAGGATAGTTTCCTGGCGGCGGCCAAAGGTGTTGCTGTCGGCATCGCGCTTCAAAAGCGCATCATGACCGGATTGTTTGGTGGCGAAGGCTTCATCATGCAGCGCCTGGAGGGCGATGGCTGGTGCTTTGTTCATGCGGGCGGAACCCTGATCGAGCGCGAGCTTGCGCCTGGCGAGGAAATCCATGTCGATACGGGGTGTGTCGTGGCCTATACCAGCACGGTTGATTTCGAGATCGAGCGCGCCGGGAATATCAAATCGATGATCTTTGGCGGCGAAGGCGTGTTTTTCGCACACCTTAAGGGACCAGGGAAAATCTGGCTTCAATCCATGCCGTTCTCGCGCCTTGCCGGCCGCATCCTTGCCAATGTGCCTGTCACGGGATCAGGCCAGGGGGAAGGCTCCGTGCTGGGCCCGCTTGGCAGTATCGTTCGCGGCAATTAGCCAGGGCGGGCCCGCACGGCCGAAATATGTAGTTGACAGTCATTCGCAGAAGTGACCATATGTATGCATCTGAGAACCAGTTGCACGAAATCGTCACGCCTTATGTATGTCTGCATCTGCAATGCGCTTCGAGACCAAGAGCTCAAAGATGCTGCCGCCCAGCCCGGCGTGAAGACTCCTGCCTGTGTATTCAAGAGCTTCGACAAGCGCCCACAATGCGGCCGCTGCCTGCCTGACGTCGCTGAGATCGTCTCTTCCGTGGAAATCCGCGCTGCGGGTGATGCCCCCGAAAACGGCTGATATCGCAAGCGATTAACACTCGCAAAGATAATTCTTGGCCTGAGCGTCAAACGCCCTAATCTCCGGCTCACACCAGTCAAAGGAGAGCGTGATGAAGGGTGATGCTAAGGTAATCGAATATCTCAATGGCGCGCTGAAGCTCGAGCTCGCAGCCATCAATCAATACTTCCTGCACGCTCGGATGTTCAAAGATTGGGGCTTGGCCAAGATCGCCAAGGTCGAATACGAAGAATCGATCGATGAGATGAAGCATGCTGATGTCCTCATCGAGCGCATCCTCTTCCTGGAAGGTCTCCCGAATGTTCAGGACCTAGCCAAGATCTATATTGGTGAAAGCCTCAAGGAATGCCTCGAATGCGATCTCAAGATCGAGCAGCGCGCCCACCCTTACTATGTGGAGGCAATCGCGCATTGCGAGGAAGTGAAAGACTACGTTACGCGCAAGATCTTCACCGATATTCTTGAGAGTGAAGAAGAGCATACGGACTATCTCGAGACTCAGCTCGGCTTGATCGATAAGATTGGCGAAGAGCGTTACATGCAATCTCAAATGGAGCCTGGAGCGTAAGCTTGCGCGAGCGTGTGTATATTTAATTCAGGCTGAAAAGTCTGAAATTAACCCTGATCGCTTAGTGAAAGCCCGTGCATGACCTGCACGGGTTTTCATTTTAGGGGACAGGATATGACGCTTTTTCGCAAAGGCGCTTGCCTTCTCGCTCTGGCGAGCACGCCAATTCTCGCTACAACACCTCAGGCCTTCGCTGGGGGTGACATCCATGTCGATGCGCGCCTGCGCTATGAAACTGTAGAGCAGCCCGGCAAGCTGGACGCCGACGCGTTCACACTACGCACGCGACTGGGTTGGACCTCGCCGGAGCGCAATGGATTGCGTCTTCTGGCAGAAGTCGAGAATATTATTGACCTTGGCGGTGATCGTAATACCGGTCTGAACGGACAGACGGCATTCGCGACCATCAAGGATGATGATAATACGGAGCTTCAGCGTCTCCAGATCGACTGGGCTGCGAGCGAGAACTGGTCCTTCCGTATCGGGCGTCAGCACCTATCCTTCGATAATAGCCGCTTTATCGGTTCGCCCGGCTGGGGGCAGGACAAGACCTCCCATGATGCTGCCCTGGCTCGTTTCTCCTTCGGCGATTTTACCGCGAGCTATGCGTATCACTGGCGTATCAATCGCGGCCTGGGACAGGATTTTGACTGGGAGACCGATACCCATCTCTTCCATCTGGCTGTGCGTCCGAGCGAGAACGTCACCGTCACCGGCTTTGCCTATCTGATCGATCTGGACGATCCGTCGGCGCCTCAGGACCGTTCCAATGCGACCTTCGGGGCGCGTCTGGACGGTAGCGCTGATATGGGCGGTTATACGCTGGGGTATAATGCGATGGTCGCGACCCAGTCTGATTACGGCTCGTCTTCCGTCGATTACAATCTGGGATATCTGGGCGGTGAGGTTAATCTCGCCCGCGACGGGTGGCGTGTCCGCGCCGGCGCGGAATGGCTGGAAGGCGATGGCACGCGCGCTGTCTCCAACCCGCTATCGGCCAATCATGGCACGGCCGGCTGGGCAGATGCGATCCATGGCGGTGGTGCGATGGCACCGGGCGATGGTGTATCTCTCGTCTATATTGGCGGCAGCTATGGCCAGGACGTCGAGAACGCCTTCATCCGCTCGTTTGCGCTCGGCTTTACAGCCTGGGAGTTCGAATTTGACCGGACGGGGCTTGAGTTGGGCGATGAGCTCGACCTGTTCGCCCGTTTCGGCATCACCGATGCCGTCGACTTCCATATCCAATATGCTGACTATGATGGTGTGGAGGCCAATAACGCCCCCACCGACCGCACCAAGACCTGGGTGTTCTTCACCTATCGTCGCTAGGACAGGAAAGGGCGGATCATTCGATCCGCCCTTCTTCTTTGGCCTATTTTTCAAAATCGGCTGCGCTATGGCGTTCCGGTAATTGGGTCGCCTCGTCACCCCAGGCCTTATTGACCCGTACGCCCCGCTTGACCGCCGGCCGTGAATTGATTGTTTCGGCCCAGCGCTGGACGTTTTTATAGTCGTCGACCGAGAGGAATTCAGCGGCATTGTAAAGCAGGCCGCGCGCCAAGCCGCCATACCAGGGGAATATCGCCATGTCGGCGATGGTGTAATCTGCGCCCGCGATGAATTCGCGCTCGGCCAAAGCCTTGTCGAGCACATCCATCTGCCGCTTCACTTCCATTGCATAGCGATTGATCGGGTATTCGAACTTCTCCGGTGCATAGGCGTAGAAATGCCCGAAACCGCCGCCGAGGAAGGGCGCCGAGCCCATCTGCCACATCAGCCAGTTGAGGACTTCCGTCCGCTCGGGTCCCGAGGCGGGAAGAAATTCTCCAAACTTTTCCGCCAGGTGGATCAGGATAGAACCGGATTCAAAGACGTGCAGAGGTTCACTGCCGCTACGATCGAGAAGGGCCGGGATTTTTGAATTTGGATTGATATCGACAAACCCGCTGGAGAATTGCTCACCCTCCTGGATGCGGATTAGCCAGGCATCATACTCAGCCTCTTTAATCCCCTTCTCGAGCAATTCCTCGAACATGATGGTCACCTTCACGCCGTTCGGCGTTCCCAGCGAGTAAAGCTGGAACGAGTGTTCGCCGACCGGCAGCGCTTTTTCGTGCGTCGCTCCGGAAATCGGACGATTGATGCTGGCAAACTGGCCACCGCTTTCAGCGTCCCAGGTCCAGACTTTCGGCGGCGTATAAAGCGTGTCGGTCATGACATTCCCCAATCTTGGTGTCACCCATATCTAGGAGATGCTCTGCGTCCAGCAAGGGCCAGAACCTAATTGCCAAGTCACAGCCGCGTGAGAACGCAACGGGGCGCCGGTTATCGAGCGGAGCGGAAGCAGGAGAGAAATGGTGCCGCTTGCGGGTACAAACTCAAACAGCGCAGCCCTGAGCGCGCCTGTGGGATCTCACCACAGGGGCCGAGGTCAGGCGATTCACTCATGATGATGCCCTCTGGGGTGCCGAACTCGTCATGGACGAAACCAGGCTTCTTTCTTGGAGCAGGGACAACACAGCGCGCTTATGGGACGTGGAGACGGGTGCGGAAATTCGCCGGTTTGAGCACCCTGGTTGGGCGCGAGGTGCGCTACTATCCGCTGATAACGCGAATTTATTGACCTGGGGTGGAGAAAATGTAGCCCTGCTATGGGACGCGCAGTCTGGTGAGGTGCTAGAGCGATTTGACCATTTCGGTCTTATCCTGGGTGCGAGTTTCACACCGGACGGTGACGGTGTCCTCACTTGGGGTGGGGCCCGGGCGCAGCTCTGGGACAAGACGAGCGGAGTCATCGAGGGGGATTTTAGCCATTATCCATACCTCTTGTGGACTGCTGACCTCTCGCCAGATGGCCATGCGCTAACTACGACGGGAGAAGGCCGGGCGCGATTATGGGATGTTGGGATCGGATCTGTGATTACCGAGTACCATGGTACGGATTGGAGTGAAGGTGGACGATGATTTACCCGCGATCACGCACAGCCGAAAGGAATATGGCCGATCCAAACGAAACCCTGGACCGGCCATAGTTGCTCAATTCTACGCGTATTGAAAATTCAAGCTCAACCGGGCAAGATTCTAGAAATAACTAGTCGGGTCAAAACAACGGCATTTGGAGGATCCATGACCAGCTTTATCGCCAATATAGGTGTTGTCGCCGCTCTCGTGGTCGCAGGCCTCGGTGGATCGGCACACGCGTATCTCCAAGATTATACCGACGAACAGATTGCAAATCACAGCAGAGCCCTTCAATTTCAGAGGGCCGGTAACGACGAATTAGCAGCGAGTTTATATACAGTAGGCTGTTATGATCACGGTGTGGTCGAAAGTTGTTTAAACTTAGGGATACTTTATGATTTGGGGCGAATATCAGCCTCATCTTCTGCAAGAACCGCTGAGTTGGCCAATGAGACGCTGCAAATGGCTTGCGATGGCGGTATGGCGGCTGGATGTCTCTTGGCGGGCATACACTATGCAACAGGGGATGGAGTGGCGCAGAATTATGCGACAGCAGCGAGTTTGTACCGCCGGGCGTGTGACGGCGACGATGCTGCTGGATGTCTCAGGGCGGGCAGATACTATGCAGTTGGGCGTGGAGTGGCGCAGAATTATGCGACAGCAGTGAATTTCTTCCGCCGGGCGTGTGAGGGCGACGAGGCTCAAGCCTGTACGCTAGTGGGAAACGCTTACGAGCGTGGAGAAGGCGTGGCGCAGAACTACACGACAGCAGCGTATTATCTCCGCCGCGCGTGTAGAAGCGACGACGGAGCCGGCTGCGTAGGGCTCTCACTGCTTTACTACGATGGAAATGGTGTTCCCCAAAATCCCAATGAGGCGAGAAGACTTCTCCAGCGGGCGTGTGCGCTAGGTAGGACTGCAGTTTGCGAGTGAAGCAGAGACTAAGGGCGACCCGGCGAAAGGGTCATAGCCCGGTTAGCGAATCCTTGTCGAGAGTTCTCTTGAGGCGATGCGACCGCAAGCGACCTTGGTCCGCTCTGCTCACGGCGGAGCAAGGTGCAACGCATAGAGCCGGCTTTAGCAATCCGCTGGGGTCTTCTTTAGAGTGACGGGATAGCGCTGTCATCCGAAAGTTCCGATGCCCAGTGTATGAGTCGTGTGAGCCTGCTGGCGAGCGATTGAGACTTCGGGCGAGTATCCTGAGAAACTTCAGATGCTCGAAATAGACGAGGGACCGGAGGGTCTCAGGTCACACACAGTGTTGCGGACATCGGCACGTCGAACCGCCGCACATAACCCGCCGGGCCCTAGCTTTAAATCTGGGCCACTTCGATGGGGCAGGCCAGCGATGATTGAGCACTCACAGCGCTCGCCGTCACGCCCGCTGCTATGGCCGAGAGGCGTGCCTTGGTGATTGGCCTTAACACGTATGATGACATCCAACCGCTCACTTTTTCTCGCGAACAAACGCGAGATTGTTGACTGGTTGACGTTGAAGTCTCGCGCAATCTCGGCCTGGCTCTCTCCGGCTTGTAACCGCTCGATCACAACGGCGCGCTGATGCGCGGTAAGCTTCGGCCTGCGGCCGAACTTCATGCCGCCCTCTCAAGCGTCAACTTGCGTTCAAATTGCGCCAAACCTGCGAGGAGGGTCATCAGCAATTCGCCCTGGGCGGTCGTCGTATCTAAAAAGGGTTCGTCGATCGACCGGAAACGAAGTTTGGCTACCGAGCGAAGATTATCAGACATCGAAGCGAGCGATCAAAACGGACTAGTGCTACGGATATGCTACACGGACTAGCCGGTAGTGCCTGTAAATCACCGGAAATGCCTGTGATCGCGCTGTACGCTGCTACAACAACGAAAGCAGAAACCCAACCCAAAAGGGCCGCCTAAGGCATTGTATTTAAAGGAAAGAAATGGTGCCGCTTGCGTGACTTGAACACGCGACCTACGCATTACGAATGCGTTGCTCTACCAGCTGAGCTAAAGCGGCACACTGATCTGGGAAGGCCGTAGCGCCTTCCAAGAGGCGGCGGAAACTAACCGCGAAATGGGGTCTTGCCAAGTCCCCCTGTCTGGCCTTTGTCAGCGCACACTGGCCGGGGCGTCCACACGTTCCAGCACAGGCTGCATCAAGAGATCGAAATCGGGCTCTCCGCGGTTGACCAACACGATGTCGGCGAAAGGTTTTTGCGGCTCGACATGCAGGTCGTGCATCGGGCGGACATGGGTTTCAAACTGGGCCCGTGCAAAGGCCTCGGTCCGCTCGCGCTCGGCAACATCCCGCGAAATGCGCCGCTGCAGGCGAATATCATCTCCGGCAGAGACATAGACCGTCAGATCGAAGAGCAAGCGCAACCGCTCCGTCGTCAGCAAATGCATGCCCTCGACAATCACGAAGGGTGCCGCTGCGCAGGCGCGGGTCCGGTCTTCACGGCAATGAGTCGCGAAATCATAGATCGGCGCCTCAACAGCCTCGCCTGAACGCAAGGCCATGAGATGGGCTTCCAGCAGGTCATGATCCTTGGCGGCCGGTTCATCGAAATTGAAACGCCCGGCGTCGAAATTCTCGAAGCGACCGGCATCATGGTAGTAATTATCCTCGGACAGGACATAACAGCCTTGCGGCGCGAAGTGCTGGGCCAGGGCTTCGGCAAGCCGGGTTTTGCCCGAGGCGGAGCCTCCGGTGATCGCGATCAGGCGGGATTTCTTCATCATGCAGCGCGTCCGGCGTCGTCATCATCACTGTCCGCGTCAATGCCCGGATCATCGGGCTGGCGCGGCGCGGTGAAATAACTCCTTCCATGTCCGGGTGTCACCCCGCCGGTTGCAGGGCGCGGCCGAGGCGCTTCCAGCAGCGCAGTTTCCGGCACCGCGCCCGCAGCGATTTCAAAGCGCTCGTGACGCGGGTGGATAAGGCGGCCCTCATCACCGAAGACATAGACCATGCGCTGCCAGTCTTCCGGCGTGTAGGGGAAGGGGCGGCCTTCCGCGTCCATATCGCTCCAGTCCGCTTCCCCAGAAGCATGGGCTGCGCGGGTCATCCAGCGGCGCGCCTGCTCATCCTTGTCTTCCAGGCGCGCCAAACGGGCGGCCATCGCAAAGACGCGCGCGCTTGGCGTTTCTGCCTCCAAATGCGGCTCCAAGTGTTTGCGTGCGATGGCGCTGTCACCATCATCCAGGGCAATTTCCGCAAGGATAAGCTGGCTCTCGCGATGATCGGGATGTGCCGCGGCGAGGCTGCGCATGCGTTCTGCGCGTTTGGCCCGGTTATCAGACTTGCGCAAATCCCGATAGGCCCGAGCAAGGGCGGGATGGGGCTGGGCCTGCCAGCCGGCTTCCAGCACATCAGCCGCGCGCTTGTAACGCTTCGCCGCAAACAGCAGGCGGGACGCCAGGGTTGCAGCGGGCGCGAAGCCAGGCTCGGCACGGGTCGCGGCTTCCGCAAGATCGCGGGCGCGGGCGGGATCTTCATCCTCGCAAGCCAGCGCTGCAGCGGTCATGACAACGGTTCGGCGGCGGCGCAGGAGGTCGGCCGGTAATTGGCGACGACGTTCGGCCTCATTGAGGGTGGAGAGTGCATCTTCCCATTTGAACTGGGCAATCTGCGCATCAAAAAGGGCTTCAAAAGCCCATTTTGCGCCCTTGGCACGCGCAAAGGCATCCTCGGCATGCTCAATCGTGGCGGTGTGATCCCCGCGCGCATGGGCGAGCTGGGCCAGGCCGCGGCGCGCGACGACGCGGGTCTTGTTATCTTCCAGAAGGGCTTCGTAATGGGTCTCCGCGCCTTCCAGATTACCGGCCGCTTCAGCAGCGCGCGCAGCGAGGAGGCGCGACAGGGCAGGGCGTTCCAGCAAGGTATCTGCGCGGGCGGCCTGGCGCACAGCGGTTTCACCATCACCCGCCGCAGAGGCGATTAGGGCGCGCTCAAGCGCGTCATAGCCCTGCTCTGTCCGGCGGCGCGCCAGGAAGTTGCGGAACTTCTCCGGGGAGGTGACGGCCATATAGCCCGCCCAGATGAGAAGAAAGAGCGTAAAGGTCGCAACGATCAACAAGCCGATGCCGACCACAAACGGGACTTCCATCCGATAGCCAAGAAACTCGAAGACAGCCCGACCCGGATTAAGCGCAAAGAACCAGCCCGCGCCTGCAGCCACCGCGATGACCAGGAAGAGCAGGATGAATTTGACGATTGCAGGAATTTTGAAGGGCAGTTTGATCATGATGGATCAGCTCCGCTTTCTGCTGCCTGACGATTCAAGTCAGTGCGCAGGGCTTCAATACTTTCATCAACACTCAGTCGGGCGCGCGCCAGGACGAGCCAGTCCCGCGCAGCGTCCAGCGCTTCGCCTTCAAGCTGCTCGGTGATCGAGACGGCCGTTTGCAGATCGCCCTCTGCCAGGCGTTCCTCGCTGAGCGCGGTGAGCGCCAGCGTGCCGCTATCATCGCTTTGGGGATCCATGCGCTGCAGTTCGATCAAACCCCAAAGGCGGCTCACACTCACGCCGGCATCGCGGATCGCCGTGCCCGGATAGGTCTCGCTGAGCTCATCGACGGAAAGGACGCCAGCGCGAGCGTGCCCGGACAGGCGATCAAGATCTGCATTGTCGCGCCATAGTCGCGCCAGCGCCGCGCGCTCGGCCTCGAAGGCTTCCCCGGTGACGGCGCGGTCGCGCAAGGCGGTCAATGCTAGGGCGCGGGCGGCCAAGCGGCGATCATCTGCGCTATCGGCGGCTGCTGCGCTGGCGGTCGCCGTCTCAACGGCGCTATCGGCGGTTTCTTGCGCGCTTTGTGATGCGGTCTGCGCGCTTGCGACAAGGCGGCGGAGCTCGTCGATGGCCTGGTCGATGTCTGCAAGCCGCGTATTCATGGCGTCTGCCGCATCGATTTCTGAGGGATCCGGCGGTGCGGAAATTGCGGCTTCCAGCGCGTCCAGACGGCTGGAAAGATCTGCAAAATCAGGATTTTCGGCTGGGGTCTGTGCTGCTTGTTGCAGAGTCGAAACGAGCTGATTGCTCAAATCGTCCTGGCCGGTTTCCAAGGCTGTGAGACGTCGTTCGAGCGGTTCGGCATCAAACGGCTCGCTTGGTGTCGGCATTTCGGTTTGCGGCGCGCTTTCCAATGCCTCCAGCCGGGCCAGGATGGGGGCAAGATCCGTGGCGGTCGATGTTTCACCCGTGGCGATGGGGGTCAAGGCACCGCCTTCGATATCGGCTTCCAGCGTGTCGAGGCGGGCGATGAGGTCATCAATACGCGGATCGGGGGCGGGTTCGCTTGGTATCTCTGGCGCTGGCGCATTCTCAAGCGCGATCAGGCGGGCTTCCAGCGCAGTCATATGCTCGGTGAGGGCCGCGCGCTCTGCATCCGCGCCCGACAGGTCCAGTGCAATGGGGGCGGGGAAGTAGCGGGCCCCGCCATAGCCAAGCGCGCCGCCTGCGAGGCTGGCGAGAATGAAAAGGCTCAGGGCGGTTCCCATGCCCAGCCCTGACTTCACGGCCGCAGCACGCGGCGTTTCCGATGGGGCCGGTTCGAATTCCGCATCGAGCGGTTCAGGCTCTAGATCAGGCTTGGACTCAGACATGCCAGCTCACGATTCGTTCGGTGAGCGGTCACTTTAGGATGCGTCGCGCGAGGACACCAGATCGACCGGCTGATCGAGCAGTTTCAAAAGCGCGGCCTCATTGGGTTCCGGCGCGGCATAAAGTCCCGAGAAGCCGGCATGCTCGAGCGGTTTAAGGGCATTGGCGCTGATGCCATAGGCGGAGACATTCTCCAGCCAGCGATGAACACCGAAGCGTTTGACAAGGTCGAGAAAGGTTTTTGCGCCGCGACGGGAGTGGATCAGGACCTGGACCGGCGCGCCGGAGACAATCGCTGCAATTGCCTCCTCGCTCAGCATATCGACTGGTACAGTGCCATAGCCGATGGCCTCACGGACCGTGAAACCGGCCTCTCTCAGTTCTCCAGCAAGGTCGCCGGCGGTATGGATGCCGCGCACATGCAGAATGGAGCCGCGTTTTGGCTTGAGCTTTTTCTTGATCAGGGCGGCAAGCTTGACGGCATCTCCATTCGCCGACTGGACTTTGCGGAAACCGATCTCGCGGGCGGCTTCTGCCGTGCTGTCCCCGACCGCAAACACGGGAAACTCCCGCTCCGGGCGGCGCGGGCCCCAGGCCCGGACACCATTGGTGCTGGTAAAGGCAAGCGCCTGGACATCGCTCAGATCCACATCGATGGCGGCCCGGAAATTCACATCCAGAACAGGGCAGATAATGGGGTCAATGCCCATATTTCTCAGCCCTTTAGATGTATGTTCGGCGCCTGGCCAACCGCGTGTGATCAAAACTGTCATGTCATGCCCAAAGCATCTTTCAGCTTGTCGCCTGCTTGCTGTCGGACGGCGTTGGCAAGTTTACGGCCCGCCTCCGCTGCGTCGTCCAGATTGGTCCGGCTGAGATCAAGTCGCGTTGATTCTCGCCATCTTGTTCGACCGTCAGGACTCAAGACTTCGCCCAAAAAGTCCAATGATTCCATATTAACATGGGCCGCAATGGGGGTTCGGCAAGACCCGTCCAGCGCTTCCAGGAAACCACGTTCTGCGGCGATAGCGCGTTCCGTGTGCTCATGATTGAGGGCGCGAACCAGCTCTAGCCCGTTTGCATCATCCGCGCGGACCGTCACACCGATCGCGCCCTGGGCGGCAGCCGGGAGCATTTCAGCGATGTCCAGCGCCGGGGCTTCCGCCTCCGCGCGCTCTAGACGTTTCAGGCCTGCGCGCGCGAGGAAGGTCGCGTAAACATCGCCATCGCGCAGCTTTTTCAATCGGGTATCGACATTCCCGCGCAGGGGAATCACTGAGAGATCAGGGCGCGCGTGGAGGAGTTGTGCTTGGCGGCGCAGGCTGGCGGTACCGATAAGCGCGCCTTCAGGAAGATCCGCCAAACGTGTTTCTCCGCCGCGAGCCAGCAACATGTCGCGCGGATCTTCGCGTTCAAGAATGGCGGCCAGGATCAGACGCTCAGGCAAGACCGTGGGCACATCCTTCATGGAATGCACGGCGAAAACCGCGTCTCCACCAAGCTGCGCCTCGTCGATCTCCTTGGTGAAAAGGCCTTTGCCGCCCGCCTCAAGCAGTGTGCGGTCCTGGATCTTATCCCCGGTCGAAACAAGGCCCAGAATAGGGAAGACACGATCCCGGTCATGCTCGGGGATGCCATGCGCTGCGGCCAGCTTCGCCTGAACGAGATAGGCCTGCACGAGAGCGAGCGGGGATTTGCGGGTAGCGATGGGAAGCGGTTGAGACAGATCTGGCACGTTGCGGCAATCGGATTAGAAGGTTATCGAACAGGCATGGACTTACCTGCCCCAACGCCCGCAAAGCAAGAGACACCACTCACCGTGATCGGCCTGGAGTCCAGCTGTGACGAGAGTGCAGTCGCCATACTGCGCCGAAACGCCACAGGCGGCGTTGATGTATTGGCAGACCTGGTGCTGGGGCAAACACAGGCTCACGCTCCATTTGGCGGTGTCGTTCCAGAAATCGCTGCGCGCGCTCATGCGGAGGCCATGGACGGTCTGGTCGTCGCGGCCCTGGCGGAGGCGGGGCTGACGCTTGATGAGATTGACGGGATTGCTGCCACGGCCGGACCGGGGCTGATCGGCGGTGTGATGGCGGCCTTGATGACCGCGAAAGGGCTGGCGCTTGGAGCGGGCAAACCGCTTCTGGCGGTCAACCATCTGGAAGGTCATGCACTATCGCCGCGCCTGGGCCAGCCCGTCGCTTTTCCCTATCTTCTGCTCCTGGTCTCTGGCGGGCACACCCAATTGCTGATCGCTGAAGGGGTTGGGGCGTATCGCCGCCTCGGTTCGACCCTCGATGACGCGGCCGGCGAGGCGTTCGACAAGACAGCGAAAATCATGGGGCTCGGTTTTCCCGGAGGGCCGGCTTTGGAGAAAATGGCCGTGGCGGGCGATGCGGATCGTTTTGCCTTGCCAACGCCGCTAAAGGGCCGGCCCGGTTGCGATTTTTCTTTCGCTGGGCTCAAAACGGCCGCGCGGCAGATCTGGGAAAAGCTTGAGGCACCGTCGGAGCAAGACAAGGCAGACCTGGCTGCCAGCGTTCAAAGGGCAATCGCGCACGCTCTCGCCTCACGCGCGCGCCGGGCCATGCAGGTTTTTCTCGATGACTTCCCCGCTATCGCCGCGCCCCGACCGCTCATTGTCGCGGGAGGCGTGGCTGCGAATAAAACGGTCCGAAACGCGCTCCAGGGTGCAGCTGGGGAGATGGGGTTCGAGATGATCGCCCCACCGTCGAAATGGTGCACGGATAATGCGGCGATGATCGCCCTGGCCGGGCTGGAGAAGCTCGAGCGTGGCGCGATCGACGGGCTGGAAGCTCCGGCGCGTGCGCGCTGGCCTTTGGATGAAAGCTCGGCCAAGCTGGACCCGGCGATCGGATCCGGACGGAAAGGACCCAAAGCATGATGCGATATGAAACAATCGGTGTGATCGGTGCGGGAGCTTGGGGTACGGCCCTGGCGCAGACAGCGGCCAGCGCCGGGCGGGATGTTTTGCTCTGGTCTTTCGAGCACGATGTTGCCGAGGTGATCAATTCCAAGCGCGAAAACTCCATCTACCTGCCCGATGTCGAGCTTTCGCCGCGCATCTCCGCTGTCACGGCCATGTCTGAACTGGACGCGTGTGATGCAGTGCTGGCAGTGGCTCCTGCTCAGCATCTTCGCCGGGTGCTGGAGCAGTATCTGCCCTTTGCGCCACAAGGTCTGCCAGTAGTGCTGTGCGCGAAGGGAATTGAGCAATCCAGCCTGTCAATGATGACGCAAGTGCTCGGCGAAACGATCCCACATGCCTTGCCGGCTGTACTCTCCGGGCCGAGCTTCGCGATCGATACGGCCAAAGGCCTGCCCACCGCTGTGACCCTCGCCTGCGAGGATGAACAGGTCGGGGAAGATCTCATTTCAGCACTGGGTACGAAGCGTTTTCGCCCCTATCTCGCCACGGATCTGATCGGTGCGGAGATTGGCGGCGCCGTGAAGAACGTCCTGGCCATCGCGTGTGGGATTTCGGAGGGCCGTGGGCTCGGCAAGTCGGCGCATTCGGCCCTGATTGCGCGCGGATTTGCGGAGATGACGCGCCTCGCGCTGGCACTCGGCGCGCAGCGGGAGACATTGTCGGGCCTGTGCGGTCTTGGTGATCTCGTTTTGACCTGTTCCTCACCGCAATCGCGGAATATGTCCTGCGGACTGGCGCTGGGCCGCGGTGTACATCTCGACGATATCCTTTCAGAACGCCGGGCGGTGACCGAGGGTGTGGCGAGTGCGCCGGCCGTGGTCGCATTGGCCAAGCGCAATAGTATCGAAATGCCGATTTGCGAAGCCGTCGATGCCATCCTTGCGGGCCGTGTATCGGTGGAGGATGCGATTGAAACGCTTCTGTCCCGTCCCTTCACGCTGGAGACTGTGTAAATGCTGTTCATTGTTCATACCCGCGACAATCCGGGCATGCTGGAAACCCGCCTGGAGACGCGCGAGGCACATCTCGCCTGGTTGGCCGATGCAGGTGATCGCGTAAAGGCGGCGGGGCCCTGGCTGGACGGATCGGATCAGCCTGCCGGCTCCTTGCTGATCGTGGAGATGGATGATCGCGCCGCTCTGAAAACCTGGCTGGATACAGATCCCTATGCTCTCGCTGGCCTGTTTGAGAGTGTGGAGACCGCTCCTTTCCGCTGGGTGGTCAACGCCCCAACCGGGGCGCCGCTTTGAGTGGCGGGCAGGTTCTGGGCCGTCTGGATGAGATTGAGGACGGCAAGGGCAAGCGTTTTGGTGAGGGGGCGGACGGCGTGATTGTGATCCGCCGAGGCGACCAGGTGTATGCCTGGACCAATATCTGCCCCCATGCAGGACTACCGCTCAGCCTGCCTGATGGCCGGGCGCTTGTGCATCGCGATGGCCATTTGATCTGCCCGGTCCATGGCGCCAGCTTTGATGTCGAGACCGGCGCATGCAATGGCGGTCCCGCGGCCGGGGATAGCCTGACCGCGGTTGCTGTAGAGATTGTCAACGGAGAGATCATCGCGCGCTAGGCGCGTGTCTCGCAGGCGCCTAGCGCGCTTACTCGGTCGGCGCTGCCGCACTATCGATATCGGCCTGGATGGCCCGCGCTTCACTGGCCAGAGCATTCGCGATCTCTGGAACATTGACGACAGCGCAGAAAGTACCATCCATCTGGCGATGATAAATCACATTGTCCGTTGTGACATCATAGGCAACGCCGGCATTGCGGAAGAAGTCCGCAGCCGCATTGTCGACGCGCTGGCGTATCTCATCATTGACTGCAGTGACGTCGAAGGAATGGACACCGCTGCCATCGGCCTGATTATACGCGACAAGCACGACGCCCGCGGGCCCGCGTTCAATCAGTGTTTGGCCGAGATCGAGGTTTTCGACGCGCGCGCCTTCATTGAAACAGGCATCAGAAAAGGCGAGATTATCCTGGCTGTACGGACCGGCTGGCGTGCTGGCCTCGACAAGGGGAGCACTGTCGGCTGGCGCCTCGCTTTCGGGCGCGGAACATGCGGCAAGAACAGCGAGTGCGGGCAGGAGATAGCAGGTTTTCATTTCGGGTCCCCTCGAAAAGCAAGAATACGCGCCGCTATAGCGTATACGCGCCATATCATTGAAATGAAACTTATGTGTCGGGTGAAGTCTACTCAGCTGCCTGGTTGTGTGCCGGGCTCTTGAAGAAGCTGGATACTTCCTGGATCAGCGAGGCCTTCGCGATCTTGGCGAGTTCAGCGCCCTTCTCCGGTGTCGCTTGGCTTGGATCAGAACCGCACCGACCGTCAGGAAAATTTCGACGGAAGTCAGCAGCATCGGTAAAAGTCCCGTCCGGTGCCGTTTTCGGGTGCATTTCGACCCGTTTGACCGCCTCGGGGTAGCCATAATAGGTCAAGGACACTTCCGAAGCGGTTGCATGCGACCCGTCACCAGCTGGAAACAGCCGCTTGCAGGCTGGCATGACCCCGCCAAGCTCCCACCAATTACGCTGTTTGAGAACAACCGGGCAGGCTTCGCCGCGCATGGACCAGTTCGCATAATACTCGCTGAACGCTGCGCTGAGCGTGTTGATATTGCCGCCATGCCCGTTGAGGAAATAGATCTGACGGAAACCATGACCCGCAAGACTGGTAATCCAGTCATTGAGGGCCGCAATCATTGTCGATGGGCGCAGAGTGATCGAGCCCGGGAAGGCGAGGTGATGTTGCGCCATGCCGACGCTGAAGGTTGGACCGGCAAGAAAGCCCGCCTCATTGGCCGCTTCATGCGCAATGATTTCAGGACACAGCGCATCCGTGCCAACCAGGCCGTTAGGGCCATGCTGTTCCATGGAGCCGATCGGAATGACAATGCCGGTCGAGCGTGTCAGATAGGTCTCGACTTCAGGCCAGCTGGCGGTCTTCAGCAACATGGGCGTTTCTCCTCATTCGCTGAAAAGAAAAGCGCTGTTTTGAGGCCGTAGCAAGGTGAAGACTGCGTCTGGCAAGCCAGCGTCAGGGACGCCGGCTCTCCAGTCGATAGATATAAGCTGCTGCCACTGCCATGCCTGTAGCGAGCGCGAGTACGATATGCATGTTGCCTCCCCGGCTCATTCTTGGCGCGAATCACCGCGCTGATGGACGCAGTCTTGGCTGGATTTACTGCCTAAAGGTAAAGCCTGCTCGCTGATGCTCACGGCTGTGTGAGAGCTTGCTGTTTCCGCTTGCCCTTTTCGGGCGCACGAGGAAACTGTCGCGACGTGTCTTGGAGGGGATGATGAGACCAGTTTTCGCGGCCTTGAGCCTAGGTTTGCTCGCGTGCGCCTGTGGCGCGCCCCAGCCCGTGAATGCCCCTTTGGACGATACTGTGAGCGCTGCATCTGACGCGTCCGCTGACCCGATGCCGGAGGTGATTGAAGAGGCGATTGAAGATGAAAGCCGGCCGGAAGCCGACCGCGTCCTCGATGCCAGCCGCCATCCCGCTGAAGTTCTTGTCTTCTCAGGGGTAGAGCGTGGCTGGCGCGTTGCAGACCTGTCTGCGGGGAGTGGTTATTATTCGCGGGTCCTCTCAACGGCTGTCGGTGAGGCCGGGCATGTTTATGCGCAAAACCCCATTTGGGTGGCTGAGCGCTATCCGCAAAGCAATCAGACACTGGCGGATCTGGCCGCGCAGCGGTCAAATCTCACATATATTGTCAACGAGTTGGCGAGCTTTGATGACGCTATCAGTGACCCGCTCGACGCCGTCTATATGGTGCTCTTCTACCACGACACGGTTTGGGCCGGCACGGACCGGGCAGCCATGAACCAGGCGGCCTTTGATGCCCTGCGCCCGGGCGGCGTGTATCTCATAATCGACCATCACGCCCCGGACGGGAGTGGCCTGTCACATGTCCAGGGCCTTCACCGGATTGATAGCGCGAATGTCCTTGAGGAGGTCACACAGGCGGGATTTATCTTGGAGCGCAGCAGCGACATGCTCGCGAATGAACAGGATCCACGCGATATAAGCATCTTCTCGCCCTCTATCCGTCGGCAGACAGATCGTTTTGTCTACCTCTTCCGCAAGCCCGAAGAGGGGTAGTCGCGAAAAGAAAGAGCGGCCCTGAAGAGGGCCGCTCTGGACTGTTCCGGGTGAGGCGGAAACGGATCAGGCTGCGTCGAGTGCAGACTTGAAGGCGTTCAGCTCATCATCGAGACGCTTGGCGTTTTCGCCCAGCTCGGTGGAGGCATGGGTGAATTCTTCCGCAGCGCTGCTGGCCCGGGAAGCGGCATCATTCACTTCATCCATATTCCGCGTGACATCCGCGGTCGCACCGGCGGCCTGCTCGGCCAATTGCGCGATCTCATTGGTTGCATTGCTTTGCTGAGAGAAGGCGTCACGCACGCTGCCAGAGGCAGAGCGAATTTCATCGATGATCTCGGCAATCCGGCCGAGGGCGCTGGCAGCCCCGCCAGATGCGCCCCGCATGGCATCGATCCGGGCGGCAATATCATTGGATGCATTGGTGGTTTGCTCAGCCAGGGCTTTGACCTCGGAAGCAACGACCGCGAACCCTTTACCCGCTTCACCGGCGCGGGCAGCTTCGATCGTGGCATTAAGCGCCAACAGGTTGGTCTGCTCAGCAACGTCAGAGACCATTTCCATAATGCTTTCGATTTCACGTGCGGCGGTTTGCAGCTCGTCGATCGAGCGACCAGCCCCTTCCGCCTCTGCGACAGCGCGTTCGGAGACTTCATCGGAGCTCTCGAGAATGCGAGAAACTTCCGTAATGGATGCGGACAGTTCCTGCGCAGCGGCGGCCACGGATTGCACATCACTATTGGTCCGTGCGGCTTGTCCGGACGCGGCCTCAGCGCCTGAGCGGGTGGCGTGAGCATCGCCATTAAGCTGGTTTGCCAGCGATTCAACCTGACTGGATGCACCGGAGACGGAGCTCACGACCAGACGCAGGGCCTGCTCGAAATCCGATGCAATCTTAGAGACTTTGAGCTGGCGCTCCTCTGCTTCAACCTGCATGGACTTGGTTGCTTCAGCGGCTTCGCTGGCCGCGTTCTGGGCCTCATTCGCTTCCGCGGTTGCCTCTTCTGACTGGGTTAGCGCAACAGCGACCTGATTGGTCATCCAGATCAGCGCACCGGTCTGAACCACAACAATTACGGCATGAAGGACGACGCGAAGGAAATTTGCGCCATCAGGGAAAACGGCCCAGGGCAGCATGAAGTTCAAGCTGAGGTGATGGACTGCCGTGACCGCGGCAGCGGCGAGCACGGCCCGCCAATCAAACATGACCGCTGATACGGCCAGACAGGCGAAGAACAGCATGTGCATATCAAGCTGCCAGGGCTGGCCAGCCATGGAGTAGACCATAACGGCCGGGAAGGCGACCAGAGCTGCACCCGTGGTGGCGCGAGATGCAACCGTGTTCGGCGAAGTCCACCAGGAAAAGAAGGCAGCGCCCGTAACCAGAGCCAATAAAAGCGTACCCGTGATCAGGCGGTCAGGGGATTTAAAGAGTGCGATGACCGGGTAGAGCGCGGTGAAACCGATCGCACCGAAAATCAGTCCCTTCTGAGCACGGGCGCGCAGAGCATCAAGGCGTGTCATTATAGGCTCCATTCGGAATTGGCCGTATTGGTATTATTGGCCGGCGTAATCAGACAGCCCCCAAGGACTTGGGGGTGGAGGAGGAGGAGGGCGCCCTGCGCTCGCAGAGCTAATAATGTGTCTTCGTCATCAATGCGGATGACGCCGATATTGGAGAAAGCACCGAAGCGAACGAGACGTGAATCGGCGGCCGCAGACGCGAGAAGAACGTCCGCTTCCCCCCAGCCCGGTGGGAATACGGCGGCAACTTCATTCCCCTCAACAGGCTCGAACAATCCGAGCAAAGGCGTACAGACGACCGCCAGTCCGATTAGGACTGCTGGTAGAAAGGCCAGTCTGGATTGACGAGAGTCGTGCACGAGGGGCTCCAATTAATTGCCCGAAAAAACTGCACGAATTCTGGTTAACGGAGGCTTGCGACGAATATCCTATTACTGACTAGGATAACCATATGAATAGTCAGAATAAAATTATTATCAACAACCAAAGGGTGTATACTTTGGTTAATCGCGACTGACTTGTCGCGTTACTTTGAAATGCCAATATGAGCGATGCAGAGGGAGTTCAGGCGCGTTCTGCAAGCTGATCACGAAGGACGCTCAGCCGGCTTTCCTCGAAACGCTCGGCTATGCAGTCCTGCATGACTTTGAAGCAGGGCATGGAGAACCAGTCATTGTCTGCAAAGCAGCGCTGGCGGGTCGCCTCGTCCGGCCAGGACGCGTAGGACCAGAATAGGCCATCCTCACCCTGATGCAGAATAGCGCCGTAAGACCCACAGCGTTCATGGATCAGGCGCGTGCCCTCATCCCACGCCTCGGCGAACTCATCTTCTCGGCCCGGCTTGATACGCCAGCGGTACAGAACAGCAGAATTCACGTCTTGGCATCCATGCGCTGCTTGCGAAGTTCACTCGCGCGGACTTTCTTGCTTTCCGAGCGCAACTGGCCACAGGCGGCGAAGATATCGCGTCCGCGCGGCGTGCGGATCGGGCTGGCATAGCCGGCACGGTTCACAATATCCGCGAAAGCCTCGATCTGATCCCAGTCCGAGCATTCATACGGGCTGTTCGGCCACGGGTTGAACGGGATGAGATTGATCTTTGCGGGCACGCCCTTCAGCAATTTGACCAGAGCGCGGGCTTCGGCAATCGAGTCATTGACGCCTTTCAGCATCACGTATTCGAACGTCACCCGCTTTGAATTATTGAGTCCTGGATATTGCTTGATCGCATCCATGAGCTCTGCCAGCGGGTATTTCTTGTTCAGCGGCACCAGCTCGTCGCGAAGATCATCATTGGTGGCATGCAGCGAAATGGCCAGCATCGTGCCAGTGCGCTCACCCAATTCCTTGATCTTCGGCACGACGCCGGAGGTTGAGACCGTGGTGCGGCGGCGACCGATCGCCATGCCATCGCCATCGGAAATAATGTCGATCGCATCGGAAACATGGTCGAGATTATACAGCGGCTCGCCCATGCCCATGAAGACGATATTGGTGATCTTGCGGTTTTCGTTCGAGGTCGGCCATTCCGCCAGATCATCGCGCGCCACCATCACCTGGGCAGCAATTTCGGCAGCGGTGAGATTGCGGACCAGAGCTTGTGTGCCTGTATGGCAGAAGGTGCAGTTCAGCGTGCAGCCGACCTGGCTCGACACGCAAAGCGCTCCGGATTTGGCGACATCGGGGATGAAGACGGTTTCGCATTCAACGCCTGGCGCGAGTTCGATCAGGTATTTGCGTGTGCCGTCGACAGAAACCAGTCGCTCTTTGATCTGCGGGCGATGCAGCGAGAACTTATCCGCCATCTGCGCGCGCAGGTCCTTGGAGATATTGGTCATCTCGTCAAAAGAGGTGGCCCCGTAATGGTAGATCCAGCGCCAGAGCTGCTCGGCACGCATCTTGGCCTTTTTCGGGTCCACACCGATCTCGATCGCCGCATCGCGTAATTGCGCACGTGTCATCCCGGCCAGAGAGGCGGGACCAGCCGATGCGGCGCCATCGATGCGCGGCGCATTGGGATTGACGGCGGAGATGTTCAGCGCGTGGTTCATGCGAGCCTTGGGGTCGATTTAAGCGAAAGAGGCGGGGCTCTATCACAAAAACCACCGATTACCTAATTCTGCGTAGGGTCCAAGCTTGATCCAGGCCGCTAGTTACACAGCGCATTCACACGCTGGATCGCTGCGGTCACGCCACGCAGGGAGAATTCATAAGCCGTAGCGACACCTTCACCGGTTGTCGCCGTCACACGCATGGCCGAGCCACGTTCCATGGAACGGATGGCGCGGGGTTCATCATCAAGATCGTCCAGGAAGCTCTCCTGGCCATCGGTGAACATGTCATAGGTGGACGAGCCGATGCGGATTTCGGGCGGGCTGGACGGGCGCAGATCATAGCCGACGAGAAGGCTGGGCTGTTCCTCGACAATGCCGGACTGCCAGGATGAAACGAGGAAATAGACATTCCCGTGTTCGTGGTTTTGCGGCGCGCTATCGGTCGGGCGAGACAGCGCATAGCAGACACGGCCCTGATCCGTATCACGCGTAAAGACACGCCAGTCCGAGTATTCGCCGCGAAACTGCGGATCGGATTGGGCTTCAGCAAGGGCTGGCGCCAGAAGGCTCAAACTCAGCGCAGACAGCAGGGCGAGGCGCATTCACAACTCCCGGAAATCACAAAAGGTCAGCGTCTATAAGAGGCATGTCGATGGCGGTTTCAAGGCCAAGGTTAATTGAAGGCTAGGCGCGTTTGGTTTCAGGGGTGTTACCGATCTGGCGGAACAAGCCGATCAAACAGCCGATGCCGCTGTGAGGCGTCGATACTAGCGATGTTCGCCGAACTTCTTCCAGCTGTCCGGGTCACCCAGCTTCGGCCCACCGGGCATAAGCGGGCGCTCGGGATAGCCGCCCAGGGAGATCGTCCGATCATAAAGCGTAACAGCGCAGGCGACAGAGACGTTGACGCAGAACTTGGTCGGGATTTTCACAATGTGCGCGCAGCGCGCCTGCATGTCTTCAGACAGGGAACCGCGTTCACGCCCAAACACATAGGCAGCGCAGAGCGGGTGACGAAAACTGGGAAGCTCGATGGCTTCATCGGTCAGCTCAATGCCGACAAGCTGACAGTTCGCCGGCAGTGCCATCGACTCCATGTCCGGCCATTCATAATAGGGCACATGGGTGACGGACTTGGATGTATCGGCGTCAAAAATGTCTCGCGTCTTGTGGTGAGCCTGGACAGAGAAGGCGAAGCTCGCACCAAAGGCATGAGCGGTGCGAAGGATCGCTCCGAGATTCATGGCCTTGGAAATACCCTCGGCTCCGACCGCAAAATAACCGCGCATGCTGGACCTGTATAATGGCTGACGTCTATTTCACGTCTACAAACACAGGCTCACCGGCTTTGACAATCGCGCGCTTCATACCCGGGGAGTTGAAGGGCTGCGCAATATTGCCGTTCTTATCGACCGCAATCATGCCGCCTTCGCCGCCCAAATCGCCGACATCCGCGATTGCGGCATGGGCCGCATCCTCCAGAGACTGACCCGCATATTTCATCCGCGCGGCGACATCATGAGCGGTCGCGCGGCGCAGGAAGAATTCGCCCTGGCCGGTACAGGAAATCGCCACCGTCTCGTCCGCCCAGGTGCCGGAACCGATAATCGGGCAATCCCCGATCCGGCCTTCCATCTTGTTCAGCGTGCCGCCTGTCGATGTGGCGGCAGCCAGACGACCCTGGCTGTCCAGCGCGACAGCCCCGACCGTACCCGTGGGAAATTCACGATCATCCGGCTCGGCCGCCGGTTGGTAATAATCATTGACGCTTTCAACGCGTTCAAATTTGCCCTGGCTGGCAAAGTTTACTGCGCCTGTGCCTGCGATCATCACATGCGGGGTATGCTCCATCACCGCGCGGGCAACGCGAACCGGGCTTTTATACCCGGTGAGGGTGGAGATGGATCCAGCCATCTGCGTCGCGCCGTCCATAATGGCAGCATCCAGCTCATAGCGGCCGGCCGCATTCGGGGAGGCCCCCCGGCCCGCTACATAAAGACCTGAGGCTTCAAGGTCTTCGACCATGGCGGTGACGACATCGATCGCCCGTCCGCCGGAATGGAGCATGTCCCGTCCGCGTTCCGCCAGCCCCTTCAGATGGGCACGAATATCCGCATAATCATGATCGCCGAGCACGCCGGCGCCGCCATGAAGCATCAGGGTGTAAGTGCTGCTCATTGAAGGCCTCCTGAATTCCTGGACGAGCCTCTATCACCAGCTTCCCTATAGGGAAAGTCAGCAATGTTGCCGTTGAAAACGGCTAGCGCGGCTTGATCGGGCATTTACCCGTACAGCGATTAGGGGTATTATAGCCAGGTCGGAACTTTACCATGGAGAGTGCCATGAGTGATGTAGTGACGTCCCCTAAAACCGAAACCCGTACGGCTGTGCAGGCGCGCGATCCGCTCGCGGCTCTGCGCGGTGATATGGAGCGCATGTTTCAGACTTTTTGGCGCGGTGCGCCATTGACGGGTCTGGACTGGCCTCGCACCGGGAGTGTCGGTCTTGCAGCCCCTGCAATTGAGCTGCTTGAAACTGAAGAGGCCTATCGGATCACGGCTGAATTGCCGGGACTGGAAAAGGCTGATGTCTCGTTAAACCTGCAGGATGACAATGTCCTGGTTCTCAGCGGTATCAAACGCTCTGAAATCGATGAAAAACGCGAAAGCGTCCATATCAGCGAGCGGAGTTATGGCGAGTTCCAGCGCGCGATTTCCCTCCCGCTTGATGTCGAGACATCGAAGATTGAAGCCGAATTTGAAAACGGTCTTCTCCTGATCACCCTGCCACGTTCATCAGAAAAGCGCGTGACCCAGGCCATTCAGGTGAAATAATCCCCCCAGCCCCCTCCGCAGGGGGGGCGGACGAACGCGCCACTTGATGCTTCAAGTGGCGCGTTTTCTTTTTGCGCCTACCGCGCTATGAGCGTGGGCATAATGAACTCTCAGGGGAGACAAAAATGAAGATTGACGGTTCGATCGCTGCCATCGTCACAGGTGGCGCATCTGGTCTCGGTGAAGGTACAGCCCGTCGCCTGGCGGCGGATGGCGCAAAAGTCGCCATTTTCGACATGAATGCCGAGCGTGGCGAGATGGTCGCCAAGGAAATCGGCGGTGTATTCTGTCAGGTCAATGTTGCTGATGAAGCCAGCGTTGATGCCGGTTTTGAAAAGGCCCGTGCCGCTCACGGTCAAGAACGCATCATGGTGAATTGCGCCGGTGTTGGTGCGGCTGAGAAAACAGCACGCCGTTCCTCCTCCAGCGGCGAGATCTCTGCCCACAATATCGAACGTTTCAGCCGCGTGATCTCGATCAATCTGATCGGTTCCTTCATGTGTGCAGCCAAGTCGGCGGCGGGCATGATGGCGCTGGACCCGCTGGGCGATAGCGGTCGTGGTCTGATCGTGCACACAGCCTCTGTCGCGGCTCAGGATGGTCAGATCGGCCAGGTTGCCTATTCCGCTTCCAAGGGCGGGATTTATGGCATGACCCTGCCAATGTCCCGCGACCTCGCCAAGGAAGGTATCCGCGTCAACACCATCCTGCCGGGCTTCTTCGAAACCCCGATCTATCAGCAGATGCCGCCGGAAGTGAAAACCTCGCTCGCATCGCACCTTCAATTCCCGCAGCGTTTCGGCACGCCGGAAGAGTATGCGGATCTCGTCGCCTTCATGGTCAATAGCGACTACATCAATGCGGAATGCGTCCGTCTTGATGCGGGCGCGCGCATGCCTCCGAAGTAAGACAAGCGCGTGTCGCGAATGTGAAACCGGCCCTCCGCAAGAGGGCCGGTTTTCTTTTGCTCGCCCGTTACTCGCGTATTACTCGTCGGCTATTGGCGCCGTGGCTGCGGCGAGTTCGAGAAGGGCAGCCGTACCCGCGATGTCGCGAATTTCGTCGCGTTTCAAAACGGATTGGTCTTGACGCCAGCGCGTATTGGGGCACCCAATGATGCTTCGTGCTTTCAGGGGGTGATATGCGCCAGATTCTTTTCGCCGCGGCTTTGGGGCTCGTTTTCGGGACAAGCGCCACAGCGCAGGAGCCGCAAAGCTTGACCTTCGCCAATGGCTTTATTGACCGGTGCCTTGCGGATATGGGCGAGACGCGTCGCCAGTCTGCGGGCGGTTTGTCCTGCTCTTGTTTCGCCGGATATGTCGTTGGTCGTGCCAGCAATCGGCAGCTGGAAATCCTCGTGCCCTTCCTCAGAGCGCGAACGGATGATGAGAACGCAGATATCGCCCAGCGCCTGGTCAATCTCGGCTATTCAGCCGATGAAATAATGGCCGCGGGCAATCTGTTGATCGAAATCTCCGAAACCGCCAGCCCGGCCTGCGATTATCTGCGCAACTAGTCCGGCAGGCATCAGACCAAGAAAAACGGCGGCCCCTTCGGAGCCGCCGTTCTTTTTCGTCTCAGATTCGCGCGCCTAGAAGCGGTGGCGGACCGTCAGGCGAGCGTTCAGCGGCTCGCCGGTTGAGATGTTGTCATTGGAGTGTGCATCCGGGAAGTAATCCTCATCCGTGAGGTTCTCCAGGTTCAGCTGCAACAGAGTGCGATCGCTCAGATCGTAGAAGGCCGCTGCATCCCAACGCGTGTAGGACGGGACCAGGACGGCATTGTCCTCGCGCACAAAATACTCGTCCTGATAGGTCATGCCGAGGGCCAGGCTCAAGCGATCGGTCGCCTGATACTGGTTCCAGACAGAGAACATGTGTTCCGGCGTCTGGCGGGTACGATTGCCCTGGAAACTGCCGCCATCCACCGTGCTGTCGAGATAGCTGTAACCCGCATTGATCGACCAGGTATCGGTGATGTCTCCCACGAGCTGGACCTCAAAGCCTTCCGTCGTGCTGCCCGCAACCGTGATGATCTGGGCGACATTATTCGGGTTCACCGTGGTGAAGAGGCCGCGCTCATTCTGGAAGATGGAGGCGGTCAGGCTGAGGTTCGGCGTGATATCCCATTTCGCACCGATTTCCCGGTTCTCGAAGACCTGCGGGGCGATCTGTTCTGTCGTGGTCGACAGGGTCAGGAATTGATCGCCTGCGCTTGGCAGGAAGGTCTGAGAATAGCTGGCATAAAAGGACACATATTCCGCCGGCTTCCAGATCACGCCGAGACGCGGGGAAATCTCCTCGTCAACTCGGGCGCGTCGGCCATCATCATTCGGGTTCTGCGCGGCGATCAGGTCGAGCACCTCAACATCAAACCGGTCAAAGCGGGCGCCGATAATGACTTTGAAATTGTCAGCGATGCTGATCTGGTCCTGCAGGTAAAGCGAGGTGAAAGCGACGTCGGACTCGCGCGAAGTCAATGCCGGACCAAAGCTGAAGTTCGGGACGGTGTAGTTCCCGTTCACGAAATCGACCGTTTCCTGATCGTCATTCGAGGTGACGAAACGATTGTCCAGGCGACCATTTTGCGTCGACTGGTCGCCATATTCGATCCCGAACAGAACCGTGTGGCCGAATGAACCGGTCTCGAACTCACCGATCAGATTACCCTGGATGATGAAGTTCTCGCGCTCGGTCGCATCGCGATAGCCGTCAAGCGTCAGGCGCTGGGGCGTGGAGAAGGCGTCGAAACCGGCGGCATAGATATTCTGGTAGAGCTTGTCATAGTCCGCATACTGCGCCGTCACATTGCCGCGAAGCATGTCATTGAACTCATGGTCGATGCGAGCCCGCAGAATGTGCGCTTCGAACTCGGTGAAATTGCCGTCAGCAGAGCCGAAAAGCGTGTCGCGATATCCTTCCAGCGGCACATCCGGACCATTCGCCACGGAGACCGAAGGCACACCGCGATCAACGACACGGTCATCATTGAGATACTCATAGGAGAAGACGCCGCTCGTCCTGGCGCCAAAATCAACCGCAAGGGTCGGGTTCAGCGCATAGCGTGTGCCATCAAACGCATCACGGTGATTGGCGAGTTCTTCCGTATAAGCGTTCAAACGGAAGGCTGCGTCCCGGCTGATCTCCAGATTGGTGTCGGCGGAAAGCGAATAGGCACCAAAAGTGTCGACGCTCGCGCGCACGGAGGTGAAGGTCTCGCCGATCTCAGGGGTTTTGGTGACGCGGTTGACGATGCCACCACCGCCACCGCGACCGAAAAGAAGGGCGTTGGAACCGCGCAGGATTTCAATCTGCTGAAGATTGTAGAGCGGGCGATAATACTGAACATCATCGCGCACACCGTTGATGAAGAAGTCGGCAGTGGTCTGGTTGCCGCGGATGATAATCGCATCGCGGTGGCCCTCGCCCTGGCTGACGGAAAGGCCCGGTGTATAGCGAAGCACATCAGCAACGCTGGTGAAGTTCTGCTCTTCAATCTGGTCAATGGTCACAATGGTGAAGCTTTGCGGCACGTCGATAATCGGCGTTGGCGTCTTCACACTGTCGAGCTGGTCAAGGGAGAGGTAGCGACCGGTTACGATGATCTGATCATCGATAGAGTCTGCAGAAGCGATGCTGCCAAAGCTGGCGCAAGCGATTGCCGTACCGACCAGGAGGGCGAGTTTGTTTTTCATTCTGGTGCCTGCCATTGCGAGTAATTTTCAATAGCGGGATATACATTTGAGAATGTATTGCAAGAGCGATGTCAGCGCATAGTGTCGCACCCGGCCCGGGTGTTGCCGAGAAAGCGCAAGCATTTCCCCTCAAAGGGGAAATATCTCTAGGAGAGGACGGATTAGTTGTGGGGTGTCAGCGAGCTGGCTGGCTTATTCCGGTTCCGGGAGAACAATGTCATCGCCCAGATTGGCCATCACATCGCGCGCGTCGAAGGCATTGGCCGTGTTAGGCTTGGTGCCGCGACCCATGATGATCTCTGCACTGGCCTCAAAGCGCGTGATCTCCCGCGTGTGCACATCATCCCAGAACGGATCATGCCAGCCGCGCCAGCCCCAGCGCGGATGGTAATAGGAATAGCGCACATTGAAGCCGCCATAATAGGGGCCGTATCCATAAGGGTCGGAATGGAGATAACGGGTTTCTGAGTCTGTCGCCCGCTGCACGACTTCGAAATAGTCATAACCCTGTTCAACGGTCAGTTCGGCGGCACGATAGAGGAGATAGGTCTCGACCGTTTCGCGATCTGTCAGGGAGTTGCCACCGAAAGAGACGCGGAAGCGATTGCTTTCGATCTGGGTTTCCTCATAGCCCCAGCGGGATCCGACGGCAGGCTGATAAGGCGTGGGCATGGACGAGCAGGCGACCATGGCGGACGCAGCTAGAAGGCAAATCAAAACCTGACGCATGGGCGGACTCCCAAATGGTGGGCCAACAAAGTCTTCAGCCAGTATGACTCGTTCCGGTGCCGCTGGAAAAGCCGAAAACGCGATTGGGTGCGCTTTGTAATGCGCGAGCGACTGGCTACTCGCCCAAGTCCAGTTCCAGTATCACGGTTGCCGGGCGCGTTTCCTCAGGCGTGCTGCCATCTTCGGGAAACTGCGGCCAGGCGGAATTGGCAACCAGCCAGCCGCGCCCGTCGGCAAGATCAACCAGGGTCGGCTCGGTATTGGCGCCCATGTCCGGGTGTCCGCGCAACAGCACTTCGGTGGATTCCACCGCATAGCCGTCGCGGTCCAGATCGATCGCCATGACCTGATGCGGACGTGTGCCATTGCGAACAGCGATCAGGCGTCCATCGCGTGTATTGAGAAGCCCATCAATGCCCATGAGGGACTCAGAGCCATTGCGCACCAGGCTCACCGATTGATCGCCCAGATCAATGCGCCAGATCCCCATCGCATAATCTGCCGCGTAAAGCGCACCGCGCGCCAGCGCCAGGCCCTGCAGATTGACGAAGCGCGCATCCTCAACCAGGACCTCAAGATCGCCCGAAACGGAATTGAGCACATAGATCCGCGGTTCCCGCGCATCAGAGGCATAGACAATGCCGTCGCGGACCACGAAATCAGCGATTTGCCCCGCGCCCTCAATCTCGTAACGGCGGAAGAGATCACCGGTCATCAAGTCAAAGGCAAACAGCGCTGTCCCCTCTTCCTCGCCGTCTTCCAGCGGGGTTTGCGGTACAACGCCCGAAGCGGCCCAGACCACGCGGGTGCGATCATCAACGGCCAGACCAAAGACCGACCAGAGACCGTCTTCCCGATCCGCAAAAACGATAGGTTCATCGCGAGCAAAGGGTTCAAGCAGGAGGATTTCGCGCGAGGCGACAGAGGAGAGAAACAGGCGGTCTGTCTCAATATCCTTGGCGACGCCCTCAATCAGCGCATCCGGTGCGTCAATCACCGCAAAACGTTCGGCCTGCCCGATCGGCGCCGCATTCGCAGCGAGTTGGGCGGCGACCGCCGCGTAGCGCGCTTGATCCGCCGCTTGCAGCCAGGCCACGGCATTGCCCGGATCAAAGCTGATCCCGGCCCGCGCCATGCCTTCAAGGGCGCGAAACGCGTCTTCCGGGCGATCGGCGCGGCGCGCGACAATAAACAGGCCACGATAGATGGCAGAATGGCCGGGTTTCAGATCCAGAGCCGCTTCCAGGGTGCGACGGGCGCCCTCATAGTCTTCCTGATCGATATAGCGATTGGCCGCGTCGAATAATTCCAGCGCGATGGATTGCGGGGTGGGCTCTGCAGGTATGTCCTGCGCCCCAGCCATAGCAGGAAGAGCCAATGCCATAGCGGCAGCCAAGAAAGTCGAACGCATCTGAATACCCCAAATCATAGTCGGCCCCGCACCCCTGAAGCCGTCATCTTCACCTTAGGCGAATTCGCGCAAATGCAGAAATTACCAATCCATCAGGGGCTCGGCCCAGCGTGTCAGACGCTGTCAGCGCTTGAGAACGCCATCAATCGCATAGGCGAGGATTTGCGTGACCTGTTCTGGGGTTTCACACGTCGCCAGGGCCGCAGCATCAACTTCCTTGAGCGCATGGGTGAGGGCTTCATCATGCAAGGTGATGAGCGG
>JAAEZM010000027.1 GCA_018222865.1 Alphaproteobacteria bacterium
TCTCCCTGATCCATATTGGTGAAAACCAGGCCGCCGCCGCCGGCACGTTCACGGCGACCTATATCGGCGGATCGGTGAATTATGCGGCGCTTCTGGATGTCACGGGCCTGGCGGCTGATGATCCCAGCTTTGTCTCTGCCGCCACTGCCGTGGACAATCTTTTCTCCGGGCTTTTCCTGGCGCTGCTGGCCGTCCTGCCGGGTATTCACTGGGTGGCCAAACGCTTCATTGACCGCGATCACAGTGAAGGGGAGGTCGTGGTTGAAGAGACCGGCAAGCCAACCGCGATGAGCCTGACCCTGTCCATCACCTTCGCCCTGGTTGTCGTGACGCTCGGCGATCTCATCACCGGCTTCCTGCGCGAGAATTTCGGTGAAGCGTGGGGAAATTGGCGCTACGCCATCATCACCCTTCTGGCGCTCATCCCGGCGACCATCATTCCCAAGCAGATGGCCAAGCTGCATGGGGGGTATGAGATCGGTATCGGCCTCAGCTTTGTGTTCTTTGCAGCCATTGCGGCAGGCGCAGATGTGGTGGGGCTGGTGCAGTCCGCGCCGGTCCTGATCGGCCTGATCGCCATCATGCTGACCATTCATGCGCTCGTGACCTTCGGTCTGGGATCCGTGTTCAAACTCTCCCTGCCGGAGATGATCACCGCGTCCAATGCTGCCATTCTCGGCGCCACGACGGCGCCGGCCCTGGCCGCGGCAAAAGGCTGGAAAGACCTGGTGACACCAGGCGTTCTGGTCGGCGTGCTCGGCTATGCGATCGGCACAATTATCGCCACCGCAGTCTATCAATGGTGGCCGGGCTAGAGGCTTTCCTCCTGCGCTAGGCATGGCCGGTTTTGACCTGTCAGACAGGGTAGTCTCATGCCTTTCCCTGGAACAGATCCGGGGGAGGCCGGGCTTCAATGACAGACAAGACGCGACGCCGAAGCCGGTATTTCACGCCCATCACGTCCACCCGGCCTCCCGCTTCCCGGGCGTCGCTGGATTGCTGACATAAGCTAAGCGGGATTAGCCCTTGTTTTGGTAGAGTTATGGTCGGCTGGTGCCGATCGGCGAGGCGGAATATCAGAGTAGACTTTGCTTTAAGCCATCAAGCTGAAAGAGCGTTCTTTGCTATAAGTGGATTTGAAGGCCTGGGTCGGCAGCAAGAAGATAGGATAGATCGTGCAAGCGATAGCTGTAAGCGTTTTAGCATTGTCTCTAGGGCAGCTGCCCGTCAACGCGGTCTGCAACCCAGCCATACCAAAACTTGCGTTGCCGGACCGGTAGCGGAACTGCCTAGAGCGTGGCGGTCTGAGACTGCGATCTGAGAGAAGGGGGCAGGGGGAAAGCGTGGCTTGCTGCAATCATCTTCTCTGCCAAAATCTTCAGCCGCGCTTCGAACAAATTGAGCAGTGCAGGCTGAGCTTAGAAACTGCGGGCCAGGCTGATCCGGACATGCGGCCCACCCAATTCGCGCGAGCGGGTCTCAATGCGATCAATGAGGTCGCTGTCGCGTCTCCCATCATAGATTCGACGCGAGAAATTGCTGTTTTGATCAAGCAGTTCAGCAAGTTCGAGACGAGCCCGTAGTCCGAACATGTTCGCGTGCTCGATGAAGACGGAGTTCTCACCAGGCGTTAGTGCGCCCGGCGGAACATTGCGGTATTGGATCAGGGATGAGCGATAGGTCGGGGCGAGTTCACGATCTTGGAGACTGAACCCGTAAGCCCACAATGTGCCGGGGATATCATGGCGGAAGTCTGCGCGAATATCGCGAAGGATGAGACCACCGATATCGCGCTCAAATCCGCCAATTGGATCGGTGACCGAGGAGCTGCGCCATTGACCGCGCAATTCCAGCTGAGCACCCGGCAAGCCAAGCTCGGCGCCTTCCAGGGTCAGTTGGGCCCTCATAGAGGTTCGACTTGCGTTAGGAATATTGCCGATCGCATTTCCGCTTGCGCCCAGAGGTATTTGATCTACCAGATCCTCGATATCAGCGTGTTCCAGCTCCATGGTTAGGATATGGCCAGCGGTCCAGCGGTGCTCGGCGCGCGCGCTAAACTCCCAGCTTTGTTCGGGAACAAGCTCCGGATTGTTTTCAGTCGTCACCTGCTCGAACAGGGAGACTGAGGTGGCGAAGTCTCGAAAGCTGATCTGGCCAACTTCGCGGGCGACGCGAGCGCTCAGCGTCCAGCTTGGTCGCGGTCGCCAGGTGATTGCAACAAAGCCCTTGGGTCTGAAAAAGCTTCGCTCGATAGCACCTTGGCTGAGGGTGGAGCGTTCCGCGCCAAGAGAAAGCTGAAGATCCAGCTCTTCCCGGAGATCTCGGCTGTGGGCCAAGGTGACTTCGCCGCGCGCCTCTTCGATCCGGGTTGTGCTTTCTGACCTCGCAGATATGCGTTCTTCATCCACCAGATCATAGGCTAGCAAGCTGGTATCGAGCTCCAAAGTATTGCTGACCGCCTCGCCAGCAAGCTGCCAGCTTCTACCGTTTCCGCCCCAATTCTGTTCCAAGCGCAAAATATGCTCGTTCGACAGGCTGTTTTCCTCAAAGCTCTGATCGGCAATCCGAACCCCATCGGGTTGACGCGTCGTCGAACGCGTGATCGCCCCATTATCCGTGTGTGCCAAAGCGGCAATAAATTTGAGTGAGCCGCCGAGGGCGGGACGGGTGTAGTCGAAATCGAGGCGAGTGTTTCTCCGCACTTGGTCGAACCGGCCGATACTGAGGCCATCAAAACCGCGCGTGGATACAGCCTCGGTTCTGGATATCTGCTGCCGGGTCAAGTCGAGCTGGCTAAGACTGGCGCGAGCATTGAACTGTTGGTCGCCATCTCCTTGCCAAGACAGGCTGGTTGAAAGCATTGGTTGATCGCCCGCAATCGCAAGGCTCTCGTCACGACGCTCAAATACGAAGCCGTCTGCGTCCTCAAGCTCTTCCGGACCCACAAAAGTCTGTCGCACGGCGGTGCTGCTCAGAGCGAGGCTCAGGTCCAGATCTGAGAAACTGCCCGAGAGGGCGATATTGCCGTTGAGCCATTCAGCCTCGTCAGAGGATTTGAACTCCGGTTCCCAGAGCATAGACCCGGTCCAATTCGAGCGCTGCGTGACAATATTGGCGACGAGCCCTGTGAACCCGGGAATGTCGAGTGTTCCACCATCCAGGATTTCGATTTGAACCACGTTGCGGGCGGAAATCTGAGCGATCTGGGTTGTCGCGGCCTCGCCCTTGCCCGTTATCAGTTGGCCATTCAGCAATACATTGGTTCCGCCCTGGCCGAGTCCGCGTCCTTCATCCGCCTCTTCGAGGGTGAATCCCGGTAGGCGTTCAACCATTTCCAAAGCGGTCTGTGGCGCGAAGGCAATAAAGAAAGCGGGTTCATATACTCGGCTTTCCTCAGGCTGCGCCTCGGCTTTTTGGGGAAGGCTAGCCGCCAGGGCAATGGCCAGGATCAATAAGCGTGCGGGGGGTTGAGACATCAAAAACTCCAATACTCACCGGGTGCGGCCGGTTGTTCGCAGCTAAGCACTGCTTGTCGATGCGGGCGTGGATTGAAGTCGACGTCGATTGGTGCAAAAACGTACCGATGGACTGGAGTGATTACCAACTCATCCTCGCGGTGGTGCGCGAGAGGACCGTGCGCGGGGGCGCGCGTGTGCTCGGGGTGAGCCATGCCACCGTTTCCCGGCGTCTGGCCTATCTCAATGGCCTAGCCGGTGGGCCATTTGTGCAAAAATCACCAGCCGGTCTATGGCCAACCAAGAGTGGTCAGGCAATCCTGGAAGCGGCCGAAAAAATGGAGGTTCTCACGGCAGAGGCTGCACGCCGCCAGCGCGCGAGCGAGCAAAACCTCTCCGGGTCCCTGACTATCTCGATGGGCGGGCTGGTCCTCAAACATCTTTTGTTTGAAAGCGTCACGCGCTTTGCCGATCTGTATCCTGATATCGAGCTTACCATTGATGGCTCGGACGGATTTGTGGACCTGGACCGGGCGGAGGCCGATATCGTCATCCGAACCTCCCATAATCCACCGGCACACTGGGTGGGCAGGCGTCTTTTTTCATGGGGCGCTTCCCTTTACGCGCACAAGGATTACCTCGCCTCTACCCCCGCGGAGGAAAGACAGTGGATCGCGCCGCCTGAGGATGAGCCGCGCTGGCGCGAATGGCGTGCTCAATCCGTTTACCCAGACGCAAGCGTGGCTCTGACGATCACGGATATTCCTGGTCGTTTCGAGGCGATCAAGCGCGGGCTGGGCATGGGGCGGGCGGCGTGTTTCATGGCCGATCCTGATCCTGATCTTGTCCGGCTGGAACATGCGCCCATCGCGCAACAGGACCCGTTTTGGCTCCTCGTCCATCCTGATTTCGCCCAAACAGCACGGGCAAAGGCAGGGCTTCGCTTCTTCGCGGACGAGCTGACAGCCCTGCGCGGCCTGATCGAAGGGCGCCCCTAGCATTCTGCCAGCGCTCTAAATCAATGGCCAATGGTACATTTATGAACCAGACAGCACTCGAGATGATCCGTGCTGGTCTCCGGGCGCTGTGGCAGCTTGCGACAGGATAAAAGCCTGGAAGGAAATCATGTCCCAAGCGTTGAAACGGATCGGTCTTACCGTTCCCGCACTGATTCTGGCTCTTGGCCTGACGGCCGAGATTCATGCGTCACATTCGACTGAAAGCTTTGATGGATCGGACGAAGTCGTCCAGTCGATCACTCTGAGTTATGAGCAGGGTCAGCTGATCACCATCTCTGCATCGATCGATCTTGATGGCGAAGATGCCGCCCAAGCGCGGGAGGCTTATTTCGCACAGGTCCTGCCGATAGCCAGCGGGCTGGGCTTGCGCCGGGATATCAATCTGCGCATAGCAGAAACAGTGGTCGGACAGTTCGAGCCTGGCGGTTACGGGGTCTTCTCCTGGCCAAGCGCCGAGGCAGAGCGCGGATTGTCCGAACACCCCGACTGGTTGGCTATCAAAGCACTTCGTCCGGTCGCCTGGGACACGCTTCGCCTCTACTCCGTCGTGCTCGAGGAGGATCTGGAGCTGCGCTTCGAAGCGGGCAAGGCGTATTCTGTGGCCGTGGCCTGGATCAATCCAGAGTATCCGGAGAATTATGATCGCTATCTCGATGCGCTCGAGCCCGCCCTCAATGCAATGGGCGCGCGGTATATGTATCGCATGCGCGATCCGCGATTTGAGAGCCATTCGGAAGACGGACCGGAACCTGGGCGAGTGACATTTGTGGAATGGCAGTCGGCGCAGGATTTACAGGCCTTTCTCGACAGTACCGCCTTCGCCGAGGTCTATCCGCTTCTGCAGCAAGGCGTCAGCCGGTTCGAGCTCCACCGGATCGAGCCACAAATCCCGACCCGCTAGCCGGGGCGAGCTGGGCCGCGTGCTTATCCCCGCTCGCGCTGTGTACGGTATACTCCGGCGCGTTCTTTGACAGTGTGGATCGACAGGCCTTGTCTTGCGCGCTCTGCCGCGCTGGACCCCTGGCGGTTTGGTTCGACATAGTTGTAGTCGTAGTAGTAGGAGGCGTTCGGGCGTCACAAACTCGAAAATTTTTCGCCGTGCGGTAGAGATGAGACGGTTGATAATCCCCCTACAGATTTTCGTGCCAAGGGTGCATGACCGAAACGTCATTCACCGGACAGATGTGGGAAGTCTTGTCTGTTTATAACGAAAGCCTGCATCCATTTAGGGCGTTGCAAGCATCTTGGGACCAACGGGATCTTAAACGAGAGGGATCATCCACGATGTCCAAATCAGTATTGATGGCCACGGCGGCCGGTATTTTGGGAAGTGTTGCATTGATCGGTGCAACGGCTACCGCACAGAATTCCAGTCAGTCCTATGCGGGCGATACTGTCGCGATTGAGGGCTTTATCGGGCGTGTTGAAGTGCGCACCGGATCGAGCAGTCAAATTCAGGTCGCAATCAGTAATCCCGGCGATCAGGCCGAGGATCCGAGCGTGTCGCAGAGCGGCAATACGGTCGCGATTGATGGCGGGCAATCCATGCGCCGTCTCAATTGTTCCCACCGAAATGGCAATCTGCGCATTGGCCGCGGCGGTTGGGGAATGGGCAATCGCGTCAGCATTGAGGAATACCCGACCTTGACGATTACCGCGCCGGAGAGCGTGGCGCTGGAGCTGCGCAATAGCGCTTTCCTCGGCGAGGTCGGCAATGTCGGCACGCTGGACGTCTCCATGAGCAGCTGCGGTCGCCTTGATGCGGCTGATGTGGCAGGCGATGCCCGGGTCCGCATTTCCGGATCCGGCGATGTCTTCCTCGAGGATGTCGGTGGTGCGGCTATTGTGGACATTAACGGGTCTGGCGATGTGGAAATTGCATCGATCCAGAATGATGCCGACATTGATATTTCCGGCTCCGGTGACGTCTTGACCGCTAATGTGGGCGGCGATGTGGAAATTTCCATCAACGGGTCTGGCGATGTCCGTCTCGGCGAGATTGCCGGGCTAGATGTCCGCGTCTCAGGATCTGGCGATATCGAAGCGGATGAAATGAATGGAGCCTTCAGCGCTCGCATTAATGGTTCCGGCGGTATTGATGTTGGCGGCGGTCGCGCCGAGCCCTTCCAGGCCTCCATATCAGGCTCTGGCGATATTCGCTTTGACGGCACAGCCGTGAATGTCACGGTCACCGAGTCCGGTTCCGGTGATGTCCATGTCGAAAATGTCGAGGGTTCCGTGAACTGGCGCCGCAATGGCCGCTCTGTCCTGCGCATCGGCAATACGGACTAGCGGCTGCGGGCTTCTGACCTATCACGTCTCGCCCCGACCTTCACCGGTTGGGGCAGGACGCCATTTGGCTGCTTCGTAAAGGGCGATGGCGGCAGCGTTGGAGACGTTGAGGCTCTCGACATTCTGCGTCATCGGGATTCGCGCGAGCTGGTCACAAGCTTCTGCCACGCGGGGGCGTAACCCTTTTTCCTCCGATCCCATGACCAGAACCAGGCCCGGCCCCCGGCCGGCCGCATCCGGTCCTGCGATGGCCTCGGCGAGGTCATGCTCGCTTTCACCAGCCAGGCCAATCACATAACGCCCCCGATCACGCATCGCAAGAAGAGTGTCGGCGATATTGGTGACCCGGACATGCCCCACACGTTCGGCCGCACCCACAGCGCTTTTACACACGGTGCCGAAGAAGGGCGGGGCCTTGCGATCCTGAAGGACCACGGCGCGGATCCCGAAGGCCGCTGCCGAGCGCAAGACGGCGCCGACATTGTGCGGATCGGTCACCTGGTCGAGCACCAGGACGGCCCCATGGGTTGGGTCGAGTATGCCATTTACAGATTCAGGCTCCAGCGCTGCGGCTTTCGCCGCAAACCCCTGATGAACGGCGCCAGCTGGCAAAAGCCGGTCGATCTCAGCCGGTTCGGTCAATACGTGCTCGGCACCTTCGGGCAGCTCGCGCGCCGCATTGCGGGTGACATGCAAGGTGTGGATTTCGCGGCGCGGATTGTCGACGGCCGCCAGGACAGCATGCCGCCCCCAGATCCAGCCGGATTTGCCTGCGTCAGCAGGGCTGGAGCGGCGTGTGTAATCCGTGCGTTTGCGAGTGTTGCGATTAAAAGGCTTCGTCACTATAGTCCGCGCTCCTGTTTCAAGGGCGGTGTTGATTTGCGGTGTGCATAGCATGCTGCAGCGTTCACTGAGAGGCCTTGTTGCAGAGATGTCCGTCGCCGGATATTTCCTCGTCGGACACACCCTGTGGAGGGGTGGGAGAGTGGTTAAATCCAGCAGACTGTAAATCTGCCCGCTATGCGTACGCTGGTTCGAATCCAGCCCCCTCCACCATCCTTCGCTCGCTGCGCGAGCTTCGGCTAGGCAAGCCCACCAATGAATCCGAACGAATGGTGTCCTGCCGAAGCCTCGGTGCAGAGCGTTCCATGCGCAGTATTTGTCGCTGATTGATACGTGCTTCTGCCCAATCTCAGCGATTAGAGTAATTGCGGTCTCGACGTCTTCGGACGAACCCGCTAAACACCTCCCCCCTGAGCGCGGGTATAGCACAATGGTAGTGCAGCAGCCTTCCAAGCTGAGGATGCCGGTTCGATCCCGGCTACCCGCTCCAATTCTTCCTCATCGCTCTCATGAATACCTACGGCCGCAGCCGGCGTTGCAGGGCGATTCTTTGATGCGGTGGGGCAACGGGCAGGCTTGGAAGAGGTTTTCTTCCCAAGGCTTTGCGTCCAGGTGCGCATCTGGGCTTGCCTAGCAGCCCAATCCTTGTGTATCAGGCCGCACCATAACCGGATGCGTCCGCATCCAAGCGTCCACCCACTCAGTCGATCGGCCATTCGTCTCCAGATCGGCACTAAAGAGGTAAAGATCGATGGCGAAGGAAAAGTTTGAGCGCACAAAGCCGCACGCGAACATTGGTACGATTGGTCACGTTG
>JAAEZM010000004.1:0-93313 GCA_018222865.1 Alphaproteobacteria bacterium
ATCATGTCATTGAGAGAGAGATTGACGCCGGCCGCAGACGGCATGCGGTCATAATAGGTCTCAGGATCACCCGGCCGGTTTTGCTGACGACGCCAGCCCCGGTGGGGCGCAGCCCAATTATCAGATGCTTCAAGCGACTGAGTCCCGATCGAGGCGGATGATAGCCCCAGACGCTCAAACAATTCACTGCGCAGCAATTCATCATAGGGCCGGCCGGTCGCCTGCTCGGCCAGAACCTCTACTGAGGCGAAGGCCACATTCTGATAGGTGTAACAACTCCCCACCGGGCAAAGCAGGTCAACACCGGCCAGACGCTCCCTGATAAAGGGCAGGGTTCGGCCTTCCTCCAGCATGTTGTCATAGGCGTTGGGGGGCAGGCCGGTCCGATGGCTGAGGACTTCTTCAATCGTCGGGCGTCTTTGACCGCTCAAGGTCATCACCTCGTCCGGCACCGGAGCGTCCAGCGTGAGAACACCTTCCTCCTCCAACAGCGCAAACAAGGTCCCGGTGAAGGTCTTCGACACGGAGGCCGCCCGGAACAGAGTTGTCTCCGAGACCTCGCGCCCGCTCCCCGCGGATGCCTCGCCGTGAGTGTAGACGAAGACGGGTTCGCCATTCTCGATCACCGCGGCGGCCAGGCCGACAATCCGGTCATCTTCCTGCACAATCTGATCAAAATGGGTCTGGAGGCCGGGCAGATAGTTATATGCTGGCGCATCTGGTCCGTCAGCGGCCAGCGCTGACGCGCTGCCCATCAGGAGGGCAGCCAAGCCTAGGATACTATTTCGGAGCAATTGAGATCTCCTGGGACATGACATGTGACACAATGAAACGCCCCCCCACCGGTTAAGATAGCGTTTGCGCGCACGCCCGTCACCGCATGATCTTTAAAGTATCTGCGCAAAAGGGTGAGCGCCCGGGCCTCACTCTGAGTCCCGTAAGTCGGCACGATGATCCGATCAGATCCGATCACCCAGTTGAGATAGCTTGCCGGCATTAATTCACCATCATCATCCAATACGCGGCCAGGCCCGGGTATCGTCAGAACCTGAAGCTTGCGCCCTCGGGCATCATGCATGGTTTCAAGCTGTCGGCGGATCGCGTTGAAAACTGCGGCCTGTTCATCATGGCCGCCAAAGGGCATCTGGCAAATCACCACACCAGGCCGAACAAAGCGGACAATATTGTCGATATGGCCATCGGTATGGTCGGCCACCATGCCTTCATCAATCCAGAGCACTTTCTCGACCCCAAATGCTGATTTTAGGTGCGCCTCCACCCGGGCTTCACTGACGCCGGGATTGCGATTGGGATTGAGCAGGCATTGGCGCGTGGTGAGCACGGTTCCCTCACCATCGAATTCGAAGGCGCCACCTTCAGCGACCAGGTCCACTGGCCGCGATCGGGCAGAGGCCAGCGCCGCTATGTGCTCACCGACCTCCGCATCACCGGGATACAGGTATTTCCCACCCCAGCCATTATGGGTGAAGCGGACCGCCTCGCGCTGGCCATTCCTGTAGAGAAAGACCGGCCCGGTATCTCGGGTCCAGACATCTCCATAAAGGTGACGCAGGATCTGCGCCTGTCGCCCGAGAGCCTGTCGTGCCGCAGCCTCGGCTTCGGCGGTCGCAGCGAGGATCGTCAACCTCATACGCCGTCCATCACGACCCGGCTGAACCAGTGCTTTCAGAAAGGCGGCAAATTCCGGCCAGACCTGTTCCAGCGGGGCCGGCCAATAGGCCTGGTGCGCTGGCCAGCAGGTGAAGACCTGATCGACCGGATGGGTCTCGTGAGGAAGATGGATCGTGTTCATGGCGCGCGGCTCTAGCACGCACCCGCCGCGCTGACGAGCCTCAAGCGCGGCAAAAAAGAAGGGCGCCCCGAGGGACGCCCTTCCAATTCGCAAACATACGAGACGGGTTCTTAGAACTCGTAACGGATGCCCATGCGGATCTGATAAACAGAGTCGCTTGAGTCGAGCGTGTTGATGTCGCGACCGTTGAAGTCGTTGAAGCGGTACACACAGTCACCAGCAGTCTGGCAAGTCGTGCGCGGCGCATCACCGGTCAGAGCGGTTGCAGCATCGATACCCACTGCAGCAACGTCAGCGGCAGAAACCAGATCGGCTTCAACCAGAGCCAGCTGACCGAAGCTCGGTGCGTTGTACTGCACGCCCCACTCATCATTGAGCAGGTTCGGGAAGTTGATGATGTCGAGGACGAAGGAGAAGTTGTTGTCGCCAACAAACTGCTCAGCCCAACCAATGCCCGGCAGTTCCTGCTGGATGCGCAGGTCCCACTGACGGCGCCAGCCACCAGACTGACCATTGACTTCCTGGATACCGGAAGACAGGCCGATTTCGTCGACATAGTCGAAGAATGCGGTGGTGTTGAAGCCAGAAGCGAACACCACGTTCGGGTCGGTCAGACCGGTCGGGATGTAAGCCGGGTTGTTGTCGAACGGACCTTCACCATCACCAGCGCGACCGAACAGCGAGTTGTCGTTGTCGACGTCGAAGGCTGCGAAGTAAGGCTGACCGGAACGGATGTTGCCGAACAGGTCGAAGCGGGTGTTGAGTTCCGGCAGGAACTCACGCTCGTAGGACAGACCGATGCGGAAGGTGTCTTCGATTTCGAAGAAGGACGTACGCTCTTCCGGGAAGTTACGGTCAACAGCAGAGATGCCGCGCCAGTTGGAGATACCGCGGGAAGAACCACCCTCGGAGATCCAGTTAGCGTCCTGGTATGCGTAGGATACGAAGAAGCCGAGGCCGTTATCGTATTCTTTGGCCAGGCTCACCGTGAAGACGTGGCTTTCAGCGCCGTCAGCATTGGTCAGCATGGTCAGGTTGGAGATGCCCAGATCGTCCAGGTCCGCGTAGATGGTGCGGCCATCCGGAGCAACGCCAGTCGGGTTAGCAGCAGCCAGCTCGGTCTGAGCCAGGTTGCGCCACTGGAATGCGTCACGCGGAGTGGAGTAGAGGTACTGAGCGGAGAAGAGGTAGTTGTCGCCCAGATCGAAGCCACCGAAGTCCATGTCGAATTCGTGGTCAACGCGGATAGACGCTTTCCAGTCAGACGGGATCTCGAAGTCCGGATCGATGATGTCGATACGGTTACCAGAGGAAGCAGCGACAGAAGCTTCCAGAGAAGCCGGGATGTCGAAGCTGGAGATCGGCGTGCCCTGGCTCTGGCGAGCAAAAGCGGTCAGGCCCTGGAAGGAGTTGGAAACCCAAACCTGCGGGGAACCACCAGCGAAGAGACCGAAGCCACCGGTGACCGTGGTGCGGTCAGTCGGCGTCCAGCGGAAGCTTGCGCGCGGCATGAACAGGTCTTTGTCGTCCAGGTTGGACTGAGATTCCAGACCGTACGTAGACGTCACAAGCGGGTCAGCCGCCGGCTGGTCATCCTGAGAGAAGAACTCCCAGCGAACGCCGTAGGAGACTTCCAGATCGTTGCGGATCTGCCAGGTGTCCTGAGCGAACAGGGTGAAACGGTCGTAAGACCAGGAAGCACCGCCGTCGATCGCATTGTTCGTCGGAGCGTTGACGTAGTCGATCTGCGGGTCGTTGTTCACGATGTTCGTCAGGTCGTTGTAGATGAAACGGCCGTTGGAAGCAGGAACGAAGACGTTCAGCAGTTCATAGGTTTCGTACTCAGCACCGAAGGTGAGGACGTGGTCACCCCAGACGTAGTCAGCAGAACCGAAGAGCTGCAGACGTTCGTCGTTGAAGATGTTGGCGTGACGGAAACGGTCACAACCACCCACGAAGGTCTCGGAACCACCAGAGATCAGGCCGTCCATCGGAGAACCAGCAAGCTCAGCCGGGCTCAGACGGAATTCCAGGTGCGGCTGGCCAGCGCCAGCGTTGCAGAGCTGACCCGGGTTGTTTTCTTTCAGCGTCGCACGGAACGTCGTGGACAGGTTCGGCGTCCAGTCAGAGAAGAGCTGCAGGGAGTAGGAGTCCAGCTCCTGCGGGCGCTGATACCAAGCGGTCGTGTAGTTCTGGCGAGACGTAGAGACTTCGCTTTCTTCCGTCGTCTGGTACGTGAAAGATGCGCGGTGATCTTCGTTGATGTTCCAGTCGAGCTTGACCAGCATACGCTCAGACGTTTCCGGGTTCGCAACGACCGTCGGGCGACCGCCCATGTCGTAGCCCAGATTGTCCAGGACGTACTGGTTGAAGATGCCGTAGAAGGACGGGTCGATACCGTCATTCACGTCTGACTCAGCGAAGTTCTGACCAGAAGCGGAGTTGAACTCGTCGTAGGAGACGAAGAAGAAGAGACGGTCTTCGATGATCGGGCCACCGAGCGTAACGCCCCACTCTTTTTCTTCGAAAGCAGCCGTGGTGACGTCGCGGCCGTCAACCTGGTTGCCGTAGAAGGTTTCGTCCTGGAAGTAGTAGTATGCAGAACCGTCAAACTCGTTGGTACCAGAGCGCGTCGTGATGTTCACGAGGCCGCCGGTGAAGCCAGCTGCGGTGACAGAGTAGTCAGACGCCACGAGAGAAGCAGATTCGATCGCGTCGATGGAGATCGGCGAACGCTGCGTCGCGTAGGTGTTGGAGGACAGGCCGAAATCGTCCTGCTGCAGGGAACCGTCAATGGCCAGGCCGTTGAAGCGCGGGTTCACACCAGCAACGGTCAGGTTGCCTTCGCCGCCAGAAGAGGCGAGCGGGTCACGCAGGAGCGTGCCGATGACGTCGCGGTTAGCGGACGGCTGGTTCGCAATGTCGCGAGCAGAGAAGTTGGAGCCGACACCGTTGTTCAGGTCCAGCGTGTTGATCGCAGCGCCGGTGACCGTGATGATCTCACGAGCAGCGGAGTTCAGAACGATCGAGATCGGAGCGTTTGAACCAGCGCTCAGGGACAGACCTTCCAGAACGTCGCCTTCGAAGCCAGCAGCAGAGACGTAGATGGTGTAAGGACCGCCAACGCGCAGGCCGGATTCGAAGAAGGCGCCGGTAGCACCCGTCGTAGCCGTAGCTGCCGTGTTGGAGTTGGTGTGCAGGATCGTGACGGTTGCGCCGGAGATCGGAGCACCGGAAGCGTCAACGACGGTACCGCGCAGCTGAGACGAAGTCTGCTGAGCGTGAACTGCAGCCGGAGCCGCAGCCATCAGAGCGACAGTTGCCGCGCTGAATGCAAATTTCTTGAACAAAGACATCTTGGAATGTCCCCCACTAGAACGACCAATAAATGGGGGACGTTGCCCCCGAGAAGCAGGGGCGAACTACGCTTGAGCCTCGACGTTTGCAAGACGTGGGGATGAAGCTTTCGTGACGGTCCAGAGGGGTTCAAGAAACTGTCACACACAGGGCTTTTCGCGGAAACTCAAAATATAAATTGAGAACAACAACTTAATTAAATCCAAGACCGATGAGCGCGCGAAATTCGCCCAAATTTTTCGGTTTTGTGACTGTAGACTTACGGAAAAATCCGCATAGGCTGCGGCCAAATTGTAACACTCTTCGCCACCCCCTTGTTTCAAGGCCCAACAATGTTCGCTCACGACGCTTCGCAAGCCTCGATCCGCTGGGGTCATGCCGCGCTATTCCTGATCCTTGCTGTCACGGTGATTCGTATCATCGGGCTCGGCCTTGCTGCGCCGGAGCTCTATCCTGATGAGTCGCAATACTGGGTTTGGTCTCGCAGCTTCGATTGGGGCTATTTTTCCAAGCCTCCGATGATCGCCTGGGTGATTGCTCTCTCGACCGGCCTATTCGGGGATAGCGATTTTACTGTGCGCCTGCCGGCTCCGCTCTTTCACGCGGGCACGGCCAGCCTGCTGTTCTTGTCGGCACAACGCTTATGGGACACCCGCACGGGCTTCTATACCGCTCTTGTCTATCTGACCCTGCCGTCAATCTGGGTCGCCAGCGCCGCGATTTCTACAGATACGCCCATGATGCTGTTCTGGAGCATGGGCCTTTACGCGCTCATCCGTCTACGCGAAGCGCCAAGCTGGACATTCGCAGCTCTGCTGGGTGCGGCCATCGGCTTCGGCTTTATGTCGAAATACGCGATGATTTATTTCGTGATCGGCACAGGCTTGGCGATTTTGCTCGACAAGCCCACCCGCAAAGCCCTTCTGGGATTGCAGGGCGCATTGGCGGGGATCATCGGGCTGATCATTATTTCACCCAATCTGATGTGGAATGCCGCGAATGATTTCGCCACCGTTTCTCATACAGCCGCCAATGCCAATTGGGGTGGAGATCTGTTCCAGTTCGACGAACTTGCAGATTTCCTTGCCGGACAAATGCTGGTCTTCGGCCCTGCGACCTTCATCGCCCTGGTCATCGTCCTTTACCGCACGCTGCGCCAGCGCGAGGCTGATACGCCGCACGCCCTCTTCCTGGCGGTCTATATCTTGCCGCCACTCCTGACGGTCTCCGCCCAGTCTTTCATCTCGCGCGCCCACGCAAACTGGGCCGCCGCCTCCTATGTCGCCGCGACCTTGCTGGTGACGTTTTTCCTTTTACAGGGCACGCGCTTTAGACGTTATGTCCTGTTCGGCTCCATCGGGTTTCATGTGGCGCTTGGCCTGTTCACGGCGGCGCTTGCGGCCAGTCCCGCTCTGACCGAAGCGACTGGCATGTCCAATTCGACCAAACGGATCCGAGCCTGGGAAGACACGGCTGATGCCGTGACAGCCCTGGCCATGGAGCGCCCCTACGCTGCTATCGTTTTCGATAACCGCAATATCTTTCATCAGATGCAACGCTATGCCGACGATCTCGACCGGCCGCTGGCAATGTGGTTGCGCTATTCGGGGCCTGTGAACCATGCCGAGCAAGGCTGGCCACTGGCTGAAAGCTTCGACGGCGAGATCCTGATCATTTCCGAGCGACCACGAGAGGTCGCCAGAATGCGCGAAGACTTCGAGCATTTCGAGGCGGCCGGAGAGCTCGTCATTCCGCTGGATGGCGACAAGACGCGTGATTTCACACTTTGGCGCGCAAGCGGCCATGACCGGGTCGAGCGTGATGAAGACTATGAAAACCGGTGGACAGCGATCGACCGGGTTCGCGATGATCTGTAACCGCTAGTCCCGGCCAAACTCAGGCAGACCAAGAGCAAGTGTCAGGTTCTGGAGCGCCTGCACAGCGGCCCCTTTCAACAAATTGTCCAGCGCCGCCACGATGACGGCCTTGCGACCACTCTCATCCAGAGCGAAACCGCCGAGAACAGCGCCATTCCGGCCTGCAATATCTGTCACTTCCGGGATCTCATCCAGGATCTCGATCAGAGCCTCGCCGGCATAGGCCGCGCGATATCGATCAATCAATTGTTCTCGCTCAACCGGTTCGGAGAATTCCAGATGGACCGTGGCCACAATGCCCTGGAAAAACTCTGCCACATGCGGGGTAAAGCGAACGCCCGCGCCTAGATGGCGGCTCATCTCGCGCTCATGGATATGCCCGGACAGGGCGTAGGGCATGAGATTATTCTTCAGCGCCTCAAGGTCGTTCTTGCGCGAGGGCTTGGTTCCCGCACCGGAATAGCCCGACACGCCAAAGACATGAGCATCTCCACTCAACACGTCACGCATGGGGGCGATGGCAAGCTGACCCGCCGTTGCATAACAGCCCGGGTTTGAAATCCTCTGCGCCGCAGCGACAGCATCTCGGCCATAAATCTCAGGCAGGCCATAGGTCCAGTGCTCATCGAACCGATAGTCCGCCGAAAGGTCCACGATCACCGTGCCACGCGCCAGGCGGTCGATCGCCTCGACGAAAGGTGCCGCTGCACCATTGGGCAAAGCCAGAATGACTGCATCAACGCCAGAGCGGGCAACAGCGTCAGGCCCCAGCGCCACAAATGCCATTCCATCCGGCGCACCCGCCGCAATATCGCCAATCGCTCGCCCTTCATACTCACGCGAACTGGCGAAGCTGAGTTCAAGGTCATTTCGTGCGCCGATCAGACGGATCAACTCACGGCCGGTATATCCACGCGCGCCGACAAGACCGACTGTCTTGATCATGCCGGATCCTCCAGAGTCGGTGGCAGGGCGAAGACATGCTCAATCACCGGCGCCAGGTCGGCCGGATCCATGGGGCCCCGCCAGAACACGGTCCATTCATCACGGCGAACCGCGCCATTACACTGATCGAAATAGAAGCCATTGACCGGATTCGTCGTCCGCGACCGCCAGATCAGGCGGGGTGCATAGTCGACCAGGCGCTGCCAGACCGCTCGCCCAAGCCCCTCACCGCGCGCCTCATCCATCACCGCGAATTTGTCCAGATATACAAGCTCACCCATTTTATGGGTAACCGCTGCGGCCCGGTAATTCTCGGTCACGAAGGCCTGATCCAGCGTCAGTCCCTCCCAGTAGCCCGCCATAACGGGGCGCCCGAATGCCGCTGCCACCAAAGCATCCAGCCGGCTCATATCCAGCTCGCTCTTATCGGACACGGCGAATATCTTCTCGCCCTTGCGGATCAGGGTCCCTGCCCCGGCATGGGTGAAGAGTTCCCGCGTCAATTCCTTCGGGCTGGTGATGGAGACGGAACTCGTCAACGGCAGGGCATCGAGCAAGCGCTTGATCTCTTCGATCTTCAGCTGCATCCCGCCGGACACCCAGTCTGCCGCGATCAGATTCTCAAAATCTGTCGCCAGGTTGATCGATGACAAAATCTCACCAGCCTCATTCAAAAGACCACCCGTGCCCGTCAGGAAGACGATCTTATAGGGCTGGAGCTCATGGACGAGTGCACGCACCGCCGCATCGGCATTCACATTGACGGTGCGGCCATCACGGGTCTCCCCCAGACAGGCCAGAATCGGCGCCTGTCCTGCCCTGGCTGCAGCGGCCACCAGGTCAAACCGTATCCGGGTCGGCTCACCAACCCGGCCAAGGCGCTCTTCATCGACCAGCTCGGCCTCAAACACGCCGCTTGGGATCGCAGCGGCCTGACCGCCGGCATCGCGAACGGCATCGACCAAGGCGAGATTGGCCCGGGTGAGGGTCTCGCGGATAACAGGCACGGCGGCCTCACGGGTCACCCGCAATCCATCAACCCGTTCCGTCTTGATATCCGCTTCGGCGAGCGCCGTATCGAGTTGCGGACCACCGCCATGCACAACGATTGGCGAGAGCCCGACCGTCTGCAAGAAAGCCAGTGAAGCGGCCAATCCCTCCAGATCCTCCTCAATCACCGCACCACCGACCTTGATGACAGCGAAGCGTTCCTGATCAAGACCGGAGAACCGATTGAGATAGTCGCGCACCTCCTTGCCGTCGCGCATATGCGAGAGCAGCTGGATGATGGTCTGCCGGACTTCGGCTGTTTGCTCACTCATTGTGAACCGTCCTGACTAGCCAGAGTTTCCATCACGGCCTTTTGGACATGCAGGCGATTTCCGGCCTCTTCAATGCCCAGGAAGGCGGGGCTATCGACCACCGCATCGGCAATCTTCACATTCCGGCGCATGGGCAGACAATGGCTGACGACGGCCTGATTGGTCAGAGCCATCTTCTCGGGGGTGATCATGAAATCCGCACCTTTCGCGCGATACTCGGCTTCGCCCTCCCACTGACCGTAAAACGGGATGGCACCCCAGCTCTTGGCATAGACAGCATCTACCCCGGAATAAGCCGCCTCCACATCGGTGGTCACTGTCAGGCTCGCACCTTCCGCCTCCACGAAGGACTGGGCTGCACTCATATAGCGATCATCAAGACGATAGATTTCATCGGGCACCAGCATGCGGACATTCATGCCGAACTTGGACGCGATGAGCAGCGCAGAGTTTGCCACAGCGGTATTGAGGGGTTTTGGATGGGGAACCCAGGTCAACAGGAAGTCCTTGCCCTTCACATCTCCGAGGTGGTTTTGCAGGGCCAGCATCAGCGCCAATTCCTGACACGGATGAACAATGGTCTCCATATTGATCACCGGCACGGTCGCATGCTCCGCGAAGGCGGTAATCATTGGATCCTCGCGCTCGCTTTTCCAGTCCTTGAAATCGGGAAAGCAGCGAATGGCGATCAAATCGACATAGCTCGACAAAACCCGTGCCGCCTCGCGCACATGTTCCTCGGCCGTGCCATCCATAATCGCACCGTCAGAGAATTCGAGCGGCCAGGTCGCCCCTTTTGCGTCCAGCACAATAGCGTGCCCGCCGAGCTGATGGGCACCAATATCGAAGCTTGATCGGGTTCGCAGCGACGGGTTGAAGAAGAGGAGCGCAATCGACTTTCCCTCCAGCGATCGGCTGACTTCACCTGATTTGAACGCCTGGGCTCGATCGAGCAGGCCTTGCAAGTCGGATTTGGACCAGTCGGCGGTGGAAAGGAAGTGGCGCATGAATTCGACCCTTTGCGCAAAAAAAGAACGGTTCTTCGGGGTTAGGCTCGCCCCGGGCGCATGTCCAGTGCTCGACTGGAGAAACCCCATCGGAAATATGAGATTCCATAGCTCATATCGCCCGGTAGCCTTCCCCATCACAATGTGTAAAAAGGCGAGCAGACTTGAGGGAGTTCAGCCATGTCCGTTCTTGCCGTTATCCCCGCCCGCTATGGGTCAACGCGCTTCCCCGGTAAGCCACTCGCGAAGATAGCTGGCCAGATGATGGTCGAACGGGTTTGGCGCATCGCTGCCGCAGCCGACGGCGTCGACCGGGTTGTTGTCGCCACCGATGATGACCGAATTATGGACGCTGTCGCCCAGGCTGGCGGCGAAGCGGTAATGACAGACCCTGCCTGCCGCAATGGAACCGAACGCGCGCTTGATGCCCTGAAACGCCTCAATAGCGACGCCGAGATCATCATCAATGTTCAAGGCGACGCCCCCCTCATCCCGCCCTGGGTGATTGGCGGGGTTGCGAAAACACTGCGTGCCGATGCCTCCTTGCAGATGGCGACGCCTGCGGTCGAATTGCCGATCGAAACGGAAACGCGCATGCGTGCAGACAAGGCCAATGGCTCATCATCCGGCACGACTGTCGTGTTCAACAAGGCAATGGATGCGATGTATTTCTCCAAGAATGTCATCCCCTTCCGCCGCAAGGTCGGAGAAGGCACGCCGGTCTATCAGCATATCGGCCTTTACGGTTATCGCCGGGATGCTCTGGAACAGCTTGTTGCTTTCGAACCGACTCCGTTTGAGTTGACCGAGAGCCTGGAACAGCTCCGTGCTCTGGAAAACGGCATCCCGATCCGCGTCGTTCTGACCGATTATAAGGGCCGCTCAGCCTGGTCGGTGGACGCACCGGAAGATGCAGTTCGCGTCGAAGAGATCATCGCGCGCGAAGGAGAATTGATCTAATGGCCAAACTGCTCCTCGCCCGGCATGGCAATACATTTGGCCCCGGCGACAAGGTCGTCTGGGTTGGCGCCAATGAAGACTTGCCACTTGTGGCGAGAGGCGAAGAACAAGCGCATGAGCTGGGCGATGCCCTGCGTGCGGCGAAGCTGGTTCCCACCCGCATCATCTCCGGACCGCTAAAGCGAACGCGTCGCGCCGCTGAAATCGTCAAATCGCTTTGCGGCTTCACCGGCGAGATTGAGATTGATCAACGCCTTAAAGAAATCGACTACGGCAGCTGGGGCGGAAAATCTAATGAGGAAATCGAAGCCCAGTTCGGGCTCGACGCCCTGACCGAGTGGGATACGCATCACCGGCGGCCTGACGGGGTAGACTGGTCACCAAGCGATGCGGACTTGAAGGCCAATGCCCTCGCTGCCATGGCGGATGCTGTGACCGAGACCGGCTTCGCTCTCGTGATCACGTCCAACGGGATCTTGCGCTATATGCATAGCGCGCTGACCGGTGATGACGCGAACGCCAAGGTCAAGACCGGCTATTGCTGTGCGGCCGAAATCACCGGCACCAGCGGCGCGCGTCTCTTCTGGAATGAAAAGCCGGATGCGGCATTGGTCGCAAAAACGCTGAGCTAGCCCACCCGCTCCATGAAGGCCTTGATCGCGGTCCAGGCCTCAGGCTCGGTCATAAAGGGCGCATGTCCAACATTCGGGACTTCGGCGAAGTCCATATCGGGCTTGCGCGCTTTCATTTCAGCCACGGTTTCTGGCGTGAGCAAGTCCGTGATCCCGCCACGAATAAGCAGCACAGGCTTGCCCTCGAAAGCGGGCATCCAGAAGTCCCAGAGTTTTGGAGCGTCCGTACTGTCGATCTTGGAGGTAATTGCCCCATCATAATCGAGGTGGAGCAGACCATCGTCCCGCGCGACGAACACTTTGCGGCCAAAATTATCCCAGAATTCCGCATCCCCCTCTCTGAGCGGGAAAGCTTCCAGATTGGACGCTTTGGCTCTCTCTGCCGCCTCGTCCCAGGATTTCACCGGGTCGCGGCTCGAGACATTCTGACGAATGCGGTCAAGTCCCGCCTCATTGATCTCCGCACCTATGTCATTGATCACTGCGCTGGCGACCAGGTCAGGCCGCAGAGCGTTGACCACCATGGTGATGATTCCACCCATTGATGTGCCGACAAAAACCGCCTTCTCCAGGCTCAACCCCTCCAAGAAGCCGATCATATCGGCCGCGTAGGTCGCGGGTTGGTAGCGTTCAGCCTGCGGATCATAGTCGGATTGGCCGCGGCCGCGCTGGGAGACGACGAGTACGCGTCGCCCCAAAGCAGCGATCTGCGGTGCGAGCTCCTCAAAGTCCTTCACATTGCGGGTCAGCCCGTGCAGGCAGACCACCGGAAGACCTGTTTCCCCGCCCTGCGCCGGGTAGTCGCGGTAATGCAGACGCAGATCGTCTGCGGTTGTGAAGAAGCCGTCGGAAAACTGCATCAATGCCCCTCTTAATCGCCTTCCCAATCGCGGGAAAGATAGCGTGACGCCCAGAACATCAGCGCACCGGCAACGAGATAAAGGGAGGCGCCGATCGCGATGGATACGCGCAAGGAGCCGTCCCCGAATGTTGGTTCAAGAACTGTCGAGATTCGGCCCAGCACGTAAACGCCGCCGCCGATTCCCAAGAGGTTATTGATCAAAAGGAAGACAGATGATGCACTTGTACGCATATGGGGCGGCACAAGATGCTGGAAAGCGGAGATGACGGGCCCAAGCCAGGCCAGGCCCAGCGCTGTCGGGATGAAGAGGATCGCCGCGGCCAGCCAGGGTGATGGCGCGGCAATGCCCGCCCAATAGAGCGGCGCGCTGATCAGGAAGGCAATTGCCGGCACACTGGCGTAAGCTGAACGCTTACTCTTGCCCAGAATGTCGCCCATCACTCCGCCCAGGAAAATGCCGAGGCTGCCGGCAACAAAGAGAATACCGCCGAACACCCAGCCGGTTTCCATCAAGGAGAGCTCGAAACTGCGGGCGAAGAAGGACGGCATCCAGAAGAAGACACCATAGCCCATCATGGAGGAAGACGAGGCGCCAAAGACCATGAGCCAGAAGCTCCATTTCTTCATCACCAGGCTCATAAAGTCGCGGAAGGCGAAGAAGAAGGCACCGAGCATCAGCCCTGCAATCGCGCGCCCGACCAGCCATCCAATGGCTGAGCCTCCAAAGCCGGCATCACCGAAAGCCGGTACAATCCAGACCACAAGTCCCGGAGCCAACATGAGAAGGCTGGTCCCCAGCATGAGCGGCAATAAGGCGGTGGTCTTGCCGAGCCAGTTCCCGGCCATCCACCCCGCGATCACGCCAATAGCCGCACCGGCGAAAAGCAGACCAAGAGACTGAACAGGCTGCGCATTGAAGAAGAGCGTATTGAAAATGGACAGAACGCTGGGCAATGAGAAAATCACCGCGCCCGCGATCGACAGGATGCGGATTTTGTCGTCGGTGTAGACGCCCACTTCCTGGGCCGGGGGCTTGGCCAGCGTCACGCCGTCATCATACTGACCGCGCGTGGGTTCCTTGACGAGGAATTTGAAGAGCGGTGCCAGAACCAGCCCCGCCAGACCAACGATGATGAAAGCGGATCGCCAGTCGAGATTATCAGAGATCAGACCACTGGCGATCATGGCCCCGGCAATGACCCCGAATGCACTGCCAACCGGGATACCAAGGGAATAAATCGCCATCGCGCGGGCGCGCTTCTCCGGCGGGTGATAATCCGCAATCACAGTATAGGATGGCGCAACACCACCGGCCTCACCCACACCGACGCCGACGCGGGCCAGGAAGAGCTGGGTGAAGTTCTGTGCCATACCGCACAGCACGGTGAAGCCACTCCAGATCGTTAGCGCAATGGTGATGATCCAGGTCCGGTTGAAACGATCGGCAAACCAGGCAATCGGCACACCAAGCGTGGAGTAGAGCAAGGCAAAAGCGATACCGCCCAACAGACCCAGCTGCTCGTCGGTGAGCTGGAGCTCTTCCTGAATCGGAATGGCAAGGATGGAGATGATCTGACGATCAAGAAAATTAAACGCGTAGACGAGGAATAGCATCAGCATGACTACGCCGCGATAACCGCTACTCACAGTGTCAACGCCTGAAGCGTTGCTCCCATTCTCACTCGCCATTCTCGTCTCCCCTTTAAACGCCGTGACTTATCATCTTTTTGTCATTGGCGGACGCAAACATGAATGAGCATTCAGGTTTGGTCAAATGTGTTTTTCTTCATGTCCGCAATAGACCTGCGCCTGGACGCTTGCGTCAACCGGCTGACGGTGCAGGATAAACGCGATAATCAAACAGACTCCACGGGGGGAGACTATGAGACAATCAATCCTTGCCTGTCTGGCAGGAAGCCTGGCCCTTGCTGCCTGTCAGCAAGCCACCGCACCACAAGACGCATCGACCCAAGACCAAACTGCTACCGCACAGTCTGGCGGCGACCGGGTCACCACAGCAGACATCAATGAGGCTGACTTGCGACACCGCATCGCGGCGCTTGCTGATGATGTCTTTGAAGGCCGCGCACCGGCGACCGATGCCGGTCGTGCCGCCTCAGACTGGCTTGCAGAGGAGATGGAGCGCATTGGCCTCCAGCCCGGTTATGGCGACAGCTATTTCCAGCCTGTGCCCCTGCTTGAAGTGACACTCGACCCGGAGGCATCCAGTTTCGATATCGCTCATGAAGGTGCGCCGCTCGGGCTCAATATGAGCGATGATGTCGTTTACTGGACCAAGCTGGCCGAGGACGATGTCGAAATTACTGAGAGCGAATTGGTTTTTGTCGGCTACGGCGTCGTGGCGCCGGAATATGGCTGGAATGATTATGAAGGCATTGACGTTGAAGGCCGCACCGTCGTCATGCTGGTCAATGATCCAGGCTTCATGAACCCGGATGGCGAACTCTTTAACGGCAATGCCATGACCTATTACGGTCGCTGGACTTACAAGTTCGAAGAGGCCGGACGTCAGGGCGCGGCGGGCGCCATTCTGATCCACCAGACAGCGCCAGCTTCCTATGGATGGAATGTCGTGTCCGGTTCCTGGACCGGGTCTCAGCTCGATATCGTCCGCGAGCCCGGCACCGGCAGTTTCGCCAGTGTTGAAAGCTGGGTGACAGAAGACACGGCGCGTCAATTGTTCGCCCTCTCCGGTCTCGACTTTGACAGCCTCACAGCCGCCGCCGCACAACCGGGGTTTCAGGCCGTAGAAATGACAGGGTTGACCGCCTCGGGCAATCTGGTGAATGCGACGCGAACGCTCGATAGCCGCAATGTTGTGGGTGTCGTCGAAGGCACTGAGCGCCCGGATGAGTTTCTGCTCTACACCGCCCATTGGGACCATCTGGGCACGCGCATGCGTTTTGACACTGATGACCACATCTATAATGGCGCAGTAGACAATGCGAGCGGCACCGCAGCCATTCTGGAAATCGGTGAAGCCTTCGCCGCCAATCCGCCTGAGCGCTCTGTGATGATCCTCGCGGTCACGGCTGAAGAGTCCGGCCTTCTGGGGTCTGCCTATTATGCCGCCAATCCGATCCAGCCTCTTGCGCAAACCGTGGGCGGGCTGAATATCGATGCCATGCTTCCCACCGGTCGCGCCCGCGATGTTGTTGTGGTGGGCTATGGCGCCTCGGAACTCGAAGACATCCTGACCGAAGAAGCAGCCGCTCAGGACCGCTATATTGCGCCGGATCCCAATCCCGAAGCGGGTTATTTCTATCGCTCCGATCACATCTCTCTCGCCCGGCAGGGCGTGCCAATGCTGTATGCTGACGGTGGTTTCGATTTGCGCGAGGGCGGACGGGAAGCCGGTGAGGCCATGGGAGCGAATTACCGAGCCAATCGTTACCACGCCCCAGGCGATGAATATTCCGAGGCGTGGAATATGGAGGGCATGGTGGAAGACGTGACGCTCTTCTACGCCGTCGGTAGCCGCGTCGCCAATTCAGACGACTGGCCAAACTGGTATGAGGGCAATGAGTTCCGCGCTCTGCGTGACGCCCAGCGGCCTGAGTAAGTCGTCTCAATCCAAAAAAGAACGGGCGGCTCTGTCGAGCCGCCCGTTTTCTTTTCAGCCGGAAGTAGATGGCGATTAGAAGGTTTTGCGCGCGATAAACTTCTCGCCGCTGCGCTGTTGCAGTCGGGTCGTATAGCGCCCCTCATCAATCACCGCTCCAGAATGAACACAGAGCACGGCGCGCGCGTCTGAAATACGCGGCCAGTGAATGAAGTCACATAAAACGGTCTTCAGGCCTGACGGCACATTGATTTCGAGAGACCCCATGGATTGGGCAAAAGCCAGATCATTCTGGAACATGCCCTTCTCTCGCAAAAGCCCGGCATTCTCGATGAAGTCGCCTCCGAGGAATTGGCTGGCCTGCCGGCCTTCAATCGCCTCACGCTCAATGCCGAACAGTTCGAGGGCGCCCAGCGAGACGGCTTTGAACATGCCAAGCGAGTCCGTGACAAACTCAATGCCGGGATTCATCGTCACAAGGTCGATCCAGGTGGGCGCTGGGGCGACGACGAATGCGTCCTGGACCAACTCCATCATCCGACGCTTCACACGCTCTGGCGGATCAGACTCGCCGTTCTCCCAGCGAGAGATCATGGCCTGGGTCACGCCCAAGTCGGCAGCCAACGCCGCCTGTTTAAGGCGCTTGGACATGCGGAAATTGCGAATGACGGATGGCCAGTTCACCTTCCCCGAAGACACCGGCAGGTTCAAATTCTCTACCAAGCTTGGCCCCCCTGAAGCCCAACAATTTCCTCAAGAACACGGATCTGCCCACCAAGCTCCTGGCGCAATGCCCGGAATTCCTCGGAGGTGATCTTTGCCCCGTTCAAAATCCAGCGTGGCCGCTGGTCTTCGCCCCGTCGCCACCAGCTCATGCAGTGCACAGGAATCTCTGACCGTGACCCGCTATTACGCCGACAACTGAATATATCTACACTTTCGACCGTTTCTATACGTTCGTCAAAGAGTCCGTGGTTCTTGAGAGAAGAAAACAGCGCCGGTAGATCCCCCTCAAATACTTCCTCGACCCGTTTAGACACCAAATCCTGCTCGCTACACTTCATCTCACGGATAAAGCCGGCGCTCACATTCTCGAACACCCCTGTTTCATCGATCACCGCACCAATAGCCGGCATTTCAGCAATGAATTGCCGCCAGCCCACAACGGGCGAGGATAGATCCTCCGGGCGAACCAGTTCGAGAATTCGAGTCTGCATTTCCCGGCCCGGTAGAACGCGATCGCTCTCCCAGCGTGACACCATCGCCTGGGTCACACCGAGATCCTCGGCCAGGGCCATCTGCTTCATCTTCCTGGTAAACCGGTATTGCTTGAGGAGTTCGCCCCAGCTCAGCCCCTCGAAGGGTGTGTCGTCCTTGCGCTGCTCTGTCATCGCTAGATCGCCTTGTTCACCACTGCCGGGCCGCCCAGGCGTTCAACCACTTGCTGACGGGCGATCTCATCCACTTCGACTCCAAAAGCGATCCACAAGACCTCTGGCCCCGGCATAAAGGCGGGTCGATGCAGGCCATGGCAAGGAAAGGAGGCCTGTTCGGCGCCGCCGGCTTTGACATCAAGCGTCCCCATGCTTTCAGCGCGCGAGATGCGGCCCTCGAAGAAGCCGGATGACTTGAGGAAATTGAAAAGCTCCAGAAAATCACCGGAAAATGTCTCTGCGATCGGCTTTTTCTCGACATCCTCGCGTTGGCACCGGGCAAGCCGGGCAAAGCCCCGGCTACAGGCTCGTATTACGCCGTTTTCGTCGATAATGGCCTGGGCAGCCGGGTTGAGCCGGACATGCTCGAACCAGATATCGCGCGAGACGGTCGCGCTTACGGCCCAGTACAAGTCAAAGATCAATTCCTGGATCCGACGGCTTGGGTCTGCGCCCCCCGCCTCCCAGCGCGACACCATGGTCTGGGTCACGGCGAGCTGATCAGCCAGTTCTGTCTGGTTCAGCCCGGCAGACAGGCGGTAGTGCTTGACCACTGACGGCCAGTGAAGCGGAGCGGTAGAGCGCTCATGAGATCCCGCAAGACTGGTCGAGTACACCGTCATTCTGATCCTCTGACGCGGTCCGACGCCGTCCTCATGCTGGCAGGACGGACGCCGCTACTCGCTTAAAACGTTTCGAACGACAACTCTGCCACCCGAATCCTTAGTTATAATTTATAATTCCATAGCTTCCGTCTGTGAAGCTGGTTTCCTCTTCGCACTGGATGGGCTCAGAAAACCAGAGTTTGTTACAGTTATGTAAAAAAGACCGTCAAACCGCAAATGCGGATTGATCCTGAAGGCGCGCCGATACAATGTCCGCGAAATCTGTGTTCCAGGGGTTTAATATGGACAATTTGAGTGCGGTTGTTTGGTTCTTTTCAATCGTCGGATTCTTGATCGCGGCCTACTCCATCGTAGCCAATGATGCGATCCAGACCCTCGGTACCTTCCTCTCATCCAATGCCAAACGCCCCTGGTGGGTCCTTTGGCTCTATGCGAGCTCGATCATCGTCGCTGTGATGCTGACCGGGTATTTCTTTTACGATACAGACATCGCCTTTGACCGCCTGAACTCGATCCCCTACCCGGAAAACGGCGTTCAGTGGTATCATGCGATCCCGCCAATCTTCCTCTTGATCCTGACGCGCTACGGTATCCCGGTCTCCACGACCTTCCTGGTTCTGACGATCTTTGCGCTGACCGGCGGCGACAGCACGGAAGGCGTTTTGCCAAGCATGCTACAGAAGTCGGCGCTGGGCTATCTGGTTGCGATCGGCGCGGCCTTCTTCGTCTACCTTATCGTGTCGCGCATGTTTGAACGCTGGATCAGCAATACCAAAGATCAGCCGATCAACCCGCTCTGGTATTTGCTGCAGTGGTCATCCACCGCCTTCCTGTGGTGGCAATGGCTGGTCCAGGATCTGGCGAATATCTTCGTCTTCCTGCCCCGGACCACGACGCCAAACGGCGAAGGCGGCGTTGACGTCACCTTTGATCCGATGCTCCTGGTTTTCGCGACCATCGTGATGCTTGTCCTGCACGCCTATATCTTCAAGACGCGCGGCGGTGAGATCCAGAAGATCGTCCTGACCAAAACCAATACGACAGATGTTCGTGCGGCCACGCTGGTCGACTTCATCTACGCCCTCATCCTGATGTATTTCAAAGAGCTCAACGACATCCCGATGAGCACGACCTGGGTGTTCCTGGGCATGCTGGCAGGTCGTGAGATCGCGATCTCCTATGTCGCCGGTCTTCGCGGCAAGCTGGAAGCACTCGGCGATGTCGCCACCGACGTTGCACGGGCCTTCATCGGTCTTGTGATCTCCGTCGTCCTGGCGATCTTCCTGCCGGCGATCGCGCGCGGCGAGCTGGGCGTCGTGCTTTCGGACTTCCCGGGCTATCTGGGCCGAATTCTCGGCTTCTAGGCCGGCTCCTCCTGCCCGCAGCAGCGAGCGAGGACGCAAGAAAATGACAAGGCGGTGCGAACCATGGTTCGCACCGCCTTTATTTTTTGCGACACCTAGAAACCGAACCTCTCCAGCGCTGCGTTGCGCCCCCTTCAAACACGAGATGAGATGATGAAGAGCGATATCGAAATTGCCCGAGCCGCCGAGTTGCGCCCAATCCCGGAGATCGCCGGCACGCTCGACATTCCTGCAGACGCCCTCATCCAGTACGGCCCTGACAAGGCAAAACTCTCCATGCCCTATCTCGAAAGTCTTCGCGGAAAGACGGATGGGCGCCTGATCCTGGTCACCGCCGTCAACCCGACACCCGCGGGGGAAGGCAAGACGACCACCACGGTCGGGTTGGGCGACGCACTGAACCGCATCGGCAAGAAGACCGCCATCTGTCTGCGCGAGCCCTCGCTGGGCCCCTGCTTCGGCGTGAAAGGCGGAGCTGCGGGCGGCGGGCTGGCGCAAGTCGTGCCCATGGAAGACATCAATCTCCATTTCACGGGCGATTTCCACGCCATCACCTCTGCCCACAACCTGCTCGCGGCGATGCTGGACAATCATATCTATTGGGGCAATGCGCTTGGGATTGACCAGCGCCGCGTCGTCTGGCGGCGGGTGGTGGACATGAATGACCGCGCCCTGCGTCAGATGGTCAGCTCGCTTGGCGGTGTCGCCAATGGCTTCCCCGCTGAAACCGGTTTCGACATCACCGTGGCCTCAGAAATCATGGCCATTCTCTGCCTCGCCCGGGATCTTGAGGACCTGCAAGCGCGGCTCGGCGATATCATCGTGGCCTATCGACGCGATAAAAGCCCGGTTCGTGCCCGCGATCTCAAGGCCGATGGCGCCATGACCGTACTCTTGAAAACCGCGCTCCAGCCCAATCTTGTCCAGACCCTGGAAAACAATCCAGCCTTCATCCATGGCGGCCCCTTCGCCAATATCGCACACGGGTGTAATTCGGTTATCGCGACAAAATCGGCCCTGAAGCTCGCGGATTATGTGGTTACGGAAGCCGGATTCGGAGCCGATCTCGGGGCTGAGAAGTTTCTCAACATCAAGTGTCGCAAGTCTGGCCTTGAACCCGATGCCGTTGTCCTTGTCGCAACAATTCGGGCGCTGAAAATGAATGGCGGCGTCGCCAAATCCGATCTGGAAACGGAAAATCTTGATGCCCTGAAGGAAGGCTGCGCCAACCTTGGACGGCATATTGAGAATATCCGAAAGTTCGGCGTACCGGTCATTGTGGCGATCAACCACTTCACCAGCGACACGGAAAACGAGCTGAATACAGTTAAATCCTATGCCTCGAATATGGGCGTTGAGGCGGTGGTTTGCCGTCATTGGGCGGAAGGATCGGCCGGCACGGAAGCACTTGCGCGCTCTGTGACAGCCCTGATCGAGCAAGATCAATCGCACTTCTCGCCGCTCTATCCTGATGATTTGCCATTGCTTGAAAAGATCGACCGCGTCGCGCGACAGATTTATCGCGCCAGCGCCGTCTCAGCCGATGACAAGATCCGCGCCCAGCTCGCAGAATGGGATGCATCCGGCTTCGGCAACCTACCGGTTTGTATGGCGAAAACCCAGTACAGCTTCTCCGCGGACCCGGCACTTCTGGGCGCTCCGGAAGGCCATATCCTGCCCATTCGAGAAGTTCGCCTGTCTGCCGGGGCAGGCTTTGTCGTGGTGATTTGCGGGACTGTGATGACTATGCCAGGCCTGCCCAGAACACCGGCTGCGGAAACCATAGGCCTGGATAGCGAAGGCGAAATCGCCGGCCTGTTTTAGGTTGCGGGCCGCTACCAGAGAGCCGTTAACCCTGTCAACCAGAAACGTTGGGTATTCATATTCAATGAGTGCACGGTCCGTGCACTTGTCCGTACAAAATGCGTAAATTTTGGAAATCACTTGTATCAAAGTTTACGCAATGGACTGGGCCAAGACGGTCAAAACAACACGGAAGCGTCTGAAGATGAACCAGGAGGGCTTTGCCGATCTTCTCGGAGTCAGCCAGACGACGATCTCGCGCCTTGAAGCGGGCCATACCGGCCCGACGGATGATGTGCGCGAGAAGCTGGAGCAATTACGACAGGACCCGCGGACACGTAGCACTTTCGATGACTTCGTCGCCTCGATTGAGTACAGCCCGTATTGCAGCTTCCTCGTCCTGCCAAGCGATAATGGCTATGTGCTTGAGACAGTCAGTGAGCAGCTGAAAACTGTGTTCACAGCCTATGCCGACACGCTCAACGACATCCCGGGAACGCAAGCTCTCATCCTTCATCTCGACGCGCTGATGCATCGCGGCTTCGAGAATGGCCGCGTCGAAAGCGCTGTCGGTGTCTGGGAAGACGACCAGGTGCCTCCCGGACACTGGAAAGTTGTCTACTCTCCCATGCGCGATGGCACGGGCGCCTGGTTTATCTTCGCCGCCTTGATGAAAACCAGCGAGGCCGACTATGAGAACCACCACGCCGCCCATGAGGGCGGCCTGGCGATCACCTCGTTCAGCGAGCGGGCCTAGCCGTATCGACGCAGGAGTTTTTCCAGTCCGGCACTGCCCGGGCAAAGCTCCTCATGCGCAAACTGGTTCAGCGGCCTGGCGGGCAGTTGATTGGATCCGTGCATGTCCGGACTGTCTTCATTGAGGTAGAGCAATCCGGTTCGGATTTCCCCGTTTGAAGACGGCGTCATCAATGTCTCGACGGCCTGGGCTTTGTCGCGTGGATCATACCCGGCATCTGTCTGTTTGAACTTCAACTGACCACCATCGTGCAGGGTCACTTCCAGCGCCCCGTCCTCATCATGCTCGCCGATAATCGCGTCCGCTTCGGCAACAAAATCCGTGTGGATCAGAGGGTGGTAATACTTGTAGGTATGCGCATAGCTCTTCGTGGAGCCTTTGTGATCATTGAATGTGACGCAGGGCGAGATCACATCGATCAGAGCGAACCCCTTATGCATGAGCGCCGCCTTGATCAGCGGCACGAGCTGGGCCTTGTCGCCGGAAAAGCCGCGGGCAACGAAACCGGCCCCAAGTGTCAGCGCCTGAACACACGGATCAATCGGGGTTTGCTCGTTTGCTATACCCTTCTTGGTCGTACTCCCCACATCCGCAGACGCAGAGAACTGCCCTTTGGTCAGACCATAAACGCCATTATTCTCGATCACATACAGCATGTTGAGATTACGACGGATGGCGTGGGCGAATTGGCCAAATCCGATGGACAGACTATCCCCGTCGCCGGAAATCCCGATGTAGTGAAGATCGCCATTGACCGCATTGGCCCCGGTCGCCACGGACGGCATACGGCCATGGACGGTGTTGATCCCGTGCGATTGCCCCATGAAATAAGCTGTTGTCTTGGATGAACAGCCAATGCCAGAGACTTTCGCCGCACTTTCCGGCGCCAGCCCCAGCTCCCAGAAAGCTTGCACCAGGGAAGCGGTGACGCTGTCATGCCCGCACCCTGCGCACAGGGTGGACATAACGCCTTCATAATTGCGTATCGTCAGGCCCAGCTTGTTGCGAGGCAGGTGTTTGTCGAGTTTGGGCTTCGGCATTGAGGTCATATCAGGCCTCCTGCGGCTGACAATGGGCGAGTATACCCGCTGTGATGAAGGACGGATTGGCCGGCATGCCGGCATAATCGAGAAGCGGGATCAGCTTCTCCTTGTCGGCAGACGTTTCATTGATCAAAAGGCTGCGCAATTGCGCGTCCCGGTTCTGCTCCACAACGAAGACCCGGTCATGAGCCTCGATGAAGGCTTCAATCTCGGCTGAGAAGGGAAATCCGCGAACGCGCAGATAATTCACCGGACAATTGGCCTCATTGAGGCGATCAAGCGCTTCACGCACCGCACCATCGCAGCCCCCGATCGAGATGATGGCATCTCGGGTTTCACGCTCGGCTTCAACAACAACTGGTCCCGGCACAACATCCGCGGCGCTTTCCCACTTCCGGGTCAGGCGGTCGAGAACCTCCTGATATTCAGCGCCGTCCTCGGTATATCCGCCCTTCCAGTTATGGCCGGACCCGCGGGTGAAATAGGCGCCCTTGGGATGTTCACCGGGCAGGGTCCGATAAGGAACCCCATCGCCATCGCGATCTTCATACCGGTAGAATTTCTCGATCTTTTCGAGATCTTCTGCATGCAGAACCTTGCCACGATCAGGCTGATAGCTGTCATCCCATTCAAACTCTGGGACCATCCAGTCATTCATGCCGATATCCAGATCCGTCATGAAGAAGACCGGGGTCTGGAAACGCTCAGCCAGGTCGAAGGACGCGACCGCCATTTCAAAGCATTCCTTGGGGTCTGCCGGATAAACGCAGATATGCTTGGTATCACCATGGCTGGCATAGGCGGCCAGCGTGAGATCGCATTGCTGGGTTCGCGTCGGCAAGCCCGTTGACGGCCCCGCCCGCTGCACGTCGAACAAGACCAGCGGCACCTCGCCATAATAGGCAAAGCCAATGAACTCACTCATCAAGGAAATGCCAGGTCCCGAGGTTGGCGTGAAAGCGCGCGCGCCATTCCAGCCGGCGCCGACCGCCATGCCCACTGAAGCCAGCTCATCTTCAGCCTGGATAATGCAGAACTTCTTCTCACCGGTTTCCGGGTCGATGCGGAGCTTTTCGCAGAAGCTCTTGAACCCATCCATCAAGGAGGTAGAGGGCGTGATCGGGTACCAGGCACCAAAGGTTGCCCCTGCATACACGCAGCCCAGTGCCGCCGCTGTATTGCCGTCGATCATGATGTGACCGGCGGTCTTGTCCATCGCCTCAACCTTCAGCGAAATCGGGTCGGGATAGTGCTCGGTGACATAATCGAGGCCCAGCTGGATCGCCTTCATATTGGCTTCAATCAGATGCGCCTTGGTGCCAAACATCTCCTCGACCATTGAGCGGATCACATCGAGATCGAGCCCGGTGAGGCCAGCCACCGCGCCGACATAGGCCATATTCTTCATCAATACGCGGGTGCGAGCATTGTCGAACTCGGCATTACACATACGCGCCAGCGGCACACCAATGGCGGTTACCTCGGCGCGCTCATGCAGCTCCGGTCGGGGCCAGGTATTGTCGTAGAGCAGGTAGCCGCCGGGCGCGACTTCCTCGATATCCTGAGCATAGGTCTCCGCATTCATGGCCACCATGAAATGCGTTTCGCCGGCCCGGGCCGCATAACTGTCCTTGGTCAGGCGGATTTCATACCAGGTCGGCAGGCCTTGAATATTGGAGGGAAAGAGGTTCTTGCCGACGACCGGAACCCCCATACGAAAGATCGCCTTCATAAGCAGACCGTTCGCACTGGCTGAACCCGTACCGTTTACATTGGCGATCTTCAGAACGAAATCATTGACGCGAACCGCAGCGCGTATATCGGCTAGAGCATTCATTCTGCCGCCACTCCTTCGGCTTCTTCGGTTACGTGCGGGATGAAAATATACGCATCCTGCATATCCCAAGCCGAGGTCGGGCAGCGTTCGGCACACAGGCCGCAATGCAGGCAAAGGTCTTCGTCCTTGACCATGACGCGCCCCGTATCCGGCAGCGCTTCAGAGACATAGACAGCCTGATCAAGATTTTGCGCCGGGACTTTCAGGCTCTGCCGCAGCACGCTCTCTTCCGCGACTGGCACAATAGACAGGCAATCGACCGGGCATATATCGATACAGGCATCACATTCTTTACAAAGCGGGGCCTCAAACACGGTCTGGACATCGCAATTCAGACAGCGCTGGACTTCGGTGACGATCTGCGCGTCAGTAAAGCCGGTCTCCACTTCTTTCTTGCGATCGGAAAGGCGCTCTTTCAATTCGACCAGAGGCATTTCCCGGCGCAGCGAGCCATCGAATGTGTTGGAATACATCCACTCGTTCACGCCCATCTTGGCCGAGGCGAGGTTCACCCCGCGCGGCATGCGGTCGGACACTTCGAGACCTTGGCAATGTTTATGAATGGAGATGGCCGCCTGGTGGCCATGTTCGACAGCCCAGATGATATTTTTGGGTCCAAAAGCGCTGTCGCCACCGAAGAATACGCCATTGAGCGTTGATTCATGAGTGGTTTCATCCACCACAGGTACGCCCCATTTATCGAACTCGATACCGATATCGCGCTCGATCCAGGGAAAGGCATTTTCCTGACCAATGGCCAGGATCACATCATCGCAGGGAATGATCTTGCTACCGGCCACACGGGTCTCAGTGATCCGGCCACGTTCATCGAGCTCATACTCCATCAGCTCGAATTCCATGCCGGTCAGCTTGCCGTTTTCGACCACAAAGCGTTTGGGGGAGTGATTGACGAGGATTTCGACATTTTCCTCCTCGGCATCCTCGAGCTCCCACGGCGAGGCCTTGAAGAATTCACGCGGCTTGCGCGCCATCACCTTCACATCCGCTGCCCCCAGACGCAGGGAGGAGCGGCAGCAATCCATTGCAGTATTGCCAACGCCAATGATGAGGACTTTCTCACCGATTTTCTTGGTATGCTCGAAAGCGACATTTTCCAGCCACTCAATACCGATATGGATATTGGCCGCCGCCTCTTCGCGCCCTTCAATCCACAAATCCTTGCCCTTGGGTGCGCCGGTTCCGACGAAGACGGCATCATAGCCCTCGCCCAGAAGCGATTGCAGGCTCTCAATCCGATGATTGAGCTTAATCTCCACACCCATATTGGTGATGTATTCAATCTCCTCATCGAGCACTTCTTCGGGAAGACGGAATGAGGGGATGTTGGAGATCATCAGCCCACCCGGCCGATGCATGGCTTCAAACACGGTGCACTCATAGCCCAGCGGCGCCAGATCATTGGCAACCGTCAGCGAGGCCGGCCCTGCGCCGATCAGCGCAATCTTCTTGCCGTTGAGCGTTTCAGGTTTTTGCGGAATGAGATGAGCGACCTCATCACGATGATCCGCTGCGACGCGCTTCAAGCGGCAAATCGCGACTGGCTCCTCTTCCACGCGACCACGGCGACAAGCGGGCTCACATGGCCGGTCACACACACGCCCCAGAATGCCGGGAAACACGTTTGACCGCCGGTTCACAAGATAGGCTTCTGTGAATTTCCCCTGCGCTATCAGGCGAATATATTCCGGAACCGGCGTATGGGCCGGACAGGCCCATTGGCAGTCGACGACCTTATGAAAATAATCAGGGTCCTTGACGTCAGTCGGCTTCAACTTACCCCTCCCCCAGGATTATGTGGACCGCGGCGCTCCAACCTAAGTCCTACTTTTGATATGGAATACTCACATACAGGCTGACGCCTGGGTCAAGGATATTCGGAGATTGGATCCGATAATGTTTGCGCCTGCGACTTACTCGCACTTCTGGATCAACACCATGTGATCGTTAACGAAAGGCGAGACCGCTAGAGCTCATCAATCGCTTCTTCATGGTCACGCGCTTCCGCCTCAAGCCATTGGATGAAGCTCTCTATATCCTCATCAAGGTCCCGGCCGCGCTGGGTCACAATGTGATAGGCCGAGCGCACTGGAGACGCACCATCGGCAAAAAGCGAAACCAGCCGGCCAGAGGCGAGATCGTTCTGGGCAAGTGTTCGTTTGGCCAGCGCAACGCCTCGCCCGGCCACAGCGGCATCAATGACCAGTGCCGACTGATTGAAACGCACCCCGCCGCGCACTGGCACGCCCCGAATATGTTTCGCCCGGAGCCAGCTCGCCCAGTCGGCACCATCCACTTCGCTTTCAGGCGAGGCGTCATGAAGCAGAGTCTGTTCCGCCAGATCGCCGGGCCGTGAAATCTGCGTCTGCCCCAATAAGTCCGGACTGCAAACCGGCAAGACCTCTTCGCGCAGGAGGAGCGTCTCATTCAAGCTGATATCACCGCCCGGCCCATAACGTATGCCCAGATCGGTCTCGCCGCCGGACAGATCCGCGCGTGTACTATCGGCGGAAATCCACACTTCGATGCCAGGATGTAATTCCTGGAAGCGATAGAGCCGTGGCGCGAGCCATTTTCCGGCAAAGGATGGAGCGACGCTGACCGTTAAGCGTGTGCGCTTCACCGGACGTCGCATCAATGCCACCGCCTGGCCCAGCTTATCAAAGGCCTCGCTTGCACTCGCCGCCGCGGCGCGCCCGGCCTCGGTAGGTTCAAGACTTCTGCCCTGCCGCACGAAGAGATCCACACCGATGAACTCTTCCAATTGGCGGATCTGCTGGCTGACAGCGCCCGGCGTAACCGAAAGCTCGTCTGCGGCCCGCGACATCGAGCCCAGGCGGGCAACAACTTCAAACGCGCGCAGGGCATTGAGGGGAGGCAAACGATTGAGCACCATGAACTCACTTTAGATTATCTAAAATGAAATGCCAAATTTCTTCGTTTGAAATTGCGCTTTCGAATAGAAATATTGAAACCGTCGCGCCATGGAGGCGCAGGATTGGACTAACGAAAATGCGTGTATTTCCAGCTTCCATACCTTTGGATGGACAAACGGTCATCGTCTCTGGTGCCGGCTTTATGGCCGAAGCCAAGGCCCGTCTTTTCGTCGGTAGCCCCGCCCGGTTGAAGTGGTTCACCGGCACCGATACCGATCCTGTTGCTTCGGATATCGCCCAATATGCTGAAGTAATCCGGCGTGAGCCGACACGCTGGGATTTCCATGGCGCGACTCTTGTTTTCATCGCGGGCGGTTCGGACAAGTCTATCGACCGTCAAGCCAAACGTGCCCGCAAGGCCGGTGCCTATGTAAATATCGTCGACAGCCCGAAAGCGTCCGATTTCCAGACACCCGCAATTGTTGACCGGGACGGCATTGTCGTCTCTATCGCCTCGGGCGGCGCCGCACCGGTCCTTTCCGTTGATATCCGGGCTGAGATTGAACGCGTCCTGCCTGCCCGTATCGGGATTTTGGCCGATCTGGCGCGCGAGCTGCGCGGTACGGTGAAGTCTGTATTCGACAAGTTCGATGACCGTCGCGCTTTCTGGGAACGTGCCCTGCGCGGCCGTGCCCGTGATTTTGCCCTGTCCGGCGACAAGGCAGCGGCGCGCCGCGAAATGCTCAAAACCCTCAATGCCGAAGACAGCGAGCCGGAGGGGATTGTCCATCTTATCGGAGCAGGCCCGGGCGATCCGGATCTGCTGACCCTCAAGGCCGCGCGCCTCCTGCGCGAAGCCGATGTCGTTGTCTTTGACCGCCTGGTTGGCGAAGGCGTGCTTGATCTTGCCCGCCGCGATGCCATCCGTATCGATGTTGGCAAGACGAAAGGTCACCATCCAGTCCCGCAGGAAGAGATCACCGATATCCTGGTCCGCGAAGCGCGCAAAGGTCAGCGCGTTGTCCGCCTCAAGGGCGGCGACCCCTTTATCTTCGGGCGCGGGGGGGAAGAGCTGGAGACTCTGGACGCTGCCGGGATCAAGTCCGAGGTGACACCAGGCATTTCAGCAGCGCTCGCCTGCGCCGCATCTGCGCGCATTCCCCTCACCCATCGTGATCACGCCCAATCGGTCACCTTCGCCTCCGGTGTCGTCAAGAAAGACGGTCCCGATGCCGACTACAGCGCCCTCGCCGCTCCCAATTCGACGGGTGTCTTCTACATGGGTGTGGGCGCAGCGCCGCAAATTCAATCGAAACTGCTCGGGACGGGCCGCCACGCCGCGACCCCTGTCGCCATTATCGAGAACGGCTCGACGGAGCATGAGCGAACGGTCACCGGCACGCTCGGCGGTCTCGCCACACTGGTCGAAGCCGAGGCCATCAAGGGCCCGGCCGTCATTATCATTGGAGAAACGGCCGCTTTTGCCGCTCGGGCTGAAGCCCGCGACATCGCCGACGCCGTGGAGCAAATCGCATGAAAGCCATTACCGCAAACCGGCTGACCGATGGTCGGGTCATCTATCGCACCGAACAGGGCCATTGGACGCCGCATCTTGCTGAGGCAGCACGCTATCCGGCAGACGATGCTGGCACTGCACTGGCTCTGGCAGAGGGCGAGTTTGGCGTCGCGGTTGGGCCCTATCTCATTGATCTCGATGATGCGGGGCCTGCCGGGCAGAAATGGCGCCGTGAGAGCATCCGCCTTGCTGGCCCGACCACTGGCACCACACATGTGCTGGCGGCCGATGCAGGAGCACGCTGATGTACCGGTATGACGAGCATGATACGGCGCTTGTTCGCGAACGCATTGAGGAATTCCGCGATCAGGTAGCGCGCCGCATGGATGGGCGCCTGACCGAGGACGAGTTCAAGCCTCTGCGCCTGATGAATGGCGTCTACCTTCAGCTTCACGCCTATATGCTGCGCGTTGCCATTCCTTATGGCGCTCTGCGTTCAGAACAGATGCGCACCCTGGCGATGATCGCGCGCAAATATGATCGCGGCTACGGACATTTCACGACACGCCAGAACATTCAGTACAACTGGCCGGCGCTGACGGATATCCCGGAGATCCTCGAAAAGCTGGCCGATGTTGAGATGCACGCCATCCAGACATCGGGTAATTGCATTCGCAATGTCACTGCCGACCCGTTTGCCGGTGCGGCTTCCGATGAGCTGGAAGACAGCCGCCCATGGGCCGAGATCATCCGACAATGGTCGACCTTCCACCCGGAATTCACCTTCCTGCCCCGCAAGTTCAAGATCGCCGTCAATGGCGCCTCTGATGATCGTGCCGCGATCCGTTTCCACGATATCGGCTTGCAGATTGTCGAGGATGAAACCGGCCAGCGTGGGTTTGAAGTCTGGGTTGGTGGCGGCCAGGGCCGCACGCCGCGCATCGCTCGCAAAATCCGTGACTTCCTCGAGCCCCGGGACCTGCTGAGCTATCTCACCGCGATCCTGCGCGTTTATAACCAGCATGGTCGCCGCGATAATCTCTACAAGGCACGGATCAAAATCCTCGTCGACAGTCTTGGCATCGATGCCTTCCGCGATGAAGTGGAAGAAGAATGGGGCTTTATCCGCGAGGGCGAGCTCAGCCTGCCCGAGGCTGAAATCAGCCGCATTCGCTCCTTCTTCTCCAGCCCCCGCATTGAGGGTCAAACACCTTTGCCGCAAACCGGCCCGGCCGCATTCCGCAGCTGGCTGGATGTGAACCGCCGCGATCACCAGACCTATGGCCTCTCCAGCGTCGTTATTTCGCTCAAGCCGATCGGTGGTACGCCCGGAGATGCCACGGCGGACCAGATGGATATTATTGCCGAACTCACCGAGCGCTTCGGCTTCGATGAAGTCCGTGTCACGCCCGAGCAGAATCTGGTGCTGCCACACGTGCGCAACGAGGATTTGTTTGCTGTCTGGGAAGCGCTGAGCGCACACGGCCTGGCCACTGCCAATGCCGGTTTGTCGACAGATATCGTAGCCTGCCCAGGTCTTGATTATTGCAATCTCGCCAATGCCCGCTCAATCCCGATTGCCCAGGCCATCAGCGAAACACTGGATGCGCAGGGGCTTTCAGAGACGGCCGGTGATGTGACCATCAAAATATCAGGCTGCATCAATGCATGCGGACACCATCACATCGCCCATATCGGCGTGCTGGGTGTCGATAAGCGCGGTGAGGAATTCTACCAAATCACCCTTGGCGGGGCGATGGGAACGGATGCCGCTGTCGGCGAAATCGTCGGCAAGGGCTTGGCAGGTGATGACGTTCCTGGCGCGATCGCGCGCATTCTCCATCACTACAAAGCGCTTCGCGAGGACGGCGAAGACTTCATCGATACGCTGCGCCGCCTCGGAAGCGACGCTTTCAAGGAGGCTATCTATGCTGAACTTGCAGCTTGATCATCAATCCCGCCCGGATGTGGATGCGCGCATCGCATCCGGCGGCGGCGAAATCCTGACCGTACCGGCCAGTGCCGATTGGCGTGAACTGAAAGATCGCGTGCCCCAGGCGGTACAAATCGATGTGCACTTTGAAAGCTTCAAGGATGGGCGGGGCTTCACCCTTGCCAGCCAGTTGCGTGGGCGGTTGGGCTTTGATGGTCGCTTGCGCGCGACCGGTCATGTCCTGCCAGACCAGGCCCTGCACTTAAAACGGGTTGGCTTTGACGAAGTCTCTCCAGACCGCACGGATGTTGCGGATGACTGGTCACAGGCCCAAACCCGCTTCGCCACTGTCTATCAGCCCGCTCAGCGCGGCGGTGAAACCGTGGTCGCAAAGCGGACCCGCTCGAAGGCTGACCTCGCCGCCCTCAATGCGCGTTATCGCGGAATGGAGGCAGAAGAGATTTTCGAAGATGCGATCAAACGCATCTGGCCAGGCCGCATCGCAATGATGTCCTCATTTGGCGCCGAAGCAGCTGTCGGCTTGCATATGATTGCCAAGGTCGCGCCTTCCACGCCCGTTCTCTTCCTCGACACGGGCCGTCTCTTTGCCCAGACCGAGCAGTATCAGCGTGAGCTGGTTGAAAAGCTGGACCTGACCAATCTGCGGATCATCCAGCCCTCGGCGCTTGAAGTGGCTGAAGAGGATGCGGACGGCAAGCTTTGGAGCCGTAACAATGATGCCTGCTGCACCCTGCGCAAGGTCCGTCCACTTGATCGTATTTCCGAAGACTATGACGCCATGATCACAGGCCGCAAACGCTTCCATGGTGGGGATCGTATCGAACTGCCCGTCGTGGAGCGCCTCGATGGCCGTATTCGCGTCAACCCGCTGGCCAGCTGGTCACATGAGAGGATCGACGCCTATTTCAAACGCTACGATTTGCCGCGACACCCGCTGACCGAAATGGGGTATGCCTCCATCGGCTGCTGGACCTGCACAGCCCCCGCGCAGGACGGGGATGTGCGATCTGGCCGCTGGGCTGGTCAGAGCAAGTCGGAATGCGGTATCCACCGCCCAGTTCCGGTTGCTGCTGAATAAGCTGGTTTGAAAAAGGGGCACCTAAAGTGTCAACACAACATGTGCTGGACCTGATCGGCAACACACCGCTGATCAGGCTGGATGGGCCGTCCGAGGCGACGGGTTGCGAAATCCTCGGCAAGGCTGAATTCCTCAATCCCGGTGGCTCGGTGAAAGACCGTGCCGCACTTAATATCGTGCGCGAAGCCGAGGCGGACGGGTCCCTGCGACCGGGCGGCTCGATCGTTGAGGGCACAGCCGGCAATACCGGCATCGGTCTGGCTCTGGTCGGCGGCGCTCTGGGCTATGATGTCACAATCGTCATGCCGCGCACGCAATCCCAGGAAAAGAAGGACACTGTTCGCTCCTTCGGCGCCCGCCTGATCGAGGTCGATGCGGCGCCCTTTTCCAGTCCGAACCATTTTGTTCACTATTCCCGCCGCCTGGCCGAAGAACTCAATGAGAGCAATCCGGCGGGCGCGATCTGGGCCAACCAGTTCGACAATCTCGCCAATCGCCGTGCGCACGAAAAAACGACGGCGCCTGAGATCTGGCAGCAGACGGATGGCAAGATCGACGGCTTTATCTGTGCCGCCGGGACCGGTGGGACGATTTCGGGTGTAGCGTCAGGCCTTCGGGGCTTGAACCCCGACATCAAGATTGGTGTCGCGGACCCCGCCGGTGCAGCACTCTATAGCTATTACACGACTGGCGAGCTGAAGGGCGAAGGCTCTTCCATTACAGAAGGCATTGGTGTTGGGCGCATCACCGGCAATCTGGAAGGATTAGAGGTCGATCACATCTATCGCGTTGAAGACGTAGAGATGCTGCCAATCCTGTATGCGCTGATCAAAGCGGAAGGCCTGTCCCTGGGCGGATCCGCCGGCGTGAATATCGCAGGTGCGATGAAGCTTGCCCGCGATCTCGGCCCCGGCCACACCATCGTGACCATATTGTGTGATCTCGGCGCCCGTTACGCCGCCAAACTCTTCAACCCTGAATTCCTGAGTTCGCGGGGCTTGCCCGTCCCGCCCTGGACGATTACCGAAACGCCTCGCGAGGACGCGTAAGCCACACCTCGCTCTCGTGAAAGCCACAGAAATGAACGTAATGACGCCTGAGACAGCCCGCGAAAAGAACAAGATCTCTGCCAAGCCCGGCCCGTATACGATCGAGACCGTGCTGTCTGTAAAGCATTATACGGACCGCCTTTTCCACTTCCGCATTACACGCCCGTCGAGCTTCCGGTTTCGCTCCGGAGAGTTTGTGATGATCGGTCTGCCGAAAGAAGACGGCAAACCGCTTCTGCGCGCTTATTCCCTCGCTTCGCCCTTCTGGGATGAAGCGCTGGACTTCTATTCCATCAAGGTTCAGGACGGCCCGCTGACCTCACGTCTGCAGCACATCCAGCCTGGCGATGAACTCCTGCTGGGCAAAAAGCCAACAGGAACGCTGGTGCTTGACGCGCTCAAACCGGGCAAGCGGCTTTATCTTGTCTCCACCGGCACTGGTATTGCGCCATTCGCCAGCCTGGTGCGCGACCCGGAGACCTATGAGAAGTTCGACGAAGTCATCCTGACCCATACCTGCCGGGAAACCGCAGAACTGAAATATGGTGAGGAATTGGTCGCAGCGACCAAGGAAGATGAGCTGATCGGCGAAATGGCGCGCGAGAAGCTGATCCACTTCACCTCCGTCACCCGTGATGACGGTCCGGTCAAAGGCCGTGTCACCGACATGATCAATTCCGGCGCCCTGTTTGAACATCTGGGCGTTCCGGCCCTTAATCCGGATGTCGACCGGGTCATGATTTGTGGCTCTGAAGGTCTGCTCAAAGACACCAAGCAGATCTGTCTTGATCACGGATTCATCGAGGGCTCCAACGCCGCACCCGCCGATTTCGTCGTCGAGAAGGCGTTTGTCGCGACGGATTGATCGCGTCTTAAAGGATCACTCGACAGCCCGCTCGCGACACAGAAATCGCTTGACTCACGCATAAACATATCTTTATACGTGAAGTCGCGCCGATTTGATGTTCAGCTTGCGGGCGCGGAAGAAGTACGGCTAAAGCGGAACGTGGCGAAGCTCTCGGTCTTGCCCTGGACCTGGCTCCATACGCCCCGGATCCGTCCCGCTTGTCTCGGCTTTTTTCGCGTCCGCGCCCCAGCGGGAAAAACGTGATGACTGCGACCGCCACATGTCTAGACGATGCCGAATTCTGCGACTGTTTCGACCTAGAGGCGGGCTTCATTGCAGACAATGGCGAGGAGATGTGTGCTGGCGGACGCATTACCGGCCTGGCAGACGCGCCGGTCTATGTTGTTCTCGGCGGGATTTCCGCCAATCGCGCTGTTGCGGACTTTGCGGGCGAGCCTGGATGGTGGGCCTGTCAGGTGGGCGAAGGCGCATCACTCGACACCAATAAGGTCCGCATCCTGTCTCTCGACTTTGTTGCTGATAGTGCGGGCGCTGCTCCCAGCACGAATGATCAGGCGCGCGCCATCCTCGCCCTTGCCGACAATGCAGGTGTGAACCGTTTCTCTGTCATTGGGTCATCCTATGGCGGGATGGTCGCGCTGGCGCTCGCCGCCGAGGCCCCGGAACGCGTGGAAAAGACGCTCGTGATCAGCGCCGCGGACCGCCCATCGGCAATGGCGCAAGCCTGGCGCTCCATCCAGCGCGAAACCGTAAAACTCGCTCTTGAATCCGGTGATGGCGCGCGGGGGCTTGATCTTGCCCGGCGGCTCGCCATGACCACCTATCGCACGACGCAGGAATTCGAGGATCGCTTTTTTGATCCCTCACCGGACTGCCGTGATGCCGATGGCGTTTCCTCCTATCTGTGTGCACGCGGCAAGGCGTTCACCCGCACAATGACGCCCGAGCGTTTTCTGGCCTTGTCCGCTTCAATGGATGCACATTGTGTCGATGTTTCGCAGATCAAAAGCCCGGTAACCTATGTGGCAGTGGAAGAGGATGTGCTGGTTCCACCCAGCCAGATCAAAAACGCCGCCGCGCGCACGCCGAATGCTGACCTGGTCGAGATCTCCAGCTATTACGGCCATGATGCCTTCTTGAAGGAAGAGGCTCAGATCCGCACCATTCTCGCGACATTCGCTGGAGCCTGACCGAATGAGTGAGAAAACGCCGCGAACCCGGGCGGTGCGTGCAGGTCTCAATACCGACCGCAATGCGAACGCTGTTATCCCGCCTGTTATGCTGTCTTCAGCCTTCAGGCGCGACGACCCTGCAGTTCAGCCCCAATTTGACTATGCGCGAACCAATAATCCCGGACGTTGCCAACTGGCCGATGCCATTACCGCCCTGGAGGGGGCGGCAGCAGGCCTGGTGACCGCATCGGGCATGGCCGCCATTGACCTGCTTTTTCATGATCTGCCGCATGGGGCGCGTGTCGTCTGTTCTCATGATGCCTATGGCGGGACGCGGCGCTTGCTCGATGCCCGTGCCCGCGGCGGCCGGTTCGAAGCCGTCTATGCCGACTTGACCCAACTCGACACCGCCAGAGCGGCAATCACCCAAGGCACGGCTTTGGTCATGGCGGAAACACCGTCCAATCCACGCTTGCGGATCGCGGATATTGCAGCGCTTGCAGAGATGGCCCATATGGCCGGCGCGGAGCTCGCTGTCGATAACACAGTGCTGTCGCCGGCCCTCCAGCGCCCGATCGAGTTGGGCGCAGACTATTCCGTGCAATCGGTGACCAAGCTGATCAATGGCCATTCCGACATGGTCGGTGGCGCTGTCTGCATGGCTGACGAAGCCAAGCTTGAACGCCTGTATTGGTGGACCAATTGCGCTGGCGTTGGCGGCGGCGGTTTTGACAGCTATCTCGCACTTCGCGGACTGCGCACCCTGCCCTTGCGGGCCAAGGCCCAGTCACAAAGCGCTCTGGAAATCGCCCAATGGCTGGCGGAGGATCGCCGCATCGCGCATGTCGACTATCCCGGTCTGACGACACATCCCGGCCACGATCTGGCGGCACGACAGCAAGACAGTTTCGGACAATTGATCAGTATTCAACTGGCCGGCGATCTCAATCCGCGCGAAGTGGTTCAGCGCCTGCAGATTTTCACGCTCGCACAATCCTTGGGCGGAGTGGAGAGCCTGTCGAACATCCCGGCCCTGATGACCCATGCCGCCATGACACCTCAAGCGCGCGCGCAGGCCGGCATTCCCGATACGCTTATCCGGCTTTCTGTAGGCCTGGAAAGCGCCTGCGATCTCATAGATGATCTGGACGCGGCCCTGCAGGCTTAAGCGCTGACTTCAACGCATGCTTTCGCTTGGACGCTCAGCGGCTTATACCTGAGTGCAAAGCGGTCCGCCGACCGGGCTGCGAGGGGGCTCAATGTCGCGAATTGGCGATTGGATTGACCGGCTGGCTGGCCAGACACTTGTCGTCTTCGGCGACATCATGCTTGACCGTTTCACCTATGGTGACTCCACGCGTATCTCGCCGGAAGCCCCGGCGCCGGTATTCCGCGCGGACCGGGTGGAGGAAATGGTCGGCGGCGCAGGCAATGTCGCACGCAATATAGCCTCGCTTGGCGGCCAGGCGATCCTCGTGGGAGCGATTGGTCAAGACCGCCCCGGCGATGCCTTGCTCGCGGCCGCATCTGCCACTCCGGGCCTTCAGCCCCGACTGGTGCGAACCGACAAGACCCGCACATCGGTCAAGAACCGCTTCGTCGCCAAATCCCAGCAAATGCTGCGCGTGGACGAGGAAGATATCGCAGAGCCGGATGCAGAGGTGCTCGACGCCATCCTTGCCAGCCTCGATACAGCGCTAAGCGACGGAGCCCGCGCCCTGGTGCTCAGCGATTATGCCAAGGGCATCTTGTCAGAGCGTGCGATTGAGCGTGCCTGCGCCCTGGCGAAAACGCATAATGTTCCGGTCATCGTGGACCCCAAATCGCGCGATCTGGCGCGGTATCGCGGTGCAACGGTCATCACGCCAAATGCCAAGGAAGCGGAGGAAGCCAGCGGCATATCTGCGATGAGTGATGAGGGTGCAACCCGCGCCGCCCAAAGGCTGGCAGAGCAATCTGGTGCGGACGTTATTGTTCTCACACGTGGTGCCCAGGGCATGACGGTGCGTGACCATGACGGCTCAGTGCGTCACTTCCCGACCACCGCCCAGGAAGTCTTCGATGTCTCTGGAGCGGGCGATACGGTTGTAGCCGCCCTGGCGCTCGGACTGGCTGCACAAGCCCCCACCGAAATCGCCGCCGAGCTCGCCAATCGAGCTGCTGGCGTTGTAGTCGGCAAGGTGGGAACGGCGACGGTCAGCGCGGCTGAGCTGCACATCGCGTGTCACGGGGGCGGGCCGGAAGGCAAGATGATCGTTGATTTCAACGGCGCCCACAAAGCCTGCAAGGCCTGGCAGGATCAGGGTCTGGATGTGGTCTTCACCAATGGCTGTTTCGATCTCATCCACCCTGGCCATATCAGCCTGCTGAGCTTCGCCAAATCACAGGGCGACAAGTTGATCGTGGCAATCAATTCCGATGCCTCGGTGAAACGCCTGAAGGGTCCGACGCGCCCCGTGCAGGATGAAACCGCCCGCGCCACCGTGATGGAAGCTCTGCGCGATGTTGATCTTGTGGTGATCTTTGACGAGGACACACCGCTTGAATGCATTACTGCCATCCAGCCGGATGTGGTGGTGAAGGGGGCAGACTATGCCGAGGAGGATGTCGTCGGCGGCGATATCGTCAAAGCCCGCGGCGGCCGGGTCGCCCTCGCCCCGCTTATCGCAGGTCAGTCCACAACCGCGGCAATCGCGCGGGCCAATGGCGAGAGCGATGGCTGATCCTTTCCTGGTGCTTCTCGACCGCGATGGCACGATCAATATCGACAAGCATTACCTGGCTGATCCGGACGGTCTGGAACTCTTGCCCGGTGCGATAGACGGGCTTCAACGCCTGAGTGCCGCAGGCGCGGTCCTGTGCATCGTCACCAATCAATCGGGTATTGGGCGCGGTTATTTCGATCGCGAAACGGCCGACGCGGTCAATGCACGTCTGGTCGATATGCTGGCGCGCCATGGCATAGAGTTCGCGCATATCGCGCTTTGTCCGCATGCTCCTGACGAGGATTGTGACTGCCGCAAGCCCAAGCCCGGCATGGCGCACGAATGCGCGCAGCACACGGGCTTGCCGCTCGACAAGGCTTTCGTCATTGGCGACAAGATGAGCGATGTCGGACTGGCCGATGCCGTCAACGCGTCCGGCATTCTCATCACCGCACAACCGAATCATCATGGTGAGGCTGCAACCGCCCGCGATCTGGTAGAAGCCGCTGATCTCATTCTCGCCGCCCGCAAGGAGGCCGCATGTATATCGTAACCGGAGGCGCCGGCTTTATCGGCTCCATCATTGCCGCCAAGCTCGAAGAGGCTGGTGAGGATGTCGCGATTGTCGATTGGCTCGGCACCGAGATGAAGTGGAAGAATATCGCCAAGCGACAGCTTGAAGACCTGATCGCACCGGAAAAGCTCTTCGAGGCGCTCGAGCACCATGGCAAGGACATTAAGGGCATCATTCATATGGGCGCGATTTCCGCGACTACGGAACGCGATGCAGATCTGATCGCTGAGTCGAATTTCCGCCTCTCTCGCGACCTGTGGGACTGGTGCAGCACGCATGATGTGCCCTTCGTCTATGCCTCCTCCGCGGCCACTTATGGCGATGGCGCGCTGGGTTTTGATGATGAAGACGATCTTGGATCCATGTCGAAACTACGCCCGCTCAACGCCTATGGCTGGTCGAAATGGCTGTTTGACGTCTGGGCCCGCAAACAGGTCAATCGCGGGCGCCCGAGCCCGCCCGTCTGGGCCGGTCTGAAATTCTTCAATGTCTACGGCCCCAATGAAATGCACAAAGGATCAATGCGCTCCGTCGCGATCCAGGTGTTCGAACAAGTCAGCGAAACGGGAAAGATGCGCCTCTTCGCCTCCGACCATCCCGACTATGAAGACGGCGGGCAATTGCGCGATTTCGTCTGGGTCGAGGATTGCGCTGATATCGCCATCTGGTGCGCAAACGGCCTGAAGACCTCCGGCATCTATAATGTCGGCTCAGGCAAAGCCCGCTCCTTCAAGGAATTGGCCGAGGCGGTCTTCGCGGCCATGGGTCGCGAACCGCATCTTGAGTTTTTCGAGATGCCGGAGAAGCTCAAAGGCCAGTATCAGTATTTCACCCAGGCAAGGATGAGCAAGCTGCGCGATGCCGGCTGCCCCATCCAATCCACGCCGTTGGAAGAAGGCGTACGCCGCTATGTCCAGGACTATCTGGCCGCAGATGATCCTTATCGATAGAGCCTAACCCGACCGCACGCGCTCGACAGCGTCCGCCCAACCGCGACGGAGGGTTTCACGGCGCGCCGCATCCAAAGAAGGTGCGAAGCTTTGATCCGCGCGCCAGAGCTTGCGTCCATCCTCCAGCGTATTGAACAGGCCCATCCCCAGCCCTGCCAAGAAGGCCGCGCCCCAGGAGGTTGTCTCGGTATTGGCCGGACGAACCACATCAATACCCGCCAGATTGGACATGCGTTTCAAGAAAGTATTGTTGCGCGCCATGCCGCCATCGACTTTCAGACGCCGCGCCTCCACCCCGTCCGCCGCCATCGCGTCAAGGAGATCGCAGGTCTGGTGGACGGCACTATCGAGCGCGGCTTGGGCGATTTCAGCCCGACCGCTGCCGCGTGTGAGGCCAAGAATGGCGCCGCGCGCTTCCGGATCCCAATAGGGCGCGCCGAGCCCGGTGAAGGCGGGAACCAGAAAGACACCGTGATCGGTCATGGCAGAAGCCGCCAGATCCTCGATCTCCGAGGCCTTGCTGATCAAGCCGAGCCCATCACGCAACCATTGAATAGTCGAGCCCGCAGACAGGATCGATCCTTCAGCAGCAAAGACGGTTTCCCCATCAATACGATAGGCGATCGTGCCGAGCAGCTGGTTCTGCGATTGCACCAGCGTGCTACCAGTATTGAGCAAGAGAAAAGCGCCCGTTCCATAGGTGGATTTCATCTCGCCCGGTTCGAAACAGGCCTGACCGATCGTCGCCGCCTGCTGATCCCCCGCCACGCCACGGATCGGGATATCGCGACCTAAATGTGCGCTGTCGATCATGCCAAAATCTGCGGCGCAATCGAGCACTTCCGGCAAGAGCGGCGCTGGAACACCGAAAATGTCCAGCAGATCCTCATCCCAGGTGTTTTTGGAAATATTGAAGAGCGAGGTGCGGCTCGCATTCGTCGCATCGGTGACATGGCGCTGGCCGCTGGTCAGACGCCAGATCAGCCAGCTATCAATCGTACCGAAGGCCAGCTCGCCTTTTCTGGCCCGCTCACGCGCACCTTCCACATGATCCAGGATCCAGGCGATCTTGGTGGCGGAGAAATACGGGTCGAGCACCAGGCCGGTCTTCTCGCGGATTTGCGACTCAACGCCCTGAGCCCGCAACACCCCACACTTGTCGGACGTGCGGCGATCTTGCCAGACGATGGCGTTGTAAATCGGCGCACCCGTCTTGCGATCCCACACCACGGTCGTCTCGCGCTGATTGGTGATACCGGCGGCTTCAATCTTATAGCCAGCCTTTTCGGCCGCACGGATGGCCTCACGGCTTGTCGAGAGAACCGTCGCCCAGATCACTTCGGGATCATGCTCCACCCAACCGGGCTCGGGATAGTGCTGAGGAAATTCGCTCTGGGCCTGAGCGATCACTTCCCCCGTCAGCGAAAAGACGATGGCGCGCGAACTGGTGGTACCCTGATCGATCGCCAGCAAGGCCTTGCGCTTTTTAAACATCCCGTCTCTCCCCCGGACTGCATTCGTGTCGACTATAGCCCTGACGCGGGCAGAAAAAACACGCTAGTCTCAGTCGCTTTCAGGCCAAGCCGCACGAGACGGCTGACAGGGGGATTTATGAGCGAGGCCCAATTCCAGCGCGACCGCCTGGTCACGCCCAGCGGCGCCGATCTGGCACTCTATATTTTTCCGGCGACCGGAGAGGCGCGCGGTATCGTTCATGTCAATCACGGCCTGGCCGAATATGCTGGCCGGTATGCGCCCTTTGCGGCCTACCTGTCTTCGCGCGGTTATCACGTCATCGCTCACGATCATCGTGGACATGGAGAGACAACAGCCGAAGACGGCGCGCCGCGTCGCTTTGCCGATGAAGATGGCTGGAGCAAGGTCTTAAGCGATGTGGAGGCGGTTCAGGCCCATGCCCGAGGGCTTTGGGGAGATTTGCCGCTGATCATTTTCGGCCATTCCATGGGCGCGGTGATCTCGATGAACTTCGTCATGGGTCATTCAAACGCGCTCGCCGGCGCGGCGATCTGGAATGGCAATATGGCTTTGGGAGCCAATAAAGTGGTGATGCGGATCGTGCTGTTCTTCGAAGCGCTGGTCGGCGGGCGTTTCACACCGAGCCACACGATCGACAATCTCACTTTCAGAGCCTGGAATAAGCGCTTTCCGGAACGGCGCTCTGACGCAGACTGGCTGTCACGGGACGCTATTGAGGTGAAGAAATACGTCGATGACCCGATCTGCGGCTGGCCGTCCACCGTTTCGCTCTGGCGCGACTTCCTCTCCGGTGTCGCCTTTGCGGAGGATAATGAAAATCTCAAACCCATCCGCCGTGACTTCCCGTTCAATCTCGTCGGCGGCGCGAAAGACCCGGCCACGGATAACGGCAAGGCCGTCCGTCATCTCCAAAAGCGCCTGAAACGCGCAAAGTTCAGCCGTGTCGACTTCGAGATCTTCAAGGATTATCGCCACGAAACGCTGATGGAAATCGACCGGGACAAGCGGATGGAGGAGTTCGCAAACTGGCTCGATGGGGTGACTGGCTGATCCAGATGCGAAAGGTCGATGTCGCCATCCTCGGCGCAGGCGCTGCCGGCATGTTTTGCGCGATCGAAGCGGCCAGGCGCGGCCGCTCGGTGCTGTTGATCGAGCACGCGAAAAAGCCAGGTGAGAAGATCCGGATCTCCGGAGGTGGGCGGTGCAATTTTACCAATCTTGATGCCCGACCGGAGACCTATCTGTCCGGCAATCCGCACTTCGTGAAATCGGCCCTGAAGCGTTACACCCAACATGATTTCATCGCCTGGGTGGATCGCCATGGCATCGCCTGGCACGAAAAAACCCTGGGCCAGCTGTTCTGCGATAATAGCGCCCGCGAGATCATCGACGCGCTCCGATCGGACATGCAGGAAGCGGGGGTCGATCTGCGCCTCACCGAAAGCCTTGCCGCTTATGACAAGACAGCGGACGGCTTTTCCCTGACGCTCGGGTCGGGAGAGATGGTCGAGGCGCGCTCTTTCGTCGTCGCGTCCGGCGGCAAGTCCATCCCGAAAATGGGGGCGACAGGGCTGGGTTATGAGATTGCCGAACGCTTCGGCTTGAAGGTCACAGAGACCCGCGCCGGCCTTGTGCCGCTGACATTCAGTGGCGAGCAGCAAGACCGTTTCAAGGATCTGGCGGGTGTCGCTGTAGATACGCGCACACGCTGCGGCAAGCAGAGCTTTGATGAAGCGATGCTGTTCACGCATAGAGGGTTGAGCGGACCGGCGATCCTGCAGATTTCCTCCTATTGGCGCGAAGGCGAGGAGATCCATGTGCGCCTGCGTCCTGATCTCGACTGGACCAGCACGCTCAAGGACTATCGCCAAAGTCATGGCAAGCAGACACTCGGGACCGCATTGGCCAGCGCCCTTCCAAAACGCCTCGCCCAGGCGTTTCACGATATGCCCGGCTATGACCGCAAGCTGGCGGAGAGCGGTGAGCGCGCACTCAATCGGACAGCTCAGGATTTGACCGACTGGGTCCTCAAACCCACGGGCTCTGAAGGTTACCGTACAGCCGAGGTCACGCTCGGCGGTGTCGATACGCATGATCTGGACAGCAAGACCATGCAGGCGCGAAACGTGCCCGGTCTCTATTTCATTGGCGAAGTCGTCGATGTGACGGGATGGCTGGGAGGATACAACTTCCAGTGGGCCTGGTCCTCGGCCTGGTGCGCCGGCCAGTATGTATAGAGCTGAGGCTCAAGGGCTTTGGCAAATGGTTTGGAATAATCGCTTCCAAAGCCCGCCAAGACACTCTATTTCTTGACGATAATTTTGATCCGCAAAGACCTGCCTGTTCGCGGCTCGTCGCTTCCCGTGTGCACTCGTGAATAAATCCCACATCACTGCTCTTGCCATTTTCGCTGCTGTTGTCTTGCTCTTCACAATCGGGACCCTGATGAAGGGGAGCGAGGCCACCACGCCGACGCCGGAAGAAAGCGCCCCGGATCGCTTCGAGGTTGTGGTGCGCAGGATCAATGCGGAACCGCGCCCGGCCATGCTCGCCCTGCGTGGCAATACGGAAGCTTTCCGGGAGGTTCTCGTCCGGGCGGAAACCGGCGGCCGTGTCGTCGAAGCCCCAGCGCGAGAAGGCCTCCCAATCACCCGCGGTGATATTATGTGCGAGCTGGATGTGGATGCCCGAGCCGCCGCACTCGACCAAGCCCAGGCCGATCTGCGCGCCCGGCAGCTCGAATATGATGCTGCGGTGGAATTGGCCAATCGCGGTCACCGTTCCGCCAACCAGGTGGCTGCCAATGAAGCCGCTCGCGATGCCGCCAGAGCTCAGCTGGAGGCCGCACGCCAGGAAATGGCGAATATCTATGTGCGCGCGCCCTTTGACGGGTATTTCGACGGCCGTATTGCCGAGATTGGGGATTATCTTGGACCGGGTGATCCATGCGGTACGCTGGTTCAGCTCGACCCGATCCTGATCACAGCGGAAGTTGCAGAGCGCGATGTATCCGGTCTTGAGCCGGGCATGGCCGCTCGTGCGGAACTGGTGACTGGAGAGTTCATCGACGGCGAGGTCCGGTTTGTCGAACGCCGCGCAGATCCCGCTACACGAACTTTCCGCGTCGAGATCGAGGCCCCCAATCCGGACGGTCTGTATCGGTCCGGTGTTACCGCCGACATCACGATTCCACTGACGAATGAGCCCGCTCACCGCATTCCGACCTCCATCCTCGCCCTCAATGCCGAAGGGGATCTGGGGGTTCGCATCGTTGAAGGCGCTGACACGGTCCGCTTCCTGCCCATCCGCTTCTTGAGCGATGATGGCGAGCAGGTCTGGGTGGCAGGGCTTCCAGATCCGGCTGCCGTTATTGTTCTGGGCCAGGATTTCGTGGCCGATGGAACCCGGGTCCGGGTCCGTGAGGAGGGCAGTGAATGACCGGGATCGTCGATTTTGCGATCAATCGATCGCGGATGATCCTGGCGATCTTTGCCTGTGCGCTGATCGCGGGTCTTATCTCCTTTGCGACACTGCCGCGAGAAGCTGATCCGGACATCCCCTTTCCCTTCGTGATCATTACGGTCCCGCTGGCCGGAATCTCTCCTGAAGACGCAGAACGTTTGATCATTCGTCCCACTGAGACCGAATTGCGGGCGATGGATGATCTGGAGGAACTCGATAGCGTCGGCACGCTCGGAGCTGGCGTATTGATCGCCGAATTCGGCGTGCCCTTCGACGCCGACCAGGCGGTATTGGATGTGCGCGAAGCGGTCGATATGGCGCGGCGCGAATACCCCGATGATGCGCGTGAACCGGTTATTCAGGAGTTCAACTCCGCCCTCGCCCCGACCATTGCCGTTCAGGTCTATGGTGAAGCTCCCGAACGTACGATTTATCGCCTCGCCCGTGATCTGGAAGAGGAGCTGGAATCGCTTCCGGAGATCCTCCAGGTCGATATTCAGGGCATTCGCGATGAGCTGTTGGAGATCGTTGTCGACCCGGCCTTGCTGGAGACGTATGGCGTTACCTATGGGCAGCTCTTCAATGCGGTACAGTCGAATAACCAACTGATCGCTGCCGGCTCGCTGGATAGTGGTGAAGCCCGTTTCCAGGTAAAAGTCCCCGGCCTGTTCGAGAGCGCTGATGACGCGCTGAACCTGCCACTGACCAGTTCCGGCGACGCGGTTGTTACGCTCGATGATGTCGCCACTGTGCGCCGCACCTTCAAGGATGCCGACAGCTTCTCGCGCTATAATGGCCAGACGGCCTTCACCCTGCAGGTCGTGCGTCGGTCTGGCGAGAATATCATGGACACGTCTACCCGTGTTCGGGAGTTGACGGCCGAGATTGCTCAGACCTGGCCGGAGACTGTCCGCTATGATTTCAGCCTCGACCTTTCCACCTATGTTCGCGACAGCCTGAATTCTCTGACCGGTTCCATCATGCTGGCCATTATCCTGGTGCTGATCGTTGTGGTCGCGGCGCTGGGCCTGCGCTCGGCGCTCCTTGTGGGCCTGGCCATCCCCTCCAGCTTCCTCTTCTCCTTCCTCCTGCTCGATGTCTACGGGCTGACCATCAATATGATGGTGATGTTTGCCATGGTTCTGGCTGTGGGGCTGCTGGTGGATGGCGCGATTGTGGTGGTGGAGTTTGCGGACCGGAAGCTCGCCGAGGGCGAAACCCGGATCTCGGCCTATACCCAGGCCGGCAAGCGCATGTTCTGGCCGATTGTTTCTTCGACCGCGACGACGCTGGCGGCCTTTCTGCCCTTCCTGTTCTGGGACTCGATCCCGGGCCAATACATGGCCTTCCTGCCGCTCACCTTGATATTCGTCCTCACCTCAGCCCTCATCATGGCCCTGATATTCCTGCCGACACTGGGCTCGGTCCTGGGACGCAAGGGCGGGGTCGCTGAAGACACTGCGCTGGCGCATCTCAATGCCAAGGAAGGCGGTCACCCCCGGCAATTGCCCGGCTTTACCGGACTTTATGCCCGCACGATTGAGATGCTGGTCCAGCGCCCCCTCGCGGTGAGCGGCGCCACGCTCGCGATCGTGATCATTGTCATCTCTGCCTTCATGGCTCAGGCGGGCGGCATGTTCGGCCTCACGCCCAAGCGCACGGAATTCTTCATCGATGCAGAGCCTGAGCAGATCTATGTATTTGTCCGGGCGCGCGGCAATCTCTCGCCATCCGAGCAATATGAACTGGCCTTGGAAGCGGAACGCCGGATTGCTGGAATTGAAGGGATTAAGGGCTATTACACGGTCGCGGGTCAGCCGCCGGGAGCCTCACCCTTCGATGGAACAGGGTCTGCACCTGCAGATTCCGTCGCCCGGATCTTTGTGGAGTTCTACCCCTTCGGACAACGCCCCAATGGCCGCCTGATCGAACGGAATATTCGTGATGCCCTGACGGGAATTCCGGGCGTCATCATTGAGGTGCGCCCCTTCCAGCAAGGCCCGCCGGTTGGCAAGGACGTCCAGGTTCAGCTGCGCTCGGATGATGCCGCTGCGCTCGATGCCGCCACGCGACTGGTTCGCGGATATCTCGATCAGCTCGACGGTCTGACAGATATTGAAGACACTTTGCCACTGCCCGGGGTGGAATGGCGCCTGCAAGTTGATCGCGAGGAAGCCGGTCGCTTCGGCGCGGATGTTGCGCAGGTCGGCGCCGCTGTTCAGCTTGTCACTTCGGGCTCTCTGGTCGGACGCTATCGCCCTGATGATGCCGATGAAGAGGTGGATATCCGCGTGCGTTTCCCGGCCGGGGATCGCGATATCAGCCGTCTGGATGATCTGCGCGTAAACACGCTCAATGGCGCTGTTCCGCTGGCGAATTTCGTCACGCGTGAAGCGCGCCCGCGGATTGATAGTATTAATCGCCGAGATGGCCGCCGCTTCTTCGTCGTTCGCGCCAATGCTGATGAGGGATATGCGGGCAATATTCTCTTGAATGAAGTCCAGTCCTGGGTCGAAGCCCGGATCGCCGACGGAACCATCCCGCCACAAGTCGAGGTCAGCTATCTCGGAGCCGACGAGGAAAACGCGGAGGCCGGCACTTTCTTTGCGGGCGCCATGGCGGCGTCACTCTTCATGATGAGTGTGATCCTCCTCTGGCAGTTCAATAATTTCTGGCACGTCTTCCTGACCCTCCAAGCGGTTGTCCTCTCCGTGGTCGGGGTTTTCCTCGGGGTGATCGTATCCTTCCCCTATATCTCCGTGCTTTTCCTCGGAACGGGCATCGTGACGCTGGCCGGCATTGTCGTGAACAACAATATCGTTCTGATTGATACCTTCCAGCGCCTGCGCAAATTGGGCATGAGCGTCGATGAAGCGGTTGTTCGTACGGCCTCACAACGCCTGCGCCCGGTAATGCTGACTACGATCACGACAATTTTCGGGCTTTTGCCCATGGTCTTCCAGGTCAATGCCGACTTCGCCCATGCCGCCTTGACGATCGGCGGACCGGCCAGTGAGTGGTGGGTCCAGCTGTCATCAGCCGTTGTCTGGGGTCTGGGCTTCTCAACCCTTCTTACCCTCGTTCTCACGCCCGTCCTGCTGGGCGCGCCGAGCCGTATGGGCGATGCCCGTCGCCGGCTTTTCGCCGCGCTCGGCTTTGGGCCGCGGCCCGGCGCTGAACCCGCTGAATAGGAGGCTTTCATGAGCCATATCGACCCCACCCGCGAAGCTTTTCAGATTTTCAAGGACCTTGATCGCACCACACCGATCCAGATGCTCAACCTCATCAAGCTCCGCGATCAGGCGGTCTATCCCGACGGGCGTGAAGCAACAGGGCTGGAAGCCTATGCCAATTACGGCAAATTCTCGGGTCCGATTTTCCAGCGAGTCGGCGGATCGATCCTCTGGCGCGGCAGACCGGAATGCACCCTCATTGGCCCGGCGGACGAGGCATGGGATATCGCCTTTATCGCGGCCTACCCGCATGCGGGGGCCTTCATGGAAATGGTGACGGATCCGGTTTATCAAAGCGAGGCCGTCCCACATCGCCAGGCGGGCGTTCTCAATAGCCGCCTAGTCCGCCATCAGCCCCTCGAAGGCGGGGATGTCTTCGGTTAAGGCGTGATCCGCAAAAGCTGACCGTCCGGCCCGTCTGTCAGCACGAGAATAGCGCCGTCCGATGCTATGAATACATCGCGCAAACGCGCTTCCAGCTCGCCCAGCAGGATCTCCTGGCCGACAATTTCACCATTCTCCATATCGACGCGGCGCAGATGGCCGGAGGCTGTGCCCGCATCGCCTGGCACGAGCGCCGTGACCAGGAGGTCGCCCTGCCAGTCGGCAAACATCTCGCCGGAGTAAAGCGCCATGGCTGATGGAGCGATGGATGGCGTCCAGTGAAGCAGCGGATCGATCATTCCCGAATAGGTCTCAAACGGCGTCACCAGAGCGCCGGTGTAATCAATCCCGTAAGACGTGATCGGCCAGCCATAATTTCCACCCGGCTCAAGCCGGTTGATTTCATCGCCGCCGCGCGGGCCATGCTCATGAGCATAGATGATCCCGGTTTCCTGATCTACGACGACGGCCTGGGGGTTACGATGCCCGTAGGAATACAAGCCTGATGCACCGCCCTCGACCTCGGCCGGGAAAGGCGTACCATCGGCCTCAAGGCGCACAAATGACCCATAATGATTGGACGGGATTTGCGCCTGTTCGCGCAGATCAAAACCATCGCCAATTCCCAAAATCAAACTGCCATCCGGCAGGAAATCCAGCCGAGCGCCATAATGTACATCCGTGGTTCGCACGGGATCGGCGACGAAGATCTCTTCCATTTCCAGCAGGACTTCGAACTCAAATCGCGTTCGCGCCAGTTTGAACTGGTTATTGCGCGGCTCACCTTCAGACCAGGTCAGATAGATCCAGCCTGTTTCCTCATAATCCGGCGCGAGCATGATATCCATCAGCCCACCCTGACCGCTGAACAGGGAATCGGGTGTACCGCTTACGGGTTCCGCCCGCAGCTGCCCATCATTGATCCAGCGCAGGGTGCCGCTACGCTCGGTGATCAGGAAGTCACCATCCGGCATTTCCGCGACCGCCCAGGGATAATCCAGCCCCTCCGCCAGAACCTCGACCTGATAGCCCGGTGCGTCCGCTGCTGTTTGAAGACTGGTCAGTGCCAGCGCTGCGATAATGCCCGAAATCATATGTCAGCCTCCCCGCTCCACCTTCATATTAGTAGAGCGAAGGCGCTGAGTGTCTATCCCGTTTGGCGAAATCGGGGCCGGGTTCCACCGTTGCTGAAGATCGCAGACAGGGTTTCGCACATCGCGCCGCGCTCAACGGGTTTCGCGATGAGGCCGTCCATGGACAGAGCCTGAAGCTTGGCAGGGTCGAGTGCGACGACATCCGCCGTCATCGCAAGCACGGGCAGGTCGGGGTGCTCAATCCGGATCTGGCGCGTGGCCTCAGCGCCATCCATGACTGGCATATGCAGATCCATGAGAATGGCGTCGAAATGCCCGCCATTCTCGATCTTTTCCAGGGCATCGCGGCCATTCACCGCCTCCACCACTTCAATGCCCTCAAGGCCGAGCAGGTGGCGTGCGACCAAGCGGTTTGTAGCGACATCATCCACCAAGAGAAGACGTTTGCCGGCCAGATCTGTTGATGAGGCTTCGCTAGCCGATGTTTCAGTATCAGCCACGGCATCCATGGTGTCGGCCAGCTGGGTCACGAAGCTCAAGGTGAAATGCGAGCCCTGCCCTGGCACGCTTTCGACCACAATATCCCCGCCCATCGCCATTGCGAGGGAGCGGCTGATCGTCAGCCCCAGCCCGGTGCCGCCATAGCGGCGGGTGAGGTATTTCTCACCTTGTTCAAACGGTTGAAACAGGCGTGCCTGGACCTCATCCGACATGCCAATGCCGGTATCTGTAACTTCAATGAAGATCTGGCGTTCATCTGTATCAAGCCCTTCCGAGCGCACCGCCAGCGTAATCCGACCGCGATCGGTGAACTTGACCGCATTGGATAGAAGATTGGTGACGCATTGGCGGACACGAACAGGGTCAAAGACCAGGCGGCGTGGCAGGTCGGGCGCAATTTCAATGCGCAACTGCAGGCCTTTTTCCTCGATACTGGGCTTCCACAATTGCGCCATTCGCTGCAGCGTTTCGCGCAGATCCGCCTCCGTCGGAGCAATCGTCAGCTTGCCCGCTTCAATCTTCGACAGGTCAAGGACATCATTGAGCACCGTGTTCAGCGTCTCTCCGCTATCCACGATCGTGTCGACCATATCCAAAGTCTTGTCATCGATCGGCCGGGTCTTGATCGCCTGGGCCATGCCCAAAATGCCGTTGAGCGGCGTGCGGATCTCATGGCTCATATGTGCCAGAAATTCGCTTTTATGGGTGTTTGAGCGCTCTAACTGCATGAGGAGCCGCCCCTGCTCGATCAGATTGCGCGACAAGACCCAGTGCACAGCAAGGAAGGCCAGCCCGAACTGGAAAATCCGCCCGTAGACCTGGCCAGCCCCGACGGCGAGCTCTGTAGCAGACGGAAAGTATACCAGCTTCAACACGAGCGCGACGGTGAATACCGTCAAAAGCCCGGTCGCCAAGCGCAATCCACGCATTCCCAGATAAATACCCGCTGCCATCTGGATCATGATCAGCACTGGCAGGCCGGAATTCATCACGCCCACGCCAGCGAGCGAGGAATAGATAAAAAGGACAAAGGCGAGTGCGATCGTCAGCGCTGCATGCGCATTAGCCAGTTTCGCGTTCCGAGCGGCGAACGGGCTTAGCGATAAGGTGACCAGAAGCAGGATGTTGAGGATGAGATCAACGCGGGCCAGATAGCCGATATAGCTCATATAGCCGACAACACACGCCGCAAGGCCGGCCACGATCGGGCCTGCGATTGCGCGTGAGCGATGCGCCGCAGATGCGCGCAGATCGTCGCTATAATCCAGATCGTCGTTCAAACGTCTGCCTCTCCCCGGCAAGTCTCTCCCAAGCCGGTTACAATCTACCACAATAGACTTAATACGACCTTATAGCGGGGCAAATCGCCAATCCTGTTGACGCGAGCGCGCCCTTCTGGCTCGTTAGTGCATGATAAACGGGCGATGCCGGGGGGAGATATGGGCCGGACCATTCTAGCATTCTTGATTGCGTGGATCGCCGGGTCCTTGCTGGTCTCCATCGCCAACACCCATGTCGGGCTCACCAGTCTGACAGGGATCGGGGCTGACATTCCTACCGGGGTGCGATTTGAGGCGATCATGACCGACCTGGTCAATTTCGGCCCTGTACTCGCCACCCTGATCTTGATCGCCTTCGTGATCGCTTTTCCGGTTGCCGGCTTCACAGCCAGGCTGCTGGGCTCGGGCTGGCGGCGAATAGGTTATACCTTGGCAGGCGCTGTTGCGGTTTTTGCGATCATCAATGGCATCACAGTTTACTATAACCAGATGCTGGACTCGACCATTACGCCGGTGGCCTCTGGGCGCGACTGGTCTGGTTTATTGACACTTTCTCTCGGCGGCGCGGCGGCCGGCCTGATTTTCTCGCTCCTCAAACGCGCCAGCTATGAGGATTAGCGTCAACGTCTTGGATCAAATCTGAGTCAAATCCGGCGCGAGTAAGAACAATCTCCTTAAACTGCATATGCCAGCCTCTACATCCCAAGGAGGCGACAGAATGCAGCTCAGACAGGTTATTCGTTCCGATTTACGCTTTCTGACCAAGGGAGGCGCCACGACACGTGTCCTCGACCTGCACTCCATTGCGCTCAAACACGGCCACACGGATGCCTATGCCGATCAGCCTTTTTTCAATCATCCGCGCCTGAACAAGTGCTTTGTGATCAAACACACGGTTAGAGCTCATGAACGTCCATATGTGATGTCGAGCCAGCCAGTTGTAACGAAAATACTCATCCCGCTGGCCTCCCAGGACCTGGCCTTGGGCGGTCATGCAGTCTTCGTGGAAGAAGTGGCGTTTGCCGACAAGATCCGGGCGCAATTCACTCACGCAGATGAGCCTCACCTCACCGATCTGGATCTGATCCGTCTTCGCGAACTCGCCGCTTTGCCCTCCTTTGACCCTTTCCTTCTGAAAGAGCGCTTCCGCACCAATGCCCGGCCCATAGCAGATTGCTATTTTGAGATTTCCCAGGATGAAGTCGACCAGATGATCGACAGCGTCGCCGAACAGATCATTGCTGTGGTTTCTCTCGCCTTCCAAGCCAAGCGCAATCGCCGCAATGATGAACGCGCCCTCGACTTTGCCCGGCAATTGCTCTCCAGCGAAGACGCTGGCCGGCTGGATGCCTTGCGTCTGTCTTTGGAAATGACCTCGGTTGAGTTCGAGCGCGGCATATTCGGCTGGAAGGGTATTTTATACTATCGCTGGTGTATGGGAGAGCTCTTCCGTGGGCTTAAAAACTTCCTCGCCGGGATCCGGGAGATCTCTGTCATCGGGACAACACAAACCGAACGGGCGGAGCTGGAACGCATGCGGCGGATGATTATCGCCGAGACCCGCCAGCGCTGGGTCTCGCTCAGCAAGATCATGGAAGAATATGAGACCGTCTTTTCACGCTTCTGCAAAGGCGAAGATGCGCGCGGGTTCCAGAATTTCCTGCTCAAGGCGCCGGGGCTTTTCTATGATATCGGCTCGGACATCTCGATTGTGAACCATGTGCCCGGCTATTGGCGTTTCTGGATGAAAACCAACACCAAAGGCTATTTGCACGCCCGTGAAGCACTACCGCTCTTCACCAGCTTTGTGACCAGTGTCACCCGCAGCCGCGCTCCAGACGGGATGGAAGACGAGCTCTACCGCCGCCGTTCAGACACGATTATCCCCCAGCCGGAAGTCTTCATTCCTCCCGCAGCCTAGCAGAACCCAAAGGATTAGAACTTCGGAAACCATGCAGCTGGAAAGCGCGTGAAACCAATTCACGGATTTGCCAATAAGGCCGTTCGGGCAAGCGCGTTGGGGCAATCAGAACTTGGCGAATTCGAATCTCAGACGGATTGTGCAGGGTGGGGGAAACCCGCGCATCCTCGACCTGTTTTCAATTCGCCGTAAGCACGGGCGCCGCAGCGCGCACGCCGAACAACCCCTTTTCCTCAATAAACGGCTCAATACCGGCTTTATCATCAAGCACGCTGTGCGCAGTCATGAGCGTGGCTATATGATGGGCGACCGTCCGATTGTGACCAAAATCATCCTACCGCTGACGGCCTCTGATCTCTCACGTGGGGGTCATAGTTTCTGCATGCAGGAACGCGGATTCGAGATGCGGTTCCGCGAATTCCTCGATCCCAATGAGGAAGACGATAATTATTCGCTTGATATGCAGCGCTTGAGGGACCTGGCCAAACTCCCCTCCTTCGACCCTTTTTTGCTGGCAGCCTGGTTCAAGGACGACCAACGCCCGGTTTCCAACCTCTATTTCGACCTTCAAGATGCGGAGATCGAAAAAATGGAGTGCTATTTCGCCGCGGAAATCTCCAATGTCGTCGGGCGGGCTTTTGGTCTTGAACTTGGCGATCAGGATGATGAGCGCTCGCGGAAATTTGCCCGCGCCATTCTCTCCGGCGAGGAAGACGAGCGACTCGACCTTTTCCGACGAGCCATGTCGCTGGATCCGGACGAGTTTCGCGACGGCCTTTTCGGCTGGAAAGGCCTGCTCTACTACACCTGGCAGATCGACCGAATCCTGGGCGATCTCAAATACTTCATCATGTCGCTCAACGACCTCATTGTTGATGGCGCCAGTGTCTCTGAGCGTGAGCTGATCAATGAGCTGCGACGCTGGATCCTGGATGAAACCGGTCGACGCTGGAAACGTCTGCGAGAAACGACCGGTATTTATCGCACCGCATTGGAGAGCTTTGCCTCTGGCCAGTCTCCAAGCCAGCTCAGCGACTTCCTGCTAGCGGCGCCTGGACACTTCCTCGCCCTGGGTGAGGATCTGGCGGCCATCCATCACGTCACGTCCTACTGGAAGTTCTGGCGCTCGCGGTATGAAGAGCGGGTCGCGGCCCGCGACGCCCTCGATATCTTTGACGGCTTTGTAAAAAGCCTGCAGACGATGAATATCGACAATGAAGTGGATATGATGGCCGCCTGATCTGATCAGGTGACGGCGCGGCGGGGACGCGGTAATTCCAATGCATGGCGCCACCACTTCTTACCTTACAAGGCATTCAACTCACCTATGGTGTGACCCCGCTTCTCGATGGGGCAGACCTCACGATTGAGGAAGGGGCACGCCTGTGCCTTGTCGGACGCAACGGGTCTGGCAAATCCACCTTGATGAAAGTCGCGGCCGGGCTTGTTGAACCCGATGATGGAGATGTTTTCGTCCATCCAGGCGCAACCATCCGTTATCTTGAACAAGACCCGGATTTGAGCAGTTTCAACTCGGTTATGGACTATGTCCTCGCCGGCCTCGCCCCGGGCGATGAGGATTATCGCGCCGCCTACCTGCTCGAGCATCTGGGCCTGACCGGAGAGGAAAATCCGGCCCGCCTTTCAGGCGGTGAGGCGCGCCGCGCCGCCCTGGCCCGTGCGCTCGCGCCGGATCCGGATATTTTGCTGCTGGATGAGCCGACCAACCATCTCGACCTGCCGGCGATTGAATGGTTGGAAGAAGAGCTCAAATCCATCCGCTCCGCCCTGGTCCTGATCAGTCACGACCGCCGCTTCCTTACCGACCTCTCCCGCGCTACCCTATGGCTTGATCGAGGCCAGACGCGCTTGCTCAACAAGGGTTTTGGCGATTTTGAAGCCTGGCGCGATGAAACACTTGAAGCTGAAGAGCTGGAAATGCACAAGCTCGATCGCAAGATCGTGCGCGAAGAGCATTGGCTGCGCTATGGGGTGACGGCGCGACGCAAGCGCAATGTCCGCCGCCTCGGCGAGTTACAGGAATTGCGCAAGACACGCGCAGAGCATCGCGGCCCTCAAGGCCAGGTCAAGCTCGAGGCCAGCACGGCCCAGGAAAGCGGCAAGCTGGTTTGTGAAGCGCGCGATATCCAGAAGCGTTTTGGAGACCGGGTTATTATCCGCGACTTCTCGACCAAAATTGCTCGCGGCGCCCGCATTGGTCTGATTGGTCCAAATGGCGCCGGTAAAACCACCTTGCTCAACATCCTCACGGGTGAGCTGGATCCCGATGGTGGCGATGTGCGCCTGGGCACCAAGCTGGAAACCGCAACGCTGGATCAAAAACGTGCGGTCTTGAAGCCGGACTGGACAGTGTCGGAAGCGCTGACCCAGGGCGGTGGCCACTTTGTCGAAGTGAACGGTTCGAAGAAGCATGTTATTGCTTATATGAAGGATTTCCTCTTCGCGCCCGAACAGTCCAATACGCCGGTCGAGGTTCTGTCCGGCGGCGAGAAGGCTCGCCTCATGCTTGCCCGAGCTCTCGCACTCCCGTCAAACCTGCTCATCCTTGACGAGCCGACCAATGATCTCGATCTTGAAACGCTCGACCTCCTCCAGGACCTGATCTCAGGGTATGACGGCACGGTCTTCCTCGTCTCTCACGATCGCGACTTCCTTGACCGGACATGTAGCTCTGTCCTCATTGCTGAGGGCGATGGCCGCTGGACCGAATATGCGGGTGGCTATTCTGACATGGTCGCGCTGCGTGGCTATGGTGTTGCCAAACCGGAAGCGCTTGAAACCCAGCGCAAACCGCAAAGCGAAACCGCGACAAAACCCGCCGAGCCCAAACCTGAACGCAAGCGCATGGCGAATAAGGATCGCTACGCGCTTAAACTCCTGCCCGGTGAGATCGACGCGCTTAGCGACAAGATCACGGCCCTGGAAACCCAGCTCGCAGACCCTGCACTCTTCAATGACAGTGCAAAATTCGCACGCGTATCCCAGGAACTGGCCGACGCTATGGAAGCACGTTCCGAAAAAGAAGACCGCTGGCTGGAACTGGAAGCCCTGCGCGAGGAAATCGAGGGCTAGCGGATCCGGTTTGAGGCCATCAATCGCGCCCTTAAAGCTGAACCACCTCATCCGTTTTGTGCCGCCAAGCGGCGCGAGTATAAACCGAGATGGATAAGTCTACATCGAGACTTACGACGCGCGTGATCGCGGTCAACGCGGCGCTGATCCGATCGGACTCTGAGTAGGACGCTGCGACCAGCGAGATCAGTTCACACTGAAAGAAATTATAGCCGGCAATATAAAGATAAGGCGCAACGCCGCGATTAAAGTGCGCCTCGCCAATTGCGAGCGCCCGGGCGGCATAAGTTTCATCCAGATCGCCACTCAGGAGCGATTGCCAATGGCTCATCTGCCTGGTTTTCAGAGGACCTAGGGACGGCATTCGGCTGAACACGCGCTCCGCTTCAGAGAAACGCTGCATGTGCGTATAGAAGTCTTCCGTTATCTGCGGCAGCGCAACGGTAAGTTTCGGCTCTACGCTCTCTAGGGCCGCTTTGGTATCGGCATTTATGCCCAGCATGGCCTTTTTTCGCTTGAGAAGCTTCGACAGTTTTTCCGACACGCTCGTTCGCTTTCAAAATCTAAGAGGGAGGTTTGCCGGCACGAAAACGATTGGATCGTCCGGCGTCATGAGGTGAGCGCGCCCCGCTAAGTCCGGGCACTCATTGAAATCTCGAACCGGTCTTGAAAGCGCACTGCCTGTCTGAGCAAGACTTTGAAATCGATTGACCATTATCGCCATCGACAGAGCTTGTTTGCAGCATCGGACACCAGTTGAAAACCTGCTGTGTTTTTGCCGAAACACCACTTAGGCAAAGCTCGATCCCGCGCCGGCGCGCCGCATCACTCAGGATGAGCAACATGCCAATTCCTGCGGGATCCGTGATGTCCATATCCGACAAGTTCAAATGGACGCGGCGCCCGTCATATCGCTCCAATTCGTCGACAGCAGTCTTGAACGTTGCATAATCCTCAAAGCGCAACGATCCGCTCATCTCAATATTCAGATCTTCTTCTTTTAAAATATAAGTAGTAAGCATTTCTATTCTCACCCGCTTATTTTAATTAGGTGGAATAAATCGTCTACAATTCAATAACCATCTTTACTTTTATTATAAAAGAAGCATTCCTGTACTACTAAGCAACAGACCCCAGCCACCCGGCCTCGAGCGCGCACACAAAAGGCGGAGACCAGCTGGTCTCCGCCTTTTGCTGCCCTCTTGGACAGGCGTCTCAACTCAACGCTGGGCGCTCACGCGCCAACGCCGGTGGTGATGCGTCGAGCTCTTTGCTAGCGCAGAACGCTGGAATGGGCCGGCCCAAGCAGGACGGCATTGAGCAACATCAGATCCAGACCTTCGATATACGCCCGGGTGGTGGGAGACTGGGTGAAGCCAATCACATGACCACGGCCCATACGACGTTGAACCACGAAAGGCTTCTGGGCCAGCTGATCGGTGAACTCATCCCATGCAAAACCACCCGCCAGGACCTCGTCGGCCTCAGCAAAGCGCACCGCCGTCACCGCCGCATCCACCGGAACGGGAGCGAAAATGTTCGAGCCTGTGACGAGCGCCGCGGCTCCATTTTCATAGCCAGAGCTCATCCAGGCATCCGGATTGGCTTCAACATAGAATAAGGCACCGGGCGACCGTTCCGGCATGGTGCCCGCTTCCGCCTCACGCGCTTCGCGCTCGTCATCATTGGCCAGAATGACACCATCGACCGTATCCGCGTCACCATCCTGTGCATCACGCGGCGTATCCGCAGCACGTTCGCGCTGGAGCGGCAGGAAAGAGCTATCGCCTTCGGACATCCAGCGAACAGCATCGCCCAGGCCGACCAACGTACCGCCATCACGGACAAAACGGGTCAATGCCTCACGGCCAGCTGAGCCGAGCGTACTGGAATAGCTCGGGAAACCTTGTTCCGGCAGAAGGATGACGTCATAGCGGCTCAGATCCGCTCGGGACATGGAGCGGGCCCGAATAATCGTCACCGGCTGGCCGTAACGCTGCTCCAGCACATAACGGGTCGCGCCGGCAGACAGGGCCGATGTGCCCTCATCCCAGGCCATAGCCACACGCGGCGCAATCATCTGATGGAAGAGGTTGGATCCCGGATTAGGGCCTTCATCCACCCAGCTCGAGGCCATCGGCACAAGAGCAGCACCATGCTCCCGCGCCAGACGGTTGATGGTGAAATCGAGCTCTGGCGGTGCACCATGACGGATCACCACAGCCGAACCGGCCGGGAAGACGTCATCGCCGATGCGGAATTCAGCCTCAGAGGTCCGCACAGCAATGCCCTCGCGCAGGAGGTCAAGAATGAGAGCAGCCTGCCCGGCATCCGTCCACGCAATGGCATAGCCATAAGACGCATCACCGGATGCAATCTGGCTGGGCACAGCATCATCCGCGCCCACACGCGAACCGGTCACCCCGGGTGCGCGGCGACAAAGCGTGTGATCAATATTATGCATCAGCGGCAAGGACCAGGCGGTCACATCATACAGCTCAAGCCCCAGCCCGCGCTCACGGCGCTCCTCCTGGACCTCCATGAAGTCCGCTGGCAATTCAGTTGTCGGCTCGAGAAGCGTGCGCGCCAGACGACCCGCGGCCTGATCGAACCGCACCAGGAAGGCACCATCTTCAAAGCGCGCGCCGCAGAGCGCTTGGCCGCCCTCGAGACGCTGGACCTCAATACCCTGACGCGCCAGGGATCGTGCCAGACGCTCCGAATTCCACGGATTGGACGCCCGGTCGAGCACGATGGCTTCATCCCCGCCATCCACGAAACTGCCGCGGCGGAAATCGACGAAATTGCGCAGGAAGAACTCACGATTCTGGGCCACAGCCTCGGCGGTGGAGACAGACGCGACGAAATTTCGATCCACCCCATCGGCATAAGTCAGCAGTGAGCCGTCCTGACGGCGCCAGACCAGGCCGCGCGGCGATCCTTGTTCATAGGTCATCGCGACCGCGCCCTGCATGGTCGGCCACATATCGCCATAGCCAGGATAGAAGGCGTCAAAAATCTCGCGCGTGAAGAAGTCATAGCCGAGCTGATCGAAATAGCGCCCGTTATTGCGGCCGATGATTTCCTGCGCGGCGCGTTGCGCTTCAGAGATATGCGGGTTGAAGGGATCAGCAGACGGCGCGAAGAAATACGAGCTGTCACCGCCCATTTCATGCGAGTCGACAACAGCCTGCGGAAACCAGCGCAGCATTTCGCGCACCCGACCTTGGGTCTCTGGCTGGCTCATCGTGAACCAGTCTCGATTGAGGTCGAAGAGATAATGGTTCATCCGCCCGCGCGGCCAGGGCTGTTCATGCTCAACAGCCGCCCGGTCCGCTTGAGGCTCCAGCCCCAGTGCATTTTGAAAACCATGGACGAAGCGCGCCCGGCCATCAGGGTTCTGGTCCGGATCAATGATCACAAGTGTATTGTCCAGGATGGCCTCAACAGTGGGATCATTCTGGGCTGCCAGAAGATGATAGGCTGTGCGGATGCCGGCATCACCCGGTGTGATCTCGTCGCCGTGTACGCCATAGCCCAGCCAGACGATGGCCGGCTGCTCACTGATAATCGCGTCGAGCTGCGCCGCGCTTTGTGTTTGCGGGAAAGCCAAGCTCTGCATATTGGCCTGGATCTCATCCATCCGCGCCAGCATTTCCGCACTTCCGATCACAGCATAGGACAGCGTACGTCCTTGCCAGCTGGTCGCATATTCAAAGACCCGGATCCTCTCCGGCGCCGCGGTTTCAAGCACCCGTAAATAGGCCTGCAGGTCTTCAGGCGGGGTGATGACTTCACCAAAATCATAGCCCGCAAAGCTCTCCATATCCGGAATAGACGGATCATAACTGACCTCAAGCGGCGTTGATTGCGCCTGAGCCGAGGCACTCAACAGTACCAGAGCGCCAGAAACGGCTGAAATGAGCGTGCGGATCATAAAACTCCCCCAAGAAGAAACGGCGCCGCAAGGTAAACCGGACTCGGGCCTTGAAGCAAAGGTGATCGGTGAATTAGGGCGTCACAATCGCAAAGCCCGGATCTGGCTGCTCCAAAAGGGCGAAAAAGCCCAGGAGCGCACCGCGATCACCCTCAACAGCGAAGTCGGATGATGAAATCATGTCGAACAACCCCGCCTCCTGCTGAATAAGCCGCAGCCAGAAGGCGCGCGTGACCGATACTCGCGCATCGACATCCAGCGGGGTATCCTCGGCATATGAACGCATGACCCCGTTGGAGATCTCAATGGTGAAGGTTTCACCCGTATCGGTGAAGTCGAACACAAAACGGCGCTCCAGATCTGCTGCAGCAAGGCCATCCAGACGGGTCGCCATGGCCTGGAAGAACATCTCCAGCGGAATAGCGTTGAGAATATCATCGCTGGCATCGGTCACATCGCGCGTGGAAATCCCGTGTCTGAGTTCATACGCCCCCGCGAGATAGACGTTCCGCCAGGGCCCCGACTCCGCTAGATAACCCATCTGCTCATAGGCGCGCGCCAATACTTCACGTGCCGTGTCGCTGTTCGGCTCTGCAAAAACTGCATGCTGGGCCAGCTCCGCTGACCAGCGATAATCTCCCGCATCGAACGCCGTCCGGGCTGCATCCAGCGTGGCCTCAAGTCCGCCAAAGGCCTCGACATAACGCACAGCTGCTTCGGTGCGCGGCACCGGGTTCAGATTGGCCGGGACACCGTCGAACCAGCCGAAATAGCGTTGATAGACAGCGCGGGAGTTATGCCGAAGGGTGCCGTAATAACCGCGGATGGAGAAGGTGTTTTCCAAAGATGTTGGCAGGGCGATTGTTTCGGCGATCTCGTCCGGCCGGAGCCCCTGAGCCGCCAGCCGCAGCGTCTGATCATGGATGTATTTGTAGATGTCGCGCTGCGCTTCGAGATAATCGATCACCTCTTCACGCCCCCAAACGGGCCAGTGGTGCGAGTTGAAGATCACATCCGTCCGGTCCGCGAAGAGGCGGCGCGCATCATCGATCGCGCTGGACCATGCAATCGCGTCACGGACCTGAGCCCCGCGCAAAGTGTAGAGATTATGCATATTGCGTGAGACGATTTCGGCGCCGCACCAGGCGTTGAAATCAGGGAAGAACACGGTGAGTTCCGCCGGCGCTTCCGTATGAGGCGCGAACTGAAACTCCATTCGCACACCACCGAATTCGAGCGTCTGCCCGGTCTCATCGATAATATGCGACGGCGTGCCGATCGTATGCGTGCCAATCGCCGGATGCTTACCCAGGCCCGAGCCAACCTGTCCGCGCGGAGAGAAAGGCAAATCCAGCCCATACATATAGCCAGCTCTGCGTCCCATCACGATGCCCGCGACGACATTCTCGCTCACCGCTTCGTGCAGAAAACCGGCCGGTGCGATCAAAGCGACCTCGCCGGACGCAATGGCGTCTGCATCGACCACTCCGGCCAGACCGCCAAAATGATCGATATGACTATGGGTGAGAATAACCGCGCTGATCGGGCGCTCGCCCAGCTCCTGATTGACCAGATCCATCGCCACGCGCGCGGTCTCGACAGAGGTCAATGGGTCGATAATGATCCGCCCCTCCGGCCCCTCGATGATCGACATGTTGGACAGGTCATACCCCCGAACCTGGTAAATCCCGGGCGTCACCTCGAAGAGACCATGAATACTGTTCAAACTGGCCTGGCGCCAGAAACTGGGATTGACGCTGCCCAGGCGCTCGCCTTCAAGAAAGGAATAATCCTCTGGACGCCAGATGCGCTCACCGCTTTCGGAACGGATATCCAGATCCGGCAAAGTGGCGATAAAGCCCCGGCGAGCGAGCTCGTAATCCGCCTCATCCGCGAAAATCGGATGCGCCGCGACTTCACCCTGACGGGCCAGCGTTGCCTCTGTTGGCGCTCGAAAGCCCGCGGCATCCACTTCGGCTCCGGGATCGAACACCAAGCTATCCTGTGGCGCGGGCGCTTCACCGCATGCAGACAGAGCAAATAATAATCCCGCAGAAACAATTAGATGCTGTGTGGCGGACTGTTTTTTCATCGTCCGTCCTCCCCCTTTTATCGGCAACCACCCGACATGCTGGGCAGAGACGGGAGCAAGCGCAAGTCCCTATTTCGCCAAACGAAATGCCCAGTATAATCACAAGCTGACCATCCCGAGATTGCCAGGAGCCTGTCGCGTGGACGCACAATATCTGTGGAACCGGACCTTCACGACGCTGGGCCTGGATGATGCCCAAGCTCGCGCCGCGATGATCGAGCGCGGCGAATTGCGGCGCATCGACGCCGATAAGACATTGATCGCACAATCTGATGATGATGATCAGGTCTACTTCCTGCTGGAAGGCCGGGCTCGCGTGGTCCTCTTTTCCGCGCGCGGACATGAGGTCTGGGTCGACAATCTGGAAACCGGTGCCGTGATTGGAGAGATCGCAGCCTTGACCGGTCATAAGAGAACCAGCGGAATTGTCGCGGAGACGCTATGCGTTGTGGCGAGTTTTTCCAGCAATTCCTTCAAAACGCTCTTGCTCGAATTCGGCAGTATCGGCTTGGCGTTGTCGACATCACTCGCCAATCGGGTCCACACGACGACACGCCGCATGTTCGAACTTTCCGCCATGACGGCCAAAGGGCGGGTTTATGGCGAACTCCTGCGCATTGCCGAGCCGATGGAAGAATCTGGCGTCTTGATCATCAAGCCGCTGCCCAATCTCGCCGGGCTGGCCAAGCGTGTGAGCACCACGCGCGAGACGGTTTCGCGCGCTATCACGGAGCTGGAGGAGAAAAAGCTCCTGCAGCGTGCCGATGACAGTTTCCTGCTTATCGACCCAGACCAGCTCGGACGTTTACAGAAATGAAGCCCTAGCTCCGCTCGATAAAGCGTCAAGGCTGTCAGCCGCGATCGCACGCAAGGCGTATAGCGGCATTTCAGGGAGATTGCGGTCAATGGTTCGTCGGCCGATATACTCACACTTGAACCGCGCCATCTCTTCCATGGTCAAAACGGCAGCGAATGCTTCAGTTGTAAAGATGGCGCCGGGCAAGGCAGCCCGCTCCACACGCGACGCGATCGCCACCTGAGCTCCAAAGGGAGCGAGCCGTTTCTGCAGGGGATCCTCGCCCAGATGCACGGGTCCGAAATGTGCCCCAATACGCAATTCCAGGCTCTCAGGCAGGCCCAGGGCGTTTTGGTCAATTCCAGCAAAGACTTGCTGCAAACGCGTCGCCGCCGCCGCTGCCTCACCGGCGTGTTCGAAAGCGAGGAAGAGACCATCCCCCCAACTGTCACGATAGCTGGGCGAGCGCTCCAATTTCTCCAGGCTTTCCACCAATGCCCCAAGCACCTGGCTCACGAATACGCTGACCCGGTCATCAGGAACGACGGTCGAATTCGCTACATCAACAAAAAGCATGGCCCGCATCGCCGGTACAAACCCCTCAGCATTGACCGATGCGTGCTCGACACTGTCCGTAAGCTTTGATGGGGCCGCCAGGGGTTTGCGCTTGAACTCGATACGGCATTGTTCGAGCCCCGCCTCTTGCCATGTGGCCGCGTCCCGATGGGTGCCGAAAGCCATGGCGGCAGCTTCAGGCGGGGCCGGATCACAGAGCAGCAGCTGAAGGGGGCGCGTTGCCAAGAGGTCCGCGCGCATACGCGCTAAACCCATGGCGACATTAGAGGCAAAATTGAGATTAGTGGGTGAGAGAATGCGCCGGTCAGAGCTGAGCTCCAGGACTTCTGAGGCCTGATCGAGCACATCATGCGCGCGTCTTAGCCAGGCTTCGCCATAGGGCGATACGGACGCCTGCAAAAAGACATCCACCGGCACGGGCAGGACCAGGTGCAAAGGCCGGTCACACCGCAAAACTGCTTCAGCGACCAAAATATCGGCCCCGGCGGCAAGCGCGCCAAATGCCGGCCCGGTCGGATATTGATCGAAGAAGGCGTTAAGGGCTTGCGTTAGCTTGATCTGGCCTTCGCTTCCGAGCGCGTCCTGTTCAAAAAGATGCCCTGCATAATGAAGCGGACGCGGTAGCGCCGGCCAGGAAATGGCATCATCTGCCAGCCCCAATTGAGCGCTCACCCAGCGCAACTGCCCACGTGTTGTGGCTTGTGCGAGCAGATTACCGGGATCCTTGCTGATTGCCTCAACAAGAGAGAGCCGGGCAGCATTCACATCACCGAGGAGAAGATAGGCTTCGGCCTCCGAAGCTCCACGATAATAGGCCGCCTCTCCACAATCCTCCGTTTGAGGATAGCGGCGCATATCCAGCACTCGCCGCGCCCAGGACCGCGCCCGATCCGGCTCTCCGGCTGCCAGATAGAGCGAAGCGGCATTGATCGCCGGGTAGTGCCCGCAGGTCTGGCTGAAGACATTCGCATAGCGGTCAGCTGCCTCGCGGGCGAGCGCCGGCATCCCCTCACCGCTGACTTCGAACGCCCGTGCCTTATGCAGGCGTGCGGCAATACTCAAACAGTCCTCATCCTGTGTAGCCCGGTTCAGTCCAAACTCGTTGAAGAGGGTCCAGGCCCGCTCCAGCGCTCCGGACTTGATCAGACAAAGGACCGCGCGGTGCTGCGTCCAGACATCCTCAGGCTCAACAGCCAAAGAAGTACGGCACAGCTCATAGGCGCGGGCGAGATCGCCTTCGCGATAGAAGTCTTCAATCGAATCTCTCACCCGTGCCCTTTGAGCGCCGTGCTGCGACTATACCGGTGGTATTTCGACCAGGATCTTCGGATCAATGATCAAACGTGTCGCCTGATGACCGGCATCCTGCGACGCTTTCACATAGAGCGCAAATTCATAGGCATCTGCACTCACCGCATCGGTGTTCACATCAATCTTGAAGCTGTAGGGCGCGCTGGAGACACCGTTCAAGGTCAGCCATTCCAAGCCGGTAAACCCACCCGCAGGCACGTCCGACTTAAACTTGATCCGGGCTGGCTCAAATCCCCAGCCTTGTGAATAGACATGGAAGATGAGACGGGTCTGTGCTGGTACGGTCTCGTCAAACGGGCTCTCGCCTACATAGCTGCTTGGCACCCATTTTCCCGCCAGTGCCGCGCCTACGGCCATGCGGATAGTCGCGGCGTCCGCTCCGGCATGCTGGTCGACCGAATGCGCGAACGTGGTGAAGATATCGGTGATTTCCGTGTCGCTGAACTGCGACCCCAAGCCGATATCCGAGCCGGACACCACGACAAAGCCATCCTTCGCCTCGGCGATCAGGCTGATGAAGGTCGCACGATCTTCAGCTGTGCTTTTCTCCTCCAGCACGCTCTGCGTCACATTTCCGTCAAAGAAGGTCGCAGGATCAAGTCCAGGCATAGGCATTCCCCCAAAAAATTAAGTTCAGAGGACTAGAACAAGCCCTCTCCCCTGATTGCGCGATCTATTCCGCGCTCAGAAGCTCAGCTTCAAGCCGGGCCTGTGCCCGCTCAAATTCAAAACGCGCATTCGCTCTCAATTCACTTTCAACGTCGGTGAGATGAGAGACCATGATCTCACGCATCTCACGCGCTTCCAGCGCGCGCCCCTGCACATCTCTGATGTCCGCCAGCAAGTTGGTCGCAGCCGCATAGAAATACGGCCCACCATCTATACGTCCGGCCCAGCTCTCGGTAAGCGCGAGTTCGTTGATCAATGCTGTCAGAGCCATTTCGGCGCTTTGCATATCCCCCCCGGCGTAAAACAGGCTGGCTTCCATCAAGGTTGCGCTCAAACGAATAGTATCGGCGGCGACATCTTCCGCGGCCTGCCAGGATGGGTGTGCCATATAAGCCATCGCATCCAGATAAGCCGTCCGGGCCTCATCCAAACGACCAAGCACGAGATAGATCCGGGACAGCGTCAGGCGCTGCGCGATGACAACACGGCGCCAATTCCGGTTGTCCGGCTCATGATTGACCAGGGCATCCGCCTCCAGAGAAATCGTCTCTGCAATGGCGAGCGCTTCCTCAAGATCCGCCGGAGCACCCGTCTGACCGCGCACCATGAGCAGGCGCGCCAGCCCGCTTTCCGCGACCAGCGCATTGCGCCGGATCCGCCAGTCCGTATCCGAGGTCTCCATCTGGCTCATCACATCGAGCTGCGCGCGCGTCGCAGAGATAGCGGCATCCGCCCCTTCGGTGATTTCCAGAATACTCGCCATCCAGCCCCAGGCATCCGCCAGCTCATTGCGGGCGACATCGGACTCGGGTTGAGCATCGCTCAGCCATTCAAACTCCAACAGGGCGGATTGAAAGGCGGTTTGTGCGTCTGTGAAACGGCGCTGCCCCAGATAGAGCGAACCGAGATTCGACTGTGCATAGGCGGCCTCTGTGCGCCATTCCGCATTCTCGGCATCGGCCGCTACAAGCTGGGCTGCGAGATCGCGATATTCGACAAAGCGGCGCTCGGCGACATCAAGATCATTACGGCGATAGGCAAAATACCCCACCCAGAAAGCCGATTGCGAATGCTCATAAATTCGCGCCGGCTCATTCGGGTCGACGGCGAGAATCTGCTGTGTGGTGATGTAGGCATTGCGGAAATGATTGATCGCACTGTCGAGATTGCCCTGCGCCGCATCAATCTCGCCAAGCAGGTGGAAGGCCCGCGAACGGCGCCCCAGAGAATCCGCCGTCATTCGGGCAACAGAACGGTCCTCATAATACTCGATAACCTTCGCACCGACGGCGTCTAGCACATCGAGGCGTCCCACAGGCTCAAGTCGGTCTCGCAAATCATTCAGCATGAACTCGATCAAATCCTCTGCCTCGGCCTTGCGCTGCTCTGCCTCCGAACGCGCGGACATGGCAAAGAGCGTTAATCCTCCCAAGACTATCGCTGAAAGAACTGACATGACCGTGACGGCCATCACGCGTCGGTTCCGACGTTGCAGATCGCGCTGAATGATTTGATCGAGCGGCAGGCCAAGCAGACCGGCGATGAGTTTGAGACGGCCCATGGAGGGACCATCCCCTTCGGCTCGGAAATCGGCTCCGAGCGGCTCGACAGACCTGGCCCCGCCGGGGAAAAGCGCAGCGGGATAGCAATCGCGTGCCGGATCCTGTGCCCCCGGCTCTCCATCCAGGATCGCGACCAGGATATCCCGATCCGGATGCAATTCCCGAAATAGCGCGATCTCCGCATTCACCCATTTCGACGTCGCCGCCTGCGGCGAGCACAGAACGATCAGGGCCGCACTATTGTGTAGAGCCTCCTGGACCGCTTGGGAGAGGTCACTCCCAGCAGATAATTCTTCGCGATCACGGAAAATCCGCCCCAACCTCTTGGGGACTTCACCTTTCTGTGTGGTTTTCCCAACCAGGCGGCCTGGAATGGAATAGGTCTCGAGGGCCCGGTGCAGGCGGGCTGCAGCGCGCTCATCAGCGTGGCTGTAACTGATAAAGGCCGCATAGGTCGGATTTGCGCTCATCATGTCCCCCAAACACAATCTGGGGTATTCTCAATGAGCCGCGCGCACGATGCAATACGACCTCCCAAAGTCGAAGGGGATATCGGCAGTTAATTCGGTCAAGCCGTATCGATTTGCCACTATTTGCGCGAAGAGCAAGTCGGCGAGGCACTCACGAAGTTGCGGCTTCGTGTTGGGCAAGCGCACCTCGCCGACTATCACATTCCAAAAGGAGTTTTGGGGCCACCCGGAATGCGCAAGTGTATAAGTAATTCGCAAAACCTGAGGGCGCACGTGACGTAGATCACGCCAAACGGCAGGTGATCAGGAATTGATCGTGATTTCGACCGCTTCAATCGTCACCCCGCCCAGACCGGCACGTGTGTGAAGTCGCACGGGTAGATAATACGCACCGTCCTGCACTGGTGCGAGCCAGATTGTGAGCGGATGCTCCAACTCGTCCTCGGAGGGATAATCCTCCGGATCATAACCGGAAATAGGCTCGTACCAGGCTTGGCAGACAAGGGCGTCTCCACGCCAGGCGCGGGTGCGCACCGGCTCGAATCCACCGCTCTGAAGGTTAAGATTATAGCGAGCCTTGCCATCAAACACCGGCAAAGAGCCCGCACAACCGCGGTCTGGGTCGAGGGCAATCGCGTTCGACAATCCCAGAAATGCTGTCATCGGATCGATCGTACCCCGGCGATCCTCTTCCGAGGCAGGCGGTACGCCCCATGAACCAAAAGGCGGGGTGACATCTGACTGCGCGACGCCGGTATCGAAACTCACCTCGACCTCGCGCACCTTGTCGCCTGTCCGCTCGATATGGGCATAGCGATCCGGCGCGATAAACCCACCCTCATCCAACCGGCCTTCCACCTCCGAACGGATCTCAAAATCGGTGAAAAGCGCAACGAGCCCTGAGGCTTCAATCATGGACTGGGCTTCATACCGATCAGGTTCGACCCGGGTTCGCAGGGAAATCTCGCCGACCTCGAAGATCAGGACGGAGCCGGAATAGACAGCGCTCAGATCAAACCCACCCGTAACCGGCGCATTATCCAGGCTGGAGGTGTGAGCCGGTAGGCTTCCAGGCACCAATACCGTCAGTGAAAGCGCCACTATCGATGAAGCCAAACGTGTGCGGAAAGCCATACAGCATGTCCCTTCTACAAGCGAGCACCACCCAGCCCCGCCTTGCACATCATGCTATGAAATGTAGTTTGGCTCAAACCTGAACGCGCCACGCGGCGCCTTATTGCTGAACGGGGAGCAATCTGATGAAAACGCGCGCTGCCGTCGCCTTTGAGGCCGGTAAACCACTGGAAATTGTCGAAGTTGATCTGGAAGGCCCAAAAGCCGGCGAGGCCCTGGTTGAGATCAAGGCCACCGGGGTCTGCCACACGGATGAATTCACCCTCTCCGGCGCTGATCCGGAAGGCGCCTTCCCCGCTATCCTGGGACATGAAGGTGCGGGTGTGGTGGTTGAATGCGGCCCCGGGGTGACCGGTCTGGAGCCCGGCGATCATGTCATCCCGCTCTACACGCCGGAATGCCGCGAATGCGATTATTGCCTGCACCCCAAGACCAATCTGTGTCAGTCCATCCGGTCGACGCAAGGCCAAGGCGTGATGCCGGACGGCACATCCCGCTTCTCCTATAAGGGCGAGAAGATCCTGCACTATATGGGCACTTCCACCTTCTCCAACTACACAGTCCTGCCCGAGATCGCGCTCGCCAAAGTGCGCAAGGACGCGCCCTTCGACAAGATTTGCTATATCGGCTGCGGCGTCACCACCGGCATCGGCGCGGTGATGTTTACCGCCAAGGTGGAGCCGAATTCGACCGCAGTGGTCTTCGGTCTCGGGGGCATCGGCCTGAATGTGATCCAGGGGCTGAGACTGGTTGGGGCGCGTCAGATTGTCGGCGTCGACACCAACCCGTCAAAAGCCGAGATGGCACGCCAATTCGGTATGACCGATTTCGTCAACCCCAATGAGATCAAGGGCGATCTGGTGGGACACCTGGTCGAGCTGACCGGTGGTGGCGCAGATTATTCCTTCGAATGCATTGGTAATGTCGAGGTCATGCGCGCTGCCCTGGAGTGCTGCCACAAGGGCTGGGGTGAAAGCGTGATCATCGGCGTCGCCCCGGCGGGCGCGGAAATCCAGACCCGCCCCTTCCAACTGGTCACCGGCCGCGTCTGGAAAGGCTCCGCCTTCGGCGGCGCAAGAGGCCGTACGGATGTTCCGAAGATCGTCGACATGTATATGGAAGGGCGGATCAATATCGATGACCTCATCACCCACACCATGCCGCTGGAAGAGATCAACACGGCCTTTGATCTGATGCATGCAGGCAAGAGTATCCGCAGTGTGGTGGAGTTTTGATCCTCTATGTCGACGCCGACGCCTGCCCCGTGAAAGACGAAGTCATCCGGGTCGGCGAACGCCACCGCTCGAAAATCCTCCTGGTCTGCGATGGCGGGCTGATGCGGCCGCGCTCGCAATGGGCAGAGCTGGTTATCGTTGGGCAAGGGCTGGACGCTGCCGATGACTGGATTGCCGAAAAAATCGGACCAGGCGATATTTGTGTGACCTCGGATATCCCGCTGGCAGATCGCTGCCTCAAGGCCGGCGCGCGCGCCATCGATCCACGTGGCAAAGCCTTTACGCCAGACACGATCGGTTCGGCTGTAGCGACGCGTAATCTGATGACAGATCTGCGCGAGAGCGGAATGATCACCTCTGGCGCCAGACCGTTTTCGCAACAAGATCGATCGGCTTTCCTCAATGCATTGGAAGCGCTGATCCAGAAGGTCAAACGCGGCTTATAGGAGCAAGAATGACCCCGGTATCATCCTGGAAGTCCTTTGGCGGCGAACTCGCCGTTTTTGATCACGATAGTGCTGTGTGCGGCGGCTCGATGCGTTTTGCCGTCTACACCCCGCCTCAGGCGAAGAACGGCCCTGTTCCCGTGCTCTGGTATCTCTCCGGCCTGACCTGCAACTGGTCCAATGTGATGGAAAAATCCGGCCTGCAACGGGCCGCCAGCGCGCACGGTGTCATGATCATCGCACCTGACACGAGCCCGCGCGGCACGGATGTCCCCGATGATGAGGCCTATGACCTTGGACAGGGTGCGGGATTTTATCTCACGGCGACACTACCTCCCTGGTCACAGCATTTCAGGATGGATGAATACATCACCAGTGAATTGCCGGCGCTGATTTCAAAACGCTTTCCCGCGGATATGGAGCGCCAGGGTATCTTCGGGCATTCCATGGGCGGGCATGGCGCCCTGACCCTGCATTTGAAGCATCCCGAGCTTTATCATTCGGTCTCGGCCTTCTCACCGATTGTCGCGCCAAGCCAGGTGCCCTGGGGGCAAAAGGCTTTCACTGCCTATCTCGGCGAGGACCGCAATGCCTGGGCGCAATATGACGCCTGCGCCCTCGTTCGCGCCTGCCCCAGCAAGGCGCATATCCTGATCGATCAGGGCGAGGCTGATCAATTCCTCGCACAGGAACTCAAACCGGAACTCTTCGAGCAAGCCTGCGCCAATGCCGGTCAGACACTGACCTTGCGGCGCCAGCCAGGTTATGATCACTCCTATTACTTCATCTCCAGCTTCATGGATGATCATATCGCGCATCATGCCGATCAGCTGGGCTAGCGACGGGATAGGAAGCGGCTTATCCGCCCCCCACGCATTCGCCCCTATAATCGAGCCATCCACTCAGGGAGGCGTCGGCCGCGCCGTCGGGGTGGATCGCGGAGCAGCTCTGAGCGGCAAAGACCGATGGCGGGTATGACCAGAAGTCCACCGCAGCCGCTTATCTCCCGCGTGGCGGAATGTCCTTGTCATTCTCCACACTGCAAATACGAATACCGGCAACGGGCATTCCGCTGACCTCCCACCATCCCTCCGGGTCCTGCACCGCGGAGCGAACATGCGCGATTTGACGCGCCCCCGCGAACTTTTATTCACTTTATTTTTGTGGTCTTTTGCGGTGAGTCTTCATCACCATTCACCCCTTGATTTTACAAGCAGGTTCATGCCGCCCGCCCTTATTGCTTACGGACGATTGATTCTCGACAGCCTGCGCGATCTGGCCCCGATTATTCTGGTGGTCGGCTTTTTTCAGATTATCGTCCTGCAACAACCCTTTCCGGACCTGCCGCGCATTCTGTTTGGCCTGCTCGCTGTCATTCTGGGACTGGCACTTTTTATTCGCGGTCTTGAAATCGGGCTCTTCCCCATTGGCGAAAGCATGGCCGGCGCCTTCGCCCGCAAAGGCAGCGTCTGGTGGCTGATGGGATTTGCCTTCGCGCTGGGATTTGGCACCACGGTGGCCGAGCCTGCCCTGATTGCAGTCGCTGCCGAGGCGGCCAGCGTCAAGGCGGCAGAAGGCGCCCTCGCGGAAAGCGCCCAGGAGTCCTATGCGCTGGGCCTTCGCTACACGGTGGCGGTCTCCGTTGGAGCGGCGCTTGTGCTCGGGGTGTTGCGGATACTGAAAGGCTGGCCGATCCAGTTCATGATCATTGGCGGCTATATCCTCATCGTTATCCTGACCCAGTTCGCACCGCGCGAGATCATCGGCATCGCCTATGATAGTGGCGGGGTCACCACCTCCACCATCACCGTACCACTAGTAACCGCCCTGGGGATTGGCCTTTCGACGGTCATCAAGGGACGCAATCCGCTGATTGATGGCTTCGGCCTAATCGCCTTTGCCAGCCTGACACCCATCCTCTTCGTCTTGCTCTACGGCATGGTGGTGTAGCGATGGATCTGCTGTTCCAACTCGTCCAGGCTTTCATCGGGACGCTGCGCGATATCGCTCCGATCATCATAATCCTGGCCTTCTTCCAGCTCGGGGTGCTGCGCAAACCCATCCCGCAGCTCAAACAGGTTCTGATCGGCTTTGTTTATGTGATTATCGGCCTCGCCCTCTTCCTGGTCGGACTTCAAGAGGCGCTCTTCCCGCTCGGAGAGACGATGGCCCGGCAATTGACCGAAGCCCAGTTTATTTACGGCACGCCAGAACAGCCCGAGACCGTCGATTGGACCAAATATTATTGGGTTTACATCTTCGCTGCGGCGATTGGTTTCTCGACCACCATCGCCGAACCCTCACTCATCGCCGTCTCGTTGAAGGCGGATGAGGCATCGGGCGGTGCGATCCAGTCCTGGCCACTCCGCATTGCCGTGGCCATTGGTGTCGCCTTATCAATCGCGCTGGGTGCCTTCCGCATCATTACCGGCACGCCTTTGCACATCTACATGATGGTCGGATATCTGATTGTGGTGATCCAGACCTTCTTCGCGCCCAAGGAAATCATTCCACTGGCCTATGATAGCGGCGGTGTGACCACCTCCACCGTGACCGTACCACTCGTCACGGCGCTGGGTCTGGGCCTTGCCTCAACCGTTCCGGGCCGAAGCCCCTTGCTCGACGGGTTCGGCCTTATCGCGCTGGCCAGCCTCTTTCCAATGATAACCGTGATGGGTTACGCGCAAGGCTCCAAGCTGTGGGCCGAGTGGCGTTCCCGTCGCAAGACATCAAACAGCTCCGGAGATAACCGATCATGAAGCTGAAACTCATCCTCGCCCTGGTGACGGACGAGAAAACCGAAATCGTCACCCAAACCGGCCGCGATGCAGGGGCCACGGGCTGCACGGTTATCACCGCAGCTCGCGGCGAAGGGTTGAACCCGCCCAAAACCTTTTTTGGTCTGACACTGGAGGGACAACGCGATGTCGTGCTCTTCATTGTCGAAGAGCATATGAGCCGAGCCATCCTGGAGGCGATCAGTACCGCGGCCGGATTTGACGAAGTGACCGGCGCCGGCGTTGCTGTTCAGATCGATATTGAAGATGCCATTGGCCTTTCCTCACAGCTTGAGGAAATTCAACGCGAAATCGAGGACAAGATATGAGCGAGCCAAGCTATGTTTCCGTCAAGGATGTGATGACCACATCCCCCTTGGTGATTGACGGTCTGGCCACTGTCAGCCAGGCGATCAACCTGATGAAGGAACACAGTGTTTCTTCCCTAGTGGTCGATAAGCGCGATGCCAGTGACGAGTATGGGATTTTAGCCGTCCACGATATCGCGGAACAGATTGTGGCAACCGACCGGGCGGCGGACCGGGTTAATGTCTATGAAATCATGTCCAAACCGGTGCTCAGCGTCGATGTCGGCATGAATATCAAATATGCCGTACGCCTTCTCAGCCGTTTCAAGCTGACCCGGGCGCTCGTTCTGGATCAGGGCAAGGTGGCCGGCATTGTGACGCTGCGCGATCTGGTGGTGCGCTCGCTGAGCTGATCAGCTGGCGTTCAGCGGGCGGATGACCAGGCGCCATTGGAACAGACACCAGGCGCCCAGCACGCCCACACCGATCGCCCCCAGTCCCAGAACATTGTCGTAACGCGCTAGAACACTGAACAGGACCCAGTTTACCGCATCCCAGATCAGGCAGATCGAAAACAGGGTTGGAGCAATCACGGCGCGGCGCAATGCTGCAATCAGGCTGAGGAAAATCAGCGCATTGAGCAGATAGAAGGACTGCATGAAGCTCACGGGCGTGGAGGCCACAAACTCACGCAGATTAATCGGCCCAACCTGGCCATTAAAGATTTCGAACACGGTCAAGGCGATCGCGACAGTCCAGAAGCTGAACCAAATCGCGTAGACACTCAAAATAAAAAGTCCCGCCGAAAACCAGATCTTCCCGCTCATTCCGCACAGCCCGTATTCCCAAGAAACAAGAATTCGTTTCTGCGGCGGAGATCAGGGTTAAGCGAGTCTTACTATAATATTCATGGATAACGGCAGGCCTGCCTCATTTTCGCCCGACAGGCGAGTCTATGAGGCGGGAGATTCCTCTCAGGCTTTATCCGAACCGGCCCATCACATAATCCTGGGTCCGCTGATCCTGCGGGTTGGTGAATATGTTCTCGGTCGGGCCATATTCGACCAGCTCTCCGAGGTGGAAGAAGGCCGTCTGCTGCGATACGCGCGCGGCTTGCTGCATTGAGTGGGTCACGATGATGATGGTGTAATTCTCACGCAGCTCATCAATCAGTTCCTCAATCCGCGCTGTCGCGATCGGGTCGAGCGCCGAGCACGGCTCATCCATCAAGATGACTTCCGGATTGACGGCAATGGCACGGGCAATGACCAGGCGCTGCTGCTGACCGCCGGACAGGCTTGTACCCGGGTCTTGCAGGCGATCGGCAACCTCATCCCACAAACCCGCCTTGCGCAGGCTCTGCTCAACAATGGCTTCAAGCTCTTCTGCCGACTGGGCCAGGCCATGAATGCGCGGTCCATAGGCCACATTGTCGAAGATGGATTTGGGAAACGGGTTGGGCTTTTGAAACACCATGCCGACCCGGGCGCGAAGGACAACGGGATCAAGATGCGGGTCATTGATCTCCTCGCCTTCCATGATCAAGGAGCCGTCAACCCGCGCACCTTCAATCGTATCATTCATCCGGTTCAGGCAACGCAGGAAGGTCGATTTCCCACAGCCGGACGGACCGATAAACGCCGTCACAGAACGATCGGGAATGTCCAGGGACACATTCACCAGGGCGTGGTTGTCGTCATAATAGACGTTTACATTCCGAGCCTTGATCTTGGTGTCTGTGTCAGCGGTGATTGCGTCCTGGTCCAAGGGGACCCCCTTCATCGGGCAGGCAAGCGCCTACCATTTGCGGTCAAACTTACGGCGGAGGAAAATCGCCAGAGCATTGAAACCGATCATCATCACCAAAAGGATCATGATCGCAGCGGCGGTACGAGATTCAAACGCGCGTTCAGCGGCGTCATACCAGAGATAGATCTGCACCGACATTGTCGTTGCCGGTTCCGTCAGACCTTCCGGCGACAGGCTGGGGGCGTCGGCGATAAAAGCCACCATCCCGATCATCAGAAGCGGCGCTGTCTCACCCAGAGCCCGGGCCAGACCAATGATCGATCCGGTTAAAATCCCCGGCGCCGCGAGCGGCAGGACATGATGGAAAACAGTCTGCGTCTTGGAGGCGCCAATCCCGAGCGCCGCATCGCGGATAGACGGCGGCACAGCTTTCAGTGCTGCCCGCGTCGCGATAATCATTGTCGGTAAGGTCATCAAGGAAAGCACCACGCCTGCCAGAAGCGGCGATGAGCGCGGCATGCCAAACACGTTGATGAAGACCGCCAGCCCCAACAGGCCGTAAATGATGGATGGCACCGCGGCGAGGTTGTTGATGTTCACCTCGATCAGGTCGGTGAAGGTATTCTTGCGCGCGAACTCCTCCAGATAGATCGCTGTTGCGACACCTATGGGAACGGAGAGCAGCATGGTGATCAACATGGTCAGGACAGAGCCGAGGAACGCCCCTCTGACCCCGGCCAGCTCCGGCTCGCGGCTATCGGCATTGGAGAAGAGATAGCCGTTAAAACCTTGCGTGACAGCTCCGCGTGCTTCCAGAGCGCGTGTCCAAGCGATCTGCTGGTCACTCGCGCGACGCCGGTCCGCCGGTGTTTCCAGCACCTGGATCGCCCAATTCTCAATTCTGTCCGATGTCTCAAGGGACACGATTATATCTGCGGTCGCCGAGCGGCCATCAGCAGACAGCGTCGTAACGCGCATCGCACCGCCGCCCGCCTCAACGATCAGGCTGGGCAGTGTATCATCCAGTACAACCAGCCCATCAGGCGCTGCGGCCCGTGTTCTATAGGCTTCGCTTCGCGCAAGCAGCACATCTGCACGCTGCCGATTCGCATCAGCGTCCTGCCCGCCCTCGCGATCAGCCTGCAATTGCAGCCCCTGAGCCCGGGCTGCCAGCCCATCTGCTTCCGACTGGAGCACAGCACGGATATCCGCAAGGACCCCGTCAAAGGCCGGTTCGCTCGCACGCAATTCAGCGACATCACCGGACAGGGTGATGTCGAGCGCCCCGATAACAGAGACACGGGACTCATCGATCAACATGCCCTTGAGATAGAGGTCCATCTCATCAGAAATCGGCATGCGGAACCGATAGCGCTGACCAATCAATCCGCGGTCCTCAATCACTTCATTCATGAGCCGTGGCGCATTGAGAGGTGTGTAGAGCTGGAACAAGGATCTCAGCTCACGCCGGTCGCGGACTTCGGGAAACTGCTCTCGCATGGCGTTCTGCAGCACCCGGCTGAAACTGCCCTGACGCAGCGAGTTTTCGCTTTCATCACCCAGCGGATCAATCAATTCCCGATCAAGTTCCACTTCCAGGGTCAGCTCATGCGCGGTGAAAGCCGGCATGCCCTGGGCAATGATAGAGCCAAGCAGGGTCAACAAGATCAGGAAAGAGATCAGGACCGCGCCTATGCCATAGCTGCGAAAGCGTGTTTCTGCACGATATCGGCTTTCCAGCCGCGCTTGGACGACAGCATGAATGTCGCGCGTATTTGCGGTGTGATCAGTCATACTTTTCCCGGTATTTTTGAACCACGCGCAGAGCGATCATATTCATGATCAAGGTCAGGACGAAGAGGACCAGACCCAGCGCAAAAGCCGAGAGAGTCTTCACACTGTTAAACTCCTGGTCTCCGGTCAGAAGCATCACGATTTGAACGGTAATCGTGGTCACGGCCTCAAGCGGGTTGGCCGTCAAATTAGCGCCCTGCCCGGCCGCCATCACCACAATCATCGTCTCGCCCACAGCCCGGCTTACCGCCAGCAGTATTGCGCCAACAATGCCCGGCAGAGCGGCCGGCAAGACGACTTGGCGGATAGTCTCGGAGCGCGTCGCTCCCATGGCGTAAGACCCGTCACGCAGGGCCTGCGGCACCGCATTGATCACATCATCAGACAGAGACGAGATGAAGGGAATAATCATCACCCCCATCACCAGACCCGCCGAGAACGCGCTCTGCGTGACAACATCTTCAAAACCCAATGCGGCCAGGGCGGTTCGAATTGCGGGCCCGACCGTCAACAGAGCGAAAAATCCATAAACCACCGTGGGAATGCCCGCGAGAATCTCGAGCACCGGCTTGGCGGTCTGGCGAAATTTCGAGCCGGCGTATTCAGACAGGTAGATGGCAGAAAACAGCCCGATCGGGATGGCGACAATCATCGCAATCAAGGTGATCAGGGCCGTACCCGCAAAAAGCGGTACAGCGCCGAAAGCGCCGGTCTGACCGACCTGGTCCGCTCTGATCGCGATCTGCGGGCTCCAATGCAGACCGAACAGAAACTCCCAGATCGAGACTTGGGAGAAGAAGCGCATACTCTCGAACAGCAAGGAGGCAACAATGCCGATCGTGGTCAAAATCGCGATCACTGATGACAAAAAGAGAAAGGCAATGATCAGTGCTTCAACACCATTGCGCGCGCGGAAGCTCTGCCCAACCCGTCCACGCGAGTAGAAGAAGCCTGTGAGCGCGAGACCGTACACCAGGATGATCATGGCGTTACGGATCCAGACATCCGTCTCGACTACCATCTGCGCGGCGACGTTCAGCTCATCGGCATGTCGACTGGCCGGCACGCCCTGCGCGATATTGCGCGCATCACCAAGAAAGAGCCGACGTGCATCCCCATCACCGATCCAGAAGACGAAGCCAGCGCGCGCATCCTCCGGAAGTGCGCCTGTCTCCGGCGCAGCCCGAACATCATTGGCGATCAGGTCGGAGCGGTCTTCAAGTGCGGCCTGCGTGGTCGTGATCAAGTTGAGCACTTCCACATGCTCCTCTTGAAGTGCTTGCAAGGCATCTGGGTCCCGTGCCGAGCCTCTCAGGGAGCGAAGCCTCTGAATATCATCGCTCAACCGTTCTGATCGCGCACGCAGCTGGGCAAAGAGCCCGGATAAGTCGGCATGCTCCTGATCGCGCGCCATCGCCGTTTCATAGGCCGATTGCAGCGGTGCTGAGAGTTCGACCAAACGGGATGAGACGATACGGTCACTTGCATCCTGAGACAGGAGCGCGAAGGCCAACATGGTCAAGAAAGCCGGCAGGCCGGTCCACAAGGCGACGTAATATCCGTGATAATTCGGCAGGGAGTGAAGGCTCGACAAAGCCACTCCGGCGCTTCGAAGCGCCCGCGCTCGCCCGACATAGAACCCGCCGGCAAGCAGCACGAGAAGGCTCAAAGCGATGATCGAGTAGATCGACATGAAGAACTCAATTCTCGTGCCCGGACGGACAGGTCAGACGGAACATGCGGCTGCATAAGGGTTTCTGCGCGAGCCCGTCAACCATACTTGCCGCCCAGATCAGCATAACCATCAGCGGGACCGGCGGTCTCCTGGCGCACCGCCTTACACTTATTCGGGAACTTCTGACATGGCGATTAAAGACCGTGCATGCTGGGCCATGGCATTGCGCCGATCATCGGTAAGCGGAACCAGGCCCCGATCAGACAGATAGCCAAACTCGCCCCAGGCATCCTCGGAGGTAAACTCGGCGACATACGCCACCAGTCCGGGGACGAAATCTGTGTGCTGGTTCTTCACGTAGAAAAACAGGGAGCGAGACACTGGATAGGTCCCGTCTGCAATGGCGTTGAATTCCGGCTCGGCCCCGTCAACGACCGCCCCGACAAGGCGGTCGGCATTCTGATCGAGGAAAGAAAATCCAAAGACACCGAAAGCCGTCGGTGTATTGGTGAGGGTTTGCACAATCGCATTGTCGTTCTCACCGCTATCAATCCACATCCCGTCTTCGCGGATCCGGCCGGCAATGCGCCCAAACTCGTCCGGATCCGACTGGGCAAGCGCCCCCATACACGGCATTTGCTCAGCGCCATGATGGAGAACCAGCTCAACGAACGCATCACGCGTGCCCGAGGTCGGTGGCGGACCGAAGACCTCAATCCGATAATCAGGAAGCGAGGAATCGATCTCGGACCAACGCTCTATCGGATTATCGATGAAGGCACTGCACTGGTCATCAAGCGGAACTTCGGCCGCCAAGGCCCGCCATAATTGCTCACGCGTGATGCTGATCGGATCACTGCCTGAGTCGGCGGCGCCAATGACAATGCCGTCAAATCCGATCTGGACTTCGGTGATCTCTCTGACGCCATTATTCTGGCAGTCTGCAAACTCTGAAGCCTGCATCCGGCGCGATGAATTGGCGATATCGGGGTGGGCTGGACCGACGCCCGCGCAGAATAATCGCAGACCACCGCCTGAACCCGTCGCTTCGACGACAGGCGTGGAATACTGCGTTTTCGCGCCAAAGGACTCAGCAGCAGCTGTGGAGAAAGGAAATACGGTAGACGACCCCACAATGTGGATGTGATCGCGCGATTGCGCCCAGGCGTTGCTAGACGCCAGGCCCAATACGAGAAAGCCCGCTGCAAACGCATGTCTGATCATTTTATTTCCCGGCATCACCGCCCCTGCTTCCCCTGTCATCGTCAAACCACATGCTATGCCGCATCGGCTCGCAGCGAGCCACCTCAACACTATGAAGATTGCGCGACAAGAGGATCGACTTCCCCCAAACGCTTGCTTGGAATACTCAAAATCGCATCCGCAGCACTCCTCAAAACAGAAGCTAGCGCCCGAAAGCTCTCTTCCAAGGGGGAGTTCTCACGCCATACGAGAGCGATTTCGCGATTCGCCCCGTCATCATCGATCGGGCGGAAATGGAGGTTGGCGTCTCGCATGGCTTCGCATCGCACATAGAGGTCCGGCAATATCGCGACCCCAGCGCCCAAGGCTGCCATGTGTCGAACCGCATCCAGGCTGGTACCTTCATAATCCGTGCTGACATAGGCTTCAGCGCGCTGAGCCAACCCCTGGACGAGCAATGTAAGGCGATGGCCCAGGCCCAGTGTCAGGAAAGGGCGCCCCTCCAATTCCTGATGTGTGACCGGCCCCGCTCGCTCCGACAAGACATCTTCCGGAGGCACCGCGACCCAGAGACGCTCCGTAAAGAGGGATTCATAGCTGCATCCCGGATGGTCTTCGCGCGTTGAAATCACCGTGTCGAGCTGCCCGTCAGCCAGGTGTTTGGCCAGGTTCACGGTCGACTCGTCACGGATTCCAAGACGCAAATCAGGAAAGCGCTCATGAAGGTCGTGTGTACAGCGCGGCAGGAGGTAAGGCCCGATCGTTGGCAAAACGCCCAGCTTGATCCGGCCATAGAGCCCATCGCGCCCGTGTTGAACGGCCGCCTTCATGTCTTCGACCTGTCGGAGAATATACCGGGCGCGCCGCACCACTTCATCACCTGCCGGTGTTACGAGAACGCCGGCCCGGCTGCGTTCGAAAACAGGAGCACCCAGATGAGCTTCAGCTTCTGCGACCTGCGCAGACAGGCTGGGCTGGCTGACGTGAAGCTTTTGTGCGGCATCGGAGAAGCGGCCAGAATCGGCAACGGCAACGATGTATTGGAGCTGGCGCAAAGTAGGTCGCATAGGAAAAAACTATCCGATCGATTTGAATGTTATATTTTAACTAACCCCAAACTTAGGCTATGTGTCAATCGTCAAGACGATAAAACGTCGCACCCCGACCAATATCGTTTTTGTGAGTAACACACAGCGTGGATATCCCGCGCGGAACAGGATTGCTTGACCTCCCTCACAAGCACCCAGCCCGTTCCGTGAAGGATGTTTGCGCACATACCCCCCGGGACACCGATGCAAGTCGGTATCACCAAGGATCGCGATGGCCACCCTGTCAGCCGTCGCTGCGCACTCCTGCCTTACCCGCCCAGTGGCGGTCGGACATCGCGATCTTTAAAGCCCGGTCATCCCTCGTTGTCCCCGTGCGCGATGACCGGGCACTTTTGCTCTAACGGGACACATGGAGCCATGGCTAAAGTAATTGCAAAAATCCAAGAATTCCTCCGCCTAGAAAGCGCAGCGGGTCTAATCCTCATGATGACTGCGGCGCTCGCCCTCGTCGTGATGAACTCGCCACTCAGCGGCTTTTACGGTGATTTCTTCGCCCTGCCTGTCGCCATCCAGCTGGGCGGCTTCTCGATCGACAAGCCGTTGCTGCTCTGGATCAATGATGGCCTGATGGCAGTCTTCTTCTTGCTCGTTGGTCTTGAGATCAAACGCGAGCTGCTCGAAGGCGAGCTCTCAAGCATGTCCAAAGCCAGCCTGCCACTGGTTGCTGCCATTGGCGGCATGGCCGGCCCGGTTCTGATCTTCCTGTACTTCAACACCGGCAATGCCGATACGATTGATGGCTGGGCGATACCGGCTGCTACCGATATTGCATTCGCGCTGGGTGTTCTGCTGCTCCTGGGCAATCGCGTTCCGGCAACGTTGAAAACCCTCCTGCTCGCCGTTGCGATTATTGATGACCTCGGCGCTATCAGCATCATCGCCATCTTCTACACGGACAATCTCGCTCTGGTCCCGCTGGGCCTGGCCGGTGTCACGCTGGCTGCAATGCTCGCCTTGAACCTGGCCGGGGTTCGAAAACTATGGCCTTACCTGCTTCTGGGCGCACTGCTCTGGGTCTTCGTTCTGAAGTCCAGTGTCCACGCCACCCTCGCAGGTGTCGCCACCGCCGCAATGATCCCGCTGCGTCGTGACGAATCCGGTCACTCCCCGCTGCATGACCTCGAGCACTCCATTCACCCCTTCGTGGCCTTCTTCGTACTGCCTTTCTTCGCCTTCGCGAATTCCGGCATCAACCTGGCTGGCCTGACCTGGGAAGTCCTGATGGGCCCGCTCACAGTGGGTATCGCGGCCGGCCTCTTCTTCGGCAAGCAGATCGGCGTCTTCGGCATGACCTATCTGGCCGCCAAGGTGGGCCTGGTGAAGAAGCCGGACAGCGCGACATGGATGCAGGTCTATGGCATCGCGTGTCTGACGGGTATCGGCTTCACGATGAGCTTGTTCATCGGCAGCCTCGCCTTCGACAGCCCCGCTGTCATGGACCAGGTTCGCGCAGGTGTTCTCGGTGGCTCTATTGCCTCTGCACTGGCTGGCGTCGCCGTCCTGATCTTGGCTTCGCCCAAAGCGTCCCAGCCTCGCTTTGACACGATGGAAGAAGGGAAGGCCTGAAGATGATCGACATGAACGGCATTCTCGGTGCTCTTCAGTCCAATACCGGCCGTAACACAGCCATGGTCGGCGGGGGCGCAGCCCTCGCCGGCCTGGCAGCCGGCATGCTGACGGGTAAATCCGGTCGCAAAATGATGGGCAAGGCCGCCAAATATGGTGCCGTCGCAGCTCTGGGTGGCTTGGCCTATCACGCGATCAGTCGTCGTAATGGACAGCCTGGACAACAGCCCGCAGGCCAGACGGCCCAGGGCCAAATCCAGCAACAACACCAGCTCGGCCATAGCCCGGCGGCTGCGGCGCCGATGATCCAGGACGCGGACTATACCATCCCACCGGCTGGCTCCGCCTATTTGCCACCGGCTGATGATGACGCGGCCCAGACCCGTCATGCGAAGTCGCTTATCCGTGCCATGATTGCCGCAGCCAAGGCCGATGGCCGCATCAGCGACGTTGAATACGGTCGCATTATGCGCCGGACCACGGAAGCGGGCCTCGATCCGGAGAGCCGTGCCTATCTGGAAGCCGAGCTGTCGCGCCCGATGAATATGGATGAAGTCGTCCAGGACGTGATGAGCCCGGAGCATGCTGCAGAAATTTATGCAGCTTCACTGGTGGCGATCGAAGCGGATGGAGCGGTCGAGAAAGCCTATCTGCAAATGCTCGCAGCCCGACTGGGCCTCGATGCGGATTTGGTGGCAGAAATTCATCGCGCTGCAAGCGAAGCTGAAGCAAGCGCCATGGCAGTGTAAGGTCGCGGCAACGCACCTGACCTGGAGTATCGCGTGGATTTCTTCGCCCTCGCTTCACAAAACCTGCTCTCCCCGCCGGTCCTGTTTTTCGTTCTCGGCCTGGTGGCGGCGTTTGCACGCTCGGATCTGGCCTTGCCAGAGGCCATTTCCAAAGCGCTCTCGCTCTACCTGGTCATGGCCATCGGGTTTAAGGGCGGCGTACAACTCTCAGAGGGCGGCGATGGTCCCATCGTCGGCCTTTTGCTGTCTGGCATTATTCTGTCCGCACTCCTGCCGATGATCAGCTTCGCACTGCTGAGGCTGACAACACGGGTGGGCGGTCTCGATTCGGCGGCGATCGCAGCGCATTACGGCTCGATCTCGATCGTGACTTTCATCGCCGCTCAGGACGCGGCGCGCGCCATGTCGATGGAGCCCGGGGGCGCCCTGGTCGCTGTCGCAGCGGCCATGGAAGCGCCGGCGATCCTGACCGGCCTGATTCTCGCCAATCGCTATGCTCAGCCGACGTCCGGCGGGGCATCTTCTGTTGCGGCAAGCGAGACACCGCGCTCCACGCCCTATGGCAAGATCTTCATGGACAGTTTGAGCAATGGCTCCATCGTCCTGCTGGTCGGGGCGTTTTTTATTGGTCTGATTACCGGACCGCGCGGAATGGAGCAGGTTGAACCCTTTGTGGTCGACATTTTCCGCGGCGTGCTCTGCCTCTTCCTCCTGGATATGGGCTTAACGGCTGGCCGGGGCCTGATCACGCAGTATCGCGGTCTGACGCCGAGCCTTATCGCGCACGGGGCTTACATGCCGATCATCGGCGCAAGCACCGGCCTGATCGCGTCCTTGCTGATCGGCCTTAGACCGGTGGATGGTGCGATTTTGATGACACTTTGCGCGTCAGCCTCATACATCGCGGTGCCGGCAGCTTTGCGCTTGGCCCTGCCTGAAGCGCGCGCTTCATTATCGCTCTCGCTATCGCTCGGGATAACCTTCCCGTTCAATCTGATTATCGGCATCCCGATCTATCTTGGTGTAGCCCAGGCCGTCCTCTAGAGACGGCCGGGCACTCGGGCTAGTCTTCGGTTGCAGGCTTGAGCAGACCGCCTACCGCATCATTCAACAGTAAGAGCTGGTCGACATCAGCATCCAGCGTTTCCGGTGAGGTCGCCTGCGGATACGCCGCATGCAAGGCCGCCAGCGCGACCTCCAGCGTGTCTGCCAGAGGCGCATCTTCAGCGCGGATCGCTGCCATATGGCGCGCAGCAATGCTCGCAGCAGAGCGCTCAAAGCCATAGCCGTCCAGATAGGCTTCACTTGCGCTCGGCTCCGCCACGGCGAACTGATACTGCAAAGCGGCCCGGTCAATCATGCCGGCCATGACAAAGGCCTGCACGCGAGCGCTCGACAATTCGCCGGCTGGAGCGAACTCAGCCGCCGCATCAATCGCCGCCAGCACGGCATCGACCGATGCACGGACCGCTTCGTCTGAACGCCCATCATAGGGGGCCACGGACGCATCATTCATTTCGTCGAGAAAATTCTCTGCGCCCAGAGCAAAAACCACCTCTTCCAGATCCACATAGATCTCAGAAATCGGGTGTGCGAACATTTCTGCGCCAGCTGCGCGTTCACCAGCGAGAAGTGCGTCGATACCAGCAAGATAATGCGCTCGGATAACTTCGAGTGCGCTGAGATAGACCGCGGGGTCTTCCATGGCGACAGCCGGATCAATGCCGAACTCGCCGCCACCGCCGGACTCGCCTTCACCACCGCCTTCTCCGGCGCCTTCACCGGCCGGGGCCGGGGCCGATATGTCGGGCTGTTGCACCTCGGCCATCTCGAGCGTCTCGGTCTCCTGCGCCGGCTGACCGCAAGCGGCAAGCCCCGTCAGCAAGGCGGCAGCGCCGACCTGTCCCCATAGTTTTGGCGAGTATTTAATGCTCATGCCCAACCCTTCCACTTGTCCTGCCAATTGCGTAGGTCTGATTACTGTCCTATCCGGGACGGACACAATTGCCAATCATTCGCAGGAAGAAACATGCTGCTGCGCCTTCAAGATGTGTGCACAGACGAGGAAGTTAATGCCTTGCGCGATATCATCGCTCGCACGGGCTCTTTCACGGACGGCAAATCCACCGCCGGTCTCGCAGCGCGCGAGGTCAAGGCGAACGAGCAACTCGAGCAGGGCGCCCAGAGTGATGTCGTGCGCAAAACGGTTCGCGCAGCCCTGGAGCGCCATCCGCTCTTTTCCGCGTTCGCCCAGCCAAAAGCGATCACCCGGATCCTGGTATCGCGCTATGGTCCGGGCATGTCCTATGGCACCCATGTCGACGAGCCGGTCATGGGCGGTCGACGGACTGACCTTTCCTTCACATTATTCTTGTCTGCCCCGGACAGTTATGAGGGCGGCGAGCTGGTGATGGAAGACTTGAGCGGCGCGACCGCGATCAAACTGGATCCGGGCGATGCGGTTATCTATCCCACTGGGGCCTTGCACCGTGTCGAAGAAGTGACACGCGGAGAACGCCTGGCGGTCGTCGGCTGGATTCGAAGCCTCATCCGCCGGAGTGATCAGCGAGAGATCTTGTTCGATCTGGAAATCGCCAGCCGAGCTGTCTTCGAACGTGAAGGCAAATCCGCGCTTTACGATACGCTGGCGAAGAGCCGGAGCAACCTGATGCGCATGTGGGCCGAGGATTAAGCCCGCGCCTTCGATGGACCCAAGCGCCATGTTAGACCAAAGTCTCTCTCCTTATTAACAGGGAGGGCTGTCATGCTTGCCGCACGCTGGACAACCAGCATTTTGCGGGAGGCAAGACATGACTGACATTATGGATACATCTACCCCGCCGCGGACTGAGGATCACGACGTTCCCGAGAACATCACGAAAGCTTATTGGCGCGAAAACCTCTCGCTGATGGGCATTCTCCTCACGATCTGGTTCGCGGTGTCTTTCGGCGCGGGCATTCTCGCCCGTGACTGGCTCGATCAATTCTCTATTGGCGGTGCTCCGCTCGGCTTCTGGTTCGCACAGCAAGGGGCGATCTTCGTCTTTGTTGCGCTGATCTTCGTGTACTCTTTCCGGATGCACCAGATCGAGAAGAAGTACGGCATGAGCGACGATAACGACTAGGAGGCGACAATGGATCCGACACTTCTCTGGACCGCCTTTTTCGTCATCGCGACGTTCGGGCTTTACATCGGCATCGCTGTTTGGGCGCGCGCCGGTTCGACAGATGAATTCTACGTGGCAGGCCATGATGTGCCCCCACTCTTCAATGGTATGGCAACGGCCGCAGACTGGATGAGCGCCGCCTCATTCCTGTCCATGGCAGGCATTATCGCCTTCTCCGGATATGATGGCTCTGTCTATCTGATGGGCTGGACGGGCGGCTATGTCCTCCTGGCTCTGCTGCTTGCGCCTTACTTGCGCAAGTTCGGCAAGTTTACCGTGCCGGACTTTGTTGGGGATCGCTATTACAGCCAGGCCGCGCGCATCGTCGCGGTGATCTGCGCCCTCTTCATCTCCTTCACCTATATTGCAGGTCAGATGCGCGGCGTGGGCATTGCCTTCTCCAACTTCCTGCACGTCCCGATCGAGATTGGCGTTATCGTGGGTGCGATCATCGTGCTTTTTTACGCCGTGCTTGGAGGCATGAAGGGCATCACCTATACGCAGGTCGCGCAGTATTGCGTTTTGATCTTCGCCTTCATGGTTCCGGCGATCTTCCTGTCTCTGCAGATCACTGGCACGCCCATCCCGCAGCTCGGCTTTATCGGCAATGCGGAGAACGGCACGCCACTTCTGCTCAATCTCGACCGGACGCTCGTAGATCTGGGCTTCCAGCCCTATACCGAGGGTCTGAAATCCAAGATAGACGTGTTTGCGATCGCACTGGCGCTGATGGTCGGTACGGCTGGCCTGCCGCACGTGATCATTCGCTTCTTCACGGTCCCCAAAGCGTCAGACGCTCGCAAATCGGCCGGCTGGGCTCTGGTCTTCATCGCGATTCTTTACACGACCGCACCGGCGGTTGCCGTTTTCGCCCGGTCCAACTTCATCGATACGGTCAATGAGAGCACGTATTCTCAAGAGGCCGCACGCGGTGACATCCCAGCGCATGACCTGCCGGAAGGCTCTACGCCAGGCTGGTTCTATAACTGGGAAAATACAGGCCTTCTGGGCTTCACCGACCTGAATGGTGATGGCCGTATCCAGTACCGTGCAGACCCGGCGACCAATGAAGTCACCACGCTCGACCGCGATATTTTCGTGCTCGCCAATCCGGAAATCGGTGGCCTGCCGGCCTGGGTGATCGGACTGGTCGTTGCCGGTGGTCTTGCAGCAGCACTCTCAACAGCTGCAGGCTTGTTGATGGTGATTTCCTCGGCCGTCTCACACGATTTGTGCAAGAAAGTGCTCCTGCCCAATATGAGTGAGACCCAGGAATTGCTGATTGCGCGCTCTGCCGCGGTGGGCGCTGTCCTGATCGCCATTCTTGCGGGCATTTATCCGCCTGGATTTGTGGCTGCCGTTGTTGCCTTCGCCTTTGGCCTGGCCGCTGCGAGCTTCTTCCCGGTCATCTTCCTGGGGATTTTCTGGAAGCGGATGAATAAGGAAGGCGCGATTACCGGCATGGCCACAGGCCTCCTGATGACGGGAGCGTATATCGTCCACTTCAAGATCGGATTCTCCTCGATCGTGATGGGTGTGCTCGCGGTCATCCTGGCCATATCCGCCTTCATCCTCTTCATGGGCACACGGAGTGAAGGCAAGTCCACACCGGCGCTTCTGTATGCGGCGGGCGGCTTTGCCCTGCTCGGCCTGCTCGGACTGATCGGCGTCCTGCCGAGCATTCCGATGGGAACGAGCGACCAGTGGTTCCTGGGCATCTCGCCGGAAGGCTTCGGCACGGTTGGCATGTTCTGCAGCTTCGCTGTGGCCACCATCGTCGCCCTGGCTACGAAAGCACCGCCGCAGGAGGTGCAGGACCTGGTGGAGGAGATCCGTATTCCCTCTGTCCATGCCCATCCGGTTCACACCGACGCACCGGCGGAATAAGCCCAGTTCCGCCCGTGCGAGGAAGCCCCCGACCTACCAGGTCGGGGGCTTTTCCTGGATCTGACTTGCCACACCCGCTCGAGCACGAAATGATCTAAACCATTGGGGTCACGACGGCGAAAGGGACGAGGACTTGCTGTCGATCAACTCGGCCGCCATCGCGTTGGCCATCTATATTGGCGGACTTTTTCTGCTTGCGGCCTGGGGGGATCGCCGGGCCACTCGGTTCGATCAACGCCCCGCCTTGCGCGCCGTGTTATTGAGCCTTTCACTAGCGGTTTACTGCACCAGCTGGACGTTTTACGGCGCGGTCGGTGAGGCTTCGCGAAAAGGCTGGGACTATCTGCCCATCTATCTCGGACCTGCCCTGCTCTTCCTGATTGGCTTCCCTCTCATCCGGAGGCTGGTCACTTTGGGACGGAAGCATGCGACCGGCTCGATCGCTGACTTCCTGTCCGCGCGATTTGGCAAATCTGCCAGCGTTGCCGCGCTGGCGGCAGCCATTCTCGCAATCTCCTCCGTCCCCTATGTCGCGCTGCAGCTGAAATCGACCGAGACCAGCCTGCTTCTCCTGACCGGTGATCAATCCAGCCGGGTTGATTGGGCAGTATTATCCGCTGTCGCTTTCTCCGCTTTCGCCATCCTTTTTGGTGCCCGCCGCGCAGACACCTCAGCAGGCAATCGCGGACTGGTGCTCGCGATCGCGTTTGAGTCCATTCTCAAACTCGTGGCAATGCTGGCTGTCGGAGGGTTTGCCTATCTGGTCTGGAGCGGCCTCCCCGAGGCGCGGACCGCAGAGGTTTTCGCCGCTTCAGCACTGTCCAGCTTCGAGCTGGATGTTCGCTTTTTGGTGTTGACGCTTCTGGCGGCCTTCGCTGCCCTCTGCCTGCCGCGCCAATTCCATGTCCTGGTGGTAGAAGCACGCAATCCCAAGGATGCTGAAGCCTCACGCTGGGCCTTCCCGGCCTATCTCGCCCTGGTCGCGATGGTGGCCCCACCCGTCGCGCTGGCCGGAAGCGCGATCGCCGAGGGTCTCGACCCGGATGCACTGGTTCTCGCCCTGCCGATGTCCCAGGGCCAGGACCTGCTCGCGCTCTTCACTTTCCTGGGCGGTTTCTCAGCCTCCGCCGGGATGATCACGATCGCAGCGCTGGCCCTGTCGACCATGCTGGTTGACGCGATTGTTGCGCCCTTTCTGCTACGGCGCGGCTTTCGCAACCGGCCGACCAATATCGCGCAAACCCTGCTGACCTACCGGCGTGTGGCGATCGTTCTGCTTGTCCTCGCGGCCTATATTTTCCACCGGTCCTTGAACGCCCAACTCGCCTTGGCTGATATCGGCCTGGTCTCCTTTGCAGGGGCGGCGCAGCTGGCCCCGGCGCTGTTTTTCGGCCTGTTCTGGAAGCGCGCCAATCGGGCCGGCGCACTGGCTGGCATGAGCGCTGGCAGTCTTGTCTGGCTCACATGCGTCTTCTTTCCCGCCTATAATGGCATAGCGATCCCGCTACCGTTCGGCGCTGACCCTTTCGCCTGGATGACACTGCTCAGCCTCGCGGTGAACATTCTCGCTTTCATTATCGCCGTCGCCTTCGCACCCTCACGCCTGGCGGACCGCGTCCAAGCTGACCGCTTCGCTGGACCGCGTCTGGATGAAGGGCGCATCGACCCGGATCGTCAAATCCGGCTGGCAGATCTTCGCACCTTGATGGAGCACGCGCTCGGCATGGAGGAAGCCGCGGCAGCGCTTGACGAGCTGCGCAGCCTCGACCCAAAGGCTTTCTCACCACGCCGGACAATGACGGCAGACACTATAGGCTGGTGCGAGGCGCGACTGGCCCGCGCCGTGGGTGCTGCAGCTGCGCGTATCCTGATTGCCCAGGTTCTGCCCGGCGGAGGCGTCAGCGCCACTGACGTCGTAACCTTGCTGGATGAAACATCGGAGAAGATCCGGTCTTCAGAAACCGCGCGCGAAGAGAGCGAGCGCTCGACGCAATTCTATATGGACCACCTTCCAGCGCTCATCACCTTTGCGGACACAGAGCAGCGCGTGCGCTTCGCCAACCAGGCCTATCTCGATTATTTCGAGCTCGACGACACAATTCTGGGCAGCTGTATCGCCGATTACCTGTCCGCCAATGAATATGCGGTGCGGGCGCCTTATATCGCTGGCGCCTTACAGGGAGAGCGCCAAGTCTTTGATATCGCAAGGGAAGGCGCCGATGGTCGTGGCCAGACCTGGCAAGTCCTCTACCAACCCCGCCTTGAGGATGGAGACGTTGTCGGCTTTTTCGGTGTCTATCAGGACATCACCGCCCGCCGCGTCGCCGAAGAGGCTCTGCTGGAAGCCTATGAAACACTGGAGGACAAGGTCCGCGACCGGACAGCAGAACTACAGGCCGAGTCCGAGAAACGCGAAGCACTCGTTGATGATCTTGAAGCGGCGCGGGCGCAAGCCGAAGCCGCGACACAATCCAAGACACGGTTTCTCGCTGCCGCCAGCCACGACCTGCTCCAACCGCTCTCAGCCGCGCGCCTGTTGACCTCGGCTTTGGCGAGCGAGCTGGAGGACTTGCCCGCAGAACGTCGCGCCCTGCTCGACCGGATTGATCAATCCATCGAGAATGCCGACCAGCTTCTGCGCGCCCTGCTTGATATTTCCAGGCTGGATGCGGGCGGGGTCACCCCGGACATCTCCAGCTTCCCGCTCGATGCGCTGATGCAGGAAGTCGCAACCACCATGCATGACAAGGCGCAAAGCCGCGGCCTGACCCTCTCCGCCATCCCCAGCGGTGTGTGGGTGAGCTCTGATCGCGGCCAGATGATGAGCGTGTTGCAAAACCTGGTCGCCAATGCAGTCCGCTATACACAAAGCGGCGGTGTCCTCATCGGTGCGCGCAGGCGCGGAGATCATATCGCCCTGCAGGTCGTCGATACCGGCCCAGGGATCCCGGTGGAGCTCAGACGGGAGATCTTCAAGGAGTTCGAGCGCGGCCCCAAACACCGCGAGAGTGATCGCGGCCTCGGGCTGGGTCTGGCCATTGTTGATCGCATTCTGACCCGGCTTGAACACACGATCCGCGTTCGTACAGGCCCGAAAGGGGGATCAATCTTCGAAATCGACCTGCCGCGCACAGAGCCGCAGACCCAAGCCAAGCCGAAACGATCGCGCCGGAAGGCCGCGCAATCATTGGCCGGCAAGCGCATTATGTGTTTGGACAATGATCCTGCCGTCTTGGACGCCATGGTCGAGCTTTTGGCGCGGTGGGATTGCCAAGCGATCGGCGTTCGGGATGAAAGCGAGGCCATGGCTGCATTCCCGGACCAGGCTCCAGATCTCGCCATCATCGACTTCATGCTGGATGATGGCGCGCGCGGACCGGATGTCTTCGCGCAGCTATGTGAGCAGTGGGACCAGCGGCCGCCGGCAGTCCTCGCAACGGCGGAACGCGGCAAGGATATCGAACGCATCGCGCTGGCCCATGATATGGAAATTCTGTCCAAACCGGTCCCGCCAGCGGCCCTTCGCGCCACACTCAGCGCACTCCTCGCGCGCGCCCGTCAGCTGGGGTCGTGACCTTAAACCTTGGCGGGTTCGACAAAGAGAGATTGCGCAATCAAGACGGCCTGCGTGCGGTTGATGACACCGAGCTTGCGAAATATCGCCGTGACATGGGCTTTGACCGTCGCGATCGAGATGTCCATCTCATAAGCGATTTGCTTGTTCAGCCGCCCTGAAGCGAGGCCTTCAAGCACGCGCAATTGGGCCGGCGTTAAAGTCGCCAGCAGCGCTGCGTGATCAACGCTGTCATCATCGCCCTCATCCAGATCTTCCGGCAGCCAGATCTCGCCATCGCGGACGGCCGCAAGGGCTTCGCAAATCGTATCGAGATCGGCTGTCTTGGGAATGAAGCCGGACGCCCCAAACTCGACCGCGCGCTGGGCCACTCCCGGCGCATCGCTGGCGGAGACCACCACCACGGGCGTTGCCGGGAATTCGCGACGCAATTCGGTCAGCCCGAGAAAGCCGGAACTATCGCTCATATGGAGGTCGAGACAAACCAGGCTCGCCGGCGCCTCGCGCAGTGCCGTCTGTGTCGCGCCAAGACTATCAACTTCAGCAGTGTCTATATCGCCGGGCAAACGTTGCACAGCGGCCAGAAGCGCTGCTCGAAAGAGCGGGTGATCATCTGCAAGAAGAATGCGTTCTTGTGTCGATAGGCCCATTTAACTGCCTGTTGTCTCTTTGATTAATCACCTTATCGCGACGCGGCCTGCGCGTCTTGCTAGCCAAAAGTCTAACGCGAAATCGCGGCGTATTCGACCTTTGGCGAATACCCCTGCACCAAGAGCTTCCCGATACTGGCCCAATGAACACGGACCGCACTGGCATGAAGACCGGGCGGAAATCCGGGGGAGGATTTGAACATGGTATCGAAGATCACGCGTAAATCTCGTTTCTATCTGGGAGCAGCAACAGCAGCGCTCATGGCTCTGAGCTCGCCCGCAGCCCTCGCATCCGACACACAGGATCTGGAAGATCGTATCGCCGCCCTTGAAGCGATGATCTCCGATCTACGTGCAGAAGTGGCGGCCTCTCGCGAAGCGGAAGCCGCGACCCATGACCGGGTAGAGCGTATCGAGGCCCGCGTCGAAAC
>JAAEZM010000004.1:93323-149153 GCA_018222865.1 Alphaproteobacteria bacterium
CTCCTGCGCCAGCACAATCACGTCCCGGCTTTATGTCCGGCAATACGCGCGTTGATATCGGTGGTCTTCTCGATGTCGATTATCATGTCACGGATTTTTCTGACGGCGACGTGGCTCCGACCTCGATCGTCCGCGACTTCTACATTCCCGGCGCTACTCCGGTGGGCGGCTCCGGCGATGGTTCGGTCGATAATGACTTCACAGCCGAAGCCTCACGCTTCTATTTCACCTCTGCCACGCCCACCGACCATGGCGAGGTGACGACCCGGATCGAGATGGACTTCCTTGGCTCGGTAGGCGGCAATGAGCGGGTCTCGAACTCCTATAATCCCCGCCTGCGTCACGCTTGGCTGCAATATGGCAATTGGCGGATGGGTCAGGACTGGTCGACCTTCCAGAACACCAGTGCGATTCCTGAAAGCGCCAGCTTCCTGATTGCTTCGGACGGCATGGTCTTCGTGCGCCAGGCGCAAGTGCGTTATACAAGCGGCAATTGGCAATTCGCGCTTGAAAACCCGGACACGACCGTCACCCCGTTTGGCGGCGGCGGCCGAATTGATGGCGGCGATGGTGCCATTCCCGATGTCGTTGTGCGCTACAATGCACGTGGCGATTTTGGCAATCTGTCCATCTCCGGCCTCGCTCGCAACCTGACCTATGAGGCCGGCGCTATTGATGGCGAGGCCTTTGGCTGGGGTGTGTCCGTCGCCGGCCGCCTGAATCTGACCGAGACCTCAGATTTGCGTGTCTCTTTGACCGCTGGCGAAGGCCTGGGTCGCTATATCGGTTTGAACGCAGCCAATGGCGCTGTCGTCGATGCCAATGGCGATCTGGAAGCTATCGGCTCTATCGGCGGCCTGATAGCTTATCAGCACGGGTTAGGGGATGGCCGCCGCGTAAACTTTGGCTATTCTCACCTCGATATCGACAATGATGTCGCATTGACGGGGCTGGGCGCGACGTCCAGCGTTCAATCTGGCTTTGCAAACTATATGGTCACGCTCGCGCCGGGCATCACCGTTGGTGGGGAGGTCCTCTTCGGTGAGCGCGAACTGGAGAATGGACAATCGGGCTCAATCAGCCGCTTCACCTTCTCCACCAAATACGCCTTCTAACGACAAGCGCCGGTTACGCCCGGCAAAGGAGACTTCTCATGGACGGCAGCACCCCCATCCCCGACAATGAGCCCACAACGCCGCTCAAGGTTCCGGTCGACCCGGATTACGCCAAGCGCGCGAAGATCAATGCGGATCGCTATGCTGAAAAATACGCCCAGTCGATCTCCGACCCGGAGGCGTTTTGGGCCAGCGAGATTGACCGGCTGGACTGGTTCAAGCGTCCAACCAAGCTCAATGAGAGCAATTGGGATCCCGATGATCTGCGGATTTCCTGGTTTGAAGACGGCGTTTTGAATGTGGCCTATAACTGCATTGATCGCCACCTGCCCGAACGCGCCAATGACGTGGCAATCATCTGGGAGGGGGATAATCCTGGCTTTCACCACTCCATCACCTATTCCCAGCTCCACAACCATGTCTGCCGTTTCGCCAATGAGCTGAAGGCCATTGGCGTGAAAAAGGGCGACCGGGTGATGATCTATATGCCCATGGTCCCGGAAGCGGCCTATGCCATGCTTGCTTGCGCGCGCATCGGCGCGGTCCACTCCGTTGTCTTTGGCGGTTTCTCCCCGGATGCCCTTGCCGGACGCATCACCGATTGCGGTGCACGCTTTGTCGTCACTGCGGATGAAGGTGTGCGAGGCGGCAAGGGTGTTCCCCTCAAAGCCAATGTTGATGCCGCTCTGGACATTGCCGACGGTGTCGAGGCTGTCCTGTGTGTTCGCCATACCGGCGCAAAGATTGGCTGGGTTGAAGGCCGCGATCATTGGCATCACGAACTCGCCCTGACCGTGGACGCGCACTGCCCGGCAGAGCCGATGAATGCGGAAGACCCGCTTTTCATTCTCTATACTTCCGGCTCCACCGGAAAGCCGAAAGGCGTGCTTCACACGACCGGCGGATATCTTCTCTGGACGGCGATGACCTTCGATTACATTTTCGATGTCGAGCGCGGAGATGTCTTCTGGTGCACCGCCGATATCGGCTGGGTCACGGGTCACACCTATCTAACCTATGGCCCGCTTGCAAATGGCGTGACGACGGTGATGTTCGAAGGCATCCCGACCTATCCAGGCCCCGACCGTTTCTGGCGGGTTGTCGCCAAGCATAAGGTCAATGTGCTCTACACCGCGCCCACGGCTATCCGCGCCTTGATGCGCGAAGGCGATGCTCATGTCGAAAAACATGATCGCTCCTCCCTGCGCCTGCTTGGTAGTGTCGGCGAGCCGATTAATCCTGAAGCCTGGGCCTGGTATCACCGTGTGGTCGGCGAAGAGCGCTGCCCGATCGTCGATACATGGTGGCAAACGGAGACCGGCGCTTGTCTGATCACGCCGCTTCCTGGCGCGCATGACCTGAAACCCGGTGCCGCATCAAAGCCCATGTTCGGCATTGTGCCAGCCCTGGTCGATAATGAAGGCAATACCATCGAGGGCGATGGCGCCATTGAAGGCAATCTCATCCTCACCGGCTCCTGGCCCGGCCAGATGCGTACCGTCTATGGCGATCATAAACGCTTCGCGGAGACCTATTTCACCACATATCGCGGCCAGTATTTCACCGGCGACGGCGCCCGCCGCGATGAAGATGGGTATTGGTGGATCACGGGACGGGTGGACGACGTCCTCAATGTGTCCGGTCACCGCCTCGGCACGGCCGAGATCGAGAGCGCGCTCGTCTCTCATCCGCTCGTCGCCGAAGCTGCCGTGGTCGGCTATCCGCACGATATCAAGGGCCAGGGCGTTTATTGCTATGTGACTTTGAAAGCCGGGTTGGAACCGACAGACGCGACTAGCAAGGATCTGCGCCAACATGTGCGGCAGGAAATCGGCCCTGTAGCGACACCGGACTTGATCCAGTTTGCACCCGGCCTGCCCAAAACCCGCTCGGGCAAAATTATGCGTCGCATTCTGCGCAAGATTGCCGAAGACCAGTTTGGAGCCTTGGGCGACACCTCAACGCTCGCCGACCCATCCGTGGTCGACCAACTGATCGAAGGCCGCATGAATAAAAACGGCTGACCCTCCATCCCCTAATGCGGCTTTCTCTCCGCCGGCGCCTCGCGCCGGCGGTTTCTTTTTGGGGCATAGCAGTGAATTAGCGCGTCTTCTGACGGAGCCGGTCACGCTTAAGCTGGACCCGTTACGAGCGAGAGACCTAGACCTCTTCCTCCATCTCGCGGACTGAGCGTCCGTCCGAGAGGGTTTCAGCGCCGGAAACGACCACTTGCTGACCAGCCTCCAGCGGCCCTTCAATGGCGATGTAACCGCCCTCTCGAACGCCAGTGGTCACGGCGACCCGGTGGGCGACCTGCTCATCATCGACGGTAAAGACTGCAGCGCCATTCGCACGCAGGATCACAGCGTCATAAGGGGCGGCGAGCTGGGTTCGCGGCGTCTCCGCGGGGAAGGCCGCACGCACCGCCATGCCTACCAGCCAGGGCGAGCCTGCCAGATCAATGCGGACTTCAAAGGTTCGAGAGACCGCATCACCAACCGGAATTATCGCCCGGATCGGCGCGCGCAGGGTTTCCCCGTCAGATGTCGAGAGCGAGACCTGCTGACCGACTTCCAGGAAGGGCGCGATCGCAACCGGGGCCTGGGCCACAGCCTCCTTGCTGTCAATATCGACAAAACGGGCCACATCCCGGCCGGCGGTGGAATGCTCGCCCACCTGGATCAAGCGCTCGGCGACCCGGCCGTCGAAAGGCGCGCGTATCTGGGTGCGCTCGAGTTCCAGTTCAGCCCGAGCCACAGCCGCGCGGGCCTCGCGCTGATCCATCAGCGCCAGATCCCGGGCCAGACCTGTTTCGCGAACCCGTGTGTCGGCAACCGTTCCATTGGCGGAGAGGCGTTCCATGCGCTCGGCTTCTGCAGTCTGATAAGTCGCATTTGCTGATGCTCGGGCCAGCCGCGCCCGCGCCTCATCCAGACGGATACGTGCTTCGCGATCATCAAGCTGGGCGATGATTTCACCCGCTTCCACGAAATCACCCGGTTCGGCAATAAAAGTGACCTGTCCGGAGGCTTCCGAGGCAATGCGCGCATCATAGCGGCTGACCACGGAGGCCGGCGTGGTGATGGTTCGCGCCATATCGCGCTCGATGATATCCGCCATGCGCACCACTGCGGGCGGCGGTCCGTTCTGTGCGAGCGCCGGCGACAGGGTGGTCACGGCCAGTGCCAGCGATGCGGTCAGAAGGGCGGTGAAATGCTTCATGGATCTTTTCCTTGATCGCAGAGTTACTCGGCCGGCTGCAACGCCGCCTCTGTCTTGGTTTCCTTGCCTTCGCCGAGACGCAACAGGCTGGGGATCAGGACGAGGGTAAAGATGAGGCTGACGCTCATACCGCCGACAATCGCGGCTGCGAGCCCCCGATAGATCACACTACCCGGCCCCGGATTGAGCAGCAGGGGCAGCATGCCCAGCAAGCTGGTCAGCGTACTCATGAAAATGGGGCGCAAACGCATGCGAAGAGCCTGATTAACCGCATCACGGCGGCCGAGCCCCGCGCGTTCGCCCTGACGGGTCTGATCGACCAGAAGAATGGCATTATTGATCACCAGCCCGAGCAGGATGATGAAGCCCATCTTGGTCAATAGGTCTGCAGACTGCGTCACGAAGAGATTGAGCACCTGCAGGAGCAATACCCCGCCCACAGCCGCGAGCGGAATGGAAACCAGCACCAGGCCGGCATCCCGCAAGGACCGGAACAGACCGGCGAGGATGAGGAAGAGGATGACCAGCGCCATGCCCAGATTGACGGCCATGGTCTGATTGGCGCGATCGAGACTATCGGCACTGCCGCCATAGCTGACCGATCCCCCCGGCGGAAGCTCCGCCCTGATCTGCGGCTCGACCTCGTCGCGGATCACATTGAGGATTTCCTCCAGGGTGAGATCTTCCGGCTGGGAAATATTGATCGTCACTGTCCGCCGACGGTCAAGACGCTGGATGCCGCCTTCACCGACTTCCTCCCGCACCTCAACAAGATCACCCAAGGGGACCACAGCGCCGGTCGGCGTGGCAATCGGCAGACCGGCCAGCTCGTCCGGTGTCTGCCAAGGTTCGGTGCTCAAAATGATATTCATCCGGCTATCGCCATCGAAATATTCGCCGATGAACTGGCCATCCCCCAGGACAGCGGTCATCGCAGCGACATCACGGCGCGACCAGCCCGCTTCCTGAATGCGACGATCAATCGGCACCATGGTCAATCGCGGCTGGGTGGCACGAGGTGGTGGGTTCGCATTGATATTCACACCTGGGAAGCGTTCACGCAGAAGCGCCAGTCCTGTCTCAACGGCGCGAGCGCGCGCCTCACCATCCGCGCTTTGGACATTGACCTGGACGTTTCCGCCCTGCTGGAACCCGCCAAAGAGATTACCCTGTTGCGCGTTGGAGAAGACGACATCCGGGATCCCGCCAATAATTTCCTCGCGAACGATCTGCTCCAGCTCGCGCACCCGGCTCTGGTCTTCGACCCGGATCCCGGCTGTGGCCCCGCCACCGCCCGGGAAGGTCCCGAAATAATAATTGCGCAGACGCGGCTCCTGCTCGCCCGTCATATAGGGGTCGAGACGTTCAACAATGCGCGTCGCGACCTCGTTCTCCACCCAGTCCAGATTGGTGCCTGGCGGAAAAATCCAGAAAGCATCGACAGCGTCACGTTTCACTTCCGGCAGATAATCATCCGGCGGCAAGAGCGTGTAGCTCAGCCCCAGCGGGATAATGATCAGCCCCGCAATCAGACCCAGACGGCGCAGCGGCGCATCGGTGAGCTGCATGATCCGGTCAGCAATATTATTGAGAATGGGCTGGTTCGCCTCGCGCTTACGATCGCGGACAAACTGGCGCACCAAGACCGGCAGGATTGTCACCGCCACCACCATGGAGACAGCAACGCCGACCGCGATTGTAATGGCGAGATCTGCGAAGAGCTGACCCTCGACATCGCGGATGAACACAATAGGCAGGAAGATCGCCACAGTGGTGATGGTAGAGGCCAGAAGCGCCCCCCAGACCTGGGTTGCACCCTTCTCGGAGGCCTCCGCGGCGCCCTCTCCGCCTTCGCGGCGGCGGATAATATTCTCCAGAACAATGATGGCGGCATCCATCACCATGCCCGTCGCGAAGGCGAGGCCGGCGAGTGAGATCACATTGAGCGTTCGCCCGAACCCATAAAGCACGATCAGCGTGGACAGGAGGCAAACCGGGATGGCCGCCGAGATGATGATCGTGGCGCGGAAACGGCGCAGGAAAAGCCAAAGCCCGAAAATCGCCAGCCCGACACCAATGAAGAGGTTGACAACAACCAGATCGATGGCGCGATTGATGAAGACAGAGGCATCAAAGCTCGGCGCCATGACCAGCTGACGTTCCGCCAGAATTTCTTCATTGATTATAGCGACTTCCGCTTTCACAGCTTCCAGCGCGGCCAGAACATTTGCGCCCTGCTGACGACGCACCTCAATGCCCATGGCCGGATTGCCATTTTGATAGGTGAAGTCGGTGCGCTCACCCCAATTGACCTCCACTTCCGCAACATCCCCGAGGCGAACCGGGCTGCCATCGCGCCAGACAATGACCAATTCCGACAATTCTTCCGGCTCAAATTCGCCTTCAAACCGCATCTGATAAGAGCGACGTCCTATTTCCGCGTTGCCACCAGACACATCCTGATTGCCGCGAATAGCGGCCGAGATTTGCGGCAATGTGACACCGAGAGCGGCTGCCCGGTAAGGATCGACGGTAATCTGCAGCTCTTCAGGACGCTGCCCCCATCCGACCTGGACGCTGGCCACGCCCGGGATCGCTTCAAGGCGCGGAATGACCATGTCATTCACAAAGGAGGAGTATTCGTGGATCTCCTGCGGATTTCCCGGCAGCGCCTGCAGGAAGAACCAGATAAGGGATTGCTGGGCATCCCCGCCGAAACTGCCGATATTCGGACCGATCGCATCGCGGGGCAAAGGCGGGACTTGGGACAGGCGATTGGAGATATCAATCGCGGTCTGTGTCATGTCTGTCTCAAGCGCGAATGTGAGATTGATGAAGGCAGAGCCCTCACCAACAAAGACCCGCATTTCCTCAAGCCCGGCGAGACCTTGAAGCGCTTGTTCCTGCGGCTCGACAATCTCCGACTCCATTTCCAGCGGCGAAGCGGAGCGCCAGAAAGTGGCGATATTGACTTGAGGGCGTTCCGTATCCGGGAAGAGTTGCACCGGCAAACGGGACAGGGAAACCAGACCGATAAGGACGATCAGTGCAATGCCGACGAATACAGCGGCAGGATTGTTCAATGATAACCGTGTTAGTGGCATGTGCGTCTCCCTCACATGCCTCTATTATCATACTTCGAGTGGGGCTGAATTAAACCTTGCTAAGTCCGCTCACCAGGATGTGAAGGTTCTTAATTTCCGTTAGACAAGCGGATAACTGGCGGCAATGAAGCGGACAGTTCCTTGAAATATCCCGGCAGAAAGGCTTCCTCTGATAGCGACTCGAGAGCGCCAAACCCGCATGCTGAAAAGAGAAAACCCCGACCCCGCATACGCAGGACCGGGGCAAACCCGTCAGGTCTCCACATCATCGCGGAGTGTCCGCGATGCCATGTAGAAGGCCGGGATGGCCAGGAGGCTGATCGCACCGACTGAAAACAGACTTATTCTATGATTTGAACGACGTAGCTGTCATCCGCGACGCGGCTGGAATTCGCTACGACAATCAGCTGCTGCCCATCATTAGAGTAGTAGGCGCGATTGATGTCCGGTGTTTGCAGCGTTGGGTCGATGAAGAGTGGCTCGAGATCGACAGTACCGGTCTGATTATAAGTCGTGTCGCTGTAGAGCCTGATCGCATTTCCGCTGATCACAGCCCAGGAACCGTTTTCACTGGAATGATCCGCCCAGTCGGAACTGACACGCGGCGACAGGGTTTCGACATAATCCATGTCCAACCCCGGCGCATCACTTGCCCGGAAGATATGGCCACCGGCAACCAGAATTCTGTCACTCTGTTCGTTGATCCACAGATTTCCGCCCATCTCGTACTGTCCATGATAGGGCGAATTCCGTTCCGTGACCCGTGCAACATCGGTCACTGAGTACCGCATGATATCACTGGGTGAGAGGCCGCGGTTCGCGCCATACACTGCACCACCCGCAGGTAATAGCCTAATCTGTGTCCCGGCCCGCGCGCCGAACGTCTCGTAAGTCAGGTCTCCCGCAAAGTCCGCTATGTGGAAGGAAACCCACTGATCGCGCCGTGGTATCAAATACGCAAATTGCCGGTCATCGACTTCAATATCGCCCCAGTCAGCCCGAATAGCTTGCACATCTGCTACGGCAGCACCGTCATTCCGGATCTCAACCAATGAAGCCATGCCAGCATGAGACACAGCAGCAAAATTGCCATTCGGTGAAACCGCGACGGCTTCGCCGGGACGATCAAGGCTTACGACTTGCTCGCTGAAATCGTCCAGATCTCGAATGCGCAGCTCGTTTTCATCTTCGACAGTATAGATGAGCTGGTTCCTTACCTTGTTGTAAGCGATGTCCGAAGGCGTACCGGAAAGGCGAAATTGCAGAGTTTCTCCAACTTCCACAACGCGAACCGTAACGAAATGCGCCGCTGCGGTGCGTGTCCCGTCGGAAACTACAAGGCTGAGCTCATAATCCCCGGAATGCGACGGCGTAAAAGAGACGATTGGCTGGTTCGCGCCAGTCAGCACGACACCGCTTCCGGTCGGCTCACTTACGCTGGCCCATGTGAACTGGAGTGGCTCACCTTCCGGATCATAACTCGCGCTCGCATCAATCTGCAGCCTTTGCCCGACAATGCCGGCAGAGCTTTCCGGAGCAACCGGCACCGGCAGATAGTCCAGCGCACCCGCATCCACACCCGCTCTTGTGAAAATAGCGAAATTTTGTGGGTTAGTCGGATGGTCTGAGGCGAAAATCTGGAAGAAATCAGATGAGTTACCTGTCACGATCGACAAAGGAATCGCGATCTGCCCGGGAGTGATTTCAGGCATGTCGAGGCGGCTGATCCATTGACCTCCCGCGCCGTCATATAGATTCAGCTGAACATCACCACCGACATTCTCGATTATGTACCAATAACCGCTGCCTGCATGATAAGCGGCATCGATGATCTGGCCCAGGATGGCGATCTGCGTTGTGAAGGTGAGATCGCTCCCGGGTTCATAAGACGCACTCACTACAACGCCGCACGCGGTAAGAATATCCGTCCCTGATTCCGCAATCCAGAGATTGCCGCAAAACGGATAATCGCCGTGATAGGGCGAGTCATAATTGCGCGTCAGCACACCATTGACGATGTCGTATCGCTCGACATCACTCGGGCTGACACCATTATCGGCACCGTAAGCGCGCCGGCCATCAGGGTGCATCTGAACGCGGGTTCCCGCACGGACCGTTCCGTTTGCAAAGGTTTCCGCGCCGGTGGTCGGATTAATGGTCAGAACCCGCACCCATTGACCCGTCCGAGGAAAGACATGCGCATAGCCATTATTATCGATGATCAGATCACCCGGTTCTGCGCTCACCGGCCACGTGCCCTGCACGGCCATTGTCGTAGCATCGATAATCGAAATCTGATTGAGATGGGCGGCCCCGATCCAAGCCCCATCTGGCGACACCGCGAGGCTTAAAACGGTCGCAGGCAAGGAGAAGCTCTCCGCGGAGTTGCCGTCCTCATCGATCACGCGGACGGTGTTGCCGCGTGAGGTCACGGTTCGGTCACCCGAGGCGTCCGTCTCAAGATAATCGTAGCTGTGCTCAAGCGCTCGCTGGGTAAAGGTGGACACACCGAATGAAACGGTATCGGTGCTAGTTGCATAACCGTCGGAGACTTCCAGGCGGAAATCGAAATCGCCCTCAACATCGAACTCAACAAGCGGTGCCGGTCCATCAAACTGGCTACGGAGATTTGAGCCTGCCGGCGCGGAGGTGACGATCCACTGATAGGTCAGCGCATGACCATTGGGATCTGTAGAACCACCGGCGTTCAACCCTGCCGGTAGGCCGATCGCGATTTGTGCAGGCGTGTTGTCGAGGACAACGATCGGCGCATCATTCGCCAGGTCCAGCGTAACTCGGTCTTCTGCCGAGCCGCCATTACCATCGATGACGTTGAGCCGGATAACATAGCGACCTGGCACCAGCGTTGCCAGGGTCGGGCGCGCGGTATCCGCGTCATTGAGCGTCGCGCTCGCCCCCTGGGGCTGGGTTTCGATGGTCCAAGAATAGATGAGTGTGTCGCCATCCGCGTCGCTACTGGCGGAGCCGTCGAGCGCAATACCGGATGCCGCAAGGCTACCTGCGAAATCGCTTCCCGCACTCGCGACCGGATTTGCATTACTTGGAGTGGGAGTGGGCGTCGGCGCGGAGCTGGATGAAGATGAACCTCCGCCGCCGCCACACGCTACGAGCGATGCTGCGAGCAACGGAACAAGACCAAAACGCTTTTTCACGACGAAACTCTCCGGCACTGAACACGCTCGCACCTTGCGAGCGCCGATAGTGATGGAGGATCATACAACTGATGGCAATAAAAAATTGCAACCTATGCGGCAAATTTGAGCCCGCCGCACCCATGAAGCAACTTGTGGCTTAGGGCCACAAATTCAAAGAACTATTCTGGCCCAACCGGGTCAGGGCTGGGCCAGACAGTTCAACTACGTCTCCACATCATCGCGGAGTGTCCGCGATGCCATGTAGAAGGCCGGGATGGCCAGGAGGCCGATCGCACCGACGGTAATCAGTGAATAGCGCAGGCCTTCAGCGGCGCCGTATTGGGCACCAAAGGCGTCACTGATAATGCCCGCAGCCAGCGGGCCAAGGCCCAAGCCGATCAGGTTGATGACAAACAACAAGACAGCAGACGCGGTAGCGCGCGTGCGCGGCTTTACCAGGCTCTGGGCGCAGGAGAAGACCGGTCCATACCAGATCGCACCGAGCAAGGTGACGATCGCCAGTCCGACAAGAGACATCACGGTCGATCCGCTCATCATGGCCAGCAAGAAGGGTGGAAATCCGATCAGGCCCGCAATGGCAGGGAGGAACGCATAGGCGCGCGCGTCACGCGGAATGTAGCGATCTGCGAGTTGGCCGCCAATGAAGGTTCCGATCGCCCCGAAGACACCGATCAGCAGGCCGAGAACCAGGCCCACAAATCCAATCGCACCAAACTCCGTCCCAAGCGCGCCATTCACACCATTGGCAAGCCCTTGAAGCCCTTCGCCATGATTGCGCAAATAGAAGGAACCATAAAAAGCGATATGGCCATAACCTACCATGGCATTCACAGCCGCGGCGATTGCCATCCAGCCAAAGGCCGGTTTGCTCTTCAACTCGCGCAGCGCATCGCCCATTGAAGGCCGGTCAGCGGCCTGTACAGGCGGTGCTTTCCGGCGCGGCTCAGGCAAGGTGAACCAGGCCAGAAGCGCCAGTATCACACCCGGAGCACCCGCGACGAAGAAAGCCATCCGCCAGCCATAGGAATCGGCGATCATGCCGCCCAAAGCCATGCCTGCAAGCGAACCCAGCGGGATACCCATGGAATAAAACGCAATCGCTGAGGCCCGTTTCTCCGCCGGTGTATAATCAGAGATCAAGGAATGCGCCGGCGGTGTACAGCCGGCCTCTCCGACCCCGACGCCAATTCGCGCCAGCAGCAATTGAAGGAAATTGCTGGCAAGACCGCACGCCATGGTGAAGGCGCTCCATACGCCCACAGCGATGGAGATGATTTTTACCCGGTCCGCGCGCTCGGCAAGACGCGCGATCGGCAAGCCAAGAACAGTGTAGAAAAGCGCAAAGGCCAGCCCCGTCAGCATGCCGAGCTGCCAGTCGGCGAGGCCCAGCTCCAGTTTTATGGGTTCAGCCAGAATATTGACGACCTGGCGGTCAAGAAAGTTCAGAATGTATATAACAAGCAGCATTCCCAACGCGTAGCGACGCGGGCCCTCTGCTAAAGGCTGAATGTGATCAGCGGCCGACGGTTTATCCGCCTCCGAAGTGGTGGCCATATTACTCCCCTATATCGATGCATTTTTATTTTTATGCACCTCACGATATAGGCGGAGAGCACCCAGCGTAAACTCTTAAGTAACCCGTTTAATTAAATGGATATTTTGACTTAGAGTGCGTCCAGGCGGACAGAGAGCGCCCCGTTTTGCAAGGCAAAGGCGTCACTCAGTTCAACATCAAAACCCAATTGCCCTGGCCGACGTTGCGTTATCCAGATGCGGCCCTCCCGGACCCGGGCATCTGCAGCACCACTGACCACAACCTCGCTGATATCCAGCGTCTCACTGCCGCTCATCAGGCGGAGGCTGAACTGCTCCGCATTACAACGGGTTTGAACGCGCAATATGCCTTGCTCCCAGGCTTCGGCATCGATTTCAGAAACGGCACAACCGGTTGCAACACTGGCGTTAAGATGGACACGCATGCCTGCGGCGTCACTCATAGCCGTCACGCCCGCGCTGATCGCGATCGCAAGACCGATTGTGAGAGCCCATTGGCGCATGCCATCCCCGTCTTCGCCTGAGAAGAGAAAGGGTCTTAACAGATCAACGGGCGGTTGGCGCGCTCAAACGACAAATATGGTAAATTTATGGTGGGAAATTCCCCTCAATAGGGAATGAAACTCATCGTAATCACATCCCGATATCGCCCGGCATATTCATGAGGCGACGGCGCCACTTCGACCTCAAGCCGGCCGGATTGGATGGCCGCTCCGCTAAAGGGAATATCGACGGTGTCGCTTCCACTACTCAAATCAACGGCCTGCCCGGATATCGCCGCAGAATAGGGAATACGCCCAAACTGCTTGCCTTGCTCATGCTGCAAGGTGCCGTGATTATCAGACACCAGCGTAATGGCCACCGCGCTATTGGTGCGAAAAAAGAAGTCCGAACTCGCCCGCGCCCCGTTCGTGATATCACCGAGATCAAGGGCCTGGGTCCCACTCTGGCTATCCCCCTCAAGACGGATCGCCGGCTCAACCGTGACGATGATCGGCACCGTCATTTCATTATCACCGATGGTAATGCGCCATGTCTGACGGTATTCACCAGGCGTTACGAACTGACCCGCATCGATCTCAAAGAAGGCTATGCTCAGCGTATCGCCTTCCACCAGATCCGTACGCGCGGAACGTCGCAGGCGCCACTGATCACCATTGCGGTTCACCTCGCCCGTATTGATCCAGCGGGCCTGCAAACGTTCGCCACCCGCCTCGAGATCAGGATCGCGCGCCGTACCGCCTATAATGTCGATCTGAACCCGCTGGTTGCGACACCGTCTGGGCAAGCCGGATTCGACAGCGCGAAACTCGACTTCCAATGTCGTCGTGACCGGATCCGCCGCGTTATAGCTAAACGCTGTCATCTGGGTGACCGCGAGATCATACCCGTCACAGGCCTTCGCAGCACCAGCTGGCACCAGGAAAACCAGCGCCAGTAGAACAGCCCTAATCATCATCGCGATCTGCATCGATCTCTCCCAGATTGATATAGGCGGGCGCATCATTTTCGACCTCGAAACGGAAATGCGCTCCATTGGGCAGGCTTGCGCGATAGCGACCGGGCGTCAGCTCGTTGAAAGCGGCTCGTCCGGCTCGATTGGTGAAGAAACTCTGGATGCCGCCAGTATCAAGGTTTTCCAATTGCCCATATTGCAAGGATAGCGGTTCGTTTTCATACCAGATCGTCGCCACGGCTGTGCGGAAAGCTTCTGTGCCCACTGTCAGTCGGGCACCGGTCAAGGCCCCCGGCATCAATGTGTAGCGCCCCGGACCAATATAATAACCGGGCTCAAGATTGCGGGCTCCGATGCGAATATCCTGCGGGCGATAAGCAGAGGTCAGACTGACTACAGCTGGGCCGATAACGTCCGCGCGTGCTTCGGTCCGATTGCTCGCCCCCAGCGAGACATCAATCACTGCATCCTCAAGGGATTGGTGACGATCCACGATCACGAAACCGCGCCCCGGATCGCGACCAATCCCGAAAACGCCATCTGAATAGGCCAGCCCGGATTGAACCCGGACAGACAAGCCCGTGCGTTCATTCAGCCCGGCTGAGGGCGGGGAGTGATCGGCATTGAGCTGAAGGCCAAACCGCGTTGTGTCGAGATTGGCCTGACCGCGCAGGTCTGTACGACTGCCCTGATTGAAGAGTGTCGCTCGCCCGCTCAGGCCCGGCAGGCCTGTGGAACGCAGGCCGCGATACTCCACCCGTGTTCCGCCCGAGGCGGAATCATAACTCGATGAAATCAGCTGCCGACTTCCGATACGCCGGCTAAGGGTGATGAAGATGCCGAACTCATCATCGCGGTTCTGGAAATGGGTATGTCGGGCGGCAGCGGAGACCTGGATCGCTCCCAGGCGCCGGTTCATCCCCACGCTGACAGTCCGGGACCGTCCCTGACCCGCATGATCATCCTGATACACAAAGCCCAGATTGAGAGCCGTCTGTTCGGTCGCATTAATGCGGAAATCACCACCGACACTCCAACGACGGTCATTCTCGCTGGCAAGATCATTCAACGTGGCAAAGTCGAGGCTGGAATAGTCGAGGCGTAAATTGAGGATTCCATAGCGCTCTTGCCCCCAATACGGGCCGCCGCGAAAGCTTAATCCAGCAGCCCAGCCCTCCCCCGTCAGATCGGCATCGCTCGCTGTGATCTCGATCTGCGCCACCCCTCCGAGCAAGGCTTGCGCGATGGCCCCGTTCAAGCTCGCCAACCCTTCAGTCGCTGCGATTGCGGCGGACGCAGTGGTTGAACCAGTAAGGCCACGCGAAACCTGCCCGCCTAGAACCGGCGCCTCGAAATCATATTCAAATCCGGAGTTGATCTCCTGACGCCGAAACCCGACCGCCAGGACACCCTCACTCAAGCCGGGCTGCAGGAGTGAGATATCAGCGGACAGAGCGAAACTATCCACTTCGCGTCGGCCAAGCTCATCTTCGACCAGGATGGAGACCTGATTGGAAACATTCGCCAAGGGGATGTCTCTTAGATCTACCGGACCAGGCCCAGCGGTAAACCGGTCGATCAAAGTGCCATTTACATAGACCTCTACGGTCGACCTTCGCTCCAGCAGGAGGCTTCGATCACCGGTTGGACGAATATTCCGTGTTGGCTGGAGGTCGCGATGATTGAGCTCGACCGAGACCCCCAACAGATTGAGCACACCTGTATCGCGAGCGAGTTGCGGCGATAGATCTCCCGCGGAATAGCGCACGGCCTGCTCGGGGCGGTCATGAAACAGGATCAGACGATTACGCTGAAAATCAGCCTCACCGTCACGCAATGAAAACCGCCCACCCCAATCCAGGCTGAGCCCGTCAAGCCCGCCAATATTCGCAAATCCGTCCAACCCCAGATCGGCAGCCGGATCTGCGTCATCATCCAGCACGTCGGAGAGCTGAAAGGCGCCGGTCACACCAAAGGACACGTCTCCCGGTTCGAGCAGTTCAGTGTCCGGGTCGAGCCAGGACTGCGACAGGGAGGTTTCAACACCGTTTCGAGCGGCCAGAGGCAGCTCTGCTTCAATCGCCAATGTTTGAGGATTAAGCCGGACGCGGTATCCAAGCGAGATCAGGTCTTCGACCGGGCGCAGATCGCGCCCGAGATCGGCCAGCGCACTGGCCGCCTCGTCATTGATCAGATCCGCGATTGCATCGGCCAACCCTGCTGGCGAAACACGCAAAAGCTCCGTGACCGTGGTTTCAACCAGCAAGGACGGCATGCGCCGATTATCGACCACCAAGGGCAGGCTGACCGTAAACGCTCCGGGCTGAGAAGGCGCTGTCTGCAGGCGTGCAGCAGCTTGCTCCGGGAACAAAAGCCCCCCGAACGCGCCAAGCGCCGCCATCATGATGGCGGCGAAGCACTTGTTACCAAACCCCATACACCCCAGCCCGGCGGTTCCTAAAATGCCCGGCCTAGACTGACGCCGATTGGTCCGTCAGGCAAATCGCTAATGGCAAGATGAAACTCTCTGCTAGCGCCAGGCGGGATGATCGGGTTTTCAACGGCTTCAGAAACCTGCGCCGGTGAAAGGCGCACCGTGTCCGACCCTGCTTGCAGGCGTAGATCCAGCTCGCCCAGCATAGCGAAATCCGTACCGGAATTGGCGACGGAGAAGGCGACGCCGTACTCCGTCCGGCTTGCCCCTGTCACTTGAACGTTGGCCTGGGCCTGATCCGCGCGCAGATAGACAGCGACACCAAAATTGTAGGCGAAGACAACACCGGTGAAGTCTTCCTGCGTGACCGGCACTTCTTGAACTTCGGCGATATAAGCCTGACTGTTTTCAACTGACGGGTCGCCGATATAGGTCACCCGCACCGCCTGCGACTGTCCGGGCTGGATGAGAGCCAGCGGCGGGAAGACCGAGAAATCTTCTTCGGCAGGAAGAAACTCCTGGCTGCCATCAGGGTTGACGATCCGACGCTTGAAGACGACTTCGATCGGCAAGGCCTGGTCGCGCGTATTGCGAACATTGATGACGGCGGTTGTTCGTCCCGCGCCGATATCGAGAACCATACGCATCGGCTCGACCTCATAGGCCATAGCCGGAAGGGCCGTTACCAGCGCCATGATAAGCGCTGTGGCCAAGCGGATTGGAAAACGGAACCAGGCAGACATTGAAACCCCCATCTCATCTGTCGGCTAGCTTGCGAGCAGTTGTTTCGCGCGCGGCTCAACAACTGCCCTTAGCATAGCTTGTCTTACTTCGCAGTCAGAGTGATCGTGACGACATCAGAATAATCGCCCGCGAAGACCGTGGTGTGGCTGGCGCCATTTGCATTGCTGTTCGTCGAACGCACGCCATAGACGCGGAAGTCGACGCCACCAGTCTGGCCGGTCAGGAAGCCGGCGCCACTCAAATCGGCCGTCGCTGCGGAGGTGAGCTGGGTCCAGTCCATGCTCAGGCCACTGCCGCCGCCGTGAGACATTTCATAGGCGATCTGGTTCTGCGCGCCGCCACTGGTGCCAGAGCGGAAGAGGTAACCACCATTTGCGGAGCTGAAGGTCCGAGTGAAACCGTTCGGCGAGTTACAGGCGTAAGACGCGCTGCCGGCACTTTCTTCAACCGTGCTGGTCGTTGCCGTGTTCGCGAGTTCACCGAAATCAACGTCGATTTCTGTGCCTGTGGAATTAAAAGCGCCACAAACGGAGCCGACTTCGGCGCTGAGATCATAGGAAAGCTGGCCAGACGGCGTTTGTTGCGCGAATGCGGAACCAGCGATGAAAACTGCGGCGATTGCGCCGCCCAGTGCAGAGTATTTCATGTTCGCCCCCTAGGCTTTTGTGTGCTGTGCGGGGCGTTGGCCTGATGTCCTTACCGTCCCGCGACAGCTACAGGATTAGAGGGCCAATGAGGCTCGAAATTGGATGAAATGTGCCCAAAGGAAGTTCTTTTAGACCATTTCTGGGACAATTTTGTTCAGAATGCGTTCAACTTTCGAAGCCCTACCAAGCTTGAAATCTCAGCGCTTGCTTGTCGAGAAAGGCAAGGACGCCAAAGAAAAAGCCGCCGGGACTGGGTCCCGACGGCTTCTCTGAGGCGATCAAGCTGGACTAGCCGCCTGCATCATCCATGAAACCGCGATTGCGCAGGAGCGGTTCGACGCTCGGCTCACGACCACGGAAGCCGACATAAGCGTCCATAGCGGACTGGCTGTCACCCGCTGAGAAGACGCTGTCGAACAGACGCTGAGCCAATTCCGGATCGAAGATATCGCCAGCTTCTTCAAAGGCAGCGAAACCATCATTGTCGAGAACGCCAGCCCACAGATAGCTGTAATAGCCCGAGGAATACCCCTCACCTGCAAATGTGTGCAGGAAGTGGGTCGAGCGGTGACGCATCGGGATGGCTTCGAGATTCTCACGGCTCGCGAGGACCTCTTGCTCAAACTCATGGATATCGATGGACGTCGGATCCGTGTTGAGGTGGTAGGCCATGTCGACGAAGCCAGAGTTCAGGAACTCAACCGTGGCAAAACCCTGGTTGAAGGTCTGAGCGGCGAGAACACGGTCAAGCAGAGCCTGCGGCATCGGCTCACCGGTTTCATAATGCAGAGCATAACGCTCCAGCACTTCCGGCTGCGCCAGCCAGTGTTCATAGATCTGCGCCGGGAATTCAACGAAGTCTCGGTCTACAGACGTACCGGCAAGGCTTGGATACTCGGTCTGAGACAGCAGACCGTGCAGAGCGTGACCGAATTCGTGGAATAGCGTCGTTGCATCCGTGAAGGACAGCAGCGCCGGCTCGCCCTCGGCCGGACGGTTATAGTTGCAGTTATTGACGATGATCGGGATATCGCCATTGATGCCGTTCTGGACGCGGAAGCTGGACATCCAAGCACCACCGCGCTTGCCCGGGCGAGCAAAATAGTCGCCATAGAAGAGACCAATGACGTCTCCGTCCGAATTGGTCATCTCCCAAACGCGAACATCATCATGATAGGTCGCGATGTCGAAACGCTCATTGAAGCTGACACCGAAGAGGCGCTCAGCGACGTAGAATTGCGCTTCAATCATATTGTCGAGCTGGAGGTAGGACTTCACTTCGCTCGGATCGAGATCATAGCGCTCAGCACGGACTTGCTCGGTGTAATAACGCCAGTCCCAAGGCATGACGCTATGGTCCAGACCTGCTGCCTCGATACGGGCCTGGATATCAGCCTGTTCTTCGAGGGCGCGGTCACGGGCCGGCCACCAAACCTGCTCCATCAGATCGACAGCCGCTTGCGGCGTGCCGGCCATCGTACCACCGGTGCGATAGTGAGCGAAGGTTTCATAGCCCATCAGATTGGCCAGCTCACGGCGGAGCTGAAGGATCTGACGGATGGTGTCGTGGTTGTTGTTGGCGTTTTCATTATCGCCACGCGTCGTCCATGCACGCCATGCCTGCTCGCGAAGCTCGCGGTTCGGAGCGGTCTGCAGGAAGGGCTCGACGCTGGAGCGCGCCAAGGTCACGACATGACCTTCAAGGCCGCGATCCGCTGCGGCACCAGCAGCTGCAGACACAACGTAATCAGGAAGACCCTCAAGATCCTCAGCGCTCAGCGGCAAGGTCCAAGCCTCACGGTCCGCTTGCTCATTCTGTGCGAACTGGGTGTAGAGACCCGCCAGGCCCTGACGGATTTCTGCGAACCGAGCCCGGTCATCGCCTTCAAGCTGTGCACCGGCACGCACGAAGTCCTGATGGGTGGTTTCCAGCAGACGATATTGCTGCGGAGCCAGGTCCAGGCTGTCGCGCTGCTCAAAGAGCGTATTGATGCGAGCGAAGAGCTCAGCATTCAGCGTAATCGACGCGGAGTGAGCGGCGATACGCGGGCTCATCTCACGCTGGATCGCACGAATATCATCGTTGGACGCAGAGCTGGTCAGGTTCCAGAAAACAGCGCCGACGCGGCTGAGCTCTGCACCAGAATTCTCCATAGCCAGCAGTGTATTGTCGAAGCTTGGAGCCTCGGCATTCGTGGCAATGGCTTCAATCTCGGCGATGTGGCTGGCCATAGCCTCTTCAAAAGCCGGGATGAAGTCCTCGGAATCGATGAGGTCGAATGGCGGCGTATCCCATGCGGTGAGCAGTGGGTTCACCGTTGCGGTCTCGCTGGCGGCAGCCGGTTGAGCCGCTTCTGTAGCGGCAGCGGTTTCCGTTTCGGTGTCAGAAACAGTTGAAGGAGAGCAAGCCGCGAGAAGGAGTGCAAAGCCCGCGGTGCTAAGCGAAAGAGAAGATTTCATAAGTTACCCTTAGGTATAGAAAGGATATTATAACAGTTAATACGCTAGCAGCTCACTCGGTGAAGCTCAATCGCAATCGGCTCTAGATGATGCGTATGTAATCTTGACCGATTTCCCACCCGCTTGATTGACACCAAAGCTCACGCAGATGCGGCTAAACTCTGTTATCGCTTGGCGAATACCGATGCTGTTGTGACGGGTAAATCCAAAGCCTCCCAGATACAGTTTCAAATAAAAACGATATCCTCGGTCAGTTTTTTCTTAACTTTTTGTTAACCATAAGCGAGACTGCAAGCGGAGACGCGCCCGATTATTCTGAAAGGCGTATTAGGAGAATACTTTTCGCCTTTCAGGCGAATTTAAATCCTGGGGGATTACTATGCTTCGCTCAACACTCGCAGCATCGACTTGCCTTTTTGCCGTCATGGCAGGGGGTGCACTGGCACAAACATCACATCCAGCTCACCTGCCCACGACCTTGCCTGACGCTGAAATCGGCCAATGCTACCAGTTCGTACGTATCGACGCGGAATACGAGACGGTGATGCAAACCGTCATCGTCGCTGATGAGTATGAGATCTACGACGTGACTGATCCTCGGCTCGAGCGTCAAACACGCAGCTATGTGTCTCGCGAAGCCGGTATGCGCTATCGCGTGACCGAGCCGGTCTATGAAGACGTGACCGAGCAGGTGCAAACCCGCCCCGCCTATGTGCGCTACGAAGTAACGCCAGCGGAAACACGGACCGTATCTGAGCGCATTCTGGTCCGCGAAGCTCAGCTGGTCTGGCGTCGCGGTTATGTGGAAGGCGCGCGCCAGGTTCGCCACGATCCGGAAAGTGGTGAAATCTGGTGCATGATCGAAGAACCTGCCGTGTACGAAACCATCCACCGCAATGTCGTCACCTCGCAGGCCGAAGTTCGCGAAATCCCGGTCGGCCCGCAATTCGAAACGATCACCCGCAGCGTGCTTGTGCGCCCAGCGACGGTTGAGGAAATCCACATCCCGGCTGAACATGCCAGCTATGACATCCATGTCCTGGCGGAAGAGGGCGAGGTCCATCGCCGCGTTTCACGCCAGCGGACAGAGCAAGTCGCTCGCCATGAGCTGATCGCGGGTGAGCGGTTCGAATGGCGTCTGGTAAATTGTGCATCCATCGACATTCCAGGCTATCCCGGCGCCAACCCGCCGAGCAGCGCTCCGGCGCAGTCTCATGGCCCGCACATGATGTCGCAGAGCCAGTCACGCTATGACTATGACACGCCAAGCGATGAGGATGCCGGTGAGTATGAAGCCGTACCCGTCGCGCATAGCCAGACCTTGCACCCAGGTGCCCCGGCACGTCGCAGCCGTCTGCATCGCTAAGGCCAGCGTCCGGCTAGATTGAAGGCCGGCGGGCAATAGCCCGGCGGCCTTTCTTGTTCTTTCCCACCGAGACCGCGCGCATTTTGCTTTTACCCGCGCCTCGGCTGGCTCTAAGGATAAGATGTCTTGAGTAGGGCGGGATGTGTTCAATCGCCCAAGCGTGTGAGGGGGCGATGGCCGGTTTCGCGAAACGATACCTGTTGATCTGTACAGCACTGGCTGGGTTGAACCTGGCGGCACCGGCTTATGGACAGCCCCAGGAGACATGCCTGAGTTTTACAGACGGGCTTGGCCTTGCTGTAGATGGAGCCCCGGAGATCGACGCTGCCCAAGCGCGTTCTGCGGGCGCTGAAGCCGCCCTTCGAGAAGCGCGCGCCCTTCGCCGTCCGCAAGTTTCCACCTTCGGCCGAGCCGCCGCTGGCGATAACGGTCTCAGCTCAAGCGCGATCGAGAACCAGTACGGCCTGCGCGTCTCCCAGCGCGTTTGGGATTTCGGGGATAGCCGCCTTGCACTGGCAGCGGCAAGCTCGGAGCTCGACCAACAGGAATACCTGGAAGAGATGACGAGGCTCAACGCCGCGCGCACTCTGGCGGATGCCTATCTGCTGCGTTTGGAAGCCCAGGCGATGATCGATGTCATTGCTGAACGTCGCGAGTATTTCAGACGCCAACAAAGCTCGGTCGATGCCTTGCTGGCGCAAGGGGGCGCAACTCGAGCGGAAAGCGCCCAAATCGCTGCCGAATTGGCGCAAGCCGAAGCTGAAATGCTGGAGCTTCAGTCCATTTATGATCGTGCTGGCATCCGCATCACCGAATACACAGGCCATTTTGCAGATCTGTGTTCAGCGAGTGCGCTCGAAGCGGATATCTCCGCCGCCATGACCCCGCTTGCGACAATCGATGATGCGATCAATGCCGCGCTTACGGCCAATCCCAGTATTGCTGCTCGCCGCGCGAGCGTGCGCGGCCTTGAAGCCGAACGTGATCGGGAGAACCGCGCGCGCCTGCCGATCGTCGAGCTCGTGGGTGTTATGGCCTACACCTATGATGACAATCGGGAAGACTGGGAAACCCGCGATCGTCTCGGCGTCGACGTTTCCGTTCCTCTTTATACCGGCAGTGCGATCAATGCGCGTAGTGACCAGGCACAAGCGCGCCTGGCCAGCGAGGAAGCCGGTCTTCACGCCGCCCAGCGCGATGTCCGTGAAGAGGCCCAGATCACGTTTCGCCGTCAGCTTTCTTTAAATGCTCAACTCCAGCGTCGAGAGGCCGTCGCGCAAAGTCAGCAGGCTTATTTCGACGCCATCTCAGGAGAGTTCCAGTTTGGCTTGGGAACACTGCCGGATCTCGTTGAAGCGCGCCTCGGCTATGAGCAGGCCCAGCTCGAAGTCGTACGGGCACGCTATGACTTATTGCGTGAGCAGATCAGCCTTCTTCACCTGACGGCACAACTCCTCCATCCCTGACCCAACAAAAAGGCCACGGTCACAACAGGACCGTGGCCTCTTCATTGTGCTTTCATGCAAGACTAGCGGATGCTGTTTGCCACGCCGCGCACCAGATCGCGCAGAGCCTCGAGACGCTGTTCAGCGGAGCTGTCATCCTCACCATCGGGGAGCGAACGGGCCATTTGGCGCAATTCGCGCGCCAAGGCACCATCGCTTGAACCGGCTTCCACATGCTCACTGGCGCGGCTCAATGCGTCAGAAAGCTGCGCAGCCTCCGCACCGTCCAGCGCATCCTGGCGAACAAGCTGATCGATATAGGCCAGCCCCACCACCGGGTGTTCCGGCCAGCTCACCGGGAATTGCTGCTGCGGGTTGAAGACTGCACCCTGATCAGCCAGAGACGCGGCTGCGATTTCGTTGGCGCTGAGGAACTCGCTCTCAACGAGTTCAAACACATCCAAACCACGAACGATCTCGGTACCGTAGATCCGGCCGTCATACCAATAGGTCGACCAATAGCCTCCCAGGATCATGTTCTCGCCATCGATGGGCCCGCGATCGAAGAATGCAATCTCGAACGGATTGGCCGGATCGGTGAAGTCAAGGACGGAGACGCCACCTTGATACCAAGCCTGGACGAAGATATCGCGCCCTGGAACCGGGATGACCGATCCGTTGTGAGCAACACAGTTTTCCTCATCAGACTGGGCCGTCGGGATCTTGAAGTAGGACTCGAATTCAAGCTGCCCGTCATTGATGGAGTAAATCGCGTTAGCACCCCAATCATCCGGGTCCTGAGCCCGGCAACGCGGACGCCCGCCGCCGCCCCACTCATCAGTGAAGAGGACGCGTGTGCCTTCATTGTTAAAGGTCGCGGAATGCCAATAGGCAAAGCCCTGATCCACAACGGCATCAATCCGGCGCGGCGCACGCGGATCGGAAATATCCATGATGATGCCATTACCGGAACAAGCGCCGGCTGCCAGGTTCAAGGACGGGAAGACGGTGATGTCGTGACACTGGTCTGTCCGACGTGTGCTCTGGGTCCCCTCGCCATGGTCACCGCCGGCCCACAAGCCTGCGATGCGCCCCGTTTCATCATCGGCGAAAACGCGCGGGCTATCGACAATACGAGAGGCCGCAGGATTGGCGACCGGGATCTCGATCACATCGATTGAGAACAGCGCCGTATCGTCATCGCCCGGCAGACCCGCAACACATCCCGCGAGCTCCTCTTCAGAACGGATGGAGCTGGTGCCCGAATTGTAAACAATGATGGCTTCGTCATCGCTGGAGACGACAGAGTGGGTGTGCGAGCCGCGGCAGGTCTGCACCTGACCGACCTGGCGCGGTGCGACGGGATCGGAAATATCGAACACCCGAATACCCCGGAAGCGTTCTTCACTCACCTCTTCCGACACGCCCTGGCGGCCGCAATCGACGCGGGCGCGCGTATCCTGAACAGACATGATAAGCAGATCGCCGACAATGGAGACATCCCCCTGGCCGCCCGGACAGACGATGGAGCTGATCAGCGCCGGCTCATCGCCTTCGATATTATAGAGGTTGAAACCGTGATAATTGCCGACCGCCATGAGGTCGCCCGCAAAAGCGATATCGGTATTGGAGAAGCTCAAGAAGGGCGCGCGTTGGCCGAAACGGCGCTCGACCTCACCGTCAGAGGCGTCTGCGGGAATAACAGGCGGCAGGCCAGCCGGGTTCTCAGCGTCGAAGAAGCCGGTAGGCTTGGGCAAACTCGCCAGGAGATTCAGATTGGAGATTGCCGTCTCGGCATCGCGGAAACCGGCAGCCAGCCCGGAACGCGGGTCATCGGACAATCCCGCCAGCATGGCATTCATCTGACGGATTTCAGATTGCTGCTCGCTGCGGACATCATTTGCAAAATCAAACAGGACCGGGTCGTACGCAGAACCGCGCTGAGAAAACAGCGTGTCCACCATCTCGATTGCGCCTTCATGGTGCGCAATCATCAGCTCTAGGAAGAGCGCGTCAAAGCCAACGCCGCTTGCATCAGCCAGATCGCTCATCTGTGCCGGCGTGGCCATGCCGGCCATGCTATGGTGGCCATGGTGATGCATTGCGTGCGGGTCATTAAACGGATCCGGCGCATCCTGGCCCCGTTCGCGCAGCCAGCCCTGCATGAAAGCGATCTCGTCTTCCTGGGTTGCATCAATGCGTTCGGCAATATCAACCACGCGCTGCGTGCCGGTCCGCTCTGCGACAAGCGCGGACATCTGTACCGCTTGGAAATGGTGCAGGATCATGTCCTGCATGAAGGTCACATCATCCTGGGAGAAGCGGTTTGCCGCCAGCTGAACCGCCTCATCGGCGCTCAACTGCCGTACATCCTCACCTGGAGCGCCGGGCTGAACAATCGGAGCGTCCTGTGCCGCTGCGGCTGTATTGACAACAAGACTTGTGCTGATCGCGGCCAATGCCGAACCAATGAAATACTTTGCCTTCCAGGCCATGAGGTTCCTCCCAACGCTCATTTGAGTTTGTGGATACACTAGCGCGCCACTAACCGACGGCAAGCGCCCCAGCAGAGCGCACCATCAGATGTCGGCGCTTCCGGGCAAAATACTCAGTTCCTATCCCGGACTTAGGCAGAAACATAAAGCGGGCATGTCTGGATCCCACCGTATCGACCCGATCCAAACCTTCGCCGGGTGGAAACTGGTTCTGGGGCTTGCTAGATGCTTACCCAATGGACACCGGCAGGACGTGAAGCCCTAGGAATTCTGCCGAGCCTCAGACAATTCCTTTCCCAGGAAAAAGCTGATGGCCGTTCGGATCGGGATCCAGCGTTTGGCGCGCTCTTTTCCCCTTGGTTAGCCTTTGCGCGCAATTCAGTGGGTCTCACCAAAACCCGTCTGTGCAATCCGATGATGTCTGAACGAAAAACAGGCACCACCTCCTTGAACGAGGTGGCGCCTGCAAGTCCCGGCCTGCCTGAGGGACGAATGGGTGCAGGCCGAAGAACTGTCGGTCTGCCTCAGCGCTCCCCAGCAAGGGTCGAGCGAAGTTCACGGGCCTTGTCCCGCATGATCCTGGCCATGGCGAAGCGGCATCGCCGTGTCTGTACAACGGCAAGCGCTTCATAGGCTTCCAGCGCATTCCATCCCGCCTCTGTGCCCAAGCCGAGAACCGATAGCTCTTCCCAGCAATGGGCGAGATTGGCCTGCACACGACACCAATCCTCTTCCAGACCTGCTGCCTCCATGCTTTTGGCGGCTTTCACATAGGCATCAACCGCCTGGCGAAAATGCAGAGCACTGGTTTGAAGGTGAGCGAGCTCGCTACTCGCATCTCCAAGCAGGCGATAGATATGGAAATCCGCCGGCGCCGGGGTTTCGGATTTGGCATGGGCCAGCAACTCGCGGCACACGCTGACACACTCCCCCAAAGACCTGAGCTCGGCGCGGTTCCAGCCGATCTCATAGAGGATGGAAGCGAGCCGCCATTGCAGCTCGGCCGTGCGAATATCATGGCCGCCCCCATCCAACAGGCGTAGGGCCTGACGATACTCTTGGGCGGCTTGGACCATGGCGTCAAAATCGCCGTATCGCTGACCATGAGCGACCAGGGTGTCCGCGCGTTCAACGCGGATTTTGCTTTCGGCGACAGGGTCAAATCGGCTGCCGCTCAGGAGATTACGCGTGTGCCGATGCATCTGGGTCCACCGCGCCAGTAACGCAGTCAGGGGTGATGGCTTCCCAGCAGCAGCCGCTGTGACCGCCATCGACCGGCGCGACAGGGTTTCGCTATCAGACAACATGACGATCCACCTCTCTATCAAGCTGGAGCGAAGCTCTTGGCGGCTTGGCCGGGGTCGGGCTTGGCCGTCCGAATGCCGCCTTGAACGCCGAAGCCGGGGTTCTTGAGGCGATGACATCCTGGATCAGCCGAACCCATTCGCGTGAAACGATGTGGAGCGGATTGTTTGAGGTGAAGGGGTCGGTCAGCCCGTAACGATGGGTCTGGCCCGGTCGCTCCGCCGCATAGGAGCCAAACATATGGTCAAAGACCATCAGGACATTGCCGTAATTCTTGTCCAGGAAGTCTGCCTCGGAGCTGTGATGAACGCGGTGGTTGGACGGGGTGTTGAACAGCCAGTCAATTGGACCGAGCCGACCGATTTTCTCGGTGTGGAGGAAGAATTGATATCTCAGTCCGACCAGCAGGATTGCCCCCATCATGGCGGGATGAAAGCCCAGAAGCGCTACAGGTAGGTGGATCAGCCAGCTGCCGGATATTGCCCCCGTCCAGCCCAGTCGGAAGGCCGCCGGAAGGACGAACTCATTGGGTGAGTGATGCACGGCATGGGTCGCCCACATCCACCGGACAGTATGGCTGAAACGATGCTGCCAATAATAGGTAAACTCCATCAGGATGAAGGCGGCAACCCAAACGCGCCAATCGCTCATGCTCCATTGGAAGGGCGATATTTCATAAGCCGCCATCCATACCGCCAGGATGAGGGCCGTATAAGCGGCGGATGACAGGACCTGGCCAGCGAAGATGAAAAGGGTCGAGCCCAGCGCGCCATAATCATAGCTTTGGCCGCGCACCTTTCGCCATAGCAGTTCCGCGGCAATGCATATCGCGGCGATAAGCAGGAAGACGCCGGAATTCTCGTAGATACCCTCCATAGCCTGGCCTCCTTCTATCTACCGCAGCGACTGCGCAGTCGCGATCAAATCCTCGACGGCGACCTGACCATCCTGATCCGTGTCCGCAGCCTCGAACGCATGCATGGGTCCGTTGACGAACTCATTGCGGGAAATCGAGCCATTTCCATCGGTATCAAAATCAGGCGTCATTACCGTCAGCCAGTCATTGAACTGTTGGCGCATAAGGAAACGCGGTGCGTCATCGGAGTTGAGCTGATCATTCGAATCGCGATCGAAGCGATCAAACCGGCTCGTTCGTGCCTCACGGATCTCTGCTTCGGTGATATAACCATCACCATTGGCGTCAGCGCTGACAGCAAATTGCTCCATGCGATCGGCTGATTGCATGGCGTTGGCCGCTGGCGCGGCGGTGCCCGCGAAGACAAGTGCGATAACCGCAAAACGCGCGGTCGTGGGAAGATACGTCGTCATATGTGTTAATCCTCTGATCGGGAATTGATGGGGGACGCACCTGGCCGACCGGGAGACAAAAGGCCGGCCAGGTGCTGGACTGTGAGTGGGAGCGCACAGCCCTTTGGGGACGGTCAGGCGAGGTTAAGCTTCGAGGACTTTCTCGCCGATCTGGTTGAACTGGTTGGCAATCTGGTCCGCGCTGAGCTGATCAAACGCGTCATCCAGGGTGAGGCTGCCTGCGTTCAGAAGAGCCTCAACCTGTGCCGGTGTAATAGCTGCCGCATAGGCCGCAGCCGCGACCAGCTGATCGATCTGGTCTTCGTTCAGATACTCGCCCGGAGCGTTCTGCAGACGGGAAGAAGCCTGAGCACCTGCCTGATTGGTGATGTCGGCAATTGTCTGCGGATCTGCGCTGGCCAGCGCATTCAGCATGCGCTCCTCCGCGCCATCGAGACGCGCCTGCACATCGGCCGCATCAATATCGCTGAGATGGGTGCCGACTTCAGTGCGGGCGGTGTCGCGACGCATATCGCGCTGGGCCATACGATCATCACGATGACCGCGCTCGGTGCGCGCATTGTCCCGGCGGTCCTGGAAAGCCGCACTATCTATGTCCTGCAAACGCTGCTGAACGGTTTCGCGGTGAGTTTCCGCGCCCTGGGCGGAGGCAGCACCCCCGGTCAGAAGGGCCAGGCTCAGACCGGCCAACATAAGAGGGGTAATAACTGCTTTAGTCATGGGTCAAACTCCAAACTCAATCTCATCGCCTCATCTGGCGTGTGACTGTTTTGAAGCCCCTCCTTTGCCAGCATGTGCCGGACCAGGAGTTTTTTGTGACGGTTTGTAACGAAGCCCGGATCGTAACAATCCGTCAAAAAACTCCGTTTTGAATGCAAGGCGGGCACCGATAGGCTTATCCGCTATGCAGACACCGAATATACTGATTGTTGATGATGACACTGAGATCCGCGAACTCGTTGGCGGATTGCTGACCCGCCATCACATGGAACCCCTGCTCGCGCGGAATGTGCCGGAAGCGGAGGCCCATCTGGCGGCCGGCCGGGTCGATCTGATTATTCTGGACATCATGATGCCGGGTGAGGACGGGACAAGTTTCTGTCGTCGTCTTCGCCAGGACTCCAATATCCCGATTATCATGCTGACGGCGCTGGGCGAGGATATCGACCGTGTTGTCGGCCTGGAAATGGGGGCGGATGATTACCTGCCCAAACCCTTCAATCCGCGCGAACTCGTAGCTCGGATCAAGAATGTCCTGCGCCGGGCGCCACCTGTGCGGCCGGGCGAAAGCCATGCCAGCCCGCAAGCCTACCGGTTTGATCGCTACACACTCTACCCGGAAACGCGTTCGATCGTGCGCGATGATGGCGAGGAGATTGTCCTGACCTCGGGTGAATTTTCGCTCCTCCTGGTGCTGGTGGAGCGCGCGCCGCGCGTTCTCAACAGGGATCAATTGCTGGACATGTCCAGAGGCGCGGCGGCCAACCCGTTTGACCGCAGTATCGATGCCCAGATCAGCCGGTTGCGCCGCAAGCTGGAGAGCAATCCGCGCCAGCCCGCCCTGATCAAGACCGTGCGTAATCTCGGCTATGCCTTCGCCGCCAAGATCGAGCGAGCGAGCGAATAATGCGCCAGCTCTTCGCCCGACTTCTGCCTTTCCATCGCACACTCCTGTTTCAGGCGATCAGCATCATCGTCATCGCGCAGACCGGTGTTGTGATCATCATCATGTTGCTTTTGCACTCCAATCTCATGTTCCGGCTGGTCCCGGGCGTGATCGACGAACATGCCGAAGCCATAACCGAGCTGGCATTCCTCCTCGAGAGCACTCCAGAGGAGGCCAACCCGGTCGTCCTCTCCGCCTTTTCCGGCACGGCTCGCTCGGCGGTCATCCTCCCTGACCACGCCTCCAGCGCCTCCCTGCCCGACGCAATTCAAAACGCTTTTGTCCGTGCCGGGGAAGTAACCGGCTATCCGCTGGCTGAGCGAGAGGCGCATTTTCGTAATCTGCGCACCCATGAACTCTTCGAGGGCCGCCGCCAGGGCAATTTGCCCAATGTTCTCGGCATTGGCGGGATCGAGCTCTCCTTCAGCCTAGAGAGCGGCGAGGTCCTGGTCGTCTGGATGACGCCCGCAGCTTTTATCGCGCGCCCAAGCCTGCTTTTTGTTGCCGGTGTGTGGGTTGCTATTGTGCTCTTTGCGGCGATCAGCCTGCATCTGATCTTCGCCCCCCTGCGCGGGCTCGAACGGGCGGCGCATCGCCTGGGCCAGACCAGCCGTCCTGAACCGGTTCACGAGGCGGGCTCCGAGGATATCCGTCGTGTCGCGCGGGCGCTCAACGATATGCAGGACCGTATCCAGGATCTCCTGGCCGATCGCTCAAAAATGGTCGCCGCGGTGGCTCATGATATCCGGACCGGGCTCACCCGCCTGCGCCTGAGGCTCGATGCAAGCGAGACGGAGATACCCGATTCTGTCGCGGGGGATTTAGAGCATATCGAGACCCTGGTGAGCGACATGCTGTCCTATGCCCGGGCGGAACAGCCCAGCCGTGACGCAGAGCTGATCGAACTGCGAAGTTTCCTCATCGATCTGATCGCCTCTCTACCCTATGCGGTGCCGCAATCCTGCTCCGGATCACCTTTCTGGGTGGGGGCGGACAAGGCCTCACTGACCCGCGGCTTTACCAATCTGATTGAAAACGCGCGCCTCTATGCGAACGACGTAACGATACGCTGCGAGGATACGCCGGAGGGTCTGGCTATTCTCGTCGAGGATCGCGGCCCGGGCATTCCGGAGGAGGAGCTGACGAAGGTCTTCGATCCGTTTTACCGGCTTGAAACCTCACGCAATCGCGAAACCGGCGGTACCGGGCTGGGGCTGACCATCGCCCGGGCGCTCTTCAGTGCCCAGGGCGCCGTGCTCAGCCTGCATAATCGCGAAGGCGGCGGGCTGAGCGCGCGTATCCTGTTCCCGGCACAGGACCAGGTTGGCTAGGAGGCGCGATTAGGCCTCGCGGCGCTCCTGCCGGGCTTCGGCCAATTCCTTACCCAGGAAGAAGCTTATCGCTGTGCGGATCGCCACGAGTGCGGCCACGAAAATCAGATCTTCCAGCTCGCGACTGATCACGGTGTGGATGATATCCGAGGCGATCATGAATTCGATACCCAAAAGGATCTAAGTGCCGAGTTCCAGACGGACATTCTGACATTCCATGACACTGCCACCGGACCGCCAGCGACGGATCTCGACCAGGATGAATGTGCACAGGGAGATGGCGAAACCATAGAGGATGATCGTCATACCGATCAGATCAATCCCGACGGCCACCCCTTCCAGGAGATGGACGACTGGCTCCAGCCAGCCGCCCATTTCGGCCATAGGTACCGTCGCGCCGTGGGCCGCACTCATCACACCAGCTCCGCATCAGTGATGATTTCCAGAAGCGCCGGTCCACCTTCATGGGCCAGAGCTTCCGCCATCGCCGCGTCGAGCTCATCGCGCGTTTTCACGACACGGCCATAGCCACCGCAAGCCCGGGCAAAACCGGCAAAGGTCGGATTGACCAGGCTGGTCTGCCAGACCGGCCATTCGCCAGCCCGCTGTTCCTTGGTGATTTTGCCAAGCTGCGAATTATTGAGAAGGATATGAGTGATATTCATGCCGTATTTGACGGCCGTGGTGAATTCCATCGCATATTGGCCAAACCCGCCATCGCCGGAGACCGAGATCACCTTACGGTGCTTGTGCTCGGCGAAATCGCGGGTCGCCGCCCATGCGCCCATGGCGGCCGGGAAGGAGAAGCCGATAGATCCCAGATACCCCGACATCATGACCCTTTGTCCTGTCGGCTCGAAATACCGACCAAACGAATAGGTATTATTGCCAACATCAACAGCAATCGCCGCCTCGTCGGGCGCAAGCCGCGTCAAAGCATCGAAGACAGCGGATGCGGAAATGCCCTCGCCGCGGTCTTCGCCAAGGCGACGTTGTTTTTCCTCACGCCAAATGGACCAGCGCTCAGCCAGCTCCGAGCGCTGATCAATCGCCTTGACCTCGCGCCCGCTCAACAAGTGCCTGATGATCCCTGTCGTCCGTCGAACTTCGCCCCAGACCGGATAAGTCACAGGATGAAACTTGCCCAATTGCATCCGTTCGAAATCGACCTGCACGATGGGCTTTTTCGGTTCGATGCCAGTGTGATTTGAGAATGATGCACCGAGTGCGATGATCAGATCGCACTCATTCATGAACCAGGACGCAATCGGCGTACCTGAACGCCCAATCACGCCAGCCGCAAGCGGATCGCTGTCAGCTATCTGGCCTTTCGCCTTGAAAGTGGTCACGACAGGAGCGTTCAGCGTCCTAGCCAGGGCTATGATCTGATCCATCCCGTCGCGCGCGCCATAGCCGACGATAATCATGGGCCGACTTGCCTCAGCGATCGCATCCACAGCGGCAGTCAATGCGTCTTCTGGCGGGGCGATATCACCGACGGTCAAACGCCCCTGTGGCGCTCCTGCCGGCTGATCAGACGGCTGGGTCTGGACGTTGTCGGGGAAGATGAGATGAGCGACGTCGCGCTCGACAATCGCATTCTTGCACGCCAGTGAAGCGAGTTCGGCATGGTTTGAGCTGGCTAATACCGGCTGTGAGAAGCGCGTCACCGGATCAAAGGCCGATTTCAGATCGATATCCTGGAAGGCGCCCGGCCCGAAGACCTGGACCTGCACCTGACCTGTAAGGGCCAGAACCGGCGCACGATCGACTTTGGCGTCCCACAATCCCGTCAAAAGATTGGTCGCGCCAGGACCAGCAATCGCCAGGCAAGCGGCAGGGTATCCGGACAGCTTGGCATAACCGGAACACGCAAATGACGCCGCACCTTCATGACGGATACCAAAATAGGTGATGTCACCGGCTTCCTCGCGAATGCGCAGCGCATCCGCAAGTCCGAGATTGGAGTGACCGACCATGCCAAACACGGATTTGATGCCCCAATTGACGAAGGTTTCCGCCATCACATCCGTGACGGTGCGCGTATGCAGCGGGGCCGGTTCGATCCCGACATAGATCCCGTCCTCACGCACCTCGACCGGATAGGTTTCCTGACCGCTATCCTCATGACCGCCGGGAGGCGAACCGGTCAGCGGATCAAAGTCCCAGCCATGCCAGGGGCAGCGAAGCCAGCATTTGCCGTCGACACCCTTCTCGATGGAGCCCTCGCCGAGAGGTCCACCCTGGTGCGGGCAGTGATTATCCATGGCCGCATACTGACCATCGAAGTGAACAAGGGCGATGGATACGGTGCCTGCCGTCGCCGACTTGACCCGCCCTTCGGCCAGCTCGCCGGGCTCAGCGACCTTGTGCCAATCCAAATCGCTTAAATCTTCACTCATGAGGCCCTCCTGCATCCGCCCAGTCGTGCGCCTCACCCCAGCGCTGGAAATAAACGGATCGCGTTGGAACACTATTCGCATCAAACCAAGCCGTCACCGTAGAAAACGACAATCACGGGAGCCGCATCCCGCGCGAGCTTCATCACACAAGGGTACGCTTTGGCGTGATCAGTCAAAACTCTGGCGCTGACAGGCAAGAGCCTATTCCATCTCCTGCGTATTCATGAGCTTGCATCGCTTAATCAAGGAGCAAGCCAATGAACTTCCTGCGCAAACAAAAAGACCTCACCCTCATTCTGGGTGGGACGGGCAAGACCGGTCGTCGGGTCGCGGAGCGTCTGGCGGAGATGGGCAAAACGGTTCGGATCGGGTCTCGGTCTGCCGCGCCCTCATTCGACTGGAATAATGAACAAAGCTGGGATGCAGCCCTTGAGGGCGTCAGCGCCGCCTATGTCAGCTACACACCGGACCTGGCTTTCCCCGGGGCTACGGATGCGATCCAGGCCTTCATCAACAAGGCAGAACGCGCGGGTGTGAAGCGGGTTGTTCTCCTTTCTGGCCGCGGCGAAGAAGAAGCCCAAGCCTGCGAGCGCATCGTTCAAGCCTCAAAGCTTGAATGGACCATTGTTCGGGCAAGCTGGTTCAATCAGAACTTCTCTGAAGGCGCATTCATCGACATGGTCTTGAACGGCATGATCACACTGCCGGCAGGCCAGACACCAGAACCCTTTGTCGATGTGAATGATATCGCTGACGTCGCGGTCGCCGCATTCACTCAGGACCATCATGTCGGCGAGATTTACGAGGTCACCGGCCCGCGTCTTCTGACATTCGCCGATGTGGCTGCGGAGCTGAGCAAAGCAACCGGTCGCCATATCGCCTATGTCGATATTCCCCATGAAGCCTTCATGACCGAACTGACCAATTCCGGCGCTCCGCGCGATGTCGCTTGGATGCTGGATTACCTCTTCTCGACCGTACTCGACGGCCGCAACGCCCACCTGACCGATGGTGTCCAGCGTGCCCTCGGTCGCGCGCCGAAGGACTTTGCCGACTATGCGTTTGAAACCGCGCAGTCCGGTGCATGGAACAACGCCGCCTGATCTTCTCAGGCAGCACGGGCCGCTGCGGAAAGCCCCACACTGCAGCGGCCTCCCCCTTTCTCATTGAGCCATAAGGATGACGATGATGACCTATGACTGGATCTTGTATTTCTGCCTTTTCCTGGCGCTTTGGAGCGCAGTGACCGGAGGGATTTTTTCGGCTTTCTCCGAATTCATCATGTCCGCCCTGCTTCGCTCGGCCCCAGCCAGCGGTATTGAGGCCATGCAGCAGATCAACCGGACAGTGATCCCAACGCAGTTTGTCGCCGGCATCCTGGCAATCGCCCTCTTCTCAGTCGCCTTGGGCTATTATGCATGGACCACATTTGACGGCGCGGCGCGGCTTACCCTCGTCCTGGCCCCCATCGTTTACCTGCCGACGGTCTTCTTCATGACGCTCTTCGGGAATGTGCCGATGAACAATAAGCTTGCCCAGCTGGACCCGAATAGCGAATACGCCGAGACCTATTGGCGTCATTATGGCCAGGCTTGGACCCGACTGAACCATGTCCGTTCCATCGGCAGCCTGGTCACCGCGGGCCTCTTCGTCAAAGCCGCTCTGGACCTCATCACCAGCGGACAGGTTTAATCCCAATACTCCGAAAGGGCCGCCAGCCGGGCGGCCCAATCTTCTGCTCGCCAAATCTCCTGCCGACGTTATGTTGGCGAAATGGGAGAGATCACATCACTCTATGTTTACAAGGTCGCCAGCCAAGCGAGCCCTGGTGTTGAGACGCGCGATCTCGTTGAGGGGCTTGGGCTCAGCCCCGACGGACCGGTCGACCCTTCGCAAATGGTCCAAGCCGCAGAGTATTATCGGTTTTTCGCGGACCTCGAAGCGCGCGACCCGGAGGGATTGGCACTTCCCCTGCGCATTGGCGCCTCCATGCAAAGCGATGAATATGGAGCCTTTGGTTTGGCCTGGAAGTCCGCACCGGATCTGCGCGGCTCCTACAATCGAGCCGAACGCTATGCGCGGGTTCTTTCAAGCGTCGAAATCTACGAGATGGAAGCCGTATCCGACGGGGTGTTTTACAATCTCCTGAAGTCGGGCGATGGCAGTCGCGGCATGTGTCTGTCCAATGAAGCCAGCCTGGCGGCGGTGGCCGAGATCAGTCGCCAGGTCAGCACGGCCCCCTTCGTGCCGCTAGCCGTTCATTTCAAACATGAGCCTCGCGGAGCCATCAATATTCATGAGGCGCATTTCGGCTGCCCCGTCCACTTTGGTTCCGAACGGGATGCGCTTTTCGTCAGTGAAGATCTGCTGGATGTGCCGAATAAGCTGGGCGATGCCATGATCGCCCAATTCTTCGATCAACATCTAGAGAAGGAACTCGCCGCGCTGAGTGATGATACCGGGCTGGACCAGCGCGTGCGCCTCGCTGTTGCTCAAATGCTGAGTGAAGGCGTTCCGACCCTTTCCGATATCGCTTCAAGCCTCGGCATGAGTGCTCGAACCTTGCAACGCCGCCTCTCTGACAAGGGGCACTCCTTCCAAGGCCTCGTCGACCTCGCCCGTCAAACGCTCGCCGAACAACTTTTGAAGGAAACAGAATACAGCCTGGCGGAAATCGCATTTCTCACCGGCTTTTCTGAGCAAAGCGGCTTCACGCGCGCCTTCAAGCGGTGGGCGGGCCAGACCCCGCGATCTTACCGCTTGAGTTAGGTGTGACGCCAGCTGACACCGCGCCTCACTTACAAGCCTGCGCGGTTCGATGCGGCGAGAATAAAATGCTAAAAGCGCTTTATCGCGCGGCAAACATTACCACGGTCATTATAGCGGATATCGTCGAAGTATAGGGCTTTAGCAAGCGGTATCCCGCGACCATTCAACCGTGAAAAATCGGGATGCGCCGGGATGCCTCGCCAGTCAAAACCCTCGCCCTCATCGGTAATGGTCACGTGCACAGCATCGGCACTCGCTTTGAATTCGACACGGGCCAAGCGGTCGCGCCAGGGCGCGGTTAGCAATCTCATCTCGATTTCATTCCAAAGACCGTCGGTATGGAGCAGCCGCTCTTTCAGCTCACCTCCAATGCCAAGATTCCCGTGCTCGACCGCGTTGAGCATGATCTCCGATATCGCCGTACATGCATCAAGCGGATCAGTACAATAAGTCGAAAGCTCGTTTGCAATGCGCAGGACTTCAGATGGTGTTCGGAATTCAAACACAAGGTCAATCGGATCAGGATCCGCGATAAGAGACGCCGCTACTTCTTCGTGCATGGTGGTTCTCCCTTGAGGGGCCCGAGCAGTTCCCGAACAACGTCCCAATCTGATTTGTCCAGCTCCACATCATTGCGCAGCGAATTGAGCTGCGCCTCGACGCGCTCAAGCGATTGACTTGCATGGTCGATCTTATCGGTCGGGTTCGGTTCTTTGGCCGGCATGGAATCACTCACGTCACTCACTCTATCAAATAGGCCAAGCTCGCGCCCAAACACGTTAAACGTGAGGTATATGTTATTATCCGCCTAGGATGCGCGGCGTCTCAATGCGATTTTGACAACCAGGCTCTAGCTATGTCGCAGTGGAATCCAAGCGCGCTCAAAGCTCTACCTCAGCGTAAAAATTGAACGCGATTTTAACGTTAACACTTGCACACTGCCTCTTATCCTAGGACACTCGCAACGCATCCATTATTCCTTTGCAGAACAGAAATGACAACGTTATCATTTTGGCGTGGTCATAGCGCCAAGTGCGCAGACTTCGAACCGGAGATCTCATGGCGGAACTCGTCCCAGTCGATCCATTTGATATCATCGTTTTCGGCGCGACCGGCGATCTTGCCCTGCGCAAATTGATACCCGCACTCTTTCATCGCTGGTGTGACGGCCAGATCAGCGAGGACAGCCGGATCATCTGCGCCTCTCGCGAGGAAATGGAGCGTGAAGCTTTCCAGACGCTGGCCGCGACTCATATCAACCCGGGTGAAGGTCAACGTGCTGACCGTTGGCGTGAATTCGCCGAGAAGCTGGATTATCTCGCACTGGACGCTGCTGGGAATAATAGCGGCTGGTCTAAACTTGCCGATACCCTGTCAGGAGACGCGCAGAAGATCCGCCTTTATTATCTCGCTCTTCCGCCGTCGATCTATGGTCAGATGTGCGCCGCTTTGGCGCGACATGGGCTTAATTCTCCGCGCTCCCGCATCGTCCTTGAAAAGCCGATCGGATCGAATTTCCACACCGCTCGGGAAATCAATGACCGGGTCGGAGCCGTCTTCCCTGAAGACGGCATCTTCCGCATCGATCACTATCTCGGAAAAGAGACCGTCCAGAATCTTTTGATCCTGCGCTTTGCCAATCACCTTTTCGAGCCATTGTGGAACTCAAACGGTATCGACCACGTCCAGGTGACGGTCGCGGAGTCTTTGGGTGCGGGTCAAAGGGCGGACTATTATGATCGCTCCGGGGCTTTGCGGGATATGGTTCAAAACCACCTGCTACAGCTCCTATGCCTTGTGGCCATGGAGCCGCCTGCCTCGCTTGATCCAGATGCAGTGCGAACGGAAAAACTGAAAGTGTTGCGCGCCCTGCGCCGGATTGATCCGCATAATATCGCGCAGGACGTCGTGCGGGCGCAGTACCATGAAGGCGTTGTGTCCGGTGAAAGCGTGACCGGCTATTCCGATGAGGTCGGTCATGACAGCCGCACCGAGACTTTCGTGGGCATCCGGGCTCATATTGACAATTGGCGCTGGGCTGGCGTGCCTTTCTATCTTCGCACAGGCAAGCGGATGAGCGCACGTCGCTCAGAGATCATCATCCAGTTCAAAGATATCCCGCACGACATTGTGGGAGCCGGGCACAACCACCCCAATCGTCTGGTTATTCGGTTACAGCCGGATGAGGGTGTGAAGCTGATGCTGGTGACAAAGGATCCGGGCCCCGGCGGCCTTCGGCTTCGCTATGTCCCGTTGAACCTGTCCTATGCCGAACACTTCGACCAGGGCTACCCGGATGCTTATGAGCGCCTATTGATGGCTGTTGTCCGTGGCAATTTGAGCCTGTTCATGCGCCGCGACGAAGTAGAGACCGCCTGGCGCTGGATCGATGGCATTATCGATGCCTGGGACCAGGGCCAGACACAACTCTATGGCTACCCGGCAGGCACAGACGGGCCCACACAGTCCGCACTAATGCTGGCACGAGAAGACCGGGAGTGGTTCGATGCCCACCACTCTTGAGACAAAGAATGAGTGCGTCCTGCATGCGACGCGCGATGAGATGATTGCAGCGCTCTGTCTTCAAGTCACACAAGCCTTGAGTTCTGCCCTTCGCGAACGTGGAAGAGCCAATCTCGCCGTGTCAGGCGGATCCACACCGAAACCGCTCTATCAAGCCCTTTCAGGCGTAGATCTCGACTGGGAGGCCATATCTGTCGTCCTGGTCGATGAACGCTGGGTGGACCCTGGGCAAGCTGGATCAAATGAAGATTTCGTCCGCAATCATCTCTTGCAGGACAAGGCTGCAAACGCGTCATTCTATGGTCTGAAGAACGCTGCCCTCAGCCCGGCTTCGGGATTGCACGACCAGATCGCATCCTTACCGGATGACCTCTTCCCACTCGACGTGACCATTCTCGGCATGGGCAATGACGGTCATACCGCCTCCTGGTTCCCCGATGCAGAGGGCTTGCAGAGCGCATTGGCAGAAGACGCTGCCCCTCTCGCCGCCATTCGCGCGCGCGCCAGTGACATAACCGGTGCACATACAGATCGTATGACCCTGTCGCTCCCGCCCCTTCGCTCCAGCCGCCTCAGCCTTCTTATGCTGACCGGTGAAGAGAAGCGGAAAACGCTTGAGCTCGCGCTTGCTGACGGGCCGGTCAGCGCCATGCCTGTGAGGGCGCTTCTCAGAGCTGCCGAAACCAATCTTCACATCCATTGGTCCCCCTGATGCAAGGTGTTTCAATGCCATCCCCACTCAATCCAACCGTTGCCGCTGTTACAGATCGTATTCGCCAACGCAGTGCTGCCAGTCGCCGCGCCTATCTCGACTTGATCGAGACCGCACGTCGCGATGGACGCCATCGCGATGCGCTTTCTTGTGGCAATCTCGCGCATGGCTTTGCCGCCTGCGGTGGTTCGGACAAACAAGCGTTGAAAGCAGGAGGCTGGGCAAATATCGGAATCGTCACAGCATTCAACGATATGCTGTCAGCGCATCAACCGTTTGAGAAATACCCTCCCATTATCAAGAAGGCGCTGAACGAGGCGGGTGCTGTCGGCCAGGTCGCTGGCGGCGTTCCGGCTATGTGTGACGGGGTGACACAAGGACAGCCAGGGATGGAGTTATCGCTCTTCTCCCGCGATGTCATCGCCATGTCGACCGCAGTCGCCTTGTCGCACAACATGTTTGACGCAGCACTCTGCCTGGGCGTTTGCGACAAGATCGTCCCGGGACAATTAATGGGCGCGCTCCGCTTTGGGCATCTGCCCACGATCTTTATCCCGGCCGGTCCCATGCGCTCAGGCCTACCCAATCCAGAAAAAGCCCGCATTCGACAACTCTTCGCCGAGGGCAAGGTGGGCCGTGATGTCCTTCTTGAAGCCGAGAGCAAGAGCTATCACTCGCCCGGCACCTGCACGTTTTATGGAACCGCCAATTCCAATCAAATGCTGATGGAAATAATGGGGCTTCATATTCCAGGAGCGGCTTTCATCAATCCGGACGATCCCGTCCGGCTAGCCCTCACACGGGCAGCGGCAAAGCGGGCGACCGAGATCATTGATGGCAAGGACATTTATGCTCCCATCGGCGAGATCATTGATGAGCGTGCCATTGTCAATGCGATTATCGGCCTGCATGCAACGGGCGGCTCTACCAATCACACCATCCACCTTATCGCGATCGCTCGCGCCGCCGGAATAATCATTGACTGGACTGACTTTGATGAGCTGGCCGGCGTGACCCCACTGCTGTGCCGGGTTTATCCAAACGGCCCGGCCGATGTGAACCATTTCCACGCGGCCGGTGGTTTGGGCTTCATCATTCGCGAACTTCTCGATGCCGGAATCCTCCATGAAGATGTGAAGACGGTGATGGGGCCGGGGCTCCGGCGCTATGCCAGCCAACCCTTCCTCGACGGTGAAGAATTGGTCTGGAAACCCGTAACAGAGGCAAGCGCGGACACCGAAATCGTCCGCCCCTATGCCGAGCCCTTCGCTGCGGACGGCGGCTTGAAAGTGCTCGACGGCCCGATTGGACGCGCAGTGATTAAAATTTCCGCGGTCAAGCCTGAACATCGCCGCGTTACCGCCCCGGCCGTGGTCTTCGACGATCAGAATGACTTCATGGAAGCGTTTAAGTCGGGTGCTTTGGAGAAAGACTTCGTCGCGGTTCTGCGTTTCCAGGGCCCGCGTGCGAACGGCATGCCGGAATTGCATAAGCTGACGCCGGCGCTCGGCGCCTTACAGGACCGCGGCTTCAAGGTCGCGCTCGTCACTGATGGCCGCATGTCAGGTGCCTCCGGCAAAGTCCCTGCTGCCATACATGTCTCGCCGGAAGCGGCTCTGGGCGGCCCGATTGGACGCGTCCAGGATGGTGACATCGTGACCCTCGATGCCATTAATGGCAGTTTGGAGTTGGCGGCGGCTGATTTGGACACGCGCCCGCAAGCCCTTGCCCCTGGCGGGACTGAGACGGGAATGGGCCGTGAACTCTTCGCCGGTTTCCGCGCGCTTGCGGGACCAGCAGAAGCCGGTGCCTTGTCCATTCCAGGCCTTTGTGAAGATGCTCCGGCGCCCTCAGAGACTGTGACCGCATGAGCCACCGCGATTGTTATCTCGTCGCCGATATTGGCGGGACGAATGCACGCTTCGCCATTGCCCGCGGGAGTACGACATCGGGCTTCAAGCTGGATGAAGTGCGGCGGTTCAAGAACGAACATTTCGAGCATTTGCGGGACGCCGCTCATGCCTATCTGGAGAGTTGTGAGGGCGAAAAGCCCGCAGCCGGTTGCCTTGCAGTCGCCGGCCCTGTCGAGGATGGAATGGTTCGCCTCACCAATTCCACCTGGAGGTTCAAGCCGGACGAGCTGGCTAGTGATCTCGGGCTCAGCACGATTGTGCCGGTCAATGACTTCGCCGCTCAGGCGCGGGGCGCCCCATTAATGCCTGGCGACGGCCTCACCCAGGTTAATCCAGGCACTGCCGACACCACGGCGATGATTGCGGTTCTGGGTCCTGGAACAGGGCTGGGCCTGGGATTATTGCTGAACCGGCCGAACCGCGTTCTCACCTTGCCCACAGAGGGCGGCCATGGCGGCTTCGCCCCTCGGACCGAGCTTGAGGTCGAGGTTGGGCGCTTCATTGTTCAAGAGTACGGCTTCGTATCCTGGGAGCGCCTCCTTTCAGGGCGTGGATTGGTCAATATTCACCGCGCGCTTTGCCAGATAAACGGCACGACCTGGCCCGGCCACCGCCCAGAGGACATAACGGCGGAAGCTATGCAGGACAAGACGTCGACCTCTCGCCAGACCGTTGATCTGTTTTGTGCGGCGCTGGGTGGTTATGCTGGAGATGTGGCTGTGTTCACAGGCGCGAAAGGCGGTGTGTATCTGGGCGGTGGGATCTTGCCGAAGATCAGCTCGCTGTTTGATCAAAGCGCATTTCTCAGCCGCTTCAAAGCCCATGGCCCCATGACCGGATATGTCGAAGATATCCCGGTCTGGATGATTACGTCAGAGGCAGCCTCACTATTGGGCGCCGCCGCTCTGGCCGAGCAAGGGGGACTTTAAGTGTCTATATCTGTCAAAGAATTATCCGCCCAAGCGAGCGTAATTCCGGTTCTGACTGTCAATCAACTCGATCATGCCGCGCCACTGGCCACAGCGCTTCAATCCGGCGGACTGCGTGTCATCGAGATGACGATGCGCACGCCCGCCGCGCTGGACATCATGCAAGCGATGAAATCTGCCGCGCCCGAACTTATCATCGGCATGGGTACATTGCGGACACCCAAGGATGTCACTGCGAGCATAGAGGCCGGAGCTGATTTCCTCGTCTCTCCGGGCTTAACCCCTCAACTCGCTCATGCACTTTTGAAAAGCGATGTTGTGAGCTTGCCCGGTGTTGCGACAGCAAGCGAAGCGATGAGCGCCGCCGAGCTTGGATTTGAACTACTCAAATTCTTCCCGGCCGAACAAGCTGGCGGCATTGACTATCTCAAATCCCTAAAGGGCCCACTGCCGGATGTACGCTTCTGCCCGACCGGGTCGATCACGCGCCAGAAGGCACCCGACTATCTCGCCTTACCGAATGTTGCCTGCGTCGGCGGTTCGTGGATCGCATCCGCCCCGCTCATTGCCGGTGGTGACTGGGATACGATCGCGGAAAATGCGCGAGCAGCGGCGGATATGAAGCCCTAGCCCAGCGGCCTAAATTGCCGGTCTATGCGTTGATCCGGAAGCTCGCATGCAGGCCATCTGTGCTTGATGGGCCGATCCACAAGTCAAAATCGCCCACCTCTGCGCCAAAGCTGCCATCGCGTCGGTAGAAGGCGAGATCATCCGTGCTGAGCTCAAAGGCAATCCGCTGGCTCTCTCCCGGCTCCAAAGAAACGCGCTGGAAACCCTTCAGCTCCCGTACCGGACGCGTGACACTGCCAAAGCGATCACGGATATAGAGCTGCACAATCTCAGTGCCGGAGCGATCACCTGAGTTCTGCAGGGTGACTTCTGCCCGAACCCGCTCGCCCATCAGGATCTGCGCTTTGTCCAGCGTCAGATCGCTATAGTCGAAATGGGTATAGCTGAGCCCGAAACCGAACGGGAAGAGCGGCTTATAGCCTGCATCAAGATGGAAGGTTGTCATACCCAAGGATGTCTGGGTCGCACCGGATGGGATATCATCGATATGGATCACCGTCTCAGGTGATGCCGGGCGCCCGGTCTGCTTGTGCGCATAGTAGATTGGCACCTGTCCCGACATTACCGGGAAGCTCACCGGAAGCTTGCCGCTCGGCGATGCGCGGCCAAACAAGACATCGACAATCGCAGGCCCCGCCATCGTGCCCGGATGCCAAGCATAAATGAGCGCGTCGAACTGGTCGATAATGCTTCCAAGTGCCAGTGGGCGGCCAGCCATCAACACCCCGATCACCGGCTTGCCAGCAGCGCGAAGATGACGGACCAGCTCCGCCTGCACTCCAGGCAAGGAGATGTCTGCACGGCAATGCGCTTCACCCGACAAGATGGCCTCCTCACCAAGGAAAAGCAGGACCGCGTCTGCGGCCTGAGCAGCGTGCATGGCAGGCTCGAATCCGGAGCGGTCCTTGCTTCGCGTTGTCTCAAGGGCCCGGACATGTTCGACCTCAACCTGCCCGGCAAGCATGCTCTCCAGCGCCATCAACGGTGTCACACTGCGCTCGGCGTCGCCGTCGAATACCCAGGTTCCTAATTGTTCAGCGGGTTCATGCGCCAGCGGCCCGACGACAGCGACCCGTTTAAGCGTCTCGACATCCAGGGGAAGGGTGGCGCGCTCATTTTTCAGCAGGACCAGGCTTTGCTGCGCGGCTTCGCGGACCAGGTTCAGCCCCTTCATGCGCGCCGGTTCCTCTGGCAGAGCCATGACGTCACGGTCCATCAAACCCGCGCGGATCTTGACGCGCAGTACATTGCCAACCAGCGTATCAATCCGGTCCATCGATAAGCGCCCCTGCTCCACGAGTTCGGGGAGGTGGCGCTCATAAGCACTACTGATCATATCGATTTCGACACCGGCCTGGGCGGCGAGATAGCTGGCTTCGATATCGTTTTCACACAGTCCGTGGATCACCAGCTGATGAATAGCATCCCAGTCACTCACGACCGCACCGTCGAACGACCATTCGCGACGTAAAACCTGGTCGAGCAGGAAATCACTCGCTGTTGCCGGGATCCCGTCAATATCGCTGAAGGAGGTCATGAAGGTTTCCACCCCCGCCTTCAATGCGGCGTGGAAAGGCGGAAGGTAGACGTTCCGCAGTTCATTCTCGGGGATATTGGTGGTGTTATAGTCGCGCCCGGCCTCTGAAGCCCCATAGCCTGCAAAGTGCTTGGCACATGCGACCAGCGTATCGGCGCCGCCATTCGCGCTGTTTTGAAACCCGTCTACCATCGCCGCACCCAGGACACCGGTCAGATAAGGATCCTCGCCCAGGCTCTCGGCGATGCGTCCCCAGCGCGGATCGCGGGCGATATCGATCATCGGAGCGAACGTCCAATTGATCCCATCAGCGCTCGCCTCTTCCGCGGCGATACGAGCACAATCGCGCACGAGATCGGGATTCCAGCTGGCCGCCTGACCAATCGGCAAGGGCGCTACAGTTTTGTAACCGTGAATGACATCGCGGCAGATCAATAGAGGAATACCCTGCTCGCTTTCATTGATCGCAATGTATTGCAGAGCTTTGACAGCCTCAGGATCAACAACGTTGATCACAGACCCGACCCGTCCCGCGCGAATTGCCGGGGCCAAGTCCTCAACAACATTGGGGCCCGTTGCCTGAACCTGATTGAGCTGACCGACCTTCTCCTCAAGCGACATGCGCTCAAGCAGGGCGCGAACCCGTGTCTCGATCGTCTGCTTGTCTTGCGTAGCGTTTATTTCCCGAGCCTTGCCCATGCCGGTTGTCCTGTATTCTCTTGCGGCTTGCACCGCTTCTTGTCGTTATCGTTTACTCTGCTGGATTGAGTACGGTATCCGCCTCGTCCTTCGCGCGTCTCCGTTCGATCTCGCGACGGACGGCTTCCGACTTTTCGCGAGACACATCGATAGTGGCGACCAGTGCGATTGCCAGTGCATAAAGCAGGATCGGCAAGCCAATGTCATACACACGCAGCAAAAGCAGTGTGGCTTCCGACTGATTGCCTCCGAGTTCAGCATCCAGCCCCGTACTCGCCAGAAGCCAAGCTCCGCCCATCGACGCCGCCGTCTGCCCCAGCTTCACGACCCACCAGTATATCGACGCGAACATGCCTTCACGACGTTCCCCCGTTCTCAGCTCATCCTGATCAACAATGTCCGCCATCATTGAAGGCATAAGCGTAAACAGGGAGCCGAGCCCGAAGGCCATGAGCGGCGCTGGGAGCAGGATCAGCCAAGGGTAATCCGGGCTGTAGGCGAAAGTTTTCATCGCGTATCCGACGATGGCCAGCGAGATGGCGATGATGAATGTGCGCCTTTGACCAATCCTGGTCGCCAGATAGGTGACGAAGGCCACGATAAAGAAGTTTGCAAAGGTGCCTACGGTGGCGACCAGCGCTCCCATTCCCGCAGCCGCCTCCGTATCGCCGTTGAAGACGTAGTAGCTCAGAACAAAATAGCCGTATGAGGCGATCAGGATGAAGCCATTGAAGACCAGGAAGGTCACCAGGCAGATCTTCAGGAAGGGGATAAAGCTCAGCGCCTGCCCCATACTGCGGAAGAAATAGCCGATCTCGCTAAAGAACCCGCTTCCCGCCCCGTGGTGCGCCTTGCTTTCTTTAATCGCAACATCGGCAAGCCGTTCGCGCAAAAATATCGCCGGAATCGTCCCCGTAATGATCACAATAATAGCGACACCAGCCGCCACCCAGCGCGCACCGTCAATTGGATCAGGAAACCATTCTGCCTGCTTGGCGATAAAAAGCATGTAAGGGGGGAGGAAGAAGGCCAGTTGACCAATGAAATTCTGCGTCCCCATCAATAGGGTACGCTGATCATAATCGGGGGTGAGCTCATAACCCAGCGCCACCCAAGGCGTCGCGAACACAGTATAGGCCATGAAGAAGATCAATGAGCCGATGAGATAATACCAGAAGTAGAACATCGGCTCGCGGCCATCGGGAAACTGCCACAAGAAGAAGAAGCTGACCCCGACCAGTATGGCCCCCACGAAGATGAAGGGCCGGCGCCGTCCCCAACGCGATTTAAAGTTATCGGAGATATAGCCGATGATCGGATCCGTGATCGCATCAAAGAAACGCGGTGCGCCGGTTATAACCCCCAGCAGCACCAAGCTGACGCCCAACTCCTCATAGAGGAGCACGATCATGCCAACGATTGCGCCGGCAAGCAGGTTGTTTGCGAATGCACCAGATCCGTAGGCCAGGCGCTGGGCAAAGGAAATCCGGTCCTCCGGACGTGTTGTCGTCGCGCTCTGGCTCATGGTTTCAGTCCCGTCCTGCTGCCGCTAGGGAGCTGGCCTCAGCTCGCGCAGGCCCGTGCGGTCTCGAGATCTCCTGGGCAATCGTAGACGCGAACCCAGTCGATCAGAAATTGCCGCGGATATCCTTCAACCCGGACGCCACCAAGGGTCCGGCTCTCAGCAAGGTGTCCACCAATCGCTAGATTGAGAATCAAGAAGAAGCGCTGATCGAAGGGCGCGTTCGGATTGCCATCAGCAAGGGGGGAATCTGTTCGCCAATTCCGCGGGGTCAGGCTCCCGTAACTCTCGCCATCCAGGAACCACTCGACTTCACCCTCGGTCCATTCAATAGCAAAGACATGGAAGTCCTGTTCTTCGCCTGGCTCCATGGGCAAGGTGGTATTGCGGTTCTGATAGACATTTTCAGGCCAAGCTCCACCAAAGTGGAGTGTGCCAAACATCCGGTTTTCGATGCGGCCATCGCATTCCCGGCACTCCTCGCCAAGATTGACCGCCTCCAGGATATCGATCTCGCCGGAGAGCGCCCAGCCGCCATAGACTTCATCCGTAGGCAGCATCCAAATGGCGGGCCAGGTTCCCTGGCCTTCGGGAAGGCGGGCACGTACTTCGATCCGACCATAACGCCAATCGCCCTTATTGCGCGTATTCAGGCGCGCCGAGGTGAAAGGCTGGCGATTGGTTTCCGCCAATTGCTCCTCGGTCAGATCATCGCGCAAATGCTCTGGCCAAGCTGGCCCCTCGGCTTCACCGAGGTGGGCTTCGATGACCAGACAGCCCTCTTCAAGCCGGGAATTCTGATCGAACGGCGTATAACACTGACGTTCCTCATTCCCGCCACCCCAACAGTCCACTTCCCGATTCCAGCGCGTGAAATCGATCTGCTCAGCGTCAAACTCATCCGACCAGGCAAGGCGCCAGCCGGACGCACCGGCGGATATACCGCCGGTGCCATCACAAGCGGCCCAGCCAGCAGAGGGCGCAAGAACAACCGCGAGTGCGGAGATTAAATAGCGTCTCATAGCCAGGCTCCCTTCAATCGCCTTATCGGCGCCAGCGCAGACGCAGACCATAGGTCCGCGGCCGTGAGAAGAAGCGCGTATTGTCGAACTGGGTGATAACAATCGCCTGCTCACGCTGCTCATCGGTCGCGTTCTGGACATAAGCTTCAATACGCAGGTTTTCACGACCGCCCGGATTATAGCCCGCGCCTGCATCAATCGTGGTGTAGCCTTCGACAAGATCATTCAAGCGAAGCGGGTCATCTGTCGTCGGATCAAACTCAGGGTATACGACGCCATTAAAGATGTCCTGATGCTGTTCGCTCCGATAACCCAGTGACACAATCCAGTCCGCCGTGCCGTGGTCAAAGTCCAATGTCTGGCTCAGTGAGGTCTGGATAGAGATTTCTGGCGTGCGGCGAAGACGGAAGCCATCAATCGACTGCGGTATTGCCTGAGCCGGCGCAACGTCAGCCTGGAAACGACTATCCGCAACAGGCTCAGAATCCTGGATCCGCGCCTCCGGCATCCAGAGCAAGGTACCCTTCCACTGGAGATTATATGGCAGATCATAACTGGCTTCGAACTGCGCACCGTAGATCTCGGCATCCGAGGCGTTGAAGTTGAAGTTCACAACCGTGCCCAACTGGTTCGCTGGAGTCGAAGATGTATCCAAGTTTACGCCTGTTGAATCCAAGATCTGCCCCACGGAAAGAAGGACGTTCTGAATGAGATCCGAGTAATCATAATAGAAAACGGAAGCGTTGAATGTGCCGCGACCATGCTCGGTATCGAACTCATTCTTGGAACCGAATTCGTAGACGATAACGCTTTCCTCACCAAAGGTCGGCGCCAACTCGGATGTATCAAATGGCGTCGTCGAGCCACCGGCCGGATTGAAGGTAACATTTTCAACTGATGGCAGGTTATCATTGAAGCCACCGCCATTGTGCCCCGTACTGACGGAGGCATAGACCAGATTATCATCGGTCAAGTCCCACTCACCACGCAAGCGCCAATCGATGAAGTCAAAGGTCGTAAAACCGTTCTGCGGAGCAATCTGCCCAAGGAATGGCAATGCGTATGTGAAGATTCCCGCGGCAGCATTATCCCAAGGGATACCATCTGTTGTGCTTGGGCAGGTGAAGAAGTCACCGGCTATCGTGTCGACGCATGTTGGATAGCTGGCGATCTGAGCCGGATTCCCAAGGTCGACACCAACCAGCGGACCGTTTGCGAAAATGTCGTCAACGTTGTCGCGGGCACCGAAGCTGGCGATACCATCCATGTAGAAGGCCAGAGTTTCCGCTTCTGTAACAGAACCATCGCCATCTAAATCCGGATTGTAAATCGTCCGGTCGAAAGCATTAAAGGCGAACCCTTCGGTCCCCACGCGGACGCCACCGCAACATGTATATCCGGCACCACCAATCGCGAAACCGTAGCGCGCATTGACCCCGGTCCGGGTCTTCTCCTCCTCGGAGTACCGGACACCCGCCGTCAAGCGGAAATTGTCCTGCACTGCCCAGGTTGCGTCCGCATATGCGGCCCAGGCCTCGGTCTCTGTTCGCTGGTTGAATTCCAGACCAGAGAAGAAGAGGCCTCGGTCGCCAGTTGTGCCCAAGAATGTGCGCTGATCTTCCTGGAAGTAGAAGACACCGGCAGTCCACAGCGACCCATCTTCCAGCTCGTCAAAGAAGCGAATTTCGTGGACTTGAGATTCAGAGTCCGTGATCGATTGGAAGAAGGAGAAGTTATCAAACGCCTCGTCGAGATTACCGTCGCTGGGGTTGCGCAGATTATCGATAACACCGGGATAATTCGGCGATAACGGGGTCGCAGCGCGATAGTCATAAACAAGATCCCGCAGGCCGCCGATATATTCTACATTGAACCAATCGGTTTCCCACTCCGCATGGGCGCGCAGCCCCCAATGCTCCGTATCAAGTTCCGGCGTAAAAGCCCGACCGATAACTTCGCGCGGGTCATCAATCTCTTCCGGGCGCACACCATTTCCAAGAGGGTTGGCGTAATTCGTTCCGGTGTAACCACTTCCGCCTTCGCTGATGTAATCACCCGTCAGCGTCAACCTGAAAGTCGAGGTCGGCTCGATGAGATAGCTTGCGCGCACCGCCCAGTTCTCAGCGGACTCGGCAACATCAACGCCTTCTGATTCACAGGTCGGAACGCTGACACCAATATCGCCGCTGCAGGGTGAAGCATTTTCATAATAGCTATCACGCTCAAGGGCATAGCCGGCAAGGCGGAAAGCTGAGTTTTGCGTCAGCGGGACATTCACCACGCCTTCAAAAGTGCGCTCGTTGAAATTACCAACACCGACCTCTGCCGCGACATCGAAGACGCCGAGGCCAGGCCCCCAGGGAATGACGTTGACAGAGCCAGCGGTCGCATTGCGACCTCTCAATGTACCTTGAGGCCCAACATTGACCTCAACGCGTTGGATATCGAAGAAGGCAGAGCCGAACCCGCTCGGACGAGGAATGTAGATCCCGTCCATGTGCGTCGCGGCAGCGGGTTCACCGAGTTCAGTGTTATTCGTCGAACCAACACCGCGGATGAAAACTTCGATATTGCCCTGATTATTACCGATCTGGAGCCCGGGATAACGCCCGTTCAGGTCAGCAATTGATTGAACACCGAGCAATTTCATCTCGTCGCCATCGAAGGCGGTAGCCGTACCGGCAAGATCCTGAAGCGAAACAGCGCGTCGCTCTACGGTGACGGTAATGGTTTCGCGATCGCTCGAGTCTTCGGCCTCGTCTTGTCCGTAAGCTGGTGCAGCGAGCGCACACATCGCAATCACGCTAGCCGAAGATACTGAATTAAGTGCAATTTGCCTTATTTTACTAGGCATTTTCATTCTCCCCTCTGACTTTCAGTGCCCGATTTTTCGGTGCATTTCACTCAGTTAACATCCAAATGTCCAACCTTGTCAAACAAAATGTCCAACCTTGTCATCCCCATTGAAAAGTATTGCGATGCAACAATATTACTGTGCGCTGCACTAAACCGTGACAGGTGGTGATGTCGAGTTACGCAGCTTGAACTCGTAGTCTAACGTAATTACCCGACCGGATTCAGGGAGTTCAGCGCCACTATCCAGTGCCGCCAATTGCTGCACGGCCGCCTCGCTCATGGCTTCATAAGGCTGAGCGATCGTCGTGAGTGTCGGCCAGATTGTTGTGGCAATAGCAACATCATCGAATCCGACGACTGATAAGTCCTGAGGGACGCGCAGTCCGAGCCGGTTCGCAGTGAAATAAACGGCCGCCGCCATCTCATCATTCGAGGCAAATATCGCCGTGGGCCTGTCTTCTGGAACCAAGAGGTCATCAGCGGCCTTCAGCGCATGGGCGAACACGAACATTCCGCATCGCACCCAATCTGGACGTATCAGCTCAGAGCCTTCTTCACGCAAGGCTGCGACGAAACCCTCCTGGCGCTGTTTGGAAGAGATATGATCAAGCGCGCCGGAGATGTGGCCAATTCGCCGATGCCCCAAATCCAGCAAATGGCGGGTCACTTCATAGGCTGCAGCGAAATCATCCATACCCACCGACGGTGCCTGGCCGTCATTATGTGAAGGGGAAACCAGCACATAGGAAATGCCCTCCGCCTCCAGCCTTCGATGAAGCGCGTCTGCTCCGGAAAGCGGCGGAACAAGTATCATGTTCTTGACGCGGGTCCGCGCCAGAAAAGCGGTCAACTGCCGTTCCCAATCGGGTGATGTCTCGTCAAACAGACCCGCTGCGAGGAAATACCCGGCTTTGTCACAAGCCGACAGCGCTGCGTGATGAAAGCGCGCCTGAAATCCACTGCCAGGGTCACCGAACAGCATGCCGATCGAGCGAGAACGAGCCGAACGGAGCTCTCGCGCTGCATGGCTCGGATTATAGTTCAGCTCCGCCATAACGGCCTCAACGCGCTCGCGCGTTGATTTGCGAACCTTGTCCGCTTCATTCATCACGCGCGATACTGTTTTGACAGAGACGCCGGCCTGTTTAGCGACATCGAAGATATTCGCCATTTAGCTACCCCCCGCCTCCAAAAAACAGTAACCAATGAGACCGCAACTCAATTGGTCGCAACATTCCATACACATAAGAGCAGGAATTATCCTAGCGCCCTAACCACCCGTCCATGAGACCATGCGTCACAAAGGATTCGCAAGCTCGCGGTCGAGCGATGCGATTAGGCGCAGCATCACTTCGAGTAATATTTGGGTCTGCCGTCCTTATCCCACAGCCCCCAATATGCTCCGACATCACCCTCTTTTTCGACTTTCCAAGCCTCATCAAACCCGGAGAAGTAAAACAGATCGATGCCCTCTTTTCGGGTCCACTGCACTGCATCGATGAAATACTTCATCGCATTCAACCTGGATGGCATGGCGGAATTCTCCGCTGTCCCCACGTCCGGCCAGCCCGTTTCTGCGATGATCACAGGCTTGCCCTTCGCTACCTTCTCGGCACGTCTGTACATTTCACGCATATAGATGTGAGCATGCTCAATCGGATAGCCTTCCCAGAAGGGATAGCAATTCGCGAGGATGACATCGCAGGCATCGGCAATGCGCGGGTGGTTTTCGAATAGGAAGTAGGCATCAACATAGCCGACAGGCACGTCGACCTCAGCCTTCACGCGCCTGATATAGTCGATCAACTCATCTTCCGTGAGCTCTTCGCGTAGCAGGACCTCATTGCCGACGGCCAGAATGTCGGCCTCTCCGCGCTTGGCTATTTCAATCCCATTGGCCAGTTCAAGCTCATTGCGGGCCTTATCATCATCAATCCAGATGCCCACGAGCGTGTTGAGGCCCAAATCACGTGCAATACCGGGCGCAAGCTCATTACCACGCGTGCAGGCGAAGGTTCGGATCCATTCCGTATAAGGCGCCATGAGGGTCATTCGCGCCCGAATCTGCTCTGCCGAAACATCACACAGATTATCCTGCCCATCCATATAGGGGCTAAAGGCCAAGCCATGCAGACCGGAGGCGATGATCTTGGCGATCATTGATGCCATTGCGGCCTCGCCGAGACTATTTTGATCTACGCCCGCGAGCACTGGCTTTCGCATATACGGGTTGGACATCACCTTCTCCGGTTCTGAATCCTGACGGAAAAAACAGTTAAACCGGAAATATGACAACGTTAGACATTTTGTCTAGTGGGCAAGGCGGTCGTGTTGAAGGGGCGGCCAGTCAGCCGAGCTGCAGGTGGACGTGGCTACGCCTCGCAGATGCGAATTGATCGTCGACTGAACGCGCGCCGTCCATCAACGAGATTACAGAAAACATCTTGTCGTCGGCATCGAAAGAATGGCGACCTGTCACTTTCGTTGGCGAAACGCGTCATCGCTAAGCTGGGCGCAAGGCAGTGCCACGCAGGACAAGGCGGAAGAGGAGGTCGACCAGCGACCTCCTATCCTGAACCTAGAACGGCAGTCGAACGTCGAACCGCATGCTGTCTGCTGAGAAGTCTCCATCACCGAGACCGGAGACGCCGCCACTCACATCGAGATATGCGCCATGCCATAGCAATGCCCGCAATCCCAGTTGAGCGTCCGCGCGCCCGGCGGCCGTTCCCACCAGCTGGCCGGCTTCATTGATCAAATCGGCTGCGTCATAGTCCCAGACACCGCGAAGTCGGAAACTTGGCTCCCACCAGGACCCATCGCGCTGCGTCCAGCGATAGGCGAATTCCGGGCCGGCCTGGAAGCGTCCAATAGACACGGTCTGCTCAGGAATGGTGAAGCCGAGACTGTCGGTATAAGCATCCTGCGTCTCGGAGAAATGTGCCAGCGCGGCCTCCGGACGAATACGCCAGTTATCGAAACGCCACTCGCCCGACAAATTCGCACGAAGCATGTAGCGGCTTGTTTCGAACTCATCTTCGTAAAGGCCAAGCGGGTTCACGACATTGTCCGATTGCCCCCAAAGCGCAAGAACATCGAGGATTACGCCATCGCCCACTTCACGAACCAGATAGGGGCCCGCCATCCAGCCTGAACCATTGACGCGGGCACCACGCACAGCACCGGCGTCTTCGGCGATGTCAGCAGTGACTTCATCCATCCAGTCGCCCTGGATCATAAGTCCCACAAGGGTTTGCTCATCGAGCATCCAGTCCACACCAAGCTGGGCGACACCGAAATCACTCGACACATCCGCACCATCGCGATCATCACTCAGGCTGACGAAGTTTGCGGCGAACCAGATGTCGAGATTTTCCTGTTCCTGAACGGATCCCGGCATTTGCGGATTGTTATCGCGCGCATGATTTCGGATACCGGCAAGGCTGGTCTCCATGGACATCGTGCCGCGTCCTTGCGAGATGTCGGCAGAAAAACGACCGGGAGAACGCGTGTCGCGCTCACGCAGTCGCAAGCCAAGATCAGGTGCGCTCGACAAGATGCGATCAGCGCGGCGAACCAGGAAGTTGTTGATGGCTCGCATGGTCGCCAGGCGGACCGCATCTTCGTCACGGATATTCTCGAAGGTACAAATGATGGCTTCGCCAGGATCGAGATCAATCGTCGCCTGACCCGAAGCGAGATCGATCACGCTTCCGCCATCGCTATCACCCGAGCAGGTGACGTCATTGATACGCCACCCGGCTGGCACACTTTGCTGAACGCTGAACCCGCCGAAGAGTTTCTCAATCGCTCCGGTCGTCCCGCGTCCGCCGGATGTGGCAATGGCGAGACCATTGAAGTCTGGATCATCAGAGGTGAGACCGAATTCGGCATCGCGATGCGCTCCGCCTGGCGTCGTGGAAACGATCTCCACGGTGCCATAGCGCTCCTCAAGTGTGATCGTCAGAGGAATTTCCACGACGATCGTATCACCCGGAGCCCGCGCGAGATCCTTATTGGGAGCCGCTATAGCGCCTTCATTGATGATGGTGATCGTGCCGGTATAGGTCCCCGGATCGAGGTCCTCGGCGCTCTCCAGGACAGAGATGGTCAAAGTAAGATCACCAAGCGAGGGAATAGTCCCCGACGACGGATCCACTGCGAGCCAGGGCACATCGACTTCTGCGCGATATTGGATCGCCTCGCTGCCTGGATTGGTAATGACCGCTTGGCCCGTAATCTCCGTCACCGAAGCGACATCGTCTGCGATGGTGATGGCCACTTCAACAGGCCGCGAAATCGCTTCGATCGACGCGCTCGCTGCCAAGCTGTCATTGGCGGCAGCATCCTGCGCTGCCCCGGCCGCGACAGAGACCACCACATCACCCAGGGTATCCGGGGTAATCAGCGCTGTATAAGCACTCGCGCTCTCCATCATGAAGTCTGAGGCTGCGCCATTTGTCACAGCAATGTCTTCAAGAGCAAAACCCGTTACATCCTCGGCAAAATTGAACTGCGCCGTAAACGCGCCTTCAACTTCAGCGCCCGGCAAAACAATACTCAAGACCGGTAGCGTACTATCGCTTCCAACGACCAGCTGGGCCGCGGCGCTATTGCCATTGCCGGCTGCGTCTTGCGCGACGTCCGCAGCGAGATCGATTGTAACATCGCCATCCGCGTCCGGCGTCACCAGCACGGTGTACACCGCGGGTCCGCCCGCCAAGTCGGAGACGGTCGCATTACTCAGGACGAGATCAGTCAGTTCCAGCCCGGTCACATCCTCGTCGAACGTCACGGTCAGCGTAAAGGCGCCGGAGATCGGCCCACCACCTTCAACACTCAATACAACGCCGGGTGCCGTACCATCGCTCTCGATCGAGAACTGCGCGGCCGTGTTGTCATTGCCGGCCGCATCCTGGGCGACACCGGCAGCGACGTCGACGGTCACACTTCCGTCAGAGGCTGGCGTGATGTCCGCGGTATAGGTGTCACCAGAGCCTGCGAAGTTATCCGCCGCGCCATTGCCCACCGCGATGTCGCCAACCGCGAAGCCGGTCACGGCTTCGGTGAAGGTCACCGTCACAGAGAACACACCACTCACAGGGTCAGACGAGGTGGTGGCGATGCTCACACCCGGTGCCGTGCCGTCGCTCTCGATGGAGAACTGCGTCGCGGCCGTATTGTCATTGCCCGCCGCATCCTGGGCCGCACCCGCGGCGACATCCACGGTCACCGAACCGTCTGAGGACGGCGTGATGTCCGCGGTGAACACGGTGTTGTCAGACGTCTGCAGGTTCGAGGCGGCGCCATTACCGACAGAGAGATCCCCGACCACGAAGCCGCTCACCGCTTCCGAGAAGGTCACCGTGACAGAGAAGGCGCCGGACACAGGGTCGCTGGACGTCGTCGTGATCGCCACCGTCGGGACGGTCTCATCGCTCTCGATGGAGAACTGAGTGGCCGCCGT
>JAAEZM010000004.1:149163-172449 GCA_018222865.1 Alphaproteobacteria bacterium
TCGCCACCGTCGGGACGGTCTCATCGCTCTCGATGGAGAACTGAGTGGCCGCCGTATTGTCATTGCCCGCCGCATCCTGGGCCGCACCCGCGGCGACATCCACCGTCACCGAACCGTCTGAGGACGGCGTGATGTCTGCGGTGAAGACCGTATTGTCAGACGTCTGCAGGTTCGAGGCGGCGCCATTACCGACGGAGAGGTCACCCACCACGAAGCCGCTCACCGCTTCCGAGAAGGTCACCGTCACCGAGAAGGCGCCCGAGACCGGATCAGACGCGGTGCTGGTGATCGCTACCGTCGGGACGGTCTCGTCGCTCTCGATGGAGAACTGCGTCGCGGCCGTATTGTCATTGCCCGCGGCGTCCTGGGCGGCACCCGCGGCGACATCAACCGTGACCGTGCCATCCGCACTTGGCGTGATGTCGGCGGTGAACACCGTATTGTCAGACGTCTGCAGGTTCGACGCGGCACCATTACCGACGGAGAGGTCACCCACCACAAAGCCGCTCACCGCCTCCGAGAAGGTCACCGTGAGAGAGAAGGCGCCGGACACTGGGTCGCTGGACGTCGTGGTGATCGCCACCGTCGGGGCTGTCCCATCACGGGTGATGGAGAACTGCGTCGCCACCGTGTTGTCATTACCGGCGGCGTCCTGGGCCGCGCCCGCCGCCACATCCACCGTCACCGAACCGTCAGAGGACGGCGTGATGTCTGCGGTGAAGACCGTGTTGTCAGACGTCTGCAGGTTCGACGCCGCGCCATTGCCCACGGAGAGATCTCCGACAACGAAGCCGCTCACCGCCTCCGAGAAGGTCACCGTCACCGAGAAGGCGCCCGAGACCGGATCAGACGCGGTGCTGGTGATCGCTACCGTCGGGACGGTCTCGTCGCTCTCGATGGAGAACTGCGTCGCCGCCGTGTTGTCATTACCGGCGGCGTCCTCGGCGGCACCGGCCGCCACATCCACGGTCACCGAACCGTCAGAGGACGGCGTGATGTCGGCGGTGAACACCGTATTGTCCGAGGTCTGCAGGTTCGAGGCGGCGCCATTACCGACAGAGACATCACCCACCACGAAGCCGCTCACCGCTTCCGAGAAGGTCACCGTGACAGAGAAGGCACCGGACACCGGGTCGCTGGACGTCGTGGTGATCGCCACCGTCGGGGCCGTCGCATCTGTGGCCGTCCCGCTTACAGCGATATCGTAGGGACTCTCGTCAGCATCATTGCTGACAACGTCCAGATCGAAAGAGAAGGCGCCCGGAGCCGTAGGCGTATAGGTGACATCGAATGTCGCCGTACCGCCACCAGCCGATACGCTTGACGTGCTATAAGCACTGACAGTGACTGACCCGGTGATATTTGTCTCATTGGAGACTGTCGCCGAGCCGGTCAGAGTGAGGGCCGCCGTTCCGGAATTGGTGATGGTGTAAGTCACCGTCTTGGCTGCGTCCTCCGGCTCATTGCCTTGGGCATCCGTGCCGCCATCGGCCACAGCACCGCCCTCGGAGGAGGAAATGGCAATTTCCGGGACCGTCGTTACCGTCAGCGTATCGGTAGAGCCGCCACTATTGCCCAGGGCAGATGTCAAATCACCTGATGTATTGACGAACGCTCCCGCCGAACTCGCGGTCACATCGATCGACACCGTACAGCTCGCGCCAGCGGAAACCGAAGCGCCTGTGTAACTCACAACGCTGGTACCGGAGGTGGCTGTCAGCGTGCCGCCAGTGCAGGTCGTTGCCGCATTCGCCGGAGAAGCGACCGTGAGCCCAGCAGGCAGGTTATTCGTAAAGTCGAGCGATGAGGCGCTGACAGCGTTAGCGCTGTTGTTGATCGTATAGGTCAGCGTCGACATCGTGCCGAGCGTGACTGAATCCGGAGAAAAGGCCTGGGTAAAGGTCGGCGCGGAGTACCCCGTGCCGGACACGGTGAAGTTATACGGGTTCTCATCGCTGTCATCATTGACCATGGACAGATCGAAGGAGAAGGCGCCTGCCAGGGTTGGCGTGTATTGAACCGTGAAGGTCTGCGTGCCGCCGCCCGCCGTCACCGAAGTATCCGATACCGCACCGATCGAGTTCACCGTCACATTCGACGCACTCGAGGAGGTCGGCGTCGCGATGGTCAGCGTATCCGTACCCGAATTGGTCACCGTAAAGGTGAGGTTGACTGCCGAGCCCGCCGCCTGGTTGCCCTGCGCCAGCGTGCCCGCATCCGCGACCGCGCCCTGACCTTGACCGGTCTCGGAGACCGCGATCTCTGGTGCGCCCGTGCCCGTGCCGGACACGGTGAAGTTATACGGGTTCTCATCGCTGTCATCATTGACCATGGACAGATCGAAGGAGAAGGCGCCTGCCAGGGTTGGCGTGTATTGGACCGTGAAGGTCTGCGTGCCGCCGCCGGAAGAGACCGTCGTGCTGGATGGCGCCCCGATGGAATTGACGGTCACATTCGACGCGCTCGATGAGGTCGCCGTCGCGATGGTGAGATCGCCACCACCGGAGTTTGTAACCGTAAAGGTCAGATTGACCGCCGAGCCCGCCGCCTGGTTGCCCTGGGCGAGCGTGCCGCCATCGGCGACAGCGCCCTGACCCACACCCGTCTCGGAAACCGCGATCTCCGGCACACCGCCGCCGGGCGTATCGAACTCGAAATTGTCGAGGCCAGCGCCGGCAAAACCGAAGCTGCCTCCGCTGGTTGCGGTGATCACAACGGAATCAACTTCGTCGAACTTGGCGTCCTCCAAATTGATCGTGCTATCTCCGGTCAAACCGGTCACGACCTGCGTTCCGGTCGACACCCCCCCTTCAAAACCCTCAATGCTCAGCGCGATGGTGTCGAAAGATACCGCCAGGTCGAAGCTCTCAAAGTCGAAATCATCACCGGAATAGGTGACCGTCATCGCTTCGTTGTTGGTGAAGAACGTGGGAACGATTGCGGCAGATCCACTGACTCCCGCATCCCCGTCACCGACCAGACCGCCGGCCTCACTATAGGTGAAGGTAAAACCGGAGATAGTGGTCGACGTTCCGAGGTTGGTACTGCCATTCGGATAGCCCTCAGAATTAAAATCGATCGATGTGGCAACAGCCAGATCCTGCAACACGCCAGCGAAGCCAGACATTGCCAGACGTGTCGCGGCTGCACTCTCAGCGACGTCACCGCTCTGCCATTCCAAATCCCAGTCGCCGCCCAGGCCGGACGCGCCGGTCAAATTGGTCGACGCTGCGATATCAGCACCAAGCGCGTCGCCTAAGGCGCTCGCAAAACGCTCGCCCGCCTCGCCTTGCGCGAGATTACAGGCGTAAAGATGGAAATCGGCCCCTGGACGCAAGGCGGACGCAATCTGGTCGAGCGAGGCACGCCGCTGAGTAAGTGTCGCCAGATCAATGGCGCCCCCCGCGAAGCGCAATTCGCCAGGCGCACCGTGGGAGAGAATATGCACCGCGCTGACAGCATCGCGTCGAGAGAGTGCGTTTGCCATCTGGGTGAGCGGGTCCGCATCGCTGTCGAGATAGACGAGATCTGCACCGGAGGCGGCGAGTTCGAGTGCTGCGCTGTCCTCAATGCCAGCGTCGAGGAAAACCACCTCACGTGAATGAGCGGTGTCCGGGTCAACTGCCGGTCGGTCAGCTTGTGCGCCTGAAGCCGCCGTTAAGGTTAACCCCAAACAAAGCGCAGTCAGCCAGGACCACGCCAAACGGCGATCAGCTTCGGTAAAACCCACGATACATCCCCTCACGCAGTCGCCCGAGGGCGACCCGCCAAATAATCGAGCGCTATAATTCACCAAACTCTAAACAGTGCAAGCGCGAATTCGCAACCAAGGATAGTTCCTTAACGACACCTAAAGTTTGATTGGGCGGCGCGCAAATGAGAATCTCACATGGCTCATAGGGAATTTTAAGGCGTAAAGCTCCACCCCGACATTAGGTGTTTGAAAAAAAACATAATCCAGAAATCTATTAAAACGGGTCTTAATTCCAATTAACACCCACAAATCGCATTTTTCTACTTGAACGGGAATCAATCCTGATCCACTGTCCGGCATCAATTCAAGCTCCAGGGGAGAGGGATATGGAAGCGTTTTTGAGCATGATTACAGCTTTCGGCTGTAATTTTACTATTCGTAACTGGGCATATTGCGGCGGCGCACTGGTCGCGATTAACCAGAACACAGCGATGTTCTCCCTGCTTGGGACAGCATTTGGTGGCGATGGCCGCACGACTTTTGGCCTGCCTGACCTTCGCGGTCGTTCGCCGTCAAACTATGGGACAGGACCTGGTTTGGCACCTGTCACAATTGGTCAAAAGGGCGGTGTTGAAGACGTGACTTTGACGTCGTTGAACCTGCCGTCTCACTTTCACACCGTAAACATCACAGGTACGACGATGGCAGCCACTGCCGACCTGGTTGTCTCGACCGATAATGCCTCCGTACAGGATCCAGATGGCGCCTATCTGGGGACGGGTGTTGGTCCGACGCGTCCTTACGCATCAACCCTCTCCTCGCCAGCGGGCACGATGTCAGACGTCGTCAATATGCCAGCTCAATCCGTGCAGATCGCGGGGAATACGGGTTCCACGGGAGCCAATACAGAAGTTTACACACGCTCGCCATATCAGGGCGTGAATTATCAAATCTGTATGTTCGGCATCTACCCGTCCCGCAACTAACGGCTCAAGGGAGCTCCGACATGAAAAATACGGAAGACCTTGTTTCTGAAGACTTTGAATCTCGCATCGACGAGACCTTCATGATCGACGATAATGAAGTCAGCTTGAAATCAGTCGATGTCCGTGACGCACCGTCACCGAAGATGAGAAAACCTGTAAGCCTCCTGTTGAAATCGGAAGAACCTCTTCCGGTTGAGGATGGCGTGCTCGGCTTCGCCCATCCGGACCTTGGACAGCACATGCTTCTTGTGCATCGGGTCGCAGATCCTGATGATATTCTTTACGAGATCATCTTGGCGTGATCGCAATTGATACTGCCCGCTCTTGAAAGAGCGGGCAGTATTTTTACCCTCGCATATTCTCACCTGGATTTCGACGTCCAAAGCGAATAACGCTTGGATTGAATACTCTACCCGCACACCTTACCGGCGCCCGTAGAGTGACTGTAATGCGGGGAACTCTGGACTATCGGCCTTTGAATTCATGATCGACACACCGAACCCGACACGGAATAACTCCGCCGTAAACCCGTTGGATATTCATCTCAGGCCTGCGCAGGCCAAAGATGAGGCCTTTTTGCGCTCTGTTCATGATACCGGTCGCGCTTGGGAGTTCGAACCCCTAAAAGCGGGGGGCAAGGACGAGCTTTATGCCACGATTATGAAGCAGCAATATGCTGCGCAGCATGATCAGTATTTCAACACCTACACCCTTGCAAAATATGCCGTGATTGAGTGGTGCGGCCAACCGATCGGCCGCGTTTATGCCGATTTCCGTGACCAGGAGATCCGCCTTATGGACCTGATCATCTTACCCGCTTTTCGCGGCAAGGGTATCGCAGAGATTATCGTGAGTGGCTTGTGTCGACAGGCCGCACAAGACCGTAAGCCCGTCACCTTGAGCGTTCATCCCGCGAACCGGGCGCGAGATCTTTACGCTCGACTTGGCTTTCGCGAGAAACCCGCACTTGTGTTGAATGGTGAAGCTCAACAGCCCTTTATCGAAATGGAGTGGCGCGATCCGGAGACGGCGCCGGTTTCGCTCTAGATTTCACTCTATTCTGCCAGCCAGCCCGCCTATCGCCAGACCTTCTTATAGAGCTCAATCATCTCCGAATGGGACGGTATGCGCGGATTGTTCGCGGGAGACCCGGAGGCGGCTGCCTGTTCGGCCATTATGTCGAGGCGTTTGAAATAATCATCCTCAACGACACCAAACTCGGCCAAGCTTGGTACATTGAGTTCGGCATTCAATGCCGCCAATTCTTCAACCAATCTCTGGCACGCCATCGCATCATCCCGGCCACCCTCGACGAGCCCCATCGCACGCGCGCATTGCGCATATCTTTGCTGCGCATGGGGGATGGACCATTGTGTGAGCGTTGGCAGCAACATGGCATTCGACAGACCATGCGGCACATGGAAGAAAGCCCCGATGGGCCGGCTCATTCCGTGTACCAATGCAACTGAAGCATTGGAGAACGCCATGCCGGCGAGGGTCGCACCGGCCATCATGGCTTCGCGTGCGGCGCGATTGTCCGGCTGATGAAAGGCTGTGCGGATATTGGCCGCGATTAACCGCATGGCTCCGATTGCTTGCTGGTCGGAGAAGGGATTTGCCTTGCGGCTGACATAGGCCTCAATCGCATGCGTGAGCGCATCAATACCCGTGTCCGCCGTCGTGCGCGCCGGAAGACTCAAGGTCAGTTCAAAATCGATAATCGCCGCTGCAGGCATGAGGCCGGGGCCCATACACAGCATCTTCTCGTCTGTGGCTTCATCCGTGATCACCGTGGCGCGCGTCACTTCTGACCCCGTTCCAGCGGTGGTTGGAATGGCAATAACGGGCAAGGCGGTTTCATGCACCATATTGGGCACTTTTAGATCACGCATATCACCTGGCGACCCGATCAGCGCGCTCATGGCCTTGGCGGTATCAATGGCACTTCCGCCTCCCAGCGCGACCAAGGCATCAAACGAGCCTGACTGGTAAGCCGACACGCCCGCCTCAACACACGCCACGGTCGGCTCGGGCACCGTATCGAGAAAACGCCCCGAACCCAGGCCCGACGCCTGCAATATCGCTTCAAGGCGCGGCAGATATCCCAAATCCGCCATAACCTTATCGGTGATAATCAGCGGATGCTTCGCCCCGAGCCGCGCCAAGACACCGGGAAGGTCTTCAATTGCCCCGCCGCCCAGACGCAGATCCGGCACCAGGTCGATACTGACTGAGGGCATCTCCAGTCTCCATGCTCAATCGCAACAAACAGGGCAGCGGTGATCCGCCAATCTGGCTGGCGTTGTAAGATCTACCGCTTCAGTTCCCTTAGCATGCCAGCCCCAAAAGCATGCCCTACCCCAGCAGCAGCTGACCCAGGATGCGTTTGTGATAGGCGCCGTCGCCGGTCTGGGCGCTGTGCCAAATGGCGCGGCGGCGATGCAGCTGCGCGTCGCAGTCATAGGTAAAGCCGAACCCTCCATGAAATTGGATGGAGCGATCCCCTGCCTCGCTATAGGCGTCCAGAGCCGCGACTTTCGCCATCCGCGTCGCGATCTCACCTTCGCCCTGCCGGTCGAAACAATGCGCTGCACTGTAAACATGCGAGCGAGCCTGCTCATACAGGACATACGCATCGACCATCGGGTGTTTCAGCGCCTGATAAGCCCCAATCGGCTTTCCAAACTGGGTTCTGGTCCGCAGATAATCCAGCGTATAGTCAATGAGTGCGAGGTTCGCTCCGGACATATCGGCAGCAGCCAGTAGATTTGCGCTTAGATGGATGTGGGCGAGCGCGGCCGGTGCCAGTGACAGATCCAACAATCGCTCAGCGGGCAGTTCGATCCCGTCCAAGATGATCTCATAGCTTCGCCGGGTTTCATCGACGATCGTTTCCCGCCGTATGGCCCCGTCAGGCAAGTCGGCGGCCTCCAGCAAAACCAAAGCGGCCTGGCGTTCATAACTGACCGAGAGGATGATCACTGACGCCTCAGCGGCGTCAACAACCAGTCTTTTGATGCCGGTCAGCCGAATTGTCGTGTCTGAGGGTATGGCTTCACAAGCCGGCGCAGTCAGATCCCAGTCACTCTCCGCTTCCAGGAGCGCCAGTGTCGCCGCCTCGCCTGCTGCCAATCGTGGTAGCCATGCCTGTTTATGGGCTTCGCTTGCACCTACGAGCAGAGCCTGTGCGGCAAGCGTTGTTGATACGAACGGCGTGTTAAGCAAGTAGCGCCCCATCGCCTCTGCGACCGGCACCGCCTCCGCCAGGCTCAATCCGACCCCGCCATAAGTCTCTGGAATGGCGATGCCCAACCAGCCCATCTCGCCAATTTCTTTCCAGACGGATGGGTCATGCCCGCGCTCATCATTCAAAAGACCACGCACAGTCTCGATCGGAGAGCGATCACGGCAGAAATTCATCGCAACCTCCAGGAGGTCGCCTTGCTCCTCGGAAAAACCAAGTTCGCCAATCTTGTCCATTATTGCCCCGTTAGCCCTTCGGCAGACCGAGCGCATGCTCGGCGATGATATTGCGCTGAATTTGAGAGGTCCCTCCCCCAATCGTCGCTGAAAACGCATTGAGGTAAGCGCGTGTCCAAAGCCCGTCATCCACAGCATTGGGATCACCGACATAATAGCTACCGTCCACGCCCGTCAGCGAAACAGCGAATTCGTTGATCCTGCGAGCGAATTCAGTTGCCATCAGCTTGGAAGCGAGCGGTATGCCAAAGGGCTTGTCTTGATTCAGTGAAGGCACGGCCAAGCGTTGCCGGCAAAGCGCGTTCGACTGAATCTCGATGATAAAATCGACCAGCTTGTCTTTGAGAACCGGATCATCAATTGCCAGACCATCGCCGCGTTTCATCCGCCGGGCGAGTTCCACAACGTCGAACGCGTTCTGCTCTGTGATGATATAGCCGCCAGCCTGACCGCCGCGAACGCCGCGCTCATACTCAAGCAGCTGCATCGCGATCGACCACCCATTTCCTTCGCCACCCATCAAGCCATCAGCTGGAATGCGGGCGCCATCGAAGAATGTCTGGGTAAAACCGAACTCACCGGTCAGCTTGCGGATCGGTACGGTCTCGACACCGGGCACACGCATAGGAGCCAGGAAGAAACTCAAACCATCATATTTGCGCGGCGCATCCGGATCTGTCCGGGCCAGCAGGATCATATACTTGGCGTAATTGCCCTGCGTGGTCCAAATCTTCGAACCGGTGATCACATATTCATCGCCATCACGGACTGCTCGGGTCTGTGCATTGCCGAGATCGGAGCCGTGCTCCGGCTCGGAAAACCCCTGACACCAGATGTCCTCGGCCGAGAGAATACCTTTGAGATAGGCCTGTTTTTGCTCGTGTGACCCGATATCCAGCAACATTGGACCGGTCCAGTTCAGTCCGATGGCATTGAGCATAATTGGCGCATCATGTTTGCGCATCGCCTGCGTCGCAGCATTCTGGAAAGCCTGATCAAGTCCGCCGCCGCCATACTCCTTCGGCCAAGCCGCGCCAAGATACCCCGCTTCCCAGACCTTGTTCTGCCAATCCCTGAGAAACTCAAACTGCTGGTCAGTCCCAACTTCCATGAAAGTCAGCGGCAGACGAAATCCAGGATCTTTGACCGTATGCTCTGCAAACCACGCCTCCGCATCCGCTCGGAATTCGGCAAGTTCTTTTTGGTCGACGGCACTCATCGCCCGCTCCTTTTTTAATCCGCTGTCTTGGTGAAGCGCTGCCCGGGCGCCGGCGGTTCGGCTGCTGCCCCCGCAAAGCACTGGGCTTTGGACATCCAGTCCCGCGCCACATCACCTGTCACATTAAGCTGCGTATCCGCGACATTGCGCGTCTGCGTGACGACCTGGCAGAACTCCTCCGCCAGACCTTCAACCACACCATTTTCGCTGTCTTCTCCGAACATCCAGACCTCACCGGACGGGGCGGTCAGGATCAGTTGCGGCATCGCTCCCGGTGGCTCTGCCCCGCGGGCGGCATAGGTCCATCGATATGTGTTCACACCGAGAACAACGATGCCGCGTATGCGGTCGGCATTTTCCCGGACCACGCCGACTTCGTCATAGATCTCTTGCCCATGCGCCCAGGTTTCCATGAGACGCGCTGTGATTGACGAGCGCGCGCTCATGCTCGGGCCCACCCATTTCAGCCGCTGTTTGGGATCGGCAGACTGGTAGAGATCTGCGAGGCGTTCGACACCCTCAATCCACGCTGCAAGAAGATCCGCGCCGGACAATCCATCCAGAGCTTCCGCCTCATACGCGCGAAGATCACCAGCCAGTTCGATCAAACGGCCAAAACGGCGCTCAAGCTCGGCTTCATCTGTCAATTGTAGGCCGGCCATCTCATTCCAGACGTGCAAGTGCTGCAGCACATCATTCACGCTCCAGCCTTTGAACTGGGTTGGTGCGGTGTAACTGTCCGGATCGAGCGGGGCCAGAAGCGCGTGAAGCGCCCGCGATTCCTCTCGGAAATCCTCAGCTTCCTGCATCTTCATCCCCCTCTTCTATCGCCAGGATAAGATCACCCGCAGCCAGTTGGGTCCCGGCTTTTGCGCCAATCTCTCTGACAACACCAGACACTTCCGCCGATAGCTGGTGCTGCATTTTCATCGCTTCGAGCACAGCGACACGATCTCCCGCTGTCACACGGTCGCCCGGTTTCACAAGAAGCTCGACCAGCACACCGTGCATGTTGGCGACAACATCACCGCCACCTGTTGCCCCCCCGGCGCTATCAAGCAAAGCGGCCTGGTTTTCGAACAGGAATGCTTGCGCGCCGGTCTGCAAATGAATCCGGCCTGGCCCCGCGACCATCCAGCCCACCCGATGTGGTACGCCATCGACAAGCACGCGCGCAGACGCCTCACCCAACGGCTCAAGCTCCACCTTGCGCGCCTGATCGCGCGATCGGACGGTGTAAACACCCATGCGGTCCGGAATGACTTGGATGGAGCCCTCCCCGAAATCGGCAATGGACGGTCGTGGAAGCGAGCTCGACCAGTCCAACAACTCCTCCGGCAGGTCCAGCGCCGCAGCGCGCGCCACCTCGCGGTCCCTGGCGTGTAAAAGCACAGCCGCGATGGCAACCTCGTCATCGCTCGCCTTTGCGGCGACATACCCGGCTGGCCCCCAATTCTCTTCAATGAAGGCGGTTGTGGCCTCGCCATTGGCAAACCCGTCTCGACCAAGCGCCTCATGCAGAAAAGCCTGGTTGGTCGGCACCCCGAAAAGCGTTGTACGCTCGAGGGCTGACGCTAAGCGCCTGAGCGCAATATCGCGCGTTTCGCCCCAAGCCAGGATCTTCGCGACCATGGCATCGTAGAAGGGCGAGATGGCGCCGCCGGTCTCGATGCCAGCGTCACACCGAACACCCTCGCCATCGGGCGCGGACCAATAGTCGATTTCACCGGTGGCCGGCTGGAAGTCCTGGGCAGGGTCCTCTGCATAAAGCCGCGCCTCAATAGCGTGGCCGGTCAGGCGAACCTCGCTCTGGGCAAGCCCTAGCGGCCGCCCCTCCGCCACCTTCAACTGCAAGGCCACAAGGTCGAGCCCCGTCACCATTTCGGTTACGGGATGCTCCACCTGAAGCCGCGTATTCATTTCCAGGAAATAGAATTTACCCTCTGCATCGAGCAGGAATTCCACCGTCCCGGCACCGCGGTATTCCACCGCCTTGGCAGCGGCGATGGCCGCCTCTCCCATGCGCGCGCGCAGGTCCGGCGTCATTACCGGACAAGGCGCTTCTTCAAAAACCTTTTGATGGCGTCTTTGGACGGAGCAATCGCGCTCGCCCAAATGTATCGTTGAGCCATGCGCGTCAGCGAAAACCTGGATCTCGACATGACGTGGTCGCTCGACCAGCTTCTCCAGAATGAGATCGCCGGAGCCAAACGCATTCTGCGCTTCAGAACGGGCGAGTGCCAAGGCCGCCGGAAGATCCGCCTCGCGATCAACGCGTCGCATGCCGCGTCCGCCTCCGCCTGCAGCCGCTTTGACCATGACCGGAAAACCGATCTCCTTGGCGGCCTGGATGAATACGGCCTCTTCCTGCGCTTCGCCCTCATAGCCGGGGATGCAGGGTACACCAGCGGCGATCATTGCGCGCTTGGCCCTGGCCTTATCTCCCATAACCTCGATCGCCTCGGCGCCGGGACCGATGAAGGTCAGGCCAGCCTCTGCGACCGCCTGAGCGAAACCGGCATTCTCGGAGAGGAAGCCATAGCCAGGGTGAATAGCGTCCGCCCCTGAACGGCGTGCCGCTTCAAGCACGGCTTCGGCATCCAGATAGCTTTGCCCGACAGGAGCAGGGCCGATCCCGATCGCGACATCGGCCAGTTTGACATGCGGCGCTTTTGCATCGGCGTCGGAGTAGACCGCTACGGTACGAAGCCCCAATTGTCGCGCCGTGCGGATGATCCGGACGGCTATCTCACCGCGATTGGCAATGAGGAGCGTATTGATCCGTCTCATGGTCAAGCCTCCTCCGCCCAGCGCGGCTTGCGCTTCTCAATAAAGGACGCGACACCTTCTCGGCCTTCCTCGCTGAGAAGGCGGCCCGCAAAATTCTCGGCCGCAGCCTCTATCTGCGCAGCTCTGTCCAGTTCAGGCAGATCCAGGATGAGACGCTTAATGTCTGCAACAGCTCCCGGCGCACAGGCCAAGACCTGCTTGCGAATACCCGCCTCAATCCGCTCGAGCCCGTCCTTGTCGGCCGACTCGAAATCGGCAAATCCCAGATTGACGGCGTCGGCGCCATTGAAACGCGCGGCGGTCAACATCAATCGTCGCCCGGTCGAATAGCCGAATTTGCGCAGGACGAAGGGGGCGATCTGCGCCGGGGTGAGACCTATCGCGGTTTCGGTGAATGCAAAGCGAGCCCCCGTCTCCACCAGCACCGCATCGGCACAGCAGGCCAATCCCATTCCACCGGCCATTGCCGCCCCCTCGACGAGAGCGATAACGACTTGCGGCATTGTGTCGACAGTATCGAAAATCCGGGCTCCGGACTTTGAAAGTGCGACAATGCCCGCCTTTGGATCCTCGGCTTCTGTTGTATCTTGATGACCTGACTGGAACGCTTTCAGATCGCCGCCAGCACAGAAAATCCCACCACGGCCCCGCAAGGTAATCCCCCGGACGCCGCGATCATCGCGAACATCATCGAGGACTGATTGAAGCTCCGCGGCAAGCTCCGCGCTGAGCGCATTGCGCCGTTCAGGCTGGTTAAACCAAATCGTCAACCAGCCCTTGTCGAATTCGAACTCTAATGCCGATGTCGGCGGAAACCTTCTCATCTTTCCCTCCTACATCCGTGCAATGCCGAAACTGTTCGGTCGCACTGTTCGATTTCGGGCTTCCCAGACAGTCCCCAGCAAGAAACCGAGCGCCTTGCGCGTATCACGGGGATCAATCATGCCGTCATCCGTTTCATGACCGGAGGTGTAGAATGCGCCAGACTGGCCATCGAACATTTCCTTTAAAAACGCTTCCTGAGCCGCCAGCGCCTCACGGTCCGGTTCCACACCGGCCGCCTTGGCTTGACCTTCCGCAACGATGGACATGACAGTCGCCGCCTGGGCGCCACCCATGACGCCGGTCGCGGCATTTGGCCAGGAGTAGATGAAATCCGGGCCAAAGGCCTGTCCGCACATCCCGTAGTTTCCAGCACCGAAACTCGCACCAATCATGAAAGTGAGCTTGGGAACGTCGATATTCGTGACGGCCTGGATCATCTTCGATCCATGCTTGATCATTCCCGCTTGCTCGTACTCGGTTCCGACCATGTAACCCGTGGTGTTTTGCAGGAAGACCACGGGTGTATCCGCTTGATCCATCAGCTGGAGAAACTGCGCGACCTTGGTCGCGCCAGCCGGATCGATCGGGCCATTATTCCCGATCATACCGCAGCGATAGCCCATCACATTCGCCTGGAGGCAGACCGTGGAGACGCCGTAACCAGGCTTGAAATCAGAGAAATCTGATCCATCAACCACCCTGGCCACAACTTCCCGGACATCATAGGGGATCCGATAGTCGACGGGGACGACCCCCGCAATTTCATCAGGATCATAGAGCGGTCTGGCGAAATCAGACTGGCGCGGACTCGGACAACGTGTATTCCAGCGAAGGCGATCAACGACTTCGCGCGCGAGCAACACGGCCTCGCCATCATCCTCTGCCAAATACTCAACCAGCCCCGACGTATTGGCATGCATCTCGGCGCCGCCAAGCTCGGCTTCTGTTGCAATCTCTCCGGTAGCGGCCTTGAGCAGAGGCGGGCCCGCGAGGAAGGCTTTCCCGTTCTCCTTCACGGCAACCACATAATCACTCATCCCGGGCATGTAGGCACCGCCCGCCGTGGAGGAGCCGTGTAGAATTGTGATAACGGGCACGCCAGCCTTGGAAAGCTTGGCTTGGCCAGCGAACAAGCCACCACCGCGCACAAATCCTTCTACGGTGTAGTTGATTAAATCGCCGCCAGCACTCTCGACCAGATGGACAAATGGGAGCTTCTGCTCCAGCGCGATTTGTTCGGCGCGCATGATTTTCCACCCGGTGCCGCCCATGATCGCACCGCCTTTAATCCCGCTATCATCAACGAGGACCATGCAGCGCACGCCACGAATAAAGCCGATCCCAGAGATCAAGGTTGAACCCGGGATTGACCGCGACTCTTCCTGCTTGTCCGCGAGATAGCCCGTCAGATTTCCCAATGACATCCAGGGCATGCCGGGATCGAGGAGCCGCGCCAGGCGTTCGCGCGGTGTCAGCTGCCCACGGGCCTCGAAACGGGGCTTGCGCTTCTCCGATATCATTCCGGCCCGACTGTTCAGCTCATCAAGCTTCGCGATCAGACCAAGCATGTCCGCGCGATTGCGTTTGAAGTCTTCAGACCCGGTGGAAATGCGAGATTGAAACACGCTCATTTGAAAGCCTCCGCGAGGTCTGATGGCACGGCGACAGGCGTTTGAAGGAGAATTTGGGCGTAGGCCTTACCCTGCGGATCATTGCGCAAACTGGCCACGCCGCCCCCACCCAGCACGTCGTGCAGCAGAATATTCATCGCCCCCATTCCCGGCATGAAATAGCGGTCGATACCGCCTTGCAGATAATGACCGAAGCGGGCGCGCAGAGTTTGCTCGTCAAGCGCTGCCCAGATCCATGGAGCAAGCTCTGGCGAGCGCGGCAGAACACCGATATTGGCTTTGTCGCCCTTATCGCCGGATCTGCCCCAAGCCAGCTTGTGCAAGGGCAGGCTCACCGTGGCGGCGCCGACTGGCAAGGAGGGCTCATCACCTCCCTTTTCGGGTGCGCAGACGGCGGCGCCATTGCCCATGGGAAGCTCAATCTGCTCACCATCAAAATGCAGGACCGGAGTGACCTGGTTTTTCGGGATCAAGAATGAAAACAACCGAACGACCGGCGAAGGCTTGGGACGATTGCCGGAGAAGCCGGACAAGCCCGGCGGGGCGGCAAGAGCCAGCCCGATCGCCTCACGCAGGATCAGGCCGGCAGCCATCGGATCCGCGTGCTTCACTGCCAGTTTGACGGCAACATCCTTTGCGTCCGGCCGCACATGCGCCTCCCCAAAAGCGCTGCCATCACCGACCACCTCGATCAGGGTTTCCGTATAATCGGGGGCTCCGAACGATTTGAGCTTCCTTTGCGCCCGCGCCAGCGCGGTTTCAGCGAAGCATCGCGCCATACGCGGCGCCTCTTCGCCAACATAGAGAAAGGTTGAGCCGGCGCGCCATCCATCCATGAATGTCACGGAGACTTTCAAGGTTTCAGGCGCTGGTCGACCTTTTGCGCCCACGACGCTGACGCGATCAGGGGCGACCTCTGCAAGCGCCACCTGTGTGAAGTCACACACGACATCGGGGAGGATATAGGCCTGCGGATTGCCGATCTCATAGAGTATTTGCTCACCGACCGTCGCAACCGAGACAACACCGCCCGTAGCGTCTGGCTTGGTGATGACAACGCCGCCATCTTCGGAGATCTCAGCAATCGGGTAGCCGATATCGATCAGGGTCTCCGCAAGACCGGCCCAATCGGTGAAATTTCCGCCTGTCGCCTGTGGCCCACACTCGATGATATGCCCGGCAAGACTTGCTGCAGCGAGCCGGTCCCAATCCTCCAAATCCCAGCCGAAGTGGTGCAGGCACGCCCCGAGCGTGACAGCACTGTCAACGCCTCGGCCCGTTATGACGATATCCGCGCCTCGCCGTAGCGCCTCGGCAATGGGCGCAGCACCGAGATAGGCATTGATGGAGGCGATCTTCTCCGGGTCGGGGAAACCTGCACCGGTGAACATCTCAGCATGACCGTCGGCGGCCAGCTCCCCGGCCCGATCCATGAGATCATCGCCGGTAACAAGTGCGACTTTAAGCTCCAGCCCGGCCTCGGCAATGGCAGCCTCTACCGCTTGCGCACAGGCCTGCGGGTTCATTCCGCCCGCATTGGAAATAATCTTCACGCCCTGGCGCGCAATCTCGGAAAGGTTGGGCTTCAGGACCAGATCGACAAAATCAGGCGCATAGCCCTTTGAGGGATCCTTGGCGCGTGCGCGAGCCATAACGGAGAGCGTGATCTCTGCCAGATAGTCGAAAACGATATAGTCCAGCCCGCCAGCCTTGAGGAATTGCGGCAGAGCCATTTCGGACTCCCCCCAAAACCCGCTCGCTCCACCGATCCTTATCATACCCTTATCCGACACCACCGCCTCCCGCGTTGATTGACAAAATTATGAGATCATCTCAGCCTATGAGCGTCAACCCCAACCAAGACGCGCAGAACACAGGAGCGGCCTGCCATGGAGAACCCGTTTGACACCGACGAGCGCCGGGCCTTCCGAGACATGATCCGCCGCTTTGTCGCCGACGAAGTAACACCGCATGCCGACAACTGGGACGAGGCGGGCGCCATTCCGGCAAGCCTGCACGAGAAAGTCGGCGCACTCGGCGTTTTCGGTTTCGGAATCGAGGAGAAATGGGGCGGGCTTGGGTTTGATGACTGCTTTATGCGCACAGCATGGAGCGAAGAAGTCGCCCAATGTGGAGCCGGCGGCGTCGCAGCAGCCCTTGGCGCGCGCTCGATTTCGACAAAGCCAATCCGCGACCTCGCCGCCGACAGCATAAGAGATCGCGTATTGCCTGAGATCGTCTCAGGGCGTAGATCTTCAAGCTTGGCCATCACGGAACCGTCCGGTGGCTCCGATGTTGCCGGAATGCAGACCACAGCGCGCCGCGACGGCGGCGACTTTGTAATCAATGGCCAGAAGACCTTCATTACGGGTGGCATGAGCAGCGATTATTTCGTCGTCGGCGCCCGCACCTCGGAAGGTCGATTAGACGGCATCTCCCTGTTTTTTCTTGAAGCGGACACGCCAGGCTTCTCACGCACTGAAATCGATCGGAAAATGGGGTGGTGGTGCTCCGATCAGGCGACGCTCTACTTCGAAGAGTGCCGCGTGCCAGCGAACCAGCTTCTTGGGGAGGAAGGCCGTGGTTTTCTCGCCATCGTCGATAACTTCAACGGAGAAAGGATCGGCCTGATCGCGGGCATGCTCGGCGCGATGAAGCTGTGTTTGAATGAGGCGCTTACCTGGGCACGCGAACGCGAAACTTTCGGCCGCCCCCTCGTCCACCATCAGGTGATACGGCATAAGCTGGCCGAGATGTCGGCTCGGACCGACATGATCGAGGCCTATCTCCACATGATTTGCTGGCAGGTGAATGCCGGCCGCACTCCGGTCGCCGAAATTTCCAAGGCCAAATTTTCGGCCTCAAAAGCACTTGAGTATTGCGCCTCAGAGGCCATGCAAATTCTTGGCGGCGCAGGGTATTTGCGCGGCAACCCTGTCGAGCGCATCTACCGGGAAGTCAAGGTTCAAGCGATTGGCGGCGGGTCAGAAGAGATCATGCGTGATCTGGCCGCGCGCCAGATGGGTTTCTAGCCATGCCTGAGGACAACTCCACATCACCCAAAAACCTCGCCCGCCGGGATCAGATCCTTCGCGCGGCGCGGGATGTCTTTATCGAGTTCGGCTTCGAAGATGCTCGCGTGGCAGAGGTCGGGCGCCGCGCAGGCATCGCTGAGGGCACTGTCTATCTGTACTACAAGACCAAGACAGCGCTCATGGAAGCGGTCTTGTCTGTATTCTGGCAGGACTTGACCCAGGGCGCCCGGGATACGGTAAGCCGACACAGCGCGCCTATCGAGCAATTGAGAGCGCTCGCGGACTATCATCTGACCAGCGTGATACGAGACCTTCCGTTTCTCGACCTCGCCGCCAAACTCCGCAAAGCCTATAGCGTAGACCCCGCAACACGCGATCGCCTGCGCGCCTATGTGGCCGTGTTCGACGAGATCTTCGAAGCGGGAATTGCAAGCGGGGCGTTTGATGATGCGCAGCCACTATGGATACCCCGCGACATGTTCTACGGGACGCTGGAGTATTCTGCCCGGACGATTTCGCTACGAAAAGCAAAACGCCCGACCGGCACCGTCGACAATCTGATCTCGGCCTTCGAACGCACTTATGGCACCACGCGCCCAGAGCCAATTTCCAAGGATTTGGTCGAGCGGCTAGAGCGGGCCGTAGACCGTCTGGAATCAAGCTCATAGGGCTCAAACGGAGCGCCTTTCAACACGCCCCAGGCCGCGCCGCCCAGAGCATCGTCTAAAGCAGACTTACTCAGCGGCCTCAGTGCGCTGCCAGTGCGGGAAAGGATCCGGCATGTTGGGGATTTGATCGGGTGAATAGGCCTGAACTTCCGGCAGCAATGCCGCGTCGAGTTTCGCCTTGAGCGCTGGCCAATCGATATCCGAGCCAATAAAAACCAGCTCCTGCCGGGGATCACCGAACGAGAGATGATCGAGTGGGCCTATATCCCGCACTTCTATTTCAACTTCTATGTCTACCAGTACGCGACATCGATTGCAGGCGCGGCCTATTTCGTCGACCAGCTGGAATCCGGCGATGGTCAAGCCCGTGAAACATATCTGGACTTCCTGCGCGCCGGCGGATCGGACTATCCGGTTGAGATTCTGCGTGACGCCGGTCTCGATATGACCACGGCGGCTCCGTACAATGCGGTTATCGACCGTATGGATGACGCCATGGATCAAATCGAAGCCATCCTGGACGAGCGCTAGGGCTCATCCCACGCAATTGGGGCCTGCGGGTGCGGTTCGTTTGCTGACCGCACCCGCGACACCCCGCCGAATTCATCCAATCACATCCCACCTTAACGCCTGCCCGGCTGCGCGTGTGTCCATCGCTTCTCCATGAGCATTGATCTGAGACACGTTTGCGGCTCAAAATCCGACTGGATCGGATGGGGTGTTGAGCATGCAGCATCATTTGAGCGGACGCGCTCGAAGCTATTATCGCCGTGACCATCAAAAGCCTGATGGTCGGGTTCTTTCCCTCTATGGATACACGCCGCATGAAGGAGAGCCGGGCTCAGAGTTCGAGGATCCGGTCTCGGCGCGCTCGGAAATGCGTTTCCACCCACTCAGGCAGGAATGGACGCTTTTTGCGCCACATCGCCAAACGCGAACTTTCAAACCCTCCAAGGCCGCAAATCCACTCGCCCCGGCACGCCCTGGCGCCCCCACGACAGAAATCCCGTTCGATGATTTCGAACTGGCTGTCTTCGGGAACCGCTTCCCAAGCCTGCACCCGCTCGCTCCGCCCCCTGCTCCCGCACCTTGGGAGAGCCGTCCCGCGACCGGCGATGCAGAAGTCATTGTCTTCTCGCCGGATGATGAAGGCAGCCTTGCCACGCTGGGACAAGAGCGACGCATCTTGCTGATTGAGGCCCTGATCGATCGCTATCAACAACACTTCGATACCGGGGCTGCCTATGTTCTGCCCTTTGAAAATCGCGGCGAAGCCGTTGGCGTGACCCTGCATCACCCTCACGGTCAGATTTATACTTTCCCGCGGACACCTGAACCGCAAGCAAAGGCTGAGGCCGCGTTCGACAGCGGTTATGATCTCGATGCCGACCGGCAAAGCTGGGGCGCGGAGTTTGCCATCGCCGAGGCCGGCGGTCTGAACGCCCACTGCCCGCCCTGGTCACGCTTTCCCTACGAGGTTTGGATCACCCCGCGCTCGCGTAAGGCTGGGCCATGGCTGTTTTCAGCGGAGGAGATCGAAGGGCTTGCAACACTCCTCGGCGAGGTTGTTCAGCGCTATGATCGGCTCTTTGATCAGCCCATGCCCTACATGATGAGCTTCCAGGCTGCCCCGCGCGAATCCTCGGGACGTTTTCAATTCTCTGCCCAGTTCTTCCCCTTGATGCGCTCAGCAGGTCGCCTGAAATACCTCGCCAGTGTTGAGCAAGCGACCGGCATTTTCACCGTGGACGTCGATCCGCGCGAAGCCGCTCGGGCACTCCGCGAGGCCGAATAATGGGCAAGAGCTGGACGCCGGGACGGGTGAACCTCATCGGTGAGTGGATTGATTTTAATGGTGGCTGGGTATTGCCGGCTGCCCTGCCGCTTGGCGTTGAGATCACGGTGACCCCTCATCGCGAAGCACTCGACCGGGTATGCTCAGCCCAGTTCGACAATAGAGCCGAAGCACCCCTGAACACTCCAGCGCGCGGTCACTGGGCGGACTATGTTTTTGGCGCACTCCAAGCCGCAAGACGAGAAGGCTATCTCGCCGGTGGTGCTAATGTGGAAGTGACCAGCGATATACCAGCCGGTGCCGGCGTATCATCCTCAGCTGCTGTTACGCTTGGCGTCTTGAAGGCGGTAGCGCCTGAAACCACTTGCCGCACGCACCTGGCGAAGCTGGCTCGCGGCGTCGAAAACAACTTTATCGGTGTGCCGTGCGGCATCATGGATCAAATGGCTGTCGCCCATACTCTGCCTGGCGAGGCATTGAGCCTGAACACCCGCACGCTCGATTTCGACCGCGTTGCGATCCCGCCTGACTGGCGCTTCGTTGTGCTGCACTCCGGCGTCACACGCAAACTCGCTGACGGTCGCTACAAGCTGCGACGTGAGGCCTGCCTCGAGGCAGCCAGGGCAGTTGAACTCGACTGGCTATGTGATGCTGATGACATCTCAGACCTGCCAGCTTCTCTTCGTCCCATCGCACGCCATGTGATCGACGAGAACCACAGAGCCAAAGCCGCCATCAAGGCGCTTCGGGCCGGCGAGGCTGAAAAATTCGGGGCACTGATGACGGCCTCTCATGTATCGCTCCGCGATGACTTCGACGTCTCCACACCAGAAGTGGATGCCCTGGTCGCCAGCGCTGTGGACAGGGGAGCACTGGGTGCCCGAATAACAGGCGCGGGTTTCGGTGGCTGCTGCGTCCTTCTTTTGCCCGGCAGTATGGGGCAGGACTGGTTGGATCCGCTCTTGAATGATCATCCGGCAGCCCGGCTCATCTGCGAACTGGAGCGCGTTTGATGAAAAGTTCTACTCCCTTCGGAACGCACGAAGAGCACCCGCAGCTTTGGGCGCCTTGTTTGCGACACCGCGCGCTAATGCCGTCTTCTGTGACTTCAAGACATCTATGCGATGAACGAGGTACTCGATGCGCGTAAGGGCTGAAGGTGAAACACTGTCCGTCATCGTCGAACAGGGCGAGGACGGATTGGCGCACTTGGTCTGGTTTGGCCCGAAATGCGACGAGGCATTGGCTCAACATGCCGGGTTCCAGCGCCTTCCCGCGAGTCCTGACATCCCGATTGGCCCCACACTGCTCCCCGAGCATGGGCGCGGTTTTCACGGCATCCCTCAGATCGAGGGCTGGAGCATCCAAACAGGGCGACGCCTCAAGCTCGCCGCCCCACAAATTACCCAGGAGCACGGCGAGATAGTGTTGCGCGCAATCGATCCCGTGCTTGGGATCGAGGTTAAGTCCAACTTGGCGTTTGATGGTGATGCCCTGACCATAGCTTGCTCGCTTGATCACAAAGGCCCCACGCCCGTGTCGATTGAACGTGTCGCCAGCGCTCTTTTGCCGGCTCCCGACTGGGCCGTTGAGGTGTTTACCGCAGCAGGCGCCTGGGGACGTGAAGGCACACCCGCCGCCCGGAACTGGACCGCCGGACGCATAGAGCAAGTCGGCCGCAGCGGAAGGCCGGGCTTTGATGGCGGCCCAACACTCAGCGTGAAGGATAAAGGCTCTGACGAACAGACCGGTCGTTGGATGACCATGCATCTGGCCTGGAGCGGTCCTTTCCGCCTTGCAGCGGAGCGCGCGACGGATGGCAGCGGGCAGCTCCTGGCAGAGCGGCTCTTTGCCCCGGGAGAAATGCGCCTCGCACCGGGCGATCGCATCGATTTGCCGCGAGCCCTGGTGGCGCTATCGGGGTCTGGATCGAATGGCGTCTCTTCCATCTTCCGGAATTCCATCCGGCGCGCGGGCCGCAGACTTCGCCGCCCGGTTCATTTCAACACCTGGGAAGCGCGTTACTTCGATGTGACGGAAACTGGATGTATCGCCCTCGCAAAAAAGGCGGCGGAAATCGGAGCTGAGCGCTTTGTTCTGGATGATGGCTGGTTCAAAGGCAGGCGGAATGATCAGACCAGCCTGGGAGATTGGACGGTTGATGCGAACCAGTTCCCCAATGGTCTGACGCCGCTTATTGAAGCCGTTCACGCTGAAGGCATGGAATTTGGGCTCTGGGTAGAACCGGAAATGGTCAGCCCTGATAGCGACTTGTACCGCGCCCACCCTGATTGGGTATTGGGATGGCCTGAAACGGATCTGGCGACAGGTCGCCATCAACTTGTTCTCGATCTCGCTCTTGAAGAGGTTAGGGATCATCTCTTCACAACACTCTCGGCCCTGCTGGACACCTATCCGATCACCTATCTGAAGTGGGATTGTAATCGCGATCTATATCCGGCGAGCCGAGAGGGCATTGCCAATCCTGGCGCCCAGACTGACGGGCTCTACGAGCTCCTGGACCGCCTTCGCGAGGCGCATACTGTCGAGATCGAAAGCTGTGCCAGCGGTGGCGGTCGGATCGATGCGGGTATTGCAGCGCGAACGGACCGGTTTTGGACGAGCGATGCCACGGACGCCATCGACCGGCTTCAAATACAGCGCTCAGCCGCTCTGATCATGCCTCATGAGCGCCTCGGCGCGCACATCGGCCCTAGCCCAAATCCGATGACCGGGCGGAAAATCCCCATGGCCTTTCGGATCTTGGTCGCTTTCTTCGGACATATGGGCATCGAGGCGGACCCGGACCATTTTACCGATGCGGAACGCGCGGCGCTCAAACGCGGCATTGATCTTTACAAGACACACCGAGACTGGATGCATGACGGTCAGCTACTGCATGCCTCGCCTGCGGAAGCGGATCCCCATGTCGACTTGATCGTGTCGGCGGACGGCACTCAAGCCATGCTTCGCATTATGCGCATCAACACGCCCATGCGCCCGACGCAAGCGCGCATAAGACTGATCGGTCTTGATCCGGCGTCTTATTACAGGCTTACCGAAATCGCTCTGGAAGGCGACCCGATGCTATGGCCCATTGGTGAGTTCCAAGGAGCCGGCTTGATGAATCACGGCCTGTCGCTTGACCCCGGACGTTCACAGA
>JAAEZM010000004.1:172459-241584 GCA_018222865.1 Alphaproteobacteria bacterium
CTGATGCGCCTTGGCGTTTGCTACTACCCCGAACACTGGCCGGAAGCCCGCTGGGCGGAAGACGCGCGTCAAATGTCCGAACTCGGCCTATCACTCGTGCGAATTGGCGAGTTCGCCTGGTCGCGCTTCGAGCCGGAACCGGGCCAGTATGACTGGGCCTGGTTCGATCGTGCGATAGAAACCCTGCATAACGCCGGATTAAAGCTCATTCTCGGCACGCCAACAGCGACCCCGCCCAAATGGCTGGTCGACCGGGACCCATCAATGTTGGCCATCGACAAGCATGGACAAGCACGCGGGTTCGGATCACGCCGCCATTACTGCTTCTCCAGTCAGAATTATCGACAGGAATGCCAGCGCATCGTGACCGCCATGGCTGAACGATATGGACAGCATCCAGCCGTCGCCATGTGGCAAACCGATAACGAATTTGGCTGCCACGATACGATAGAGAGCTATTCGGAGCATGCTCGCCAGGCGTTCCGACATTGGCTGCGTCAACGCTACGGCGCTATCGCAGTGCTGAACACGGCCTGGGGAAATGTGTTCTGGAGCCAGGAATATCGGAGCTTTGAAGAGGTAGACCCGCCGGTCGGCACGGTCACCGAACCGAACCCATCCCACGTCGTCGACTTTCAGCGTTTCAGCTCTGACCAGGTTGCAAGCTTTAATGCCGAGCAGGTCGATATTCTCCGGCACCTGAGTCCGGGCAGAGAGATCACCCACAACTTCATGGGCGCATTCACCGCCTTTGATCATCACAAGGTCGGAGCGGATCTCGATCTGGCAAGCTGGGACAGCTATCCGCTTGGCTTTCTCGACATGTCTCCATTCCCGGATGACCAGAAGCGCCGCTATCTGCGTCAAGGACACCCAGACTTTCAGGCCTTTCACCACGATATCTATCGCGGCTGCTCGCCCAAATGGGGGGTTATGGAGCAACAACCCGGGCCAGTGAACTGGGCGCCCAACAATCCGGCACCGCTGGACGGCATGGTGCGACTTTGGAGCCTTGAAGCGCTTGCACATGGGGCCGATCTTGTAAGCTGGTTCCGCTGGCGCCAATGCCCCTTCGCTCAAGAACAAATGCATGCCGGACTACTACGTGTCGATGCTGAACCCGCTCCCGCCTTCGCAGAAGCCACACAGGTCGTGCAGGATGTTGAGCTTATTTCCGGGCATGTCACAAAACAGGCGCCCATAGCTCTGCTCTGGTCTTACGATGGTCAGTGGATGCACCACGCCCAGCCGCAAGCCGAAGGACTGGACCTTCTGCGCCAGACGTTCGAAACCTACGCTGTGCTTAGGCGCCTGGGGCTTGATATCGATATTGTGTCACCTGAGGCCGATATCTCTGGTTATGACCTCATCATAATACCCGGCCTGCCCTTCATCAGCGAGGCGAGTTTGAAACGTCTTGATGCGAGCGGCGCACAGATTTTATGCCTGTGTCGAACGGGTTCGAAAACCGAGGATTTCCAAATCCCGCCCAACCTCGCCCCGGGTGCCCTGCAGGATTATTTGCCGCTCAAGGTCACCCGTGTGGAGAGCCTGCGAAGCGGCTGTGTTGAAACCGTCGAAATTGACGGTGAAAGCCGTCAGGTCGAACGCTGGCGCGAAGCCCTCGAGACCCGCTTGCCCGCACGCGCCCGTTTTTCTGACGGCGCTCCCTTCTGGGTGCAAGAAAAGTCCTGGCATTATCTGGCCGGCTGGCCGTCAGGTGAACTCCTGGGCCATGTCATTGCCAGCCTGGCGCTCGAAGCGGGACTTGATGTGGTTCTGACGCATGAAGACGTCAGACTGCGCAGCCTTGGCAGCCTGCGCTTCGCCTTCAATTACGGACCCGAACCGGTCAATCTCGCTCACATGGCGCCCGCAAACGCCGAGTTTGTGCTTGGCGGAATGGAGCTCGCACCAGCAGGCGTTGCCGCCTGGCGGATCTAGCGAGGCAGACCAACAAACTCTTCGCGGTTTCCAAGCACCAGACGGTTATAGACCAGGGCAATCGTGATTGAGGCGACCAGTGTGATCAACATCAGATGGATGTAGTGCAATGGGGTCCAGGCGAAGGTGAAGGCCCCATAGATCACGGTGCCTGACAGCACACCTGTCATGGCCGCCCCGGCCCCCACATTGCGGAAAACCAGACCCACAATAAAGGCCGAGAGGATTGGCATGGACAGAAGGCCGAAGAGTTGCTGCACCAGATTGATAATGCTCTCCGCGCTTTGATAGAGCGGAACCAGTGCGATCGAGCTGGCCACAAACAGCAGAGTGATCACCATATTCATCCGCCCGACATTGGGCGTTGAGTCAAAATAGGTCTCGTGAATATCGAGGACGTAAAGCGTCGTCGATGAGTTGAGCACTGAGTTGAAACTGGTCAATACGGCCGCCGCGATCATCGCGGCAAAGGCCCCGGATAACCAGGGCGGCAGCACAGCCGCCACAACCTGCCCGTAAGCCGCATCCCCCACATCACCGAAGAGTTTGTATGCGGCGATACCCGGGATGACGACGATCGCTGGCACAATCAGCAAACGGATGCCGGCAGCCGCAAGGACGCCTTTCTGAGCCTCCTTCAAGCTTTTCGCCGCCATGGCCCGCTGCGTAATGGTCTGATTGGTGCTCCAGTAGAAAATCTGAATGAAAATCATACCGGTCAGCAAAGTATGCCAGGGGATAGGGGATTCATTATCACCAATAAGGGTCAAACGTTCCGCAGGGATGCCGGAGAAGTCAAAATCAATGGCCATCAAGGCCAGCACGACGACCAGAACGGCGACTCCCAGAACCCCAACGCCCGATATGGCATCCGATACCGCGACAGCGCGCAAACCGCCAAAAATCGCGTAAGCGGAACCAATAAGCGCCAGCGGTATCGCAAAGGCCAGGATGGGCCAGTCCACACCGAACATGGATTTGAGAAAGAGCGAGCCGGTATAGAGCATGACCGGCAAGAAGACGATGACATTGCCGGCGAGGAATAAAAAGGCAATTAAAGCCCTGATATTCCTGTCATTATAGCGTTGCCCCAGGAGTTCTGTCGTGGTCCGGCAATTATTCTTGTAATAGATCGGGAGAAAGATGAAGGCGAGAATGATCAAACCTGCGACAGCCGCCAATTCCCACCACGCCAAGAGCAGCATTTGATTGCCATTCATACCGACCAGCTGATCGGTCGACAGATTGGTCAGTGTGATCGACCCCGCGACCAAGATCCAACCGAGACTGCGACCAGCGAGAAAATACTCGCTCTCATCATCCGCATCAGCGGTCCTTTTCATCGCCGAAACACGCCACCAGGTCAGGGCGCCGATTGCGATCGTCAAAGCCGCGAAAATTCCGATCTGCAGCGGATTAAGCGCTAGATTGTCTTCCATGATTGTCTCCCCGCCAGCACGGTGGAGAACTTCGACTTACTTCACAAGAGACCGCTTGCAGATTGTTGGGACCTGAACACCGGGCGTGACGGAGCGCGCCACAAGCCATCACTAAACGCCTCCTGCTCTGCATCTGGCGCCATGTCTGGCTTCGCCAATTACGACTCAGCCGGTGAACAGCATGCCGGCGATTGCTGCGCTCATCAGGTTGGAGAGCGAACCGGCCAGAACCGCGCGCAGGCCGAAACGGGCGATCTCTGCCATGCGATCCGGCACCAGACTGCCCAGCCCGCCCAGCAGGATCCCGACAGAGCTGAGATTGGCGAAACCGCATAGCGCTATGGTGAGGATGGCCTGACTGCGCGGAGAAAACGCCTCAAGACTGCCGGACAGCGTCAGATAGGCCACGAACTCGTTGATCACCAGTTTTTCACCGACGATCGCTCCAGCGGCCTGCGCTTCCGCGATGGGGATACTCAACGCCATCATCAAGGGTGATAGAAGCAGGCCGAGCAGGTATTGGATGGTAATGCCTTCCAGGCCGAACAGGCCGAAAATGAAAGCAATCAGCCCGTTCAAAAGAGCGATCAAAGACACGAACGCGATCAACATCGCACCGATATTCAAGGCCAGCTGAAGACCATCCTTCGCGCCCACGGCCGCGGCCATGACCACATTGGCGTGACGCTCCCTCTCGGATGATGCCTTCACGATGGTCTGAGCTTCATCACGATCATCATCGCCCGGCATGATTATGCTGGCCATGAGCAGCCCGCCCGGGGCGGCCATGAAACTGGCGGCCAGGAGATACTCCACGCTTATGCCAATCTGCGCGTAGGCGGCCAACACGGTACCGGCAACTGAAGCGAGCCCCGAGGTCATGATGGCGAAAAGCTGGGGCTGTGTAATCTTGTCGAGATAGGGCCGAATAATCAGAGGCGCCTCGGTCTGTCCCACAAAGATATTTGCGGCGGCATTCAAGGAAACCACGCGTCCGCTGGACAAAACCGTGTCCAAGGCAACACCGACGATCCGCACCACCCATTGCATAATGCCGATATGGTAGAGCACCGACATCAGCGCCGAGAAGAAGATCACAACAGGCAGAACATTCAGCGCAAAACTGAAGCCAACCGATTCCGATACCAAGGGCCCGAACACCATCTCAATACCGGTGGCTGAATAGGCCAGCAGCCCCGTTATTGCTGTGGAGAGCGCGGCGAGGATATCGCGACCGATCGGCAGGTAGAGAACCAGCGCACCAATCGCGCCCTGCAATAGCAGCGCGCTAATCACCGTCCTGAAACGGATTTTGCGCCGGTTTGTCGAGAACGCGAACGCGATCAGCAATAATAAGCCAGCACCCAGACCGGCAATCAGATTGGCACTCATACGCCAATGTCCCCCTGACCGTATCTAACGGCCTTCGTGTCGCGACGGTCGCCTCTCTGGCACCCCCGTCAATTCAAGCCATCCCATAGGCCCGTTACGCTTCGGAACCGGCTCCGGCCTTAACCCGCTCTAACCAGTGTTTGCGGCAGAGCGAAACATAGGCATCTTTTGAGACGCCTACCTGCTGGCCTTCCGTAACCGCATCCCCGGATGCATCAAGGCGAAGACTCATTGTCGCCTTGCGACCGCAAAAGCAGATGGTCCGCGCCTCACGCAGATCATCGGCGATTGCAAGAAGCGCCGCGGAGCCTTCGAACAGCTTGCCCTGAAAATCTGTTCTCAAGCCGTAACACAAGACCGGTATGCCCAGCTCATCGCCAACCCGAGCCAGTTGCCAGACATGGTCGCGACTGAGGAATTGGGCCTCATCGACAAACACGGCATCCAGACCGTTCTCGGCCTGATGGGCCATGATCCGCTCGAACAGGTCCTGCTCGTGACGATAAATATGTGCCCGGGCACGCAAGCCAATCCGGGATTCGATATCCCCGAAGACGGCGGACTCGTCATCGGCATGATGTTCAGACGTCCAAAGCATGACCTTCATGCCGCTTTCGCCGTAATTGTGCGCAGCTTGCAACAAGATGGCCGATTTACCGGCATTCATAGCGCTATAGGTGAAGTAGAGTTTGCCCATGACCTGATGTCAGCTTGCCCCAGCGGCGGCCGATCACCGGCCCTTCATCACCACCAGATAAGCCCAGTGAAAGCGGCAGATCAATCAGGCGAACGCACTGCCCGACACCTTCCAGGATGATCTTGAGGTCAAGTCGGGATGATCTAAGTGAGCGACGCCCCAGGGCGCTTTCGTAAAAACCGCAAGAAAGCCCGCGAGGGGGGACTGAACGCTAAAAGCATGATGCGACATCAAAACTCAGTCGGGCAACTCACCAGTTTCGTCATCACTTCGGCGAAGATTGACACCATTGCTAAATGCGATCTCCCCGCTTTCCTCATCGAGCCGAAATCTTGAAATCGATAACGTGTCTGCAAAATAGGAAATCGTCAGGCGCCCGGTTGGTTGATCTGCACTGCTGTCCGCCACTTCGTCGAGAAATGCGCGCCACCCGAGCGGTGCAAGTTCAAAGCGAGAGACCCGGTAGTTTTGGGCGCTGGCGCCATATTCGCTCGCACCGGTCGACGTTACAACTTCGCAGGCAAATGCCATGAGCTCCGCGCGATAGACGATACGCCCAGGGTCGGTAAACTCGAGGCGCGCCGCAAGGTAGGCGCGATTAGGCGGCACATATACCTCTCGAGTATGCGGAATTGACACCCGACCACCGTGTCTGCCATCGACATACTCCAAGGCCCCTGTCCAGGCACCGGCCAGGTCGGACAGGGAAGCCTGCAGATCGGCGCAAGGTGTTGACGACTGGCTCAGGACCGTTGCCAGGAAACCGGTCATTATCATGAAAACCCCCATTTCGATCGGTGCATTCTAGCCGCCGGCATGGCTGGAGCGTCCCAATTCGACCTGTAGGTCGTCCTATTTGGGGATCGGGACTTGGCCCGCGCATGGGCCAGGATTGTGCCAGCCATAATCTCGGCAGCCAATCCGCGATAAAGCCCTGCAAGCGCAAGACTTTATGAGGACAAAACCTCTACTTTTTTCGCGCCTTCACTCGGCCGCACGCAGATTTTTACGAATTGGGACTGTGTCGGTGAATATGGGTCATCCAAGCCAGGAGCTTGCGGCATCAACGGTCTGCGTCGGAAGCGTCGACGTCTACTTGAAAGGACCCAGAATAATGACCTTGAAATTGATCACCCTGGCAGCAGTCTCAACAAGCTTCCTAGCCTCACTGACAGGTTGCGCTAGTCAGGCTGTTGCCCAGCCCGAAAATGAAACCCGTTATTTATCCAGACAACACGCCCATTTTGATGCACTGATCCCCGGCCTTCTCGAAGCGCATAATGTGCCGGCGATCACCTTTGCTGTTGTATCGAGCGATGGTGTCGGGTTCGCGGCCGCCTACGGTGAGGCTCGGCCTGGCGTGCCCGCGACCACGCAGTCCATGTTCAATATGGCCTCGGTCACAAAGCTTCTTGCTTCCGAAACGGTGTTGCAGATTGCCGATGCCGGTCTGATCGACATTGATGTCCCGATGGCCCCTGTATTTGTGGATCCGGATGTCGCGGCCGATCCCCTAAGCCAGCGCCTGACACCACGTCACGCCCTGGCGCACCAGTCTGGCTTCCCCAACTGGCGTTCAATGAATGATGATGGCCGCCTCGCCTTCCAGTTCGAACCCGGCACTCGCCCCGGTTATTCAGGAGAAGGCTATAATTATGTGGCACGCTATGTGGCTCAGATTACCGGCAGCAGCTTCGACGAGCTTATCCGAACCTACACGCTCGAACCCGCCGGCGCACGGTATGCTGCTTTCAGCCATGAAAGTGGGCTCGGTGACAACTTCACCTGGTCGAAACTGCCAGACGGCTCCTTCGTCGAGGCTGATATGCAGACATGGAGCGCGGCAGATGACCTCTACGGGTCTGCCAGCGCCGTAGGCCTGGTTCTATCCAACATGCTCACCGAGGGGAGCCTCAGCGCAGAGCTGGAAGCTGATCGCCGCACGATACAGTTTGATATGACCGAAGGGTTCTGCTCCCAAGGCCCCATCGCGGCGATCTGCCCGAACGCCATGGGTTTCACTCTGACCGGGATTGCCTTCGAATACGCGGACGAGACTGTGTTTTGGCAGGGCGGAGGCGATGCGGGCGAAAGTGCCGTCGCCTTTATGGTGCCCGAACGGGATTTCGGCATGGTCATCATTGCGAATTCGGCAAGCGGTCGACGCCTTTTCTCGACCATTGCCGAAGTCTTTTATGACAATGAGGACTTCATAGCGTTTTTGGAATTCCAAGGTTCGCAGGAATAATCATTCAAACGCCTATAAGGGCCGCCGCTCTTTCGCCGCGGCGGCCCAACACATTGCAGGGAAGCATAATATGGCGCCAGATCTCGAGCCGCTTTTCGCCTGGATTGCGGGACACACTATAGTGCTGACCATCATTGTTACTGCCCGACAACCCGGGCGGGCAAATGCCTGGATTCTAACGGCATTTATTGTGTCCAGCATAAGCTATTTTGCCTTCAAGCTTGGCTATCTAAGTCCGGATAGCGTCTCTGCAAGGCTTGTGCTTTCGCCTCTTCTTGCGTCTGAGACGCTCGCCGGGAGCCTGCTCGCTCTTTATGTGTTCACAACGCTCTACAAGACGCCACGGCTAGTTTTTTTGTGCTTTCTGGGACTGCCACTTGTCGAGGCGGCAATAATTTGGCTGTCACTTCTCAGTGTCGGAGAGACAGCTACGGTCCACCTCGCACACATTTTTATTCCTGCAGGCCAGCTCTATATCCTGTGTGTCGGAGTCGGGACGATCTGGCTCCTGCTGCAACACTTTCGAGCCTATGAATCTGAACTGGCGGATAATCGGCGAAGCGTTTTTCACCTTCTCATAGCGCCATCATCGGCTGTATTCGTGCTGAATCTGACCTGGATCATCCATTATTTCGGCGCTGATATCCCGGCCTCCATTCTGGCGACCCGGAACGTCATCCTGTTCATGGCAATCATCCTGCAGGGGTGGCTAATCGCCTATCTTCTTTATGGAAACATGGCTGCGCACGGCCTCCCGTTTCCTTTCGCCATCCGGAGACCTTTCCTCCCGCACCCTGCGGCCAAAGGCGGCATCAATGCCGATCCTCGATCATCGCAAGACTTCATTCGGGTGAAGAAACTACTGGAGGATGAACGCCTTTATCTCGACGCAGACCTCTCACTTGAACGCCTGGCGCGCCATATCAGCCTCAACCGTAGCCGACTATCAGCGGCGATCAATGCAGACGGCGCCACCAATTTTAGCGGCCTGATCAATTCCCTACGCGTTGATTATGCGAAGGAATTGCTCTCGAAAACTGAGCTTTCTGTGATCAAAATTGCCTTTGAGTCGGGGTTTAACTCAAAGTCGACCTTCAATCGTGTCTTCAAGGACATGGTCGGCCTCACCCCTCGCAACTGGCGTGCTTTCAAACAGTCACAGTCAGAACACTGACCAGCGCGACACGAAATCCGGTGGAAAGAAGTGGCGGAGAGAGAGGGATTCGAACCCTCGGAACGCTTGCGCGCTCAACGGTTTTCGAGACCGCCCCGTTCGACCACTCCGGCACCTCTCCGCACGGGGACAGGCGTAATGACTGAGTGGTCGGACAAAATCAAGTGGGAGCGCTGCCGATGGCAGCGCGGGCGACCACTCCGCCACCTATGCGCCACGGCTTCGCGCCTCACGGCGATCCGGGGCAGGCGTAATACCCGAGTGTTCGAATAAAATCAGGACTACGCACCGCCCATCAAGGCGGTGCCATGCTGGACCTAAAGCCCGCGCTGCGTGGTCAGATAGGTCGCAAAACTGCCCAGCCAGTGACTTCCGGAGTAATGCTCATCAGAGACGGATGCGATTCCGGTTTGCGTATGCTCGGCAGCGCTCGCCAAAAGCGAGGCCTGTCTGGGATCGCCCTCGGGCAAGCCTGCCGCCATGCCTTCAAGCGCCCAAGCCCGAGACAGATTCAATCCATCCAGATGCACCAATTTGCCGTCGGAGGCGTCAAAGACCACGCCCGGCGCCAGCCAGTCCGTCGACCCATCCTCCGGAATTTGCGGCAAGAAGCTGGATAGCCAGTCCGCGAACTCTGCCGGAGGCAGAATGCGCCGCATGAGATCGGCTTCCATCAAACAGGGAGACAGGAAATCCTCACCCGAGGGCTCGTAGGCAAGCGGACAATCGACATCCGCGAGATGGAAGGTGCGGACTTTCTCCACGACCAAGGTCTCAAACTCAGTATTTTCAACCCTTCGGGCGTAATCGATCATCAAACCGAATGCGAAAGCCGTTTGCGCGTGAGTCCCAAGACGGATCGGATAGGCGAGATTTGGCAACCAATCCTCGATCTGGGCGACGATCTCAGTCTCCAGCGGTCGCAGGGTTTCGCGCCATTCGCGCTGCAGGCTGCCTTCACTTTCATCAAGTTCCGCAATGAGTTGCAGGAACCAGGCGAGGCCATAAGGGCGCTCGAAGGACCGGCGCCCGCCTTGAACATAGTAAGCGACCTCACCCGCTATATTCTGATCCGTGAAACTCTGTGCGAGTGCCGCCTCTATCGCAGGCCGCATGGGCGTTTCAGGATCGGTCGCTAGGATACGGGTCAAAAGCCAGTGACCGTGAACCGAGGAATGCCAATCATAACAGCCATAAAAGGCCGGATAGAGCTCGCTTGGAGGGCGCGCATCCTCATCGCTCTGCAGGACATGGCTGATCTTGTTCGGATATTCCTGGTGCACACAGCTCAAGGCGAGATCCGCGAAGCGATCTTCAACCACCCCGGCACGCGGCTCGGGCCAGGTAAGAGGCGCGGCTGTGTCCTCCTCGAACGCCGGGCTGCACCCGACAAGCACGGCGAGCGCTGCTCCACTAATCCCTAAACGCATGTGATGCCCCCTGAAGTCGCGATTGGTGCGTATGACCATAACGACACGCGGTTCAGCGTAAACCATCATTGGGCGCGTGACCTTGGCTTTGCGTCATGGTTTAGAGTGCGCCCATGTTCATTCTTGATGCCGTCCTGCGCTTTGGCGCGCTTTTCCGTCTTTTGGCCGTCATTATGCTGGCCCTCAGCGCCAAGTCGGCCCGTCAGACCCGGCTCTCGCCGCGACGGCTGCGGCGCAGGCGGTGTAAATCGCGCCAAGGCCACGGGCAGGTCACGCACAGCTTGCGTGGACCTGCCCTTTTCATTGACTCTGCGCACAAGCTGCGTATAACCCCCGCTCCTGCCCGCATAGCGACTGCTCTGCGGGCCGGTTTTATTTCGACAACGCTGCGCAAAATCGCAGTGAAGAAAAAGGACCTCGCGGCCGGTTCCTGAAGCGCCCGACGAGATCGAAGATTGAAGGATTAATGATCATGTTTGCAGTGATCAAAACCGGCGGCAAGCAATACCGCGTCGCCACCGGAGACGAAATCCGGGTTGAGAAACTCGAAGGCCAGGCTGGCGATACGCTGGATCTTGGCGATGTTCTGCTGCTGGGCGGCGAGAGCGGCGTAACCGTCGGCTCCCCGACCGTTGAAGGCGCGCAAGTGATCGGCGAGCTTCTGGCCACCGACCGCGACCGCAAGATCATCGTTTTCAAGAAGCGTCGCCGTCAGAACTACCGCCGCACCAAGGGCCACCGTCAGTGGGGCACGACCGTGCGCATCGCGGAAATCGTTGCGCCGGGTGACAAGGCCAAGACGAAGCTGAAGACCACGACGGCCCCGGTGGCTGACGAGGCTCCTGCTGCCAAGGCTCCGGAGACCAAGGCTGCGCCGAAGAAAAAAGCGGCTGCGCCTAAAGCTGAAGCCAAGACTGAGGCTCCCGCTGCTGCAGCAGGCAATGATGAACTGACCAAGCTGACGGGTGTTGGCCCGGCGCTTGCGACGAAGCTGAATGATGCCGGCATCACGTCCTTCGCCCAGATCGCGGCGTGGACGGAAGCCGATATGGACGCTCTTTCCGAGACCATCACCGGTCTTAAGGCGAAAGCTGAAAAGGGCGATTGGATTGCAGCCGCCAAAGATCTGGCCGGCTAAGTAGGAGGACTAATCAATGGCTCACAAAAAAGCAGGCGGTTCGTCCCGTAACGGTCGCGATAGTGCAGGCCGACGCCTTGGCGTCAAGAAATCCGGCGGTCAGCATGTGATCCCGGGCAATATCATTATCCGTCAGCGCGGCACCAAGGTGAATCCGGGCGAGAATGTCGGCATGGGCAAGGACCATACGCTTTTCGCTCTCACCGAAGGCCGAGTGAAGTTCGCGAAGAAGTCGGGCGGCAAGTCCTTCGTCTCCGTCGAGCCGATCGCAGACGCAGCCGAATAGAACGGTTCATGACATATCGGACCGTTCGCTCATCCAGCGGGGTCCGACACGCGCAATAGCGCCAAAGGGGAGACGGGCCACCGCCTCCCCTTTTGTTTTCTCCCCGCATCGATGGAGACCAGTATGGGTCCTCGTATCGAAACGGAAAGACTGCTCCTGCGGCTCCCAGAAATGGGCGACGCGGAAGACTTGTCGCGCTTTGCGGGCGATATCGATATCGCTCGGATGACCAGTCGTATCCCGAGCCCCTATCCGCTGATCTCTGCAGAGATATGGATCCTGCAGACCCGCGCGGCCTGGCGCCCGGCGGGCAATACGTCTTTCACCGTCGAGCAGGACGGCAAGCTGATCGGCGGTGGCGGCGTCTTCAAACGCTCCGCAAGAGCCGATTGGGAGATCGGGTATTGGATTGCCAAACCCTTTTGGGGGCGTGGCTTCGGGACGGAAATCGGGGCCGCCCTGGTCCGCTACGCCCGTGAGCAATTAGGCGCTGAAACGGTCATCGCGGGTCATTACGCGGATAATCCAGCCTCCGGACGCATTCTGGAGAAGCTTGGCTTTATCTATACTGGTGATGAGCCGAACCTGTTTTCCATGGCGCGCATGGGCCGGGCGCCCTGCAAATCCATGCGCCTCGATCAGACCGTAAGCACACCCCGGCTGCATTCTCCTGCAGATGCCGCTATATAGCGAGAAACCAAGGTAAACCGATGAAATTCCTCGATCAGGCCAAAGTCTTTGTGAAATCCGGAAATGGTGGCGCGGGTTGCGTCTCCTTCCGGCGCGAAGCCTATGTCGAATTCGGCGGTCCCGATGGCGGTGATGGCGGCAAGGGTGGTGATGTCTGGGCCGAGGCGGTCGAAGGTCTCAATACGCTGATCGACTACCGCTATAAGCAGCATTTCAAAGCCTCGACCGGCACGCATGGCATGGGGAAGGACCGCACCGGTGCGGGGGGTGATGACTCCGTGCTGCATGTTCCGATCGGGACGCAGATCCTCGACGAAGAACGCGATGAAGTGCTTGCGGACCTGACCGAGGTCGGCCAGCGCGTACTGCTCGCGCGCGGCGGCGATGGCGGCAAGGGAAATGCGCGCTTCAAATCCTCGACCAACCGAGCCCCGCGCAAATCCACGCCCGGCTGGCCCGGCGAAGAGCGCTGGCTGTGGCTCCGCCTCAAACTCATCGCTGATGTGGGTCTGGTGGGTCTGCCCAATGCTGGCAAGTCGACTTTTTTGAGCGCAGTATCCCGCGCCAATCCCAAGATTGCCGCCTACCCCTTCACCACGCTCTATCCCAATCTCGGCGTGGTCGATCTGGGGCCCGGATCGCGCTTTATTGTGGCTGATATTCCCGGCCTGATCGAAGGCGCCCATGAGGGCGCGGGCATCGGGGATCGTTTCCTTGGCCATATCGAGCGATGCGCATCCTTGATCCATCTGATCGATGGGACACAAGAGGACCCTGTTGCGGCCTATCGCACGGTTCGCACGGAATTGGACGCTTATGGCGGCGGTCTGATCGATAAGCGTGAGATCATCGCCTTTAACAAGACCGATGCGATGACAAATGAAGAGGCGCGCGATCGCGCCAAATCCCTTGAAGATGCCTTGGGCCAACCAATCCGGCTGATGTCGGGCGTGTCCGGTGATGGCATCAAACGCTTGTGCTCGGAGGCCTGGGATATGGTCCAGGCCCAGCGCGGCGATGAGCGCCAGGCAGAAGCGCAGGCTGCCAGCGATGATATGGACGAGGATGAGGCTGGAGGCGGTTGGACCCCGTCGTGACCCGGCCTGCCTTCGACACAGTCCGGACGCTTGTCGTCAAGGTCGGCTCGGCACTGCTGCAGTCAGGACCGGATGCCATTGATCGCATTGCCCATGATATAGCGACCCTGCAGGCTGAGGGGGTGAAGGTCGCCCTCGTCTCCTCTGGTGCGGTGGCGCTGGGACGCCCCAAGCTGGGCCTGCCGGCCGGATCGCTGACTCTGGAGCAAAAGCAGGCCGCCGCAGCAGCGGGACAGACACTGCTGGTCGATGCATGGGCACGCGCCTTTGAGCGCCATGGACTCCATACCGCCCAGGCCCTGATTACGCCTGACGTCACAGAAGTTCGCAGACGCTGGCTCAATGCCCGCGCAACCCTTCGCACCCTGCTTGATCTGGGCGCCATTCCTATCGTCAATGAGAATGATACCGTTGCGACGGACGAGCTGCGTTATGGCGATAATGACAGGCTCGCAGCGCGGGTCGCCCAGCTGGTCTCTGCGGACCTTCTCCTGCTTCTCTCGGACATTGACGGGCTGTACGATCAGGACCCCCGGCTCGATCCGGGCGCCCACAAGATCGAGAATATCGCCGAGATCACGCCGGATATTCTCGCCATGGCCGGAAAAGCCAATGCCAAGGCGGCTGTCGGGTCCGGAGGCATGGTCACCAAGCTGGCCGCGGTGCAGATCGCGGCGACATCGGGCTGCGCCACAGTCATCGCGCATGGCGCTCATGAGCGCCCGGTCCTGGCCCTGCGGGAAAAGAGCCATGGCAGCTGGTTCGCAGCAGCAAGCGGCGCCAAGGCCCGGAAAAGCTGGCTTGCCGGAGCATTGGAAGTTCGTGGCCAGGTGATTGTCGATGCTGGCGCGGCCAAGGCCGTACAAGCCGGAAAATCCCTGCTACCGGTGGGGATTGTGCGCATTACCGGGCAGTTTGAACGCGGCGACCCGGTGGAAATCCGCACGCCGGACAAGGTCCGGATTGCCCGCGGGATCAGCAGCTATGATGCCGAGGATGCCCGACGCATTGCCGGGCGACAAACGGATGAGATCGAGCAGATCCTCGGCTATCGGCGGTCGGCCTCCCTTGTTCATGCCGATGATATCCTTTTGGCCGGATCAGAACATGGCTAGAGCGCGCTCAACGCCAGTTCCGATGCAGGGCCTGATCCGCGCACCTGGCGCGACCGCACCCTTGCGCGGGGAGTATTTGCCCCCGGGCGCCAAGGTCGGCCTGTTTGGCGGCAGCTTCGATCCGCCTCACAAGGGTCACATGCATGTCGCGCTCACCGCCATGCGACGCCTCGAGCTAGATCGCGTGTGGTGGCTCGTCTCACCGCAAAACCCGCTTAAAAGCCGCAAGGCCAATGATTTGGAGACCCGGCTCCAGCGCGTGCGTGACTTCGCTGACAAGCCGGGCATGGTTGTCACCGATGTGGAAGCCCGGCTGGGCATTCAGCATACGGCCGCACTGATCAAGGCGCTGAAAACCCGCCACCCGAAAAATCGCTTTGTCTGGCTTATGGGGGCAGACAATCTGGCCAGCATCCATCGTTGGCAGGATTGGACTGAGATTGTCGAGAGTCTGCCCATTGCCATCATCTCACGCCCGCTCGATCCAGTGCGTGCGCGACTGTCGATGATGGCGTCTCGCTATAAGTGCTCGCGACTTCGTGAAGGAGAGGCAAAAAGCCTCCCCTTTAAATCCGCTCCTGCATGGACCTATCTTATTGAACCGTTACAATCGGCATCATCTACGCAGCTGCGCACGAAACTCTGAACTCCCCAAATAGGCAGGACAAAAACATGACCGACCGAGCCCTCGGCCGTCAGCAGGCTCACGCCGCACTCGACTTCTTCGAAGATCAGCACCCGCCCGCTGGCGATTTTTTGCGCGATGCCCTTGATGGCTTTGCAGCAACGCCCAAGCGCGTCCCGCCGGTCTATTTCTACGATGCCAAAGGGTCCGGCCTGTTCGACCAGATCACGGATCTGGAGGAGTATTATGTCACGCGGACCGAGCTCAGCATCCTCGATTCCATTATGCCGGAATTGGCTGAGCGAGCGGGACCGGGCGCCGTTGTAGTTGAACCGGGGTCTGGCTCCAGTGTGAAAATTCGCAAACTCCTCGACGGGCTTGATAATCCCGCTGGATATCTGGGACTGGATATTTCCAAGACCCATCTCATCAATGCCGTCGCTGATCTGGCGGAGAGCTATGCCGATGTCTCCGTCGGCGCGGTGTGTGCCGATTTCACGGGCGGACTGAATATCGATCATTTGCCTCTTCCTGAGGGTCGTCGGGTGATTTTCTTCCCCGGATCTACCGTCGGGAATTTCGAGCCGGACGCGGCCCGCAATCTGTTGAAGGGCTTCCGCAATGGAATGCGCAGCGGCGATGCTGTCCTGATCGGTGCGGACCGAGTGAAGGATGAAGCGCGCCTGGTCGCAGCTTATGATGATGCGGAGGGCGTAACGGCTCAGTTCAATCTCAATTTGATCAACCGGATCAATCGGGAACTGGACGGAACGATTGATGCCGGCGCGCTCAAACACCTGGCGATCTGGAATAGCGAGAAGTCTCGAATCGAAATGCACCTCGAAGCCAAGCGCGATATGCGCTTTGCCATTTCCGGCGAGCATTTCGAGATGAAGAAGGGCGAGCGCATTCACACCGAAAACTCGCATAAATTCACCCTGGCAAGCTTCTCAACCCTTGCTGAGAGCGCCGGTTTCACGGTCACCAAGACTTGGTCCGATGCCGAAAACCTGTTCACACTCTTCTGGCTCGAACCTTGCTGGGAAGCGTGATATAAGAATATTTGTTGTATAGGTGGTCAGAAAGGACGCCCGCCCTGTCTATTGAACAATCCCAGCCGGTTCAGGGAGAGACGGCCTCTGCCGTCCGCGTTACCGGTGATGAAGGCCCGATCGAGGCATTGGAAACCCTGATCCTCGACACTTTGGACGACGACAAGGCCGAAGATATTGTCGCCATCGACCTGCGTGGAAAATCATCCGTCACAGATTTCATGGTCATCGCCTCCGGGCGGTCGGCGCGTCATGTCAACGCGCTGGCGGATCATCTGCTGCGCGCTCTCAAAGAAGCCGGACGTGGATCTGCTCGCGTTGAAGGCCTGCAGGCCTGCGACTGGGTGCTGATCGATATTGGCGATATCGTCATTCACCTCTTCCGTCCGGAAGTGCGCACTTTCTACAATCTTGAAAAGATGTGGTCGGTCGAGCCAGAGAATGCCGCGGAAAGCGCGCTCTCCTAAGTGAAGCTCACCATAGCCGCGCTCAGCCGGATCAAGTCCGGCCCCGAGCGCGAGATGCTTGACGATTATCTCAATCGCGCTTCGGCCACAGGTCGACCGTTAGGTCTCGGCCCGTTGGGCGAAACGGAAATCGATAATCGCGCGCTGAAAACCAAACGCGAGGAAAGCCAGGCACTGGCTGCGAGCCTGCCTGGCGATGCCCGCCTTGTGCTTCTCGATGAGCGCGGCAAATCCATGCCGGCTCGCCAACTCGCCCGAACGCTCGAGCAATGGCGCGATGAAGGCGTGCGAGACGCTGTATTCTGCATTGGCGGCGCTGATGGCCATGACCATGCGGTCCTTCCCCGGCCGCACTTGATGCTCGCCTTTGGCAATACGGTCTGGCCGCATAAATTGGTGCGGATCATGCTCGCCGAACAGCTCTATCGCGCCGTCTCCATTCTTGCCGGCTCGCCCTATCATCGCGATTAGACGCGTCTCCAGATCGGCCGGTTGGCAAAAACAGCTGTTTCCGTGATCGAAGCGTCACAAACGCCATGCTATCACCCTTGAAAATCATCGATCCTTGTCTGTAGGGGCCTCCCATGAGTGAAGCATTCGAGCGCGATTTCGAAGACCAGCCGGTTAATCCGACAATTGATCAATCGCCGACCATCAATGATGTCATCGAACAGCGCTATTCCCGACGCGGTGTCATGGCTCTCATGGGCAGCGCCGCCATTGCTGCAACAACCCCACTGGCCGGTTGCGCCCAATCTGCGACGGATGAAACAACCACCGAAGCGGCAGCGGAAGACTTTGTCGAACTGGCACGCGGCGTCGACACCAACCACCAGACTGCAGGCGGGCTTGAGGATCAAATCGTGATCCGTTGGGGTGACCCGCTTTTCGACGGCATCGGCCCGTTCAACCCGCTCGCCCAAAGCGTTGCGGATCAAGAAAACCGCTTTGGCTATAATAATGACTATATCGGCTTTGTAGCCCTGCCCGATGACGAGAATGGCAATCAACGCGCCCTTCTCTGCGTCAATCACGAGTACACGATTGGCAATCTGATGTTTTCCGGTCGCGCTGGCCGCGCCGGCACGGCTGAAGAGGCTGCGATCGAGCAGGCGGCCCATGGCGGTACGATTGTGGAGATCGTCAATATTGATGGCGCTTGGAGCTATGTTCAGGGCTCGCGCTACAACCGCCGCATTACAGCTCGCACTGAGGGCATGGAATTGACGGGCCCCGCCGCGGGTCATCCGCGTCTGGCAACCACAGCAGATCCGGAAGGTCGCTTTGTTATAGGCACACTCAATAATTGCGCTGGCGGCATCACGCCCTGGGGCACGTATTTGATGGCTGAAGAGAATTTCAACGGCTATTTCTCCGGAGAAGCCGCCGGTCCGGAACAAGCCAATCACGAACGCTATGGCGTGCCGGGTGGCTGGTATAATTGGGCTGAGTATGAGGCGCGTTTCGATCTCGCACGCGAGCCGAATGAGCCCAATCGCTTTGGCTGGGTTGTTGAAATCGACCCGATGGATCCGCAATCTACGCCCAAGAAGCGTACGGCGCTGGGCCGTTTCAAGCATGAGGGCGCTGAGAGCCTCGTCGCGCCAAGTGGTCAGGTCGTCCTCTATATGGGCGATGATCAGCGCTTCGATTATGTCTATAAATTCGTCACTGCGGGCCGTTTCAACGCCGATGACCGAGCAGCCAATCGCGACCTCCTGGACGAGGGCACACTCTATGTGGCGCGCTTTGATGCCGATGGGAGCGTGGAATGGATGCCCCTGGTCTACGGCCAGGGCCCGCTGACCGAAGAGAACGACTTTTCCAGCCAGGGCGAGGTCCTTATTGAGACCCGTCGCGCGGCCGATCTTCTGGGTGCCACGCCGATGGACCGGCCGGAGGATGTTCAACCGAATCCTCAAAACGGCACCATCTATGTGATGCTGACCAATAACTCCCGGCGGAGCGAAGATCAGACCGATGCCGCCAATCCGCGCGGCCCGAACCGCTTTGGCCACATTATTGAGATCACCGAGCCAAATGGTGACTTCACCTCCACGACTTCCCGCTGGGAAATTCTGGTTCGCTGCGGTGATCCGGCTGATCCGGCTATTGGCGCGGAATGGGGTCCAGGTCTCAGCGAAAACGGCTGGTTTGGCTCGCCAGACAATGCGGCCATGGATAGCGCCAATCGCCTTTATGTCTCGACCGATGGGAGTGAAGTGCTCAACCAGTGCGCCAATGGCGTCTGGCGTGTTGAAACCGAAGGCCTTGAGCGCGGCTATTCCCGCCTGATGTTCCTGGCACCGACAGGGGCCGAGATCTGTGGCCCGCGTCTGTCAGACGATGAGAACACCTTCTTCCTCGCCGTACAGCATCCAGCGGATGGCGGAGAAGACTTCCCCGGTCACGCGCGGGCTTCGACCTTTGATGATCCATCAACGCGCTGGCCGGATTTCGCGCCGGACATGCCACCGCGTCCGGCCGTTGTCGCATTGACCCGAGCTGACGGAAAGACCTTCTCCGAGGTCTAGCGGGCGCACCTTGAAGGGGCGGATGAAAATCCGCCTCTAGAAGGCTTCCTGGGATTTCAGGCCAAGGGCCCGGAAGATCATCGCTGCAGGGCAAAAGCCGGTGAAGGCCGACTGCAGCATGTTCGCGCCGACGAATGCTGTCAGCAAAAGCCACCACGGACTGACGAAGTTCGCGAGCAGCAGGGAGATGAGAACCATCGTCCCCGCCAAGGCCATTACGGCACGTCCAACAGTCATATCAGACCTCTTCTTTCAGTTTGGGGGTGTAGGGCGCGTCCGCGTCCTTGAAGATGATGTAGATGGCCGGGATCACCAGCACCGTCAGGAGAGTCGATGAGGCCAGGCCGAAAAGAAGTGAAATGGCCAATCCCTGGAAGATCGGATCGCTGAGAATGGTCGCTGCTCCGATCATTGCGGCGATGGCCGTCAATAGGATCGGCTTGAAGCGGATCGCGCCCGCCTTGAGCAAGGTCTCGCGCAGGCTGTCGCCTGCTTCAGCGCCATGCCGGATAAAGTCCACCAACAGGATCGAATTGCGCACGATAATCCCCGCCAGAGCGATAAAGCCGATCATGGATGTTGCGGTGAAAGCGGCGTCGAAGATCCAATGGCCCAGGATAATGCCGATGAATGTCAACGGGATGGGCGTCAGGATGATAAGCGGGACGCGGAAGGAACCGAACTGGGCAACGACAAGAACATAAATGCCCAAGATCGCCACGCCGAAAGCAGCGCCCATATCGCGGAAGGTCACATAGGTGATTTCCCATTCGCCATCCCACAGCAAGGTCACCTCATCATCAACCGGCGGCTGGCCGTACATGCGAATGGTCGGGCGCGGAACCTCCTCGCTCCAATTGCGCTCATCCAGAGCCGCCTCGACGGCGAACATGCCGTAGATCGGCGCTTCGAATTCACCCGCCAGCTCCGCCATGACCATCTCCGCATAACGCCCATCGCGGCGATAAATGGGATGAGAGCCCAGCTCCTCGCGGACCGAGATGACGTCGCCGAGCTCCACAACGCCGCGATCTCCCGGCAGGAGATTTGCCGGAACCGGGGTTGAGGACAGTCGCTCGGACCAGTTCAGCTCTTCACGCGGCAAGGCGATGCGGATCTCAACCGGGTTACGCCCCTCTCCGCGATGGGAATAACCCACCGGTGCGCCATCAATGAGATAATGGATCGTGTCGTACACATCGGACTGGCGGACACGGAAATATTCCAGGCTGTCCTGATCGATCGCCAGCCGCAGACGTGGCCGTTGCTCGCCAAAACTATCATCGACATCAACGATGTAGGGAATGCTTTCAAAGGCCGCGCGAACCTCGCCGGCAACCGCGCGGCGTGTCTCGGCATCGGGTCCATATATCTCTGCCAGCAAGGTCGCCAAAACAGGGGGACCTGGGGGGATTTCGGCCACGCGGATCGCGGTGCCCTCCGGAGCATCCAGCCCGACGAGAAGCGCTCGCGCTTCCAGCGCGATATCATGCGAGGCCCGGTCACGATGGTGTTTGGGTTCAAGATTGACCTGGAGATCGCCCTGCTCCGGTCGCTGGCGCAGGAAGTAGTGCCGCACCAGACCGTTGAAATTAAACGGTGCAGAGGTACCGGAATAGACCTGGATCGAAGTGGCCTCGGGCAAGGCGGCCAGTCGGTCTGCAGCCTCCATGAGCACGCGCTCTGTACGTTCCAGGCTGGAGCCTTCAGGCAAATCGACGATCACCTGGAATTCTGACTTATTGTCAAACGGCAGGAGCTTCACCGTCACCGTTTGGGTGAAGAAAAGCGCCATTGAGCCCAGGGTCAGAAAACCGACTGAAAGCAACAGGATCCACGCATTGCGCCGGCTCTTTACAACAGGCGCGGCGATGATGCGGTACCAGCGGCCGAGAATGCCCTCTGCATGATCATCATGCCCCGCCGCATCCGCTTCATTTCGCACTGCGATCAGTTTCATCAGCCAGGGCGTCAGAATAACCGCGACAAAGAAGGAGAAGATCATCGCAGCAGATGCGTTGACCGGGATCGGCGCCATATAGGGGCCCATCAAGCCGGACACGAACAACATCGGCAAAAGCGCAGCAACAACCGTCAAGGTCGCGACAATGGTTGGATTGCCGACCTCGGCGACCGCCTCAATCGCGGCTTCCACTCGTCCGCGCCCATCCTTCATCGCCCAGTGCCGGGCGATATTCTCAATCACAACAATGGCATCATCGACGAGGATGCCGATCGAGAAGATCAAGGCGAAAAGCGAAACCCGATTGATGGTGTAGCCCATCAAGTTGGAGGCAAAGAGGGTCAGAAGAATGGTGGTCGGGATGACGATGAAGATCACCACGCCCTCACGCCAACCGATGACAAAGGTCACCAGGATAACGATGGACACCGTTGCGAGAACAAGGTGGAAGAGAAGCTCATTCGCCTTCTCATTCGCCGTCTCGCCATAATTCCGGGTGACCTCAACCTCGACCCCCTCGGGGATCAAGGACCCACGAAGCAGCTCCAGACGCTCAAGGATTTGTTCGGAGACGACAACGGCGTTCGCACCCTCCCGCTTGGCTATTGCGAGGGTTACGGCCGGCAAGCGTGTCCAGCTATCATGATGATCATCACGGGTCAGCGTCCAGGCGCGCGCATTCGCCGGTTCAGCCCCCACCACGACATCGGCGACATCACGGACATAAACCGGGCGCCCGTCGCGCGAGGTCAGCAGAAGCAGTCCGATATCACGCTGGCCTTGCAGTGTCTGCCCGGCTGTGACCGCCAGTGCCCGGTCTAACCCGGTCAGATTTCCCGCCGGGAAGGACCTGTTCGCCTCCGCAATCCGACCTGCGAGTTGCTGCAAGGTCACGCCGTATTGTGACAGACGTTCAGGATCGGGTTCGACCCGGATCTGATCAGAACGACCGCCGACGATATAGCTCAGACCAACATCCTCGACCGACATCATAGCCGCGCGCAATTCCTCGACGAGAGAATAAAGCGCCCTGTCATCCCAGTGTTCGGCCTGATCGGGATTGGGCGACAGCGTCAGCGTGACGATGGCCACATCATTGATTCCGCGCCCGACGATCAAAGGCTCCGGAATCCCAATCGGCATCCGGTCCATATTCGCTCGAATTTCCTCATGAATCCGGACGATTGCGTCATCAGGGTCTGTCCCGACATCAAACCGTGCCGTCACCATGACCTGATTGTCTTCGGTCTGGGAATAGACGTGCTCGACCGCATCAACCGACCGAATGATCGCCTCAAGCGGTTCGGTCACCAGCTCCACCGCATCAGCGGCCTGAAGCCCATCTGCACGCACGGCAATATCCACCATGGGTACAGAGATTTGGGGTTCCTCTTCGCGCGGGATCACCATCAGCGCGATCAAACCCACAGCGAGCGAGCCCAAGAGCAGGAGCGGCGTCAGCGGAGAGCGGATGAAGGCTTTTGTGAGATGACCAGAAAAACCGAGTGTCATGGCTGCACCAAACGATCACCGGCAGCAATGCCACTGAGGATTTCGACACCGGTTTCAAGCACTTCACCCCGGAGCACAACCACGTCCCGGATACCGTCCTCCATTTGAAGGCGGACATAGTCGGTGCCAAAACGGGTGAAGATCAGATCAGGGGGAATGATGATGGCGGAGCGGGTATCTACGGCCACATAAACGCGGACTCTTTCTCCGACAAAAAAGCTCCCAAGCCCTTCTACGACCGCGTCAGCCACCACGCGGCCATCCGCAATACGCGGATAGATTTGACGGATCTGGCCTTGAGAGGCGATCTCTGTGCCCATGGTCGCCGCATCAACAGCGATAGGGTCACCGACGGATATCGAACGCGCATGCCGCTCGGGCAAGCGAAGGCGCAGCAGGTAGAGGTCGGATGCAATACTCGCGACCGGTTCACCGCCGAGCACAACACTTCCAGCCGTCACTTCCACCGACAGGACGCGACCACTTGTAGGCGCCAGCACATCCCCTTCACGGGCCTGCTGAACCAGCACATCGCGCGCGCGGCGTGCAGATGCGAGCTGATTGATCAGGACGTCGACCTCAGTCTGCGCCTCATCCAGCCGCGCCTGCGGGAAGATCCCGCGCTCAAACAGGTCTTGCGCCCGCTCCAGATTGACCTGGGCTTGCGCCAATTGAGCCGCCAGCGCTGTCGCTCCGGCATTGGCAGAGCCGATTTGGGGTGCGAGCTGGTCATTGATGACAACGGCGAGCACATCGCCGGCTTCAACCGCATCTCCCTCATCAACCCGCAATTCGCCGATCGTCCCGGCGATACGGGCGCGCGCGCTGACCGTATCGATGCTTTCCACGGTCGCGAAGACCGCTTTGCGATCAGATATCTCGCTGACAGAGACGAGATGGGATCCATCGTCTTGCGCCATGACTGGCGAAGCGATGACCAGGGACAGGACGATCAGCGCGCGCAACATATTGACCTCGCTCAGGCTACTGGATCGACGACCTTGCCGGTCGCGGGGTCGATTTGAACCGTCGGCAAACCCGCCGCTTTCCACGCCATCAGACCGCCCTTCATATGCGCGGTGATGTTCACGCCAGCCGCCTGACAACGCTCAAGCGCGTCCATGGAGCGCTTGCCGGAGCCGCAATGCAGAATGACGTCGCGGGTGCCATCAATCGGCAATGATGCCGGATCGAAAGTGGAGAGCGGATGCAGGCTGGCACCGTGCAGGCGCTCAGTCGCGAATTCGCGCGGCTCGCGCACATCGATGATTACGGCCTCATTGGCGTTCACAGCTTCAGCTACAGCCTTGGGGTCAATCTCTCGGAGACTCATTGGATGCTATCCCTCTTCCAAAGAACTTCATTGACATCTAATTTAGTTACTTCTACTTTAGTGTCAACTAATGATTAGAGATCCATGCACGAAATAGCTCAGACACCCGCCGCACAAAGCCAACTCGCCGATCTGCAAGCACAGGCCGGCGAGGCAGCTGGCTTCCTGAAACAGCTCGCCAATGAGAAGCGCCTTTTGATCCTTTGCCGTCTGGCAGAGAGCGAGGCGACAGTAAGTGAGCTGTGCGAAATGGCTGGCCTGTCCCAATCCGCAATGTCGCAACACCTCGCGAAGATGCGGTCGGAGGGCCTGGTCGAGGGGCGCAAGGCCGGGCTGCAGGTGCACTACTCCATCGCGGACCCGCGCTGTGTCGGGATCCTCGACCATCTGAAATCGCAATTCTGTACAGCCGCGGAGGAGCTCAGCGGCTAGCTGCCATCATGCGGGCCGGAACCGCAGAGCGGACGGCCGAAAGGGAGGAGACATGGCACATATCGTAGTTCTCGGCGCCGGATTGGGTGGCGTCCCTATGGCTCTGGAGGCCCGGCGAGAGCTCGGGCGCGAGCACAAAGTCACCGTCGTTTCCGACAAGGACACGTTTCACTTCACCCCGTCCAATCCCTGGGTCGCCGTAAACTGGCGAAAGGCCGAGCAGATCAAAGTCGATCTCGCGCCCATGCTCAACAAGCGCAAGATTGACTTCATACACGCTGCCGCGACCGATATTCTGCCAAAAGAAAACGCCATCCAGCTCGAGAATGGCGAAAAACTCTCCTATGATTATCTGGTGATCGCGACCGGGCCCGAACTCGCCTTTGACGAGATTGAAGGCCTTGGCCCCCATGGCGGTCACACCCATTCAGTCTGTCATGTGGACCATGCGGACGAAGTCAGCAAAACCTGGGAAGATTTCTGCGCCGATCCTGGCCCCATCGTCGTCGGAGCAGTTCAGGGCGCATCCTGTTTCGGACCGGCTTATGAATTCGCCATGATCCTGGAAACCGACCTGCGCAAGCGCAAGATCCGGGACAAAGTGCCTATGACCTTTGTCACCTCGGAGCCCTATGTCGGCCATCTCGGCCTTGACGGTGTCGGGGACACCAAAGGGCTGCTTGAGAGCGAAATGCGTAACCGGCACATCAAGTGGATCACCTCGGCGCGCGTCACGAAGGTGGAAGCTGGCCTCATGCATGTCGAAGAGGTGAATGAGGACGGAAGCATCAAGAAGAAGCACGAACTCCCGTTTGGATACTCGATGATGCTGCCGGCATTTCGCGGCATTCCAGCGGTCCGCGATGTTGAAGGCCTGGTCAATCCGCGGGGCTTTGTTCTGATTGATGAACACCAGAGAAACCCTAACTACTCCAACATCTTCTCCGTCGGCGTATGCGTCGCCATTCCGCCAATGGACACCTATGCCGTACCTGTCGGCGTTCCCAAAACCGGCTTCATGATCGAAAGCATGGTGATGGCAACAGCGCGCAATATCCGCGATGAGCTGGCCGGTAAGGAGCCCCGCCATATGGCGACCTGGAACGCCGTATGCCTTGCTGATTTCGGTGATGGCGGCGTCGCCTTTGTGGCCATGCCGCAAATCCCGCCACGCAATGTAAACTGGTCAGCCGATGGCGGCTGGGTCCATCTGGGCAAGGTGGCGTTTGAGAAATACTTCCTCGGCAAAATTCGGGCTGGCCAGGCGGAACCCTTTTATGAACGCGCCGTATTCGACATGATGGGCATTCATAAAATCAAACCCAAAGAAAACGCCTGACCTCTGCAAAAGGGGGTTTGCCATGGCTCGGCAAGCCCCCAAGATCGCCGCATGACCAATGCCGATCTTTATCTCCAGCGCTTCGACCATCATGCCGAGCTCGTGCTCAACCGACCGGCGAAGCGCAACGCCATGACAGAAGCCATGTGGGCGCTTATGCCCGAGCTTCTGGACGAAGCGGCTCAGGCTCCGCAGCTACGCTGGTTGATTGTCCGCGGAACAGGCGGACATTTCGCCTCTGGCGCAGATATCGGCGAGTTCGAGAGCATCTATGCTGATCCAGCACGCGCTGAGCGCTATAATGACAGTATTGGTCGCGCGCTGGACGCCCTCGCTGACTTTCCCAAGCCCAGCCTCGCGCGCATTGAAGGTGTTTGCATCGGCGGCGGCTGCGGAATTGCACTGTCTTGCGACCTTCGTTTTTCCAGTCAGACCAGTCGCTTCGCGATCACTCCTGCCAAACTCGGCCTGGTTTATCCGATGAATGATACACGACGCCTCGTCGAAGCTGTCGGCATCGCCATGGCGAAGGATATCCTTTATTCCGGCCGCGTTCTCGACGCTCAAGAGGCCCACGCCACTGGTTTGGTCCAGCGCTGCCTGCCGGGCGAGGCGCTCGACGCGGAAATCAAGGCCTACACCGACCTCCTGATGCAGCGCTCAAATCACTCCGCTCGGATGACCAAACGCCTGATCGCCCTCATCCAGAACGGACAGGATCAAGAGTGCGAAGAGACCCGCCGGATCTTCCATGAAGCCTTTGAGGGAGATGACTTCAAGGAAGGCTACCAAGCCTTTATGGAGAAGCGACCGCCGCGATTCCCGGATCCCAAATGAGCAAGACAGACGCCCCCCTTCAGGGACTAAAAGTCATCGAAATGGCGCGGATCCTGGCTGGCCCCTGGGCGGGTCAGACGCTCGCTGATCTTGGCGCCGAAGTGATCAAGATCGAAAGCCCGGCAGGTGATGACACCCGAAGCTGGGGCCCACCCTGGATTGAGACCGAGACCGGCGAGAAGACAGCCGCCTATTTTCACGTCACCAATCGCGGAAAGCGCTCGCTGGCAATTGATTTTTCCGATCCAGATCAACGCGATAAACTTCTCGCCCTTATTGCTGATGCTGATGTGCTGATCGAGAATTACAAAGTCGGCGGATTGAAAAAATACGGACTCGATTACGATAGCCTCCATGCCCGCTTCCCCAGGCTGATCTATTGTTCGGTTACCGGGTTCGGACAGACCGGCCCCTACGCTCATCGTGCCGGGTATGACGTGATGATCCAGGGCATGAGCGGGGTCATGGACATCACCGGCGCCGCCGATGGTCCGCCTCAGAAAATGGGCGTTGCCTTCGCCGACATCTTCACCGGACTATACGCCACAATCGCCATCCAGGCTGCGCTCGCCCAGCGCGAGAAAACTGGCAAGGGGCAGCAAATCGACATGGCGTTGCTCGACTGCATGGTTGGCGTGCTCGGCAATCAAGCGATGAATGCCATGGTCACCGGGCAGACACCCAAGCGAATGGGCAATGTCCACCCCAATCTTGTTCCCTATCAGGACTTCCCCGTTTCGGACGGCCATATCATCATCGCTTGCGGTAATGATCGGCAATTCACAAAGCTCTGTGAAGTTCTAGGCTTAAGCCGAGAGACGCAAAAACGTTTCGACACCAATCCCAAGCGTGTGGCGGGGCATGCGGAACTGGTAGAAGAAATTTCCAAAGCCAGCATGCAGCACAGCCAGAGCACGCTTCTGGAGCGACTCGAAGCGGCAGGCATTCCCGCAGGACCAATCAATTCGATAAGCGAGGCGCTCAGCGATCCTCAAATCGTCCATCGCGGCCTTGTCGATCTCTCCGGACCGGCTCCCAAACTTCTGAATCCAATTAAATTTTCTGGGTCTTCGTTCGAAAATACGGCACCCGCTCCCGATCTGGACGAGCTTTCAAGCAAGCGCTGATTCGCACCGCACCCCGGCAACATCCGGCGCGAAGCCTCTTGCGCGCGCGTGGATGTGCATACACGTACGCGCGCGAGCGTTATTAGGCAAAACAATAATTTTGCTCACCCGCGTCATCCGGGGTGAACAAAAACACGATTATTGCAAAATTATCCTTGCAATCCTTGTGGAGACGCGTAACGCTGCACTGCAACAGAGTTAAGGAGGGTTCCAATGGACCCGCGTAGGCAAATCGCTAGAGCGAAGACCACCGCCGCCCCTTCGGGCGAGCGGTCGACTAGCCTCGGCCTCCTCCTTGTACTCGTACTTGTGATTATTACCGCCCAAATAATGGGAGCGGCGCTCACGCCTGCCATCTAGGACACACCAGAGAGGCAGACCTGAAAAACCCCGCTCCCAACCGGAGCGGGGTTTTTCGTTTTGGCCGCACAGGACGAAAAATGACCCACACACCGCGCAAAAACTCAGACGCCATTACAGCAGGACCAGCTCGTGCTCCCGCTCGCGCCATGCTGCGTGCAACGGGGATGCAGGATTCCGATTTCGACAAGCCGATGATCGGGGTCATCAACACCTGGACCACAGTGACGCCGTGCAACATGCATCTCGACCGCCTCGCAGAACCGGTGCGTGAAGGTGTGCGCGAAGGCGGCGGTCATCCGGTTGATTTCAACACAATCGTTGTCTCCGATGGCATCTCCATGGGCACGCAGGGCATGCGCGCATCGCTGATCTCGCGAGAGGTTATCGCTGACAGTATCGAGCTGGCTGTTCGCGGGCACTCTCTGGACGGGGTGGTTATCCTGGTCGGCTGTGACAAGACCATACCGGCCGCAGCCATGGCCCTGGTCCGCATGGATATCCCAGGCTGCATCCTCTATGGCGGCACGATCATGCCCGGCCGCAAGGGCGATCAGGACCTGTCCATCCAGGACGTATTCGAGGCTGTCGGCGCCCATGCTTGTGGCGCTATGGACGACAAGACCTTGGCCGAGGTCGAGAAGGCGGCCTGTCCGGGCGAAGGCGCTTGTGGCGGACAGTTTACCGCCAACACCATGGCCATGATCCTGTCCATGCTGGGTCTTTCCCCCATGGGCTTGAACGATATTCCGGCTCCCCACCCGGATAAAACCGAGGCGGCGCGCGCTTGCGGCCGCCTCACCATGTCACTGGTCGAAGCTGGCAGCTCGCCGCGCCGCTTCATTTCCCCCCCAAGCTTGAAGAACGCTGCGATCGCAGCTTCGGCCAGTGGCGGCTCCACCAATGCTATCCTGCACCTGGCCGCCATTGCTGCCGAGGCAGGTGTGCCGTTTTCCATCGATATCTTTGACGAGGTATCGGCAAGCGCGCCAGTCATCACGGATCTCAAGCCAGGTGGCCGTTTTCTGGCGCATCATATGTTCCTGGCTGGCGGCACCCGCGTTTTCGGCAAGAAGCTGATGGAGGCGGGCCGTATCGCGGATACGCCAACCGTCACAGGCAAATCCCTGTTTGAGGAATTCGCTGAGGCTGAGGAAGCGCCCAATCAGCGCGTCATCTATTCGGTGGACAATCCTGTGAAGCCAGATGGCGGTTTCCGAGTGCTCTATGGCGATCTCGCGCCGGAAGGCGGCGTGCTGAAGCTGTCGGGCCATTCTCGCAGCGAGTTTGAAGGCACAGCGCGTGTTTTCGAATGCGAGGAAGATGCCTTTCAGGCGGTCGAGTCCAATCAGATCAAGGCCGGTGACGTCGTCATCATCCGCTGCGAAGGCCCGCAGGGTGGGCCAGGCATGCGGGAAATGCTCGGCGTTACCGCAGCCTTGGTCGGCCAGGGTTTGAGCGAGGATGTCGCCTTGATCACCGACGGCCGTTTCTCTGGCGCCTCAAAAGGCTTCGTTATCGGTCACGTCTCGCCGGAGGCAACTGCCGGTGGACCGATCGGACTGATCCGAGAAGGCGACACGATCCGCATTAATGTCTCCGATCGCCGCATCGATATCGATGCTGACCTGGACGCCCGCCGAGAAGGCTGGACGCCCCCGGCGCCCAATCAGATGGGCGGCGTCTTCGACAAGTTTTCACGCCTGGTCAGCTCCGCCTCCAAAGGCGCAACCACCAGCCAGGCCCCCGCACCTCAGCAATCAAGCCAACCCGCTTCCGACCAGGAGATCTTTGCATGACCCGCCCATCACAAGCGCCGGCGAAACGCCGCGCCGACTTCGAAGTCGACACTTCCGCCTTCAAGGCCGAGACCATCGCCGTGATCGGCTATGGCAGCCAAGGTCGCGCCCACGCCATGAACCTCAAGGAAAGCGGCTGCAATGTCGTGGTGGGTGTCCGTGCAGGCGGTCAAGGCGCCAAGCGCGCCGCAGAGGACGGGCTGCGGACGGCGGAACCGGCAGCGGCGGCGAAAGAAGCCGATATCGTGATGATCCTCACCCCGGATATGAGCCATGAGGAGATTTTCCGCGAGCAAATCAAGGACCAGCTCGAACCCGGCAATGCTGTGATGTTCGCGCATGGTTTCTCTGTCCACTTCGGACGTGTCGCTCCGGCGAAGGATGTCGATGTCATGCTGGTCGCGCCCAAGGGCCCTGGCGACCTGGTCCGCCGGGAGTATGAGCGCGGGCGCGGCGTGCCATGCCTTTTCGCCGTCCATCAGGACGCAACCGGCAGAGCCCGCGAGCGCGCCCTCGCCTACACCGCTTGTATCGGGGGGGCGAATTCTGGCGTCATCGAAACCTCGTTCGCGGAAGAGACCGAGACTGATCTGTTCGGCGAGCAAGCCGTTCTGTGCGGCGGCGCGACCGAGCTGGTTCTGGCCGGATATGAAACCCTGACCGAAGCCGGCTATCAGCCCGAAGTCGCCTATTTCGAATGCCTGCATGAGCTCAAGCTGATCGTTGATCTGCTCTATGAGGGCGGGCTGGAGAAGATGCATGAATTCATCTCCGAAACCGCAATCTATGGCGATTTGCGCTCCGGCCCGCGCGTCATCAATGACGAAACCCGAGCCCGTATGCGCGAGGTCCTGAAGGATATTCAGGATGGCACCTTCGCCCGTGACTGGATCACTGAAAACCAGGCCGGAAAGCCGCAATACACCGCTTTGCTGCGCAAGGATCTCGACCATCCAATCGAGAAAACCGGCGCCCAGCTGCGCGCGGACATGCCCTGGCTCCAACCCGGCGCCAACGCGCACTGAAATGATCGACGGAGTGTAGGATCATGACCGCCCTTCCCATCACCCTGCCCGAAGCAGAAACCCAGCAGCGCACCACCGGTGCGCATTGGGTCGTTCGGACGTTGGAAGAGCTCGGCGTACACCGGATCTTCGGCTATCCGGGGGGCGCGATTATGCCCGTCTATGATGCGCTGGTCGGCTCCAAACTGGAACACATTCTGGTCCGCCATGAACAGGCCGCGAGTTTCGCGGCCGATGCCCAGGCACGCCTGTCCGGCAAGGCCGGGGTCTGCTTGGCGACCTCCGGACCGGGCGCCACCAACCTCCTGACCGGGATCGCCAATGCCTATATGGACAGCGTTCCCATGGTTGTGCTGACCGGTCAGGTCCCAACAGGCCTGATGGGGACAGACGCCTTCCAGGAAGTCGACGTCTTCGGCATGAGCCTGCCCGTCGTCAAACACTCCATCATCGTCCGCGAACCGGAGGAGATTCCCGCCCGCATCCGCGAAGCCTTTGCGATCGCAGAAAGCGGGCGCCCCGGTCCCGTCCTTGTGGATCTGCCCAAGGACACGCTTCAGGCAGAGGTTGGACAACCTTACCCCCCTCAATCTCTGCCTGCAGCAAAGCCGTCGCCAGCGTCCAGCTCCGAGATTGATGCGGCGACGGCTTTGCTGGCCTGCGCGAAACGACCCGTCTTCTACATGGGTGGCGGAATTGGTCTGGGCGGTGCCGTCGAAGCGGCGCGTGACTTCATGGCGCGGACGGGTATTCCCGCGGTCTCGACGCTCAAGGCCATGGGCTGCGCTCATCCCGATGCGAAGAACTATCTGGGCATGTTGGGCATGCACGGCACCCGCGCCGCGAATATGGCGGTTCAAGACAGCGATCTTCTGATCTGTTGCGGCGCTCGTTTTGATGACCGTGCCACGGGCAAGCCGGATAGTTTTGCCCCGGATGCCCGCATCATCCACATGGATTTGGATGCGGCGGAGATCGGCAAGCTGCGCAATGTGGACGCAGGAATTGCTGGCGACCTTGCTGACGCTCTGGCGCGTTTGGATCCGGGCTATCTCGACATTGATCCGTGGCGGCAGGTGTGTTCCCAGCGAAAAACAGAGTTCGCCTTTCGCTATGATGACGCGCCGGGCTCGGGGATTTTTGCGCCGGCCTTGCTGAAACAGCTTTCAGAAGCCGCCGGAGATGATTTCATTGCAGCCTGTGATGTTGGCCAACACCAGATGTGGGTGGCCCAGCATTGCCGCTTTTCCCGCCCGGAACACCATTTGACCAGCGCTGGCCTGGGGGCCATGGGCTATGGCTTGCCGGCCGGCATTGGTGCCGCGATGGAGCGTCCAGATGCACAAGTCATCACCGTAACCGGCGATGGCTCGATCATGATGAATATCCAAGAGCTGGCCACCGCGCGCCGCTATAGCGTGCCGGTAAAAATCCTGTTGCTGGATAATTCCTCCCTGGGCCTGGTGCGTCAGTGGCAGGAATATTTCTTCGATCAGAATTTCTCCGAGATCGATCTCTACGACAATCCCGATTTCGCTGAAGTAGCCCGCTCCTTTGGCGTTGAAGCTTTCACCATCCATTCCCGTGCGGAAGTGCCCGCAGCGATTGACCGCCTGTTGTCGGCGACCGGTCCAATCCTGGCGCACTGCCTGATCGATCCGCGCGAGAACGTCTGGCCGCTTGTGCCGCCAGGCAAATCCAATGCCGACATGATGGAGGACTAGATGAGCCACACCTTGAACATTCGGATCGCCGACCGTGAAGGCGCCCTGGTGCGTCTTATCGGTCTTGTGGAACGCCGCGGCTATGAAATCTGCGCCATGGATAAATCTGCCGGTGATGCAGGCATTGCAGACATCACCATGCAAATCGCGCCTCGCGGCGGCGAACGCCGGATTGATGTCCTGATGCGCCAGGTCGCCCGGCTCTTCGACGTCCACGCCATCCGGCAAGGCATGCCGGCCCACATCGCTGCCGGCACAGCCCGACCAGGAGGCTTCCAATGTCGACATCCTCAGTAGAGCCAAGCCCCCACGATCGCGTCCGCATATTCGACACGACGCTGCGTGATGGCGAACAAGCGCCGGGCTTCTCGATGACGCCCGAGCAGAAGATCGAACTCGCCCATCTGCTTGCGAGCCTGAAGGTCGATGTCATTGAAGCCGGGTTTGCCGCTGCATCACCTGGTGACAGTGCAGCCATACGGCGTATCGCGTCAGAGATTAATGGTCCGACCCTCTGCTCGCTCGCCCGCACAACGCTTTCCGATATCGATGCCGCCGCAGAAGCGCTCGCGCCTGCGCGACATCGCCGTCTCCATATCTTCCTGGCCACCAGCCCCATCCACCGCGAAGCGAAGCTGCGGATGTCGCGACTGGAAGTGCTCAAGGCGATTGAGACCGCTTTGACCCATGCGCGCGGCACATTCGATGAGATCGAATTCTCCGCGGAGGATGCCCTGCGCACTGAGGAAGACTTCCTGGTGGAGGCCATGAGCTGCGCAGCCGCATTTGGAGCCGATGTGCTCAATGTGCCCGACACGGTCGGTGTCAGCGAACCCGGGGAAATCCGGCGCATTTTCGAAATGCTCTGTGAGCAGGTCGATCGGCCGGATCATGTCGTCTTCTCTGCGCATTGTCACAATGATCTGGGTCTGGCTGTCTCGAACAGTCTTGCCGCGGTTCAGGGCGGCGCCCGACAGATCGAATGCGCCATAAACGGGATTGGTGAAAGGGCAGGCAATTGCTCTTTGGAAGAAGTCGTCATGGCGTTGAATGTGCGCCCCGACATCTATCCCGCCGCGTCCAGCGTCGATACGACCCAACTCTGGGCAACCAGCCAGAAACTCATGCGTTTGACGGGAACAACCCTGGCGCCCAACAAGGCGATTGTCGGAAAAAATGCCTTTGCTCATGAAGCCGGTATTCATCAGCACGGCATGATTGCTGACCGGCGCACCTATGAAATCATGACACCGGAAAGCGTTGGCGCGCCCGGCACCGCATTGGTGCTTGGCAAGCATTCCGGCAAGCACGCGCTCAATCAACGTTTGGCACAGCTGGGCTATCAACCGGATCCGGAACGCCTGGACGACGTCTTCAAGGCGTTCAAAGCGCTTGCCGATGCCCATGGGGAAGTCATGGATGCGGATCTTGTGGCCATTATGGAGGGCTACTCCCCCAGCGGCTCGGTCTGGACTGTCTTGCGGACAGAATTGCGGACGACTGCAGGGCCTCAGCCCAAGCAGTTTGCGCGCGTAGAGCTTTCCCACCCCGAGCGTGGTCGCGTATCCGACATTGCCTCCGGTGAAGGTCCGGTGGCGGCTGCCTTCGCCGCGGTCCAAACCATAACCGGCATGAAGGCTGATATCATCTCATTGGAAACACGGATGATCCGTGCGCGCGAAGGCCGTGAGTTCCTCGCCGAGATCGAGGTCGAACTAGACGGAGACCGCGTCCGGGGCCGGGCGCGCGGCCCCGACATCGTCACCGCAGCCATAGACTCTCTGCTCTTCGCTTTCGAGCGTCACCAACCCTATCACCGCCAACCGGCGGAGACGGCCATGCATGCGGCCGCGAGTTAAGGAATATAACCATGTCCATCCAGGAAACCGACTTCATCTGGCGCAATGGCGAGCTCATCGACTGGCATGAGGCGCAAACCCATGTTCTGAGCCATGCTCTTCACTACGGAACCTCTGTCTTTGAAGGTATCCGGGCCTATCAAACACCGTCAGGGCCTCAGATTTTCCGCTTGAAGGAGCATGTACGCCGCCTCTTCGACAGTGCGAAAGTCTATCACATGCCCCTCCCCCATACACAGGAGGAGCTGGAGGAAGCCTGTCGCCATGTCGTTCGCTCGAACCGGCTCAATGATGCCTATATTCGGCCCATCGCCTTCTTCGGATACGGCGGAATCGGCGTACTCCCGGGCGAGGCCTCAAAAGTCGATATCGCTATCGCCGCCTTCCCCTGGGGGGCTTATCTGGGCGAAGACGCTCTGGCCAAGGGCGTGAATTGCTGCATCTCCAGCTGGAACCGTCCGGCGCCCAACACCATTCCGACCGGGGCCAAGGCTGGCGGCAATTATTTGTCATCCGTCCTGATCTCTCACGAAGCCCATTCGCGCGGCTATGACGAGGGTATCGGGCTGGATGTGAATGGCCTGGTTTCAGAAGGTGCGGGTGAGAACATCTTCGTCATCTCCGACGGGGTTATCCGCACCCCTCCAAGCTCCGCCTCCATCCTCTCGGGCCTGACCCGCGATGCGGTTATCAAGCTTGCTGAAGCTGAAGGCTTTGATGTTCGTGAGCAGACCCTGTCTCGCGAGAGCCTGTATGTCGCTGACGAGATCTTCTTCACCGGCACGGCCGCAGAAATCACCCCGGTTCGCTCAGTCGACGATCATGTCGTACGCGCTGGCGGACGCGGACCTATCACCGAATTGATGCAGAAGCGCTTCTTTGGACTGTTCAGCGGAGAAACCGAGGATCGCTGGAACTGGCTGACACCGGTTCATGATGACGCGATGGAGGTGCAGCATGTCGCGTAGCCTGTTCGAGAAGGTCTGGGATGAGCACCAGGTCTGCGCCGAAACAGACGACACGCCCGCCATCCTCTATATTGATCTTCACCTTGTACACGAGGTCACCTCACCCCAGGCGTTTTCGGCCTTGGATGCGAAAGGCCTGAAGGTACGGCGCCCGGACCGGACGCTGGCGACGATCGATCATTCGACGCCGACACTGCCCTTCCACAAGGGGATGTCGCCGCCCTATGCGAGCGATGCGAATGCGGCCCAGGTCGAGCGTCTCTACGCCAACACAGCGCATCACCGCATAGAGCTGCATGGCTGGGAAAGCCCTCATCGAGGCGTGGTGCACGTGATTGGACCCGAACTCGGCGCGACCCAGCCCGGCATGACGATTGTGTGTGGCGACAGCCATACAGCGACACATGGAGCTTTCGGTGCGCTGGCGTTTGGCATTGGCACAACGGAGGTTGGGCATGTCTTGGCGACACAATGCCTTTTGCAACGCAAACCCAAGTCCATGCGTATCCATGTGTCGGGTCAGCCAGGCCCCGGGGTTTCGGCCAAGGACATTATCCTCGCCATTATCGCCCGGATCGGTATCGATGGCGGGACGGGTCATGTGATCGAATACACCGGGGAAGCCATTGAAGCACTCGACATGGAGGGCCGCATGACCCTTTGCAATATGTCGATCGAAGCCGGAGCTCGGGCGGGCCTTATTGCCCCGGACCAAACCACATTCGACTATCTCCAGGGACGCCCGCATGCTCCCTCTGGCGCTGAATGGGATGAGGCTGTGGCCCACTGGTCGGACTTGCGATCCGATCCGGACGCCCAGTTTGACAAAATGGTCGAGATTAATATCGACGCCCTCAAACCCGTTGTGACCTGGGGTACCGCTCCGGATACCGGCATCGCCATCGACGCACAGATCCCGCCCCCCAAAACGGCGTCCGACGCCAAGGCACTCGACTATATGCAATTGCAGGCCGGCCAGGACATAGCGGGCGCCAAGGTCGATCGAGTCTTCATCGGCTCTTGCACAAATTCGCGGCTCAATGATTTGCGCGCAGCCGCAAGTGTCATGAAAGGGCGCCGCATTCCCGCAAGCGTGACCGCACTTGTCGTTCCGGGCTCGGTGATTGTGAAACGTCAGGCCGAAGACGAAGGCCTGGACAAAGTTTTCAAAGCGGCCGGCGCTGAATGGCGTGAAGCGGGCTGCTCCATGTGCATCGCGATGAACGGCGATAAGGGTGCGCCCGGCGAGCTGATCGTCTCAACCTCCAACCGGAATTTCGAAGGCCGTCAGGGCCCTGGCGTCCGCACCGTGCTGGCCAGCCCGGCTGTCGCGGCAGCGGCGGCTGTAACGGGCCAGATCACCGACCCCGCCAAGCTGAAACAGGTGGCACATGCCTGAAACCTATCCCTTCTCCTCCCGCAGCTTCGTCCTGCATCAAGAAAACATTGATACCGATCAGATCATTCCCGCCCGTTTCCTGACAACAACCAGCCAGGCAGGGCTTGGCCGTTATGCCTTCCATGACTGGCGCTTTGATGGCAATGGCATGCCTAGGAATGACAATCCACTTTCCGGTTGCGATCCGCATACGACTTCGATTTTGGTCACCGGCCGCAATTTCGGGTGTGGATCATCGCGGGAACATGCCCCTTGGGCGCTTTTGGACTTTGGTTTCCGGGCTGTGATTTCCAACGAGATCGCCGATATTTTTCACTCCAATGCGGCCAAGAATGGCCTCTTACCGATCATTGCCCCGCAAAGTGCTCACGCTTGGCTGATGGAGCATCCGGGAGCAGGCATCCATATCGATCTTGAAAGCCAAACCGTTGAAATTGATGGCTTCGACAGCTTTCATTTCGATATCGAACCATTCGCGAAACACTGTCTGATTGAAAACACGGACCCACTCGGTTTTCTCATCAGCAAGATGGATGAGATCAAGCGATATGAGGAGGCAAGAGCATGACCTATCGGATCACGCTATTGCCCGGCGACGGGATTGGACCCGAGGTCACGCGCGTCGCCCGAGCGGCTATCGATCGCGCGGCCGAGATCAGCGGTTTCAAAGTCGCATTCACGGAGCACGCCTTTGGCGGGGCCTCGATTGACCAATATGGAGAACCGCTGACAGAAGCGACCCTGGCGGCCTGCCAGTCAGCCGACGCCATCTTCCTGGGCGCTGTCGGCGGGCCGAAATGGGATAATGCCTCGGCACGCCCGGAGGCCGGCTTGCTTGCCTTGCGCAAAGAGCTGGGTGTCTATGCCAATCTCCGTCCGGTGAGCGTCCATCCAGCGCTTTCCGACCGGTCTCCCCTGCGCCCGGAGCTTATCGAAGGCGCAGATCTTTTGATCGTGCGGGAGCTGACGGGCGGGATCTATTTTGGCGAGCGCGAGCGAGGCCCGGACTGGGCCTCGGACAAATGCACCTATTCACAAGGTGAAATCGAGCGTGTCGCCCGGATCGCCTTCGAGACAGCGCGGTTGCGCCGCGGCAAGCTCACCTCCGTGGATAAGGCGAACGTCCTGACAACGTCGAAGCTCTGGCGCGAGACCGTCACGGCCATGGGTTCGCGGGAATATCCCGATATCAGCCTGGACCACATGTATGTCGACGCTGCAGCCATGCATCTCATACGCGCGCCCCGCGATTTCGATGTGGTTCTGACAGAGAATATGTTCGGCGATATCCTGAGCGATGAAGCTTCCATGCTGCCCGGTTCCATTGGTCTTCTGGGATCAGCCTCTCTTGGCGATGAGCGCCCCGGACTGTTCGAGCCCATCCATGGCTCCGCCCCGGACATCGCCGGGCAGGACAAGGCCAATCCGTTCGGAGCAATAGAAAGCGCCGCCCAATTGCTTGAAAGCGGGCTGGGCGAAGCAAAAGCAGCACAACATCTCCGCGACGCCGTTGCCCAAATGCATGAAGCGAGAGAATGGACAGCTGACCTGGGTGGCGCGCTGACATGTTCACAAGCCGGCATTAAACTGCTGGAACGCCTCGATCAGCTTCCAACCGATCAGGTGACGCCATCAGTGAAAGCGGTCGCGAGCTAAGGCCCAAGGGAGTAACATCCGTGAAATCCGACCTTAACGGGGGAAGATGATACTTATGTGGAGGTTTCCCTGGCGAGGCAGTTTGCCGCATGTTTAGCCAGCATTGCCTCCTCGTCTGTGCGTATTGACCACAGAGTGACCCTTGAAGTGGGTTGAGAGATTTTCGGGCCACCCTCGGCATTCCGCTCCGGGTCGAGTTTCGCACCAAGCCATTCCAGCCCATTGGCGATTTGTGCCCGGACACTGGGAGAGTTTTCCCCAATCCCTGCCGTGAATATGACGGCATCCAGCCCACCTAATGCCGCCGCCAGAGACCCGATCTCTCGCTGACACCGATATACGAAATATTCGACCGCTTCTTTCGCCCGCGGCTTCTCGCTGGTTTCCAAGGCCCGCATATCACCGGTCATGCCGGACAGCCCCTTCAACCCAGATTCCTTGTGCAGCAGATGCGCAAGGTCAGCTGCGCTCATCCCCTCAACCTCCTGAAGGTAAAGCAGCACACCAGGATCAATATCGCCGCAGCGCGTCGACATGGGCAGACCGGCCAGGGCGGTGAAACCCATTGTGGTTGCCACAGATACGCCATCGCGGAGCGCACACATGGAAACCCCCGAGCCCAAATGAGCTATGATCACCCGCTCGGCGGGGTGGCCATCCATGACGGACGACATCTGACTGGCGATGAATTCATAGGAAAGCCCATGAAAGCCATAGCGTAAAACGCCCTGGTCGAAATATCGGTGCGGCAGCGCAAAACGTTGCGCTTTTGCGGGCTGGCTACGATGGAAGCCCGTATCAAAACAGGCGATCTGAAGCGCATCCGGCCAGCGCGCGCCAGCGTAGTCGATACCCGCCAGATTATAAGGCTCATGCAAGGGTGCGAGGGGCGTCAGCGTTTCAAGCTGGGCCCTGATGGTTTCGCTGACGATAATCGGTGCCGCATAATCCGCTCCGCCATGAACGACGCGATGCCCCACGGCGCGAAGGGTCTTGCCTGCAAGCGCCGATGTGATCACTTCGAGCAAGACGGGCCAGGCCGCATCACTATCCTTCGCATCCACGATGCGATGCTCGGATTTATCGCCAATGGTAATCGCGAGCGCCGCATCCGGACCAATAGCGCTGAGATGAAACCGCGCGAGTAATTCGCCCGCACGCTGATTTTCAAGGGCATAAAGACCGGCCTTGAGACTCGATGACCCTGCATTCAGTGTTAGAATTACATCCGTCATTGGTTTTCTCCGCTCAGACCGGCCACAATCATCTCAGGATTGCGTCCTAGATCGACAGGACACAAGATTGATGTCAAAGACTTGCGGCATGACGCCGCGGCGAACCAGCATGCGATCCAATCGTCACAGCTGCATGCTTAGACACACACCTCAATTGCTTCACCCCGGGGGACAGCGTGCCAATTATCCAGAACCGCACCTATGAAGAGCTGACGATTGGCGAAACCGCTTCGGTCGAGCAGGTGCTGAGCGAACGCGATATCGCCTTGTTCGCGGCCATGTCCGGCGATGTAAACCCCGCGCATATGGACGAAGCCTATGCCGAGGACACGGTGTTTCACGAGGTGATCGGCCATGGCATGTGGGGCGGCTCGCTGATTTCAGCGGTATTGGGGACACAGCTGCCCGGACCCGGGACCATCTATCTCTCGCAGACGCTCAAGTTTCGTCGGCCGGTCAAGGTTGGCGATACCGTACGCGTGATTGTGACCGTGCGAGAAAAAGGGGAGAAGAACCGCGTCATTATCGACTGCCAATGCCTCAACCAGGATAACGACACGGTCATAGAAGGCGAAGCCATGGTGATCGCCCCGGTCGAGAAGGTCCGTCGGGAGGCGACTGAGCGTCCGCGGGCGGTTCTGTACGAACGCGGTGAGCGCATTAAGGACATGATCGAGCGCGCGCGCAGCCTCCCGCCGCTGAAGGTAGCTGTCGTGCATCCTGTTGAAGAAAACTCCTTGGGCGGTGCGCTTGGCGCGTTTGACGCGGGCCTTATCGAACCCGTCCTTGTCGGTCCGCGCGCCAAAATCGAAGCAGCCGCAAATGACCTGAACGCGAAACTCGAGGGCATCGAGATCATTGAAGCTGAACATTCACATGCGGCTGCGGAGATCGCCGTGAAAATGGCTGCGCGCGGCGATGTGGAGGCCTTGATGAAAGGCGCGCTGCATACCGATGAAATCATGGGTGCCGCCCTTTCACGTGCCAATGGCCTGCGTACGGAACGCCGGGTCAGCCATGTCTATGTCATGGACACGCCCTCCTACGACAAATTGCTTCTGATTTCCGACGCCGCGATCAATATCGACCCGGATTTGGAGGCCAAGCGGGATATTACCCAGAATGCGATCGATCTTGCCCATGCACTGGGCGTTACCGAGCCCCGCGTCGCCATTCTCTCCGCGGTTGAAACTGTTTATCCCAAACTTGCCTCGACCATCGACGCGGCGGCCTTATGCAAGATGGCAGATCGCAAACAGATCACTGGCGGCATCGTCGATGGACCGCTGGCTTTCGACAATGCCATTTCCAAGGATGCGGCGGAAGACAAGGGGATTATCTCCCCGGTCGCTGGCGCAGCTGATGTGCTGATCGTTCCGGACCTTGAGGCGGGCAATATGCTGGCAAAACAGCTCGATTATCTCGCTGGCGCCGTCGCTGCGGGATTAGTGCTCGGTGCGCGCGTACCGATCATCCTCACCAGCCGCGCCGAAGGTGTTTTGCCGCGTATGGCATCCTGCGCGGCCGCCAGCCATCTTGCGCACGCGCGCGCAGCGGCGATCAAGCCATGATATTCACACCGCCATCGATATAGTGAACACCGCCAGTGACGGACTTGGCGCGATCGCTGGCGAGATAGCGCACAGTGGATTGTAGCGCCGCTTTGACCCGTCCCATTATGTTGTAGCGGTCGACCACTTCCTCAGCGCCATGATAGCTGATCGTCATGATCGACCCGCCAGGCGACAACAGCGGTAGAGCCGATTTGACCATGCGGATGAAGGAGTGACAGGAGATATCCATCGCCTCCGCAAAACCCTCTCTCGAGCAATCTCAGCCCTCGGCCACCACGTCGAAGTGCTTGCGGTAGGCGCCATAGCCTTCTGCTTCCAGCTCATCGAGCGGGATGAAGCGCAAGGAGGCAGAGTTGATGCAATAGCGCAGCCCGCCACGATCACTTGGGCCGTCTGTGAAAACATGTCCGAGATGGCTGTCACCATGTGTCGAGCGAACCTCGGTGCGGATCATCCCATGAGTGGTATCGCGCAATTCCTGGACATGCTCGCCTTCGACCGGCTTCACAAAGCTCGGCCAACCGCAGCCGCTATCATATTTGTCCATCGAGGTGAAAAGCGGCTCACCCGAGACGATATCCACGTAGAGGCCGACGTCCTTATTGTCGGTATACTCACCGGTGAAAGGCCGTTCAGTCCCATTTTCCTGGGTGACGCGGTATTGCTCGGCATCAAGACGGGCAATGGCATCAGGGTCTTTGCTGTAAGTCTTGTTCATGAGGCTCTCCTTTCAAGCGGGAACACAGCTGAGATAGGCGGCCCTGGGCGCTACGCCAGCCCGCTCCCGGAAAAGTGAAATCCTGGCGGGGTCACTCCACCTCATCCACGCCCCAGCCATAGGCCTCCACGATAAGATGAAAGATCGTATTCTGCTCGATTGACCCTGAGAAATAATGCGCGCGTGGTCCGTTCGCAAAGAGCGCGACATCCGTACCCGAATGTGTCTCAGAGCGAAGGTGCACCGCCGAGCGTTGCTGGAAATCTCGGTCCAGCACCATCTCTTGCGTGAGCGGCGCATCATCAGGCCGCCGCGGATTGGGGCCGTTGAGATAGGAGAGCGTGGTGTAGGGCTGACCATCCTGATCAAGATAGAGAAAACTATCGCTGCCCGGCTCCATCGGATCCGCCGACCGAACGAGACCGAGAATGGGATTTCCGCGAACCGGATACCCAGCGATCTCGAAAGTGTGACCATGGTCCGCGGTGACCAGGATCAGTGTGTCTTCGAGATCCACCCGCTCCAAAGCCGCCGCAATCGCTGCGTCAAAGGCCTGCATATCGGTTAAGGCGCGGTAGGCATTCGTTCCATGGTGCGCATGATCCACGCGGCCCGCTTCAACCATCAGAAAAAACCCATCCTCATTGCCGGAGAGGCGATCAATCGCAAAGCCCGTCAATTCTGCCAGGGAGGGTTCTTGCGCACTATCGCGATCCGCCTCGTAGCTCAGGTGAGAATCGGTAAAAAGCCCAAGCACAGGAGGGCCCGATTGCGGGTCCAGCGCACGCAAGCCCTCTGCATCTGAGACATAATCCCGGCCCATCGCCTGCCATTCACGGGTCAGGTCGCGACCGTCGCCTCGTCGACCGCCGGCCTCTTCGGGAAGGAAATTGGCACGCCCGCCGCCAAGCGCCAGCTCTAGGCCGTTGCCATGGTCAAACGAAATGAGCTGAGTGGCGATATCCTGACAACCAAGCTGAGTGGCATAAGCTGGCAGTTCCGAGTCGTTTTCCCAATTCCGAGAGATCGAGTGCGCATACATGGTAGCCGGAGTGGCATGCGTGATGCGGGCGGTTGAAACGACACCGGTCGATAGCCCACGCTGCTCCGCCAGCTCCATAAGCGTCGCCGGCACAATGGCATCCTCGACACAAGCATCCACGAATTGATCACGGGTCAGCGAAATCGCGCCCGTACGGGTTTTGACACCCGTGACCATGGCCGTGGCCGTCGCAGCGGAATCCGGGACCTGCCGGGTCGCATCATAGGTCCGCACCAGAGCGGAATTCGGGAAGTCTTCAAAACTGAGAAGGTTTTCAACCCCGGACTCCCCGCGCGCTTGACCATCAAAAATTCGCGCTGCGGTGATGGTCGAGATACTCATGCCATCAGCAATAAACAGAATGACATTCTGCGCTTCCTGCATGCGCGGCTGCATCGTCAGGCGGGCCTGCACCTCACCCCGCGCCCGATCCCAGGTTGCATCCGCATAGCGTTCAGCATCAACGGATATCGTCTCGTCGACCTGCGCATGGCCAGAAAAGCTGGCCGTGGCCGCTGCCATGGCCGCAACCGCCCACCGTGTCATTGAATTCGTCATGTTCGTCTCCCCGTCAGACAAAACGCTGCTTATTCTATTCCTGTGACGAATACTTATCTGTCGCTGTACGTGCCAAAGTCACGCTAGGAAACTGCGATAAAGGAGTCTGGCTGCCACAATGAGTATGAGCAGGGCAGTAGCTTGGCGCAAACGCTCCACGGGCAGGATCGCAATACCCAACCGATTGCCAAGCCAACCGCCGATCAGCACAATTATGGGCAGGCTGTAGACCCAATTCGGGACCTGCAGCCCATCCGCTCCATCGAGCCCCATTAGCTGTCCGGCCAATCCAGCACTCGAATTGACCAGAATGAAGAGACTGGCCGCCGCAGCGATCTCGCGCTCGCTTGCCCAGCGGATCAAATAGAGGATTGGCGCCAGGAATATGCCGCCCCCAATCCCCACAAGACCGGCAAGAAAGCCTGCGCCGGCCCCGACGGGGTATAAAAGCCATTCGGGCAGGCTGCCTTGATCGGAAGCCAGGCGCGGTTGGATAAGAAGGAGCCCGCCGGTCGCAGCCAGCGATAGCCCCAGGACAAGAACGAAGACGTCTTCGCCGATGGGCAACAGCCCACCCAGCCAAGCCAGGGGGACTGAGACCAGCATGGCAGGTGCAAGACGACGAACAGGCAAAAGGTCGGCAGCGTGATACCGCCAGCAACTGCCGCTTACGACCAGGATATTGCAGATCAGGGAGACAACCGGGATGAGCCGGTAATCAATCTCCGCAAGGACCAGAAGCGCTGTATAGGTTGACCCGCCGCCAAAGCCGACGCTGGCATAAAGCACAGCCACTAAAAAAAACGCGACGGGCAGAAGGGTCACAAGCATGGTGGGCACTCATAGCGAGCCAACCCGGCATAGACCAGCTGTACAGCCCATCCATCTGCCCGGACTAGCGTTTTTGTGAACACATCTTGTCTTGGTCTTCGGCCTGATCTGATTATGTCTCTTGTGACAGAGGCCTCATAAATTCGCGCACCGATGAATATCCACACGCCCCCTTCTCCGCCGCGTCCGCTCGAAGACGCTTTTGGCCGTCGCATCAGCTATTTGCGCCTGTCCGTGACGGATCGTTGTGATCTGCGCTGTACCTATTGCATGAAGGCACGGCCTGAATTCCTGCCGAAGTCCGAGGTTCTTTCACTTGAAGAGCTGACCGAGCTTGCCCAGGCGTTTATCCGGCGCGGCGTCACCAAGATCCGGATTACCGGTGGTGAACCGCTGGTTCGCCGCGATGTCGTGACCCTGATCGAAAATCTGGGGCAGGAGATTGGTCAGTCCGGGCTCGAAGAGCTTTGCCTCACCTCCAACGCTACTCAAATGCCGCTTTATGCCGAGCGTATAGCCGCGGCCGGCGTCAAGCGCGTCAATATTTCCCTGGACACGCTCAATCCGCGGCGCTTTGCCGAGCTGACCCGTACAGGCCAATTATCGCGGACCCTGGACGGTATAGCCGCGGCCAAGGCGGCAGGGCTGGCAATCAAGATCAACACAGTCGCCATGAAGGGCGATAATGAGCACGAAATAGAGGACTTGATCAGCTGGGCCCACGCAGAAGGGTTTGACATCACGCTGATAGAGGTCATGCCGGTGGGCGAGGTTGAGACGCATCGCTCAAATCAATTCCTTCCCCTATCCGTGGTTCGCGAACAATTGGAAACGCGTTGGACGCTCAAGGACCTCCCCGACAGCACGGGTGGACCGTCGCGCTATGCGCGCATCGCGGAAACGGGCGGACGGATCGGCTTTATCACCCCATTGACCCAGAATTTCTGCGCCGGCTGTAACCGTGTGCGCCTTACCTGCACCGGCAAACTCCATTTATGCCTGGGCCGTGAGGGTGCGCTCGACTTGCGCGCAGCCCTGCGCGAAGGTGGACCAGGCGCGGTGGACGCCCTGCTTGATCAGGCCATGAACATCAAACCAGAGGCGCATGATTTCTCCGTCGCTCCTGGAAGTCAGCCATCTGTCGCGCGGTCGATGGCGGAAACAGGAGGCTAGACCTATGCTCCACATCCGCTATTTCGCCTCGCTTCGCGATCAGATGGGACGGACTGAAGAAAGCCTGGAAACCACAGCGTCCACGCCAAAAGCCCTTATTGCGGAGTTGCAAGCGCGTGACCGCCAAGCCGAGCTTCTCGGCGAGCCCTTTGTTCGCATTATCATCAACGATGAAATCGCCGAATTGGAGAGCCCTCTCAGCCCGGGTGATACGGTCGCCTTTTGCCCGCCTTTCAGCGGAGGCTGATATGGCGCAGATAGAGGTTGAAGTCCTGGACCAGCCGTTTGACCCCGCTGCCGCCCTGTCCCGGCTTTCTGGCAACGATGCGGACTGCGGCGCTGTTGCGAGCTTTCTTGGACAGGTCCGCGGTGAAGGCGAGCTGATCGCTTTGGAGCTCGAGCATTATCCCGGTGTGACCGATAAGGCGCTGAAGCGCATTGCCCACACAGCCACCGAACGTTGGAACCTGTCCCGGGTCATCATTCTTCACCGGGTTGGGCGCATGGAAACCGGCGAACCGATTGTCTTTGTGGGCGCGGCTGCCCCACATCGCCGGGCAGCGCTTGATGCGACCGGCTTCATGATCGATGTGCTCAAAACCGAAGCGCCCTTCTGGAAGAAGACCCATACTGTTTCGGGATCGCATTGGGTGGAAGTGCGAGAAAGCGACAATGCGGCCAGCGCGCGCTGGCTCAGCGATAAAGGTGTAACCGAATGACTGAAATTCCGGCGTCTGTAGGTTTTGCGGTTCTCACAATTTCCGATACGCGCGATGAAACAAGCGACCGCACGGGCCCCTGGCTGCGCACTCAAATCGATGAAAGCGGGCATCATGTTGTTGATCACGGGATCATACCGGATGATATCGGGATGATCCGGGCGAAAATCTCGGCGTGGGCCGCCGATCCGGCCATCCACGCCATCATCACCACAGGCGGTACCGGCCTGACCGGGCGCGATGTCACGATCGAGGCTATACGGCCGTTATTCGACAAGGAAATGGACGGGTTCGCCGCGGTGTTTCATCAGGTGAGCTACCAGTCCGTCGGCGTCTCAACCATCCAATCGCGGGCCATGGCAGGCATCGCCAACGGGACATATATATTCGCGATTCCAGGTTCGATGGGCGGCTGTAAAGATGCCTGGAACCATGTGCTCAAGGATGAGTTCAATCGTGATCACAAACCCTGCAATCTTGTCGAACTCATCCCGCGACTGAAGGAAAGCTGACACTCATGAGCACGTCCAAGCTAACGCACCAGGATGAAGATGGCCGCATTCGCATGGTCGATGTCGGCGACAAGCCGGTGACGACGCGGCGAGCGGTCGCGCGGGCTGAGCTCCACATGTCAAAATCCGCTTTCGAGGCGATACGCGATGGCCAGGGCCCAAAAGGTGATGCGCTGCAGACGGCGGAACTGGCGGGCATCATGGCAGCAAAACGGACCTCAGACCTCATTCCACTTTGCCATCCCCTGCCCTTGACCAAGGTCAAGATGACCATCGAGCCCATAAATGACCAATCTGCGTTTGAGATACGGTCCGAGGTTCGCACGGACGGCAAGACCGGCGTTGAAATGGAAGCTTTGACGGCCGCGTCCATAGCCGCATTGACGCTCTACGATATGACCAAGGCGATCGATAAAAGCATGCGGGTAGAGGGGCTCTGCCTGGTTGAAAAATCCGGTGGTCAGTCCGGCGATTACCATCTCGAGGCCAAGGCATGATCCGCCTGGAGGAGGCCCGGGCGCGCGTATTGGCACTTGTAACGCCCATGCCGCAGGAGATTATACCCTTGGTGGAGGCCCAGGGCCGTGTTCTTGCGATGCCGGTCCTCGCCGCCTGGCCTCAACCCGCCCAGGATTTGTCCGCTATGGATGGTTATGCCGTCCTGAGCGACGATCTCGCCAACACGCCAACAGACCTGGTTCTCATGGGAGAATCTGCGGCAGGCCACGGTTTTGATGGTGCACTTCGCCCTGGCCATGCGATCCGGGTCTCAACAGGTGCTGAGGTACCCGCCGGTGCCGATCAGATTGTGATCCAGGAGAATACTAAGCGCGAGGCTGACATCCTTACCGTCATGGATGAACCGCGCCCGGGTGCCCATATTCGCCGGACCGGTCAGGACTTCATCACGGATGAGGTTTTGGGACAGCCTGGATTGCGCCTTCGCGGTGAAAGCCTCGCCCTGCTCGCCGCGGGGGGCACTGACGCGCTACCCGTTGCGCGCCGGCCGCGGATCGGCGTGATGGCCAGCGGCGATGAACTTGTCGCGCTCGGCGAATGGCCAGGCCCCGGCCAGATCGTTAACTCCGTCACACCGGGCCTTATGGGATTGATCAAAAGCTGGGGCGGACAGGCCGTCGATCTGGGTATCGCTCGGGACGCGCCGCAAAGCGTCGCGGATAAACTCGAGAAAGCGAAAACCCAGGCGCTCGATCTTGTAATCACCATTGGCGGTGCATCGGTCGGCGACCATGATCATTTAAGACAGGTGTTTCAGGACCGCGGCGGGTCTCTCTCGTTTGAGAAAATCGCCGTCAAACCAGGAAAACCGACATGGTTCGGCCAGTTGGGCGAGCAACTTTTCCTTGGACTGCCCGGGAACCCCGTTTCAGCGCTGGTGGTTGCTCGGCTTTTGCTGAAGCCGGCAATCGAAAGAATGCTCGGACAGGATACAGCGCTCGTCTTAGCAAAGGCGAAGACAACGCAAGCCTTGCCAGCCAACGGTCCACGCGAGATGTTTTTACGGGCTGAACATGTCGAGGGTGACCAGATACGACCCTTCGGAAAGCAGGATAGCTCTGTCGTGTCCGCACTGGCGAAGTCTACTTGCCTGATCCGGCGCGATATCAATGCCCCGCCCGTCGAAACGGGCGGGGAAATAGAGATCCTGCGCCTGGACTAGACCGGCTTGGTCTCGGCACCTTCGACAGGCTGACCATCCGCTTCACTCGCCTCGCTTTCGAGACGGCGGCTCATCCAGTTTGGTGTCTTCGTGTATCGACCCAGAACGCTATAAGCGACGGGTACGACGAACAGGGTGAAGAGGGTTGCAACCGCTACACCCGCGAAGATCACGACACCAATGGTGATACGGCTTTCCGAGCCTGGTCCGGTTGCCGCCATGAGCGGGAAAGCGCCGATTGCGGTCGACATGCCGGTCATCAGGATCGGGCGCAGGCGCGTTTCAGCACTATCGAGTGTGGCCTGCATCACGTCCCGGCCTTCTTCCCGCAGCTGATTGGCAAACTCCACGATCAAAATGCCGTTTTTCGCGGCCAGGCCAATCAGGATGACCAGACCAATCTGCGAGTAGATATTGAGGCTTGAGCCAATCAGATCGAGCCCGAACAAGCCGCCCGCCACCGCGAGCGGTACCGTCAGCATGATCACGAAAGGCTGGATGAAGCTCTCAAACTGAGCCGACAGAACCAGGAAGACAATCAGTAGCGCCATACCGAACGCAAACAGCATCGCTGTATTGGCCTCGAGGAATTCCTTGGCTCCACCCAGGAAAGTCGTACCAAATCCTGGTGCCAATTCGCGTGCCGCCCAGCTATCCAGCCAGTCAACGGCCTCGCCCAGGGTATATCCCTCCGCCAGCGTCGCCGAGATGGTGATCGCGCGTTGGCGATCAACCCGGTTGCGCGAAGAGGCTTCACCGACTTCACGAAGGCTGACCAGATTGGAAAGCGGGATCAGGGCGCCGTTTTGCCCCGAGACATAGAGGGTCTCAAGATCCTGAGAACTCGCACGATCCTCCCGGCGATTTTCCAAGATCACATTATAAGCCTCACCGCGCTCAATGAACTGACCGATCCGACGGGAACCCAGATGCGTCTGCAGGGTCTGACCGATTTCAGCCACCGACACACCCAGCGCTGCTGCACGCTCTCGATCAATATCGACGACCAGGCGCGGGCTGTTCGGCTGATAATTCTTGCGGGCACGCAAAAGGTTCGGGTTTTCCGACCGGATTGAAGCCAGCAAGCGCTCCGCTTCTGCATCGAGAGCCGTATAGTCCGGCCCCTGGAGGACAAACTGAACATCATCGCCATTGCCACCGCCACGGATAGAAGACCGCATGGAGGCAAAAGCGCGAACGCCTGTGAGCTGACCAAAGCGGCCATTAATCTCACCGACAATCGCGCTGCCCTCGCGGCGCTCATCCCATGGGACCATCGTGCCGATGACAATACCGGAATTAAAACCGGAACCACCCCAGCCCGGAGCTACGATCAGCACACGGTGGAGCTCCCCGCGCTCGACATAGTCCAGCATGATGTCTTCGATCTGCGCCGACTGCTCGGCCATGTAATCAAAGCTGGCCCCTTCCGGACCTGAGAAGAAACCGAAGAAGGACCCGCGATCTTCCGGCGGTGTTAGCTCCGACGGCAGACGCTCGACAAGAAACCAAGATCCGACCAATGCGATACCAACGACCGGGATCATCAAAAACGGCTTGGCGATAGCGATCTGGAGGCTATCGCGATAGCTGACCCGCAAGCGTTTGACGATATTGTCCACCCACTTTGCCGGACCGCGCGCCTCGCGGGATGGAGATAAAAGCTTGGACGCCATCATCGGAGACAGGGTGAGCGCGACAAAGCTGGAAATCATCACAGCCGCTGCAATGGTCAAAGCCAGCTCGGTGAAAATGCGCCCGATAAATGCAGGCAGGAAAACAAGCGGCACGAAGACAGCGACAAGGACAGCCGTGGTCGCAACAACAGCAAAGAAAACCTGGCGCCCACCACGTAGCGATGCCAGGGCCGGTGCTTCGCCCAGATCCACCCGGCGCTGGATATTTTCGAGCACCACGATGGAGTCATCGACCACCAGGCCAATCGCCAGAACCAGGGCAAGAAGCGTCAGTATGTTGATCGAGAAACCGGCCATGGAGAGCACGCCGAATACGCCGATCAAACAGACCGGCACAACAGCGGCAGGGATGAAAGCAGCGCGGAAACTGCCAAGGAAGAGGTAGATCACGAGCACCACCAGCGTCGCGGCAAGAGCCAGTGTTCGCCAAACCTCCTTGATGGATTCCTCGATGAAAACGGTTTCATCGGAATTGACGATCAGCGACATTCCTTCCGGCAGAAGCGGGCGAATACGATTGGCCTCGGCCTCAATCAGATCCGCCACTTCCACCGAATTTGCCTGGCTTTGTCGGACAAAGCCAAGCCCGGTCATGTTATTGCCATTGCCCCGGAAGAGTGTGCGCGGCTCCTCGGCCTCCAAGGCGACATCAGCGACCTCTGCCAGACGGATGACATGCCCGTCCGCACTATTGCCGATTGGCAAGCGGGCAAAGCTCTCGGGATCGTCGAATAATCGCTCAACCCGGACAACAATCTGCGTGTCAGAGGTCTCAACGGAACCGCCAGGCACTTCGACATTCTGGGTACGCAGGGCGTTTTCGATATCTGCAACGGTCACCGAGCGCGCCGCCATGGCGGCTGGATCAAGCCAGATACGGATCGCATACCGGCGTTCACCACCAATGCGCACCTGAGCGACACCATCGATCACGCTAAAACGATCAATCAGCGTTCGCGCGGCATAGTCGGAAAGTTCCTCTCGCGTCATACGGTCAGACATGAGCGAGTACCACATGAACGGCCGCGCATCGCTATCCTGTTTGCGGACCTCGATCTCTTCAACATCCTGAGGCAATCGATCGCGGACGCGTGCGACCGCGTCTCGAACATCATTCGCTGCCGCTTCGATATCGCGATCCAGAGTGAAGGTGATGGAGACACGCGAATTCGCATCACGCGATGAAGACGTGATCGTATCGATACCATCGATACCGGAGAGCTGATCCTCAATGATCTGCGTCACACGGTTTTCGACAACTTCCGCATTTGCGCCCGGATAGGACGCAGACACGGAGACGATCGGCTGGTCAACATCGGGAAGTTCGCGAAGCGGGAGGTCGCGTAAGCCTAGAACGCCGAAAACGACAATCAGCGCGCTGGCGACGAATGCGAGAACGGGGCGGCGGACCGCAATATCAGAAAGCGTCATTGCGGGCTTGCTCCTCCAATACCGGCAGGCGCGCCGCCGCCAGCACCCGGCCCGCCTTCGCGCTCGGTGACATTGACGGGCATACGGTCACGGACACGGTGGACACCCTGGCCGACAATTTCCTGACCCGCTTCCAGACCACTCACAACTTCGATAAGGTCGCCAGACCGGCGGCCCAGCTCGACAGACACCTGGCGCGCTGCGGTTCCACGCTCGCCTTCCTCGATGACAAAGACATAAGTGTCCTCAAGAAAGCGCACGATGGCGCTACCCGGGATGGCTGGATTGGATCGGATATCACGACGGATCTCGACGCCCATCAGCTGACCCGGACGCAAACGCCCATCGGCATTGTCGATCTCCGCACGGACTGTGACGGAACGCGTGACCGGATCAATGCGGCTGTCAATCTGAGCGATCAAACCGTCAAATACATCATCCGGATAGGCTGAAGTCGTCGCAAGAACCGGCAGTCCTGGCTCGATGGCTGACACAAAACGCTCTGGCACGGTGAAGTCGAGTTTCACCACTGAAGTATCATCAAGGGTCGCGATTGGATCCGCCGGACGAACCAGTCCACCAACGCTGACCTCGCGCAGGCCGACGACGCCAGAGAACGGTGCTCTCACGATGCGGTCAGCCAGTTGCGCCTCGATTGAGCTCACGCGGGCGCCTGCTCGCGCCACCGCAGCATTGGCCTCATCCAGTCGCTGACGCGTGACCACACCACGCTCGATCAGATCATTGGCACGTTCCTGGTCTGCCTGTGCTTCACGCAAGGTCGCACGCGCTTCGGCCAGGTCTGCTGCCTCCTCCGTATCGGTCAATTCGACAAGAATATCGCCAGCCTCGACACGTTGCCCGGATTCGAAGTTGATCCGCGAAATCGTGTCTGAAACGCGCGCCGTAACGACAACGGTCTCATTGGCGCGCGCCGTCCCCAGCGCCTCCACGATATCGGCGAACTCCACATCGGAAACCTCAAAAGCCATCACAGGCAGGGCGCCACCGCGCCAGCCGCCGGATTGTTCTTCTTCAGCCGTCAGGGTCCGGAATGCGACAACAGCCGTCATGCCCAGAAAGATCGCCAAAACGACGATAAGAAAGGAAGCTTTACGCATAATCTGTCTCCTTGCGGCGGAATATGCGCCGAAGATCCCCCAGATCAAGCTGGGTAACGGTATTCACAATCACGTGGCTGTGATCATGCCTGCCTGAAACGCATCAGCGCAGCGTATCCGTCTGGTAGAGCCGCACTTTCAATCCACCATGATCAATAATGGGGCCCGGCTTGTTGAAGGGCAGCCGAGTCGCCTTCGCCAGCGCGGTTTCCGAGGTAATAAGTCCCACGCGCCAATCCTTGAAACGCGTCTTCAGAACCTGGCCGATCGTGTCATAAACAGAGTAGAGGGCTTTTTTATTGCCAATCCTGCCGCCATAGGGAGGATTAATTATTATAAGCCCCGGCTCGCAGTCGGGGCGCTCAAGATCCAGGATCGGGGCATGTGTGAAGGAACACGCTTCGAACACGCCCGCCTCTTCCGCATTCTGGGCGCTCATTCGAATGGCCCCAGCATCGCGATCCGAACCATAAAACCGCAAATCTGTCGGTTTGGTCTTTATGGAAGCCTTTAGGGCCTTGAACGCCGAAGCATCGAAGCCCGCGAATTGCTCGAAGGCGAAACGGCGCGCTCGGCCGGGCGCCAATCCCAAAGCCATCTCTGCGGCCTCAATCACGAATGTGCCTGACCCGCACATGGGATCGATGACATTTTCTGCGCCATCATATCCGCACGCCCGGAGAAATAACGCGGCCAGGGTCTCGCGCATGGGCGCCTTGTTGACCGCTGCCTTATGGCCGCGCTTGTGCAAAAGTTCGCCTGAACTATCGAGGCTGATCGTGCAAAGATTATCCTCGATACGCACCCGGATGCAGATCTCTGCACTATTATCGATTTCAGCCCCGAACTCTTCGCGGAGCGCCGTCTCGATACGCTGTGTCGCGGCGCGGGCATGATAGATTTTTGACCGCCGACAGGTCGTCTCCACTCGCAGTGGAACGCCAGGCTTGAGAAATTTCGCCCATTCAAAACGACGCGCGCGCTTGTCCAGCTGCGCCATGTGGACGACACGGAATGATCCAATACGTGCAAGGACCCGGTTGGCGCCCCGCAATACCAGATTGGCGCGCCAGACCTCCGGCCACCCCCCCATGATCTGAGCGCCGCCCGGCGTCCTTTTGGCGTCAGCAAAGCCGGACGCGCGCATTTCTTCGGCCAGAAGGGCTTCCATTCCGGGCGCGCAGGCGCAGAAAATCTCGAAGGCTTGATCGTTTTCCATGCCCATAACTCGCTGAGCGAGCGCCGGTAGGCAAATCTAAGGCGCAGTCAGACGCGGCTAGTAGGATGCATAATCGGCCCGGAAACCCGCTGACTTCAAGGCGTCGTGGATCTGGTTCATGTGATCACCATCCTGCGCCTCAAGAGAGATATCAATATAGGTGACCTTGGCCGGCAGGTCTGAAAACGTCTTGTGATAGGCCACGTCTGTAACATTCCCGCCAGCAACGGAAATCACCTCGGAAACTGCGGAGAGCTGACCGGGCACGTCCAGGAGCTCAATACGGAAACGGGCCAATCGGTGAGAGCGCGCCAAATCGCGCAGAAGAACTGAAGACAAAAGTCGCGTGTCGATATTCCCCCCCGAGATCACCAGTCCGACTTTCTTGCCTTTGAATCGTTCTGGATGCGCAAGAAGTGCTGCCAGCCCGGCTGCTCCGGCGCCTTCTGCGAGCACGCGCATCCGGGTGAGGTAGAGATTGAGCGCCCGCTCAATACCGTGTTCATCGACCAGAAGAACATCATCAAGAAGCTCACGCAGGAGATGCCCGGGCATTTGCCCCGGATCACGCACGGCGATGCCCTCGGCCAGGGTCACCCCGCCAACCGGCGCCTCGCGTCCGTGAAACGCATTATGGGTAGACGGGAAAAGTTCAGCCTGGACACCCAGGAGCTCGACGCCCGGCTTCAAGCGCCGCGCCGCCATCGCCATACCTGAGGCCAATCCCCCTCCACCGACTGGCATGACCAGGGTATCGAGGTCCGGCTGGGCCTCCAGCATTTCCTTTGCGACGGTCCCCTGTCCGGCAAGAACATAAGGATCATCGAACGGGTGGATGAAGACACAGCCCTGCTCCGCGCACCATGCCTGTGCGAGCGTACTGGTTTCATCAAAGTTATCACCGGCAAGTTCGACCTTGGCCCCGAGGTCTCGGGTCGCATTCACCTTCACATTCGGTGTGCCCCGCGGCATGAAGATCACCGTTTCAACGCCAAGCGCCGCACCATGACGGGCCACGCCCTGGGCATGATTCCCGGCCGAAGCGGCAACAACGCCGCGCTGTCGTTCTCCCGGAGACAGGTTTGCCAGTCGCGCATAAGCACCGCGCTCCTTGAAAGAGCCTGTGACTTGCAAGCTTTCCATTTTCACCCACACCTCACACCCGGTGAGCGGCTCCAGCATCGGCGCGCGGAGCATGGGTGTATTGAGAATCCCGCCAAAGCCCGCCTCGTGAAGCGTCTCCACAAATCGCCCTGCCTCCTCAAGCAAAGGGTGGGGCCGTGTGTCTACGGGGTTATGGGCTGCAGCAGGCATCATGGGGAAACTCCGTCATGGGCATGCCGGCGCAACAAAAAACCCCGCTTCGATTGAAGCGGGGTCGATCTGCTGCCAATCCGGCGGGAAAGTCAGGCAGAAGCGATCTCCGCTCCCGGATTGGTAATCTCGATAATAATGAGGGCAATAAGCACAGCTGAACAGCCCGACAGCTTAACCGCGGTCGGAACAGGGTCCATATCGGCTCGCATTTCAGCACTTTCGCGCATGATTATTCCTCAAACATGAGCAAAACCATGCACCCATGGAAGATATATGTCCAGCACTGTTTTGCTGACCTACCAGCCAATACGTACACCGGCTCGAGCACCAACCTTACCAGTTTCACGGCCGTAGCCGACGCCGAAATTCGCCGACCAGCGATGATCGATCCGAGCCGCGCCGGAAATTGCGAGTGCATCGGAACCGTCGAAATGCCCCCAATTGGCAGACAGAGCGAATTGTTCGTCCTGCTGCAGCCAGGTTGAACCTGAAAGGGCGTTCGCGATGGCGATACCATCCATATTTTGCTGGATCTGGCCTTCATTGCGCTGGACCTGCATGGCGAGATCCTCGATCGACCCTCGCATCTCCGTCATGTCGAATTGAAGTGCCTCGATCGCCAGCGTGTTGTCAGCAATCGCCAAGGCATTTTCACCGATCCGCGTCGTATTGGCTGTGACCCGCGAATTGGTCAGCACAATCGCGGCAGAGTTTGCATCTATATCAACGCGGTTCGACGCGATATTGACGGTGTTCGTATCGATATCTGTCCGGTTCGTCGCGATCGCTGCCGTGTTCGTGTCGATATCAGCGCGGTTTGAGGCAATGGCAGACGTATTGGCATCGATGTCAGTACGATTATCCGCAATCGCTGCCGTGTTCGCATCAATATCTGTACGGTTGTCCGCGATGGCGGCCTCATTGGCCGTGATCCGCACCTCGTGATCATCAACCTGCGTTTCCAGATCAATCAGGCGCTGGCCCGATCCGACCACCCCAGCCTTGAGCAATGCGATATCTGCGGCGTTCACCGCTATGTCCGATGTGTTGGAGGAGATGTTGCCGGTATTCGCGGCAATATTCCCGGCATTGGTGGAAATACCCGACGTATTCGATGCGATATTCCCCGCATTGGTCGAGATATCGGATGTGTTTGATGCGATATTGCCAGCATTACTCGCGATGTCAGACGTGTTGGCCGCAATGTCCGAGGCATTGTCTGACACGTCTGAGGTCAGCCCTGATATCGCACCGGTATTTGTCCCAATATCGGTGCTGTTAGTCGCGATATCTGCCAGAGCCGCTCCATCATCCGATGCGAGATTGCCATCGGCATCCACAGTGACGAAACCATCCACGGTGCCCTGAGCACTGCTGGAGGCAGTGCTAGGAATGCCAGGCAGGGTGACCGTCTGCGTTGCGGTACCGATCACGATCTGATCGATGCGCGTCGTCGTAACACCAAAGCCCAACGCCATAGAGTTCTCGAAGGATGCCGCAGCCCCGGCCCCGACGGCCGTCGCATTATCCGCGGATGCTGACGCTGCTTCGCCGACCGCCAGCGCGTATTCGGCACTCGCCTGCGCGTTTTCGCCCAGCGCTGTCGCGGAGACGGCAGTGGCGAGGGCCCCTTTACCAAAGGCAGCAGTATCGGCGGCCGTTGCCTGAGCCCCTGCACCGATTGCGGTAGAGCCGGACGCGACGGCGCCGTCACCGATCGCGACAGCACCCTCGCTTGAGGCTGCGGAATCGCGGCCCAGGGAGATCGCACCTTCAGCGCTTGCAGAAGAGGCAGCCCCGATCGCGATAGCGTCTGTACCGGACGCGGTGGCGTCCGAGCCCGTCGAGTTCACCACATAATATCCAAGATCAGACGTTAGAGACTGCAAACCGCTAATGTCAGCGGTGTTGGTCGTGATGTCCGACGCGTTCGTGGCGATATCGGTCGCGTTATTGGAGATGTCTGCCAAACTCGCTCCGCCGTCGGAAGCGAGATTGCCATCGGCATCCACGGTCACGAAACCGTCCACCGCGCCCTGCGCGCTGGTCGAGGCAGCTGAAGGCAGCCCCGCCAATGTGTAGGTATTGGACGTATTACCCAGAGCAAACTGGTTCTGCGCCGTCACGCTCACACCATTGCCGATCGCAATGGAGTTCTGCTCGCCCGCAGAGGCCTGGTAGCCAAGAGCCAGGGCCTGATCGCCGGTCGCGGAGCTGGAATCACCCAATGCGGTCGCGCCTTCGCCGCTCGCCGTAGAGCCGACACCGATCGCAATCGCAAAATCATTGGAAGCGGTAGCATTCGCGCCCAAGGCCATCGCTTGTTCACCGGTTGCCGCAGCACTGGCACCAACCGCAATGGTCAACTCGTCCGTCGCTGAAGCCGATTCGCCGATGGCGATCGCGTCATCACCTGTCGCACTGGCATTCGCGCCCGTAGAATTGACGGCGAAATATGTATTCGCAGCCCCCGACTGCAGGCTTGAAATATCTGAGGTGTTCTGGTCGATCTGCGACTGAGCTGCCCCACCATCAGAGGCCAGATTGCCATCGGCATCGACCGTCACGAAACCATCGACCGTTCCCTGCGCCGCCGTTGCCGCCGCCGTTGGGATACCCCCAACAGTGAGGGTTTCCGAGGATGTCCCAAGAGCAATCTGATTAGCCCGTGTCGCTACAGCCCCGGTGCCAAGAGCCAGACTTCCATCAAATGTTGCAGAAGCGTTCCGACCAATAGCAATTGCATTCTCTGCCGAGGCCTGGGCCCCTAGGCCCACGGCCAAGGCATAGGCTTCATCGGCAACCGCGTCAGAACCGATCGCTATGGCACCGCTGGCGAGCGCCTGCGCCCCTCTCGCATCGGAGTCGGCATCATCTCCCCCGATCGCGAGCGCACTCTCGGCAGTCGCAAAAGCGCCCTTTCCAAGCGCTGTCGCATCTTCCGCCGTGGCCACAGAATCAACGCCCAGAGCCGTTGCATTCCTGGAATCGGCCACCGCATCATGCCCTATAGCCGTCGAGCTGAAACCGGTAGCCTGCGCATCTTCGCCTACCGCGAGCGTGTGAGAATTCGTAGCTTGGGCCCGTGATCCTATCGCCGTAGCGTCTTGGAAACTCGCAGTCGCGCCACCTCCAATAGCCAATGCATCATCAGCAGATGCACTCGCATTATCGCCGATGGCAATCGTTTGATCCACTGACGCCGATGCGGCATCACCGATTGCGACGGCCCCGGCGCCGGATGAAGAGGCAGCAGAACCTAAAGCAATAGCGTTTGCGTCTGAAGCGATACTGTCTGCGCCGATGGCAATAGCGCTATCTCCGGTCGCTAAAGCTCCGATCTCATCATCGTCGACATCTGTACCGATAGCGATAGAGTTTGTCCCAGATGCTATCGACCACGCTCCAAGCGCCGTTGCTTCCGCACCGTCCGCGAGCGCAGCGGCGCCAATGGCTGTGGTCTCGAACGCTGACGCTTCTGCAATCACACCGACAGCGACAGACGCTTCCGCGCTCGCAGTCGAACTGTCACCAACCGCCGTCGCGAAGATGTCGCTGGCCAAGCTATCATTCCCCAAAGCGGTCGCGCCATCTTCGCTGGCGGTCGCACTTTCCCCAAAGGCTGAAGCCCATTCTCCTGACGCTTCTGAACCCTGGCCGACCGCCGTCGCGTTCTCAGCGCTGGCGATTGCGCTTTCGCCGATAGCCGTCGCGTCGTCTTCGGAGGCGACGGAGTTCGCGCCGAGCGCGGTGGCTTGAGCGGACGAGGCCAGCGACGCATTACCGAGCGCAGTCGCGTCCTCATCGCTCGCAGCCGCGCTTTCGCCGAAGGCCGAGGCCCATTGTCCGGTGGCGGACGCGCCTTGACCAATGGCGACTGAGTTTTCTGCGGACGCAGTCGCACCCTGGCCGACAGCCGTAGCGTCATCAGCACTTGCGCTTGCGCCTCGACCGATCGCGGTTGTTTGCGTACTGGACGCGGATGCGCTTTCCCCCAGCGCCGTGGCATCAGCTGCAGAGGCGACGGAGTTTTCTCCGATCGCGCTGGACTGATCGCCCGTCGCTGATGCTGCCATGCCGAAGGCTGCCGCGTCCGCGCCGGTCGCAGCCGAGCCGCCGCCGACCGCGGTAGAACCGGAGGCGATAGCACCGCGACCGATCGCTACGGCGTCTTCATTGGACGCTTCGGAGGCCTCACCGATCGCAATAGCTCCTGCCTGGCTCGCCGCAGCACCCACCGCACTGTCGGTAGTGTCGCAAGCCTCGCTGGCACCAATCGCGATGGCGCCGTCGGCCGAAGCGCTGGCCTCACAGCCTTGGGCGATGGATTGCGTGCCGGAGGCTGAGGCGTAAGAACCCAAAGCCATGGCTTCCAGTGCGGACGCTGCGGCGTCGCGCCCCAGAGCCATCGCCTCAAAGGCAGTCGCTGAAGCGTCATCGCCGATAGCGATAGTCCAGCTTTCGGTGGCGCGCGTGCCAGTTCCGTCGCCATCGCCATCGCCACCGATGGCAATTGCGACATTGGCTGATGCCTCGGTGTTATTACCAATAGCGACCGATTGAGTGCCGCTGGCTACGCTTTCCCGGCCTAGGGCCAGTGCGTCAGTGGCCGAGGCAGCCGCCTGCTCGCCAATGGCAACCGCACTTAGGCCGCTTGCAATTGCGCCAAGAGCGCTATCCGTGGTGTCGCAATCCTCACTGGCACCGATAGCGATAGCGCCATCTGCGCTCGCGCTGGCCTCACAGCCTTGAGCGATTGCCTGATTGCCAGACGCGGTGGCTGTATCGCCAAACGCCAGTGCCTGCGCACCACTGGCGAGGGCATCCACGCCAACCGCGACCGTGCCGGCATCAAAAGCGCCAGTTCCCGAGCCGATAGCGACACCATTCTCACCGCCGCCATCTGCCTGGTAACCCAACGCAATCGCGCCTTCGACGTCGGCGTTAGAACTTTCACCGATGGCGATGGCGTTCGTGGCCGTGGCGTCGCTGTCAGAGCCAAGAGCCAGCGACCCGGTTCCCGTCGCATTGGCGTTGTCACCAAAGGCCGAGGAGTCGATACCGGACGCATTGGCATTCACGCCCACTGCGGTTGAGTCGATATTCGACGCGGTCGCGCTATCGCCGATCGCCACACCATCATCGCCCGTCGCCTCTGCATCACTACCCAGAGCGATGGCGTTACTACCGGAGGCGACCGATTCATCGCCGATGGAGATGGCGTCACTGCCAGACGCAGCAGCCTGGTCGCCAATGGCAATAGCATCGGTAGCTGAGGCAGAGGCCTGCGCGCCAATCGCCACGGAATCGATGCCGCCGGCATCAGCGGCCCGGCCCACTGCGACACCATCGGCTGCATCGGCGAGCGCGTCAGCACCCAGCGCGATCGCGTAATCACCCGACGCCTGGGCGCCGACTTGAACGGTGACATCATTGGGGTCATCCACATCATCGCCGTCACTGCCGATGGCAATTGAACCTTCGCCGGTCGATAGAACTGAGCGACCGAGGGCCACACTACGCTCACCAAAAGCGAGCGCGCCGGAGCCGACACCTACCGCGTCGACCACCGCAGACGCACCAGCACCAACAGCGGTGGCGTCCGTGCCAGCGGCGCTAGAGCCATTGCCAAGCGCGGTCGCGTCATTCGCCGTTGCGTCGGCGTTAAAGCCGAGTGCAGTTGCGCCGGCGCCTGTAGCGGTAGCGCCGCTACCCACAGCAGTGGTCTGGGAGGCTGAAGCGACGGCGGCATCACCCAAAGCTGTTGAATCGCTGCCGCTGGCATCTGCGCCCACACCGCATTGAACCGAGTCCGTTCCGGCTCCATCGGCGCAGGCCGCAGAGACATTCGCCGCCCGGATGACCAGGCTTTTGCCGGTGACTTCATCTTCCGGCTCGCTCGAAACCGTCGCGGCTGTTTCGAAGTCCTGAATGATCTGGAGCGCACGCGTCAGGGCCGCTTCGGTTTCCGCATCGTTCGCATCATCATCTTCATCGATCGCAAGCGCGACGACGGCACCCGCCAACACGGCCAGAAGCGCCGGCTCGGCAGCAATCGCCGATGTAGCCGGCTGAGCATCGCGCGCGCGCAAGTGCGCGATTTCAGCCCGCGTCTCATTGAGTTCGGACCGAAGCGCCTCCAGCTCCATCAGCACCGCGTTAAGGACTGCGGCCTCGCCCTGGGCACCCGGCTGGTGCCCCTGTGTTCGCAGATGTCGATCCTCAACTCCCAACCCACCCTGTCCGGAAATACCAATATAGGGCAGGGTTTGAGCATGTGCTGAAACACCGTCCAGCCCGGCTGAGGCCAGAGCCATAAGGGCCCCGGCCGAAACCATAAGGTTCGACACTTTCATCACTAATCCCCTTGGTGCGCATTCCCCCGCGCACCGGATGCAGATCCCCCCACCCGCAAGTCGAGGGCCAAGAGCAATCCATTAATAATAGATTAATACCGGGGAGGAGTCAGCCGGTTTCGACGGATGCAAGGTGGAGGCTCGCATTACTGACAAACTGAGAGCTGGGACCGTGATGAAATTCGAGAACGCTGCCGCCACTGCGAATGAAGCCAAGCCTTCAGCGAGCGTCGATTCCCGAAGTGAATAATGCCACCAATGATGACATCTACTGACAATTTGATTCAATAAGTGATTATTATTCAATGCGCTCGATAAACCTCGGGACGCATAGTCGAGTCAGAACACCGCGCGCATGCCAAGGACATGCACTCAATCACTCCTGACACACAGCCGGAAAAGGGCAGCAGAGATAAATGTCAGTAAGGACCGGGAGTTCGGACCCGTTTTTCTATGTCACCTACATGTCAGGGAGGGCGTCAGGCTCATGGCGACCCGACAAACCGCTGAACAATCTGTGGCGTTCAATGGGCGTGGACAACACTCCGGGTCCGGAACCAGGCGGTGATGTGAGATGTCGCCAGAGAGTCAGCGCCATTGGTTGTGATCATCCGCTCGGTCGCCTCCAGCATTTCAGCAAAACCACCATAGAATAAGAGCCCGAGGCCGGTTGCCGCCAGAACACTTACCGCATAGCCATAACCCCCCTCCGGCCAGTGACGCGCCGCACTCAGACTGACAAACAGCGGCAATGGATGACACAAAGCCCGGACGGCCCAATTTCAAAAGCATCCTGCCTACGCATTCTTGCCTCGCCTTAACTTGACAGACCGGGTGAAAGAAAATCCATATTTAGACGGCTTGCGCCGCCCGGCGCGTTATATGATAACGGTTTGTGGATCGCCATCTGTGCGCGCCTTTCCAAGCAGGAGACTGTAGTATGACCCTGGCTCTGCCGTTTTACGTTCTAATGTCCGCAACCTTGGTCCAGCACGGCGCCCACGTGCACGGTCAGGCCGACCTCGCCATCGCGATGAATGCGGACGGCAGTATCGAAATGGAATTGCGCAGCAATGCCTATAATTATCTGGCCAGCGGCAGCGAGGCCGATGAGCACGATGATCATGGGCATGATGATCACGATCACCACGGCCACGACGACCACGCGCATGATGATCACGATGACCATGGACACGACGACCATGGACATGATGACCATGACGATCATGCCAGCGAGGACGACCCCTGGATTGCTGTCGAGGCGCATATGAGCGGTGTCGGAAACGTCTTCGATTTCGGCTCTGCGAATTGCGAACTCACCCTGGTCTCCTTTGAGCAGGTGGAAACGCCGGACGGTCATATGGACGTGATAGCAAGTTATGCAGGCCGATGCGCAGCACCTGCTCGCATGGGTATGATCGAGACCACAATGTTCGACACTTATCCCGCCTTGGAAAACATCGTCGGGGTCTATATCGGTCCGGAAGCACAAAGCGCTTTCTCCCTGACGCGTGAGACCATACGGACACAATTGACTCGATGACCGCACCCGCCATTCGTATTGACGACCTTCAGCATGCCTGGCCCGGCGGGCCGCCCATTCTAGACATTCCAGAATTCCAGCTGGACGCAGGCGAGAGCGCGTTTCTCGCCGGCCCCAGCGGTAGTGGAAAAAGTACGCTCCTTGGGCTGATCGCCGGCATCACGCCGGTACAGGCAGGCCGTGTATGCGTTCTGGGCCGGGAGATGGATCCGTCCAAGCCTGCGCTTCGGGACCGTATCCGCGCGGACGAAATCGGCATGATCTTCCAGCTCTTCAACCTGGTGCCCTATCTCAGCCCGATCGAGAATGTTCTCCTTCCGCTCAACTTCTCCGCCAAACGCCGCAAGCTGATCGCGGCGAGTGGCCACTCGCCGACGGAAGAAGCCCGCCGCATCCTGCTCGCGCTGGGTCTGGACGATGATCTCATTTCCCGCGCTGCGGCACGGCTCAGTGTTGGACAGCAGCAGCGTGTCGCTGCGGCCCGCGCAATCATTGGCTCACCTGGCGTGATCGTCGCCGACGAGCCGACCTCAGCGCTGGATGAGGACAGTCGCGATACCTTCCTTGATCTGCTTTCCAGGGAAGCGCGGGCCAATGGCGCCGCTCTTCTTTTCGTCAGCCATGAACGCACCCTGTCCTCTCGCTTCGATCGCGTGCTCGAGCTGGAGAGCCTCAATCAGCTAAGGCAAGTCGCATGAGACGCGGATTATTCATCCTCGCTTGGAAGAGCCTTCTTAATCGCGGCATGTCCGCGGTTCTGACCATTCTCGCCGTAACCTTGTCGGTTACGCTTTTCTTGAGTGTGGAGCGCATTCAAAATGGCGTCCGCGAAAGCTTCAATTCCACAATCTCAGAGACCGACCTGATTGTCGGCGCACGCGGCGGTTCGATCAATCTCCTGCTCTATTCGGTGTTCCGCCTGGGCGACCCCACAGCCAATATCAGCTGGGAGAGTTATGAACTCGTCTCGACCGCGCCCGGCGTCGCCTGGTCTGTGCCGATCTCCCTGGGAGACAGCCATCGTGGCTATCGCGTGGTGGGCACGACCACAGAATATTTCGAACATTATCGTTATGGCCGCGATGTCGCACTTGAGTTTCGCGAAGGCCTTCCCTTCGACGGGATTTATCAAACCGTGCTGGGTTATGAAGTCGCCCGGGAGCTAGGCTATGAGCTGGGTCAACGCATCGTGCTTTCCCACGGCATTGGCGCGGTGAGCTTCGCGGAACATACCGACCATGAGTTCGAGATCGTCGGCATTCTCGCCCCGACCGGAACCCCCGTTGACCGCTCCGTACACACCTCTCTGGAGAGCATTGAGGTCATCCATATCGGCTGGGATACCGGAATGGCACCGTCCCAACCTGTTGCCGATTTTTCTGATGAAGACCTGCAGCCCGCCAGCGTTACAGCTGTGCTCATTGGCGTTGAAAGCCCGCTGCGCGTCCTGAGCCTGCAAAGACAGATCAACACCTATCGCGGCGAAGCCCTGACCGCTCTCATCCCTGGCGTAGCGTTGAGCCAGCTCTGGGAAGTGATCGGCGCCGGAGAACGCGCTTTCCGGGCGATTTCGATCCTGGTGGTAATTGTTGGCCTGTTCTCGATCTTGACGGCGCTGACCTCAAGTCTGAATGAGCGCCGGCGGGAAATGGCTGTTTTGCGGGCCACCGGTGCAAGACCGGCCGACCTGGCCTCGCTTCTGATTCTGGAAGCCGCCAGCCTTGCGGCTCTGGGGGCTGTGATCGGCATTGCCCTGACGCAGATCGCCATCTCCACCATTTCTATCATCGTCCGCACACGGTACGGCCTTGATCTTGGTGGCCAAATCGGCCTTCTGGAACTCTATGTATTCGCCGGGGTAACAGTGGCCGGTGCGATTGCAGGCGGATTGCCTGCGTGGCAAGCACAACGCAATGCCCTATCTGATGGACTCACACCGAAACTCTGATCAATAATCATACCCATGTTTTCACGTTCCCTTCTGACCTTCGCGATCAGCGCCTGCCTTATCGGACTGGCGCCCATCACACCCGCCCATGCCCTGCAGGACAGCGAAGAGAGTGTTCGCGCGGAAGGCGAACCCCTGACGATCAACTGGGACGACCTCCTGCCGGAAGGCGAGATGGAGCGTATCGAGGAACTCTATCGCTCCGCCTACGCCATGACAGAGATGGATCATTTCGGTGCTCCGATGACACAGATCGGGACCTTCAACGTCGAACCAGCCCTGATTGACGAGCTGATCCGCATGCCGGGCTTCATCCTGCCGCTGGACGCGCAACCGGGTGGTGAGATCAGCGAGTTTCTTCTCGTCCCGTATTTCGGGGCCTGCATTCACACCCCACCGCCACCGCCGAACCAGATCGTGCATGTGGTCATGGACGAGGCGATCTTCGTCGAGCGTCTCTGGGCGCCTGTCTGGGTGGAGGGCATTTTGACCTCCGAGCGGAATATGAACGAGCTGGGCAATGCGGCCTATACGCTCAACCTCACATTCCACGAGCCCTACGAGTACTAGGTCTGACGGATTAGGTGCGGCTCACAGCGCATCGATCGGCAGCTTGAGATAGCTCAACCCATTATCTTCCGCGGGCGGCATATCGCCAGCGCGCATATTGATCTGCACTGAGGGAAGGATGAGTTTCGGCATATCCAGTGTCGCATCACGCTGCGTTCGCATCGCGATGAAATCATCACGACTGGTGCCGTCTTTCACATGAATATTGGCGCGCTTCTGCTCGCCAATTGTTGTCTCCCAGACATAGCGATCGCGCCCCGGGGCCATGTAGTCATGGCAGAGGAATACGCGGGTCTCTTCGGCGAGCTCGAACAGGCTTTGGATGCTGTCAAAAAGGGTGCCGGCATCGCCGCCAGGAAAATCACACCGAGCCGTGCCGAAATCCGGCATGAAGATCGTGTCGCCCACAAAGACCGCATCACCGATGACATGGCTCATACAGGCCGGCGTATGACCCGGAGTATGCAGCGCCCGACCGGTCAGATTGCCAATCTTATACGTCTCGCCATCCTTGAAAAGATGATCGAACTGGCTGCCATCCGTGTGGAAGCGCTGATCCTCATTAAAGACTTTCTTGAAGACGCTCTGGACCACTCCAATATTGAAACCGATGGCCGTTTTGCCGCCAATCTGATCGCGGATATAGGGGGCCGCCGTGAGATGGTCGGCATGAACATGCGTGTCGATGATCCACTCGCAGATCAGGCCGTTTTCCTGAACATAGGCGATCAATTGATCAGCAGAGCGTGTCGACGTCCGCCCCGAGGCCTGATCAAAGTCGAGCAGGCTGTCGATCACCGCGCAAACCTTGGTGTCGCGATCCCAGACCACATAGCTGATTGTATAGGTGGCGGGATCGAAAAAGCCTTTGACTTCCGGGCTCGACATTGAGCGCTCCATGCTTGTTTGCTTACACATAACCGATTTCGGCGATGCGATGCCGTGTTGCAAGCTGTACCCGCACAGGCGCGCGGCTTAGTCGCACCTGAAACAAAACCCCGGCGCTTCCACGCCGGGGGCTGTTCATCCCAGTTTGAAGCGCTTTTAAGCGTTCAGATCAAAGCGATCGAGCTCCATCACCTTGGTCCAGGCCGCCACGAAATCCGTGACGAAACGCTCTTGCGCATCCGATTGAGCATAGACTTCCGCCACAGCCCGAAGGATGGAGTTGGAACCAAAGACAAGATCGACGCGCGTCCCGGTCCATTTCACTGTACCGGTTTTGCGATCGCGCCCTTCGAAAGCCTCGCCACTCTCATCGACGGCCTTCCACTCCGTGGCCATATCGAGCAGGTTGACAAAGAAGTCATTGCTCAGCGTCTCCTTGCGGTCCGTGAAGACCCCATGAGATGAGCCATCCGCATTGGCACCCAGAGCTCTGAGACCACCCACAAGCACCGTCATTTCAGGCGCAGTCAGCGTCAGGAGCTGGGCCTTGTCGACCAGCATTTCTTCCGCGGAGACCGTAAACTTGGCTTTCTGGTAGTTCCTGAAACCGTCGGCTTCAGGCTCCAGCATGGCTACGGATTCAACATCCGTGTCATCCTGGCTCGCATCCATCCGGCCTGGCGTGAACGGTACCGTGATATCGTGCCCGGCACGTTTGGCCGCTTGCTCGACACCCGCACCGCCTGCCAGCACGATCAGATCGGCCAATGAGACCTTCTTATTGCCGCTCTGGGCGCCATTGAACTCGGCCTGAACAACCTCGAGCTTGCCGAGGACACTGGCGAGCTGAGCCGGGTTGTTCACCTCCCAGTCCTTTTGCGGGGCCAGGCGAATGCGAGCACCATTGGCACCCCCACGCATGTCCGAACCCCGGAAGGTGGAGGCTGAGGCCCAGGCGGTCGAGACCAGCTGCGATACGGACAGACCGGTCGCAAGAATCGCCTCTTTGAGCGCCGCGATATCAGCCTCGTCGATCAGGTCATGATCAACGGCCGGGATCGGGTCCTGCCAGATCAGCGCTTCAGCGGGCACTTCTTTGCCGAGATAGCGAGAACGCGGGCCCATATCGCGGTGGGTCAGCTTGAACCAGGCGCGTGCGAAAGCGTCCGCAAACTGATCCGGGTTCTCATGGAAACGGCGTGAGATCTTCTCGTAGGCCGGGTCCATGCGCATCGCCATATCGGCAGTGGTCATCATGATCGGCACCTTCTTGGACGGATCCTCCGGATCTGGCGCCATATCCTCTTCTTTGAGATCCTTCGGCACCCACTGATTGGCGCCTGCCGGGCTTTTGGTCAGTTCCCACTCATAACCGAAGAGAACGTCGAAATAGCCATTATCCCATTGCGTCGGATTAGAGGTCCATGCGCCCTCAATGCCGGATGTGATGGTGTCGCGCCCCTTGCCGGAGCCATGCGTACTCAGCCAGCCAAAGCCCTGGGCCTCGATCGGAGCCGCTTCAGGTTCAACGCCGACATGGCCGGCATCGCCAGCCCCGTGGGCCTTACCGAAGGTGTGGCCGCCCGCGGTGAGCGCGACAGTCTCTTCGTCATTCATCGCCATGCGCGCAAAAGTCTCGCGAATATCGCGGCCAGACGCGACCGGATCCGGATTACCGTCTGGACCTTCCGGATTGACGTAGATCAAGCCCATCTGAACAGCTGCGAGCGGATTTTCCAGGACACGGTCACCGGTATACCGGGTTTGCTCACCACCACTGGCCTCCAGCCATTCAGTCTCTGCGCCCCAATAAACGTCTTCCTCGGGCTCATAGACATCAGCCCGGCCGCCGGCGAAGCCAAACGTCTTAAAGCCCATGGATTCCAACGCGACATTGCCCGCGAGGATCATCAGGTCCGCCCAGGAGATCTGGTTGCCGTATTTCTGCTTGATCGGCCAAAGCAGGCGACGTGCCTTGTCCAGATTGCCATTATCCGGCCAGCTATTGAGCGGTGCGAAGCGCTGCATGCCAGTGCCTGCACCACCGCGTCCGTCTGCGGTCCGATAGGTTCCCGCACTGTGCCAGGCCATTCGGATGAACAGACCGCCATAATGGCCGTAATCCGCCGGCCACCAGTCCTGGCTGTCGGTCATCAGATCATGGAGATCCTGTTTCAACGCATCATAATCGAGCGCGTTGAAGGCCTCGGCATAGTCAAACGCTTCGCCGAGCGGATTGGTCAGCGCCGATTGCTGATGCAGGATTTTAAGATTGAGCTGGTTGGGCCACCAGTCGCGATTGGTCCGGCCGCCACCTGCACTGTGCTGGGC
>JAAEZM010000005.1:0-93513 GCA_018222865.1 Alphaproteobacteria bacterium
TCACCCCGCTCTACACACGCTATGAAGACGTCTGGCGGGCGGTGCTCGAGATGTCAGATATAATGCAAGACGGAAGCTGGCGAGACCCACGCTACGCCGTGCGCGGTGCCGTCACTTAAGGGGAGATAGATATGCAAGTGGTCAGTCACGCTCTCGAAGGGGCCGTCCTCGTCATCACTGTCGACAATCCGCCCGTCAACGCGCTGAGCCATGCGGTGCGCGAGGGTATTGTCAATGCGCTCAGCGATTTACCGTCTGAGGCCGAAGCTGTTCTGATTGTCTGTGCCGGCCGGACCTTTATCGCCGGTGCTGATATTTCCGAGTTTGGAAAACCGCCGCTATCGCCCGGCTTGGCAGACGTTCTGGAAGCCCTTGAAAACTGCCCGCTCCCTGTTGTCGCCGCGATTCATGGCCAAGCGCTTGGTGGCGGTCTTGAGCTTTCCTTGGCCTGCGACTATCGCGTTTTGGACAGCAAGGCACGCGTGGGGCTACCCGAGGTCAATCTGGGCCTGATCCCGGGGGCCGGTGGGACCCAACGTCTGCAACGCCTGGCTGGTGTGGACACGGGGTTGAAACTCGCCGTGAGCGGTAAACCGATCAGTGCGAATGAAGCACTGGATGTCGGGATTGCAGATGCTGTGTTCCAAGACCAGCTGGTCACGAATGCCGTCGCTTTTGCCGCTGAGACAGCAAAACAGAAACGTTGTTTGCGAGATGCCCCGGCACCCCCAATGGATACGGATGCCTTTGATCGTTGGACGGGGTATGCACACAAGAAAATGCGCGGTCAGGCGGCCCCTCTGGCAGTTATCGACGCGGTCAGGCACGGCTTGGAGAACGGGTTTGAAGCCGGTTTAAAGCACGAGCGCGCTCTGTTTGAGGACTTGGTCAGCTCACATCAAAGCAAAGCCATGCGCCATCTTTTCTTTGCTGAAAGGCTTGCGGGGAAACCACCGCGCGGTGTGGAAGGGAAGCCCATCGCCCTTTCGCAGGCTGGCGTTGTGGGTGCGGGAACAATGGGTGTCGGCATTGCCCTCTCGCTCCTGGCCGCAGGCAAGGACGTGGTCCTGTTTGATGTCAAACCCGCTGCATTGTCTGTGGGTTATGATCGTATACGCGCCGTCATTGATGGAGATCTCGCCAAAGGCCGGATCTCCGAAACGGAGGCGGCCAGTCGGCGCCAGCGCCTGACGAAAGCTGAAGACTGGAGCGGTTTCGATCAATGCGACATCATCATCGAGGCCGTCTTCGAAGATATGGAGATCAAGAAAACCGTCTTCGCAGCACTCGCTGAACGGGTCCGGGCCGATGCGATCCTGGCAACCAACACCTCTTATCTCGATATTGATGAGCTCGCGCGTTCTGTGCCCCATCCAAACAGGGTTCTGGGACTTCACTTCTTCAGCCCGGCTCACATTATGAAACTGCTGGAGATTGTTCGCGGTGAGGCGACCAGCGATGATGTGCTTGTGACCGCGCTCGCGCTCGGCAAGCAGATGGGCAAGATTTCGGTCGTATCCGGTGTCTGCCATGGTTTCATTGGCAATCGGATGATCTCCGCCTATGGCCGGGAAGCTGGTCTGCTTTTGCTGGAGGGGGCCAGCCCTCAAGCCATCGATAAAGCTGTTACCGATTTTGGAATGCCTATGGGGCCTTTCACCATGGCCGACATGGCCGGTCTGGACATTGGTTATTCGAACCGCAAGAAGCTCAGCCCGGACCAATATGAAACGCGCGCCGTACTGGTTCATGACCAGCTCGTTGAGATGGGGCGCAAGGGACAAAAAACCGGTTCGGGTTTTTATCGTTATGAAGACGGCAATCGGACCCCGCTTCATGATGCTAAAACCGACGAGATCATCGCCGCTGTCCGCACTCGCGAAGGCATTACGCCCCGGGAAATCGATGCGGAAGAGATCGTCGAGCGCTGCATATTCGCGCTTATCAATGAAGGGGCGGCTCTTCTTGGCGAGGGCATTGCCGCGCGTGGCAGTGATGTCGATGTCGTCTATGCAAACGGGTATGGATTCCCGCGCTGGCGCGGTGGGCCATTTAGCTATGCCGACCAGGTCGGGCTTGATTATGTTGCTGAACGCATAGCCAGTTTCGCGGAACGCTTTGGCACGCGCTGGTGGACACCGGCTCCGTTACTGATCGAGCTCGCCAAATCAGGTGGCGCCCTTGCGACACACGAAAACTAGACACAAAACCCGGGGGGAAACTTATGCTCGAAGGACGCCGCGCCGTGATTACCGGAGGAGGCACCGGGATAGGACTTGCCTGTGCTGAGGACCTCGCAAAGCAAGGTGTGCACACCGTTTTGATGGGGCGCAATCTGGAGCGCCTTCAAGCAGCGGCTGACCGGATCCCCGGCGCCCAGGCCGTCCAGCTGGATGTCACTGATGACACGAGCGTTCGCAACGCTTTCTCGCACGCCTATCAGGACGGAGCTGTCGATATTCTCGTCAATAATGCCGGAATAGCGGCCGCCTCCGCCTTTCACAAAACAACGATGGAGCATTGGCGCGAAATCCAGGCGGTAAATGTCGAAGGCCTGGTCCGGTGCACGCAAGCGGTGATCGACGAGATGCGCAAGGCAGACTATGGACGCATCATTAATATCGCCTCTATCGCCGGCATTCGCGGTGGCGCTTACATGTCGCCCTATGTGGCGTCGAAACATGCGGTGGTCGGTTTGACCAAGTCGCTCTCACTGGAATACGCCAAAAGCCCTCTGACCGTGAATGCGGTCTGTCCGGGTTATGTCGAGACCGCGATTGTCGAAAACTCGGTCGCGAACATCATGGAAAAGACGGGCCGCTCGCGCGATGAAGCCCTGGCCGAGTTGACCAAGAATAATCCCCAGGGCCGGCTCATCCAGCCCGAGGAGGTCGCGGAAACTGTAACATGGCTGTGTTCGCCACGGTCAGCGTCTGTGTGTGGGCAAGCGATTACCGTTGCCGGCGGGGCCATCTGAGCACCGTGTCTCACATGCTGATAACCCTAGGAAAACAGTGTTTCTATTCGGCGACCGATAAGGCTAGTGTCGCTTCAAATCTGGAGAGAATTCATGCGCCAATTCTATGTCTTCATTAAATGCGAGCTCGGACGCACCTATGATGTCGCGGCAGCTCTTGTTGACGACCTGGAAGCTGCCCCAATGGTCCACTCCATTTCAGGGGCGTTTGATCTACTCGCTCATTTCTCACTTGATGATGATGTCGATATCGGTCGCTTCGTAAATCAGGAAGTCCAGACGATTGACGGCATCAAGGACACTCAGACTATTATCTGCTTCAACGCGTTTACCCGCGATCGTGGCCTCGGCGAGGTCTAGGACAACGCTTCATGCACTTCGGCGTCTTCGATCTATTCAAAATTGGTATCGGCCCCTCAAGCTCCCACACAGTTGGGCCGATGAAAGCCGCGCGGATTTTCACCGAGCGGGCGATAGCTGATACGGGTGAAGGCGAGATTGTTCGGCTCGAAAGCGAGCTTTATGGCTCACTCGCACTCACAGGGCTCGGACACGGGACAAACACGGCCGTTCTATTGGGTCTGGAAGGCGGAGACCCAGCCAGCCTGGATCCTGACAGCGTCCCTCAACGTCTCGACCGAATTCGCAATGAAAACACGCTCAAGCTTGCCAATGGGCGCGAGATCGAATTCCAGGAGAAACGCGACCTTCAATTCCGCGGCGATATACGCTTGCCCTTTCATTCCAACGCCATGAAATTCCGGGCCATCGGGCCCGAAGAAACCGTTATCCGCGAAGAGATCTGGTACTCGATTGGCGGTGGCTTTGTGATTGATGAGAATGAAGCGGGCAAAAACTCCGCTGCCGATGTGAAAGAGGGCGAGCCCTACCCATTCAACTCCGCAGCGGAACTTCTGGCCATTGGCGACAAGACTGGCCTGTCCATCCACCGGATCATGCTGGCCAATGAGCGCGCCTTTCTGCCCGAAGATACCATCAGGGCCGGGATAGAGAGTATTTGGCGCACGATGGAAGACTGTATTGATCGCGGATTGCGTGAAGACGGGATTTTGCCGGGCGGGTTGAATGTCAAACGACGCGCACCACAGCTTTATCGTGATCTGAAGGCGGAAACTGTTGATCTTGAAAAAGACCCCCTCGCCCCCATGGACTGGATCAATCTATGGGCCATGGCGGTGAATGAAGAAAACGCTGCGGGTGGTCGCGTGGTGACCGCTCCGACAAATGGTGCTGCCGGGATTATTCCAGCCGTTGCGCGATATTTTCACCGTTATCATCGCGATCCGGACGACGAAGAGGCCCTGCAGCGCTTTTTCCTCACCGCCGCAGCGATCGGATCCCTCTACAAGAAAAATGCTTCCATATCTGGCGCTGAAGCCGGATGCCAAGGGGAAGTTGGTGTGGCCTGCTCTATGGCGGCGGGCGCGCTCGCGGCAGCCATGGGAGCCAGCAATCATCAAATCGAGGATGCCGCAGAGATCGGGATGGAACACAATCTCGGCCTCACCTGTGATCCTGTCGGCGGTCTTGTTCAGATCCCGTGTATCGAACGCAATGCTATCGGCGCTATCAAGGCCATTGATGCGGCCCGCCTGGCCCTGAGAGCGAATACTGAGGACATGAAAGTCTCACTCGATCAGGTGATTGAAACCATGCGCCAGACCGGTATCGACATGATGGAAAAGTACAAAGAGACGAGCCAGGGCGGGCTGGCCGTAAATGTCGTCGAGTGCTGATTTAGTCGAAACTCACTCGGACAGGATTACGGCGACCAGGCCCATGCATCGCGGTCCGAACGTGAGAATCAAACCGGAAATTCGTCATATTGGTCTGATCGGCGAACGTCTCTGCAAGCAGATCATTGTCCACGATAAAGCCAGACGCATCTTCTGGCGCATCAGAGACAAAATACACCCAAGCGAACTCACCTTCGAGCTCAGCGCCAATATAAGTCGGTTCGTAGAGCATACCCGTGGGATCCGCGAACCGGAAAACACCTTCCACATAGCTTCCGATCTCAGCGATATGCGCCGGATCTGAATAGAAGCTTGCTTCATCCATTGTCTCCTCGCCCATCGCCTCCATGAGGTCATGGGCGAACATACGGTGCATAATCTCCATCTCTCCGGTGCGTGGATTGATGGCGATTTCGGTGACTGCCGCATGGAGTTCATGCGCGCCCACCGGCGCTGCCATTAAGACAGCGCCGGCAAGGCCAGCCAGAATATAATCCAGCCGCATCAATTTTTACTCCGGTCGAGACTGGATGCTGTCACGCGTGACGCGTTGATCCATATCGCTCATCTGGTCATCGAAAGACCGGTTCGAGCGATACATTTCCAGACGCGTCGGCAGGATGCGTGGCGGATAATAGTTATCCGTGCGGTCGGCATCTGCGGTCTCCCAGAGAGGATCGAGCTCGACGGAAACAACCTCCTGCTGGGTACGATAGACCCAGGTAGCTTCCTCTGGATTGTAACGCCAGATCTCGGCTGGTATGCGGACGAGGTCGGTTTCACCGTTGGCGAAAGTGAATTCCAAGATCACCGGCATGACAACACCGCCCTGATTGGACAGGTCGACATAGTAGAAGCGGTCACCACGATCGATGATCTCAGCCTGATAGTCCTCCAGCCCCTCACGGAAACTCTCATAGGCTTCACGCTGGCGATTGGTCACAGCATGCGGATCCGTGCGGGAGTAAAACTCCAGAACTTCCGGATTACTGTCAGCGTAGAATTCGATACCGGCGGCGACATTATTCACCTGGGTGAGGCTTTCCCCACGCTCAGCGATTTCCTCACGCTCGATCTCATTCTCGATTTCCGGATTTTGCGTGTCCAGCTGACCTTCGATTACACGATCGATGGAAATATCGACGTGGTCGGTTGAGTAGAACCAGCCGCGCCAGAACCAGTCGAGATCAACACCGGAAACCTCTTCCATGGTGCGGAAGAAATCATAAGGCGTCGGACGACGGAAACGCCAGCGACGTGAATACTCGCGGAAGGCCTCGTCGAAGAGTTCCCGGCCCAGCACGGTTTCGCGAAGGACAACAAGAGCAATCGTCGGCTTGGAGTAGGCATTGGCGCCAAACTGCAAAATGGAATCCGACTGCGTCATGATCGGCATCTGGTCGGATGAGACCATGTAGGACGTAATGGAATGCGGATCACCGCGGCGGACCGGGAAGTCCTCCTCCCACTGGCGTTCGGCCTGGAATTGCAGGAAGGAATTCAACCCTTCATCCATCCAGGTCCATTGGCGCTCATCGGAATTCACCACCATCGGGAAGTAGATATGTCCGATCTCGTGGATGATGACGCCGATCAGCCCCCGCTTGGCGGTCAGGGAATAGGTCAGATTGCCGTCTTCATCGACCACCGGACGGCCATACGTGCCGCCATTAAAGGTGATCATCGGATACTCCATCCCGCCCTGCGGTCCGGCAATGGATTGCGCGGTTGGATAGGGATAGGGGAAGGCGAATTCGTTATAGACGTCGATCGTGTGCTCAACAGCTCGGGTGGAGAAGGTCGACCAGAGTGGTTCGCTTTCATTGGGGTAGAATGACATCGCCATTACGAGGTCAGGCGCAACACCCTCCCCGTCCTGCTCAATGCCCTGTGCATCCCAGATAAACTTGCGCGAACCCGCCCAGGCAAAATCCCGGACATTCTCTGCATAGAACTCCCAGGTCGCTTCCGAACGGGTGCCACGACGCTCATTGGCGCGGGCTTCGGACGGGGTAACAATGAAGACAGGCTCATCAGCCGTCACAGCTTCCTCAAGCCGGTCACGCTGAGCCTGGGTGAGAACCTCTTCCGGGTTCTGCAATTCACCGGTGGCTGCGACGATGAAGTCCTGCGGCACAGTGATGGCAACATTGTAATTGCCAAACTCCAGAGCGAACTCGCCGCGGCCGAGGAAGGCCTTATTATGCCATCCCTCATAGTCGGAAAAAACAGCGGCGCGCGGGAACCATTGGGCGATCTGATAGATGCAATCACCACCGGTATCTTCGGTAGGTTCAAAACACTCCCAGCCGGCCCGGCCGCCAACAACACCGGTTTCAATCAGGTGATAATTCCACTCGATGGTGAAGGTGACGCTCTCGCCGGTTTCCAGCGTGTCGTCGAGATCAATCCGCATCAGCGTATCAACAATCGTGTGTTCCAGTGCGCTGCCATCCGCACCGGTCACACTGGTGATGTTGAAGCCATAGCCATCATTCTCGAGACGATCACGACGACGGATTGAATAAGCCGACATGCCTTCCGGCATGGAGCCACCTACTCGGGAGGCTGCGCGTCCGCCACCGCCGACGGTCTCGGTCATTACCGCAATTGAATCCTCACGGAAGCGATTTTGATCGAGTAAGAACCACAGGAAATCCAATTCATCCGGCGCGTTATTCGTATAGGTCACCGTTTCCGTACCGGTGAGTATATTCGTACGCTCATTGAGATGAATCTGGATGTCGTAATCGACTTGCTGCTGCCAGTAGTCCGGTCCAGGCGCGCCAGTCGCACGACGTTCGCGGTTCGGCGACGGCCAATCTTCGTCTTCAAGCTGACGGAAAGCATCCCGCCAGTCATTCGTGGTCTGGCGGATAGGCTGTGCCGACGCGACATTCAATGTCGCGACGGCCGCTGCCAAAGCGATAAGTGTAAAGCTACGCATGTGTCCCCTTGCGCCCTCTAATGAAGGATTTGCGGTGGGACAGTAGCGCGGGGGTAGGATTCGGTCACCCTACCCCGCTGAAATTTAATGTTACTCTGTAACAGGCTCACCCGTCGGGCTTGCGTCGTCCTTATCCGTTGAAGGCTCAGGGTCACGCTTGCTCGGACGTTCTGCTTCATCATCGGACTGAGAACGATCTTCATTGCGCTTGCGGCCAAAGGACAGCATCCAGGCACCCAGTCCGATGCTCATGACGATCAGGCCTGCAATCCAACCCAGTCCGGGAACAGCGCCCAACACAACCAGGGCAATCATGACGACCAGAAGCGATAGAGCGCGCATGGCCAGCCCCAAACCCTCATTGGGACGCGAACGGTTGAAGATAATATCGCCTACAGCCACGCCACCAAAGATGAAGGATAGGAAAAGCATGACCGGATAGAGGAAGATCATCAGCGGGATGAGCGGAATTCCAATGACTGTCACAGCCAGGAGCATCACAAGAACCGCGATTACGATCGGAGACAGGGCAAAGGTTACAAAGCCCAAGAAGCCCGAACTTACCGGTCGTTCACGGAAAGCGCTTGCGATATTGCCTACGCTGGATGGCGCAATCAGGATGATGAAGAGGCCAAGTAGAAAAGCACTGCCTACGAACATTCCGCCGAAGAATTCAAACGGCGCACCGATGAACTTCCAAGGCCCTTCGATATGGATGTCCAGGTCTTCCCAGTCTTCCGCACCGAAATTATAGGCCTCATAGCTATAGCTTAGCGTGCCCAGGGACGCGCCGGCATCAACTTCCGGCTCACGCGGGCCACGCACAATGATTTCACCGGGGATGACAGCACTCGCGAGGATTCTGACACGCTCAGCCGTGATTTCGACATCACCATTGAAGGTGCCTGCGAGCGTGATCGTTTCAGCCTCAGCATCCAGCGGCCCGTGAGCCGTACCAAGAAAATCAATCTCGCCGCCAACAATCTCAATTCGACCGTAAAACTCACTGGCTTGAGATATTAGAACTGCGCCACCACCAATATGGGCGTCCTCGCGTACGACAACGTCCAATTCGACGCTGCCGCCTGCCGTATTAAGTTCGCCGCCGATCGTGCCGAACAGCTCGACATCGCCGGCTGCGACATTGGCGTCTTCACCGATATCCGCGCGGATCGTGATTGCCCCGCCGGCCATATCGACTTCGCCATCAACGCGGCCTGACACATTCGCCTCGCCGCCGAAGAACTCGATATCGCCAGAGATATTCGCGTCGATATTGGCTTCGCCAGCAATGCCGGAGACCGATCCTTGAATATCACCGCGCACGGTGAGTTCGCCGCCGAGGAATGCGACGTCGTCAGAGCTTCCATTGACGGTGACTTCGCCACCAATCATCTGCGCGTGAGAAGCGCCGGTTAGCAGTGCAACGGCCAGCCCCCCGGCCATTATCATCTTGTTCATGCTCATTTACCTAGCTCCCTGCGCCCCCCGGCGTTCAGGTTGGTTCAAACTCAACTCAGTCGATATACCGATCACAATCGCGGCCATCGCGCGGATTAAAACGCAGGTCGGCAACGCGTGCGGCGCTATTCACCTGAGGTGCTTCTTCCGCCCAGACCTCAAGAACGCCGTTGATCTGTGCATCCGGTCCAACGATGAGTGTGCGCGTACAAACTTCGCCGCCATCCGCGACATAGCCATTGAGCTCGATCCGACCGTGATCGGGTTCATCGCGGCGGCTACGACGGATCTCGTCTGCTGCAATCAATTTAATGCGGTTATTGACGCGTCCAGCGACATACATGTCATCGGCCTGCGCAACGAGGCGTCCGTCAATCTCGGACTCAATATGCATGCTAGCCGCAGCAAAGGAGCCCTCTCCTTCGACGCGTCCACGCACCATCAACTCTCCGGCCGCTATTGATAATTCATCTCCCGCTTCGCCGTCCCAGGTGACATCACCGCCAGCAATGGAGGCCTCACCTTCAACGCGTCCTGTGAAATCGACATCTCCAGCGGCAATGGAAAGATCACCCTGAATGGTGATTTCATCCATTTCGACATCGCCGCTGATAAGGCTGACATCGCCACCCACGAAGCCGCGTAAATTCGTATCGCCGCCAATACGGCTATAATCGCCATTGCGGTCGAGAACGATGAAACCATCTTGCCGGTGACCGTCAAAATGCATTTTCGCGGCGTCATCATCAGCCACAACAATCACGCATCCTGATGTCATAAGAGCAGCGGTAACAACGCCCGCCGCGAGCCATGCCCTTTGCATGTATATCTCCTGTAAGAGGTGGCTGAACGGTTCTGATCGCCACCTATTCATGCTCCCCAGCATGATTCAGACCATACATTATCGAAAAACGATATCAAGCGATTTTTTGTTTATCGATAAATATTTCTTGTTTACCGAGAAATGCTTTGTGCTGGCACCGTAATTTGATGAGCGATATATCTTCCCTAAGCGGCAAGGCAGGGTAATATCTTCGTCACAAAACAACGGGCGCCGGAGGGCAAGGCGCGCCTGGGAGGACTATATGGCTGATGGCCTTACGGACGCTTCCTCTGCCAAACCGGCAGAAGAGGCTAATAATGCTGAAATGATCCCGGCGAGTATTGAGGATGTGATTCACACAGGCGCAGACTTCAATCTCAACCGGATCCGCAAATCCGTCTTTGAAGCATTGCTGCAATCTCGAAATCGATATGGTGGCAAGAAGATTGCTGTGGTCGATGCGGATGGGCGAGAGCTATCATACAATGATCTGATCAAGGCGTCCTTTGCGCTGGGCCATGCGCTCAAGCAGGGCACCCAGCCTGGAGATTCGGTCGGCATTCTCTTGCCAACCGGCGTCGGCGCGATCATCGCCTTCTTCGCGATCTCCGCCTATGGCCGCGTCCCAGCCATGCTGAACTTCACGGCCGGCGACAAGGCGTTGAAATCCGCCTGCAAGGCCTCCAAGACCAAGCGTATCGTGACGGCACACCGCTTCATTGAGCTGGGTGAGCTTGACGCGCTTGAGAGCGAGCTGTCCAAGGACCATGAGCTCATCTATCTTGAGGATGTGCGCGAGAACTTGTCGACAATGGACAAGGTCGCAGCGGCCGGCGGCATGGTTGCGCCCTGGGCCGTTCGGGCCTGGCCGTCACCAGACGCTCCCGCGGTCTATCTGTTCACATCCGGCACGGAGGGCGAACCGAAAGGCGTTGTCCTCAGCCATGCCAACCTTCTCGCCAATGTCGAACAGGTCCGTGACCATGTTCCTATCTACGACAATGACGTCGTATTTAACCCATTGCCGACTTTCCACTGTTTCGGTCTGACCGGTGGTGTGCTTGTGCCGCTGGGGCTGGGCGTGAAATCCGTCTGTCACCCTACCCCGCTGCAAGCGAAGACCATTGTGAAGCGGATTGCTGAGACTGAAGCGACTATTCTTTTCGCGACGGACACTTTCCTCAATCAATACGCCCGCGCTGCTGACGGAGCAGACCTTCAAAGCCTGCGTATGGCCGTTTGCGGAGCCGAACGGGTCAAGGATGAAACGCGCGCCTCACTGCAAAAGCGCTTCGATCTGGATATTGTCGAGGGCTATGGCCTGACAGAAGCTGCGCCTGTCCTCGCGGTCAATCAACCTGAAAACAACAAGCCCGGAACAGTTGGCCAATTAATGCCAGGCTGTTCTGCCAAACTGGTTCCGGTACCCGGTATTGAGGAAGGCGGTCAGCTCCACATCAAGGGGCCGAACATTATGAAGGGCTATATCCGCTCTACTGCCCCGCTTGAGCTGGAGGCTCCTGAAGAGGGCTGGCATGATACGGGCGACATCGTCACCATCGACAATGAAGGTTTTTTGCGGATCCGGGGCCGCGTCAAGCGATTTGCAAAGCTCGGCGGCGAAATGGTCTCCCTCGCCGTTGTAGAGAATTGTGCAACAGCGCTTTGGACCGATGACATGCACGCCGCTGCTACCCTGCCGGACAAGCGCAAAGGCGAGCAAATCATCCTGCTCACCACCTATAAAAAAGCGGAACGGGTGGATTTCGTCTCTTTCGCCAAGAACCATGGCGTGACTGAATTGGCGATTCCGAAAAAGATTATCGTTGTCGATGAGATCCCTGTTCTGGGAACCGGTAAAACCAATTATGGCCAGGTCCAGCGGATGGCGGAGGAAGCCATGGCGGTTTCCAGCGCACCCGCTCCTGCGCCTGCCGAATAGGATCAAGCAATCCATGAAGCAGAAAAGCCCGGCGATCGACGCCGGGCTTTTTTATTGAGCTGTCTTTGCGATTTAGCGGTCGAAGTCATCCTGGCAACTACGACCGTCGAGTGCTTCATACCGGGCATTATCCGGCAGACCAGAAGGTCGGGTTTGGGAGATGAACTCAAACGCGCCATCGAACTCGGCGGACCGTTCAATATCGATATAGGTTGCGCAGAAAATCCCACCATCGCGGAAACGACCGGAGAGAATTGCGCGCCCGCTGCCATCATCGGATCCTGCACCAAAGACAGCAATCGGGCCGTGAAAATCGCCGTCGAGCATCATGCGCGCACCGTCGATTTCAGTTGGCCCGTGAACTTCGCCGTCTACGGTGAGACGCGCGCCCGCCATTTCCAGACGCCCTTCAATAATCGCATTGATTTCCGTTGTTGCAGCAGCAATTTCAGCGTCACCGCCAACACGGCCACGGAAGCGAACGCGGGCCCCTTCCGCCAGAAGGTCCTCGCCGACATCCACATGACCGCGAACGCTCGCGCCAGCCATGTGAAGATCGCCGCCAACCGTCCCGTCGACCCCAACCATCATCCCTTCAAAGGAAGCATCACCGGGGACATTGACATTACGTGAAGCGACCAAGCCCTGCCCCTCGACGGAGCGTTGATCGCCCGAACCATAGCTGGAATACGTACAGGCGGACAAAGCGAGAGCGGAAGCACCGAAAATGGCGGCCCGGAAAAGCATTGCATGCATCATAAGCGGTCTCCTCTAGATGCCGAGATGGCAAGTATTCGAAACCTAGATGCCCGACAGGCATGATTCGGATGCACGCCTTGGTCGATTGCGTTTACTCGGACCGAATTGTGATCGGACCGACAGGCAGGATCCGTCCGAATACCTTGAGCAAAAGAGCGCTAAATACCGAGCCGATACCGGTCACGATAAATCCGAGGATGCCCGATATGAGCAATCCAACGATGAAACCGCTCACGCCGTGAATATAGGTGCCGTTCCAGGAGACGGTATCCATGCCAGAAAACGCGAGCACACCGGCCAACACACCCCATAAAACGATAAAGGCAAAGGACGGAATGAAGAGGATCTGGAACAATGATCCAAAGCTGATTTGTCCGACACGAACTTCCATTACAACCCCACAGCAAAATACACGCTGTGGTTACATATGAATAACCTTGCCATAGGCGTCAAGCACGCTCTCATGCATCATTTCAGACAAGGTCGGATGCGGGAAAACGGTGTGCATCAGATCTTCTTCTGTCGTTTCCAGCTGGCGGGCCACAACATAACCCTGAATCATTTCCGTCACTTCCGCGCCGACCATATGCGCGCCCAGAAGCTCGCCGGTTTTTGCATCGAAAACGGTTTTGACTAGCCCCTGGTCGTCGCCAAGCGCAATGGCCTTGCCATTCCCGACGAATGGAAAACGTCCGACCTTTACGGAGTATCCGGCTTCCTTCGCCTTGGATTCGGTCAAGCCAACGGAGGCGACTTGCGGATGGCAATAAGTACAGCCCGGAATATTACCGGTTTCGAAGGGGTGAACTTTCAGACCCGCGATATTCTCGATGCAGACAACGCCTTCATGAGACGCCTTGTGCGCCAGCCAAGGCGGTCCCGCAACATCACCGATCGCATAGAGGCCTTTGATATTCGTGCGCCCGAACCCGTCATTGACGACATGGCCACGATCCGTTTTCACGCCAAGCGTTTCCAGGCCGAAATTCTCGATATTCCCCGTGATACCAATCGCGAGAATTACCTTTTCAACCTCGATGATCTCGACCTTGCCTTTGGCATTTTTCACATGGACTTTTACGGAGTTCGCCGTCTTGTCGAGTTTTTCGACCTGTGCGCCCGTCATGAGCGCCATGCCCTGCTTTTTGAAGGCCTTTGCAGCGAAGGCTGAGATTTCCTCATCCTCGACAGGCAGGACACGATCCATCATTTCCACGACCGTCACATCTGCGCCCATGGTTTTATAGAAGCTGGCAAACTCGATACCGATCGCCCCAGACCCGATCACCAAGAGTGATTTCGGCATGGATTTCGGCGTCATCGCTTCCTTATAGGTCCAGACCTTATCGCCATCCGGCTCTAGGCCAGCTACCGGGACCGTGCGTGCCCGGGCACCGGTAGCGAGCACGACGTGTTTGGCCGTGTATTTATCCTTACCCACCATGACGACAGGCGCATCCGAACCTTTTTCCAGCTTGGCTTCACCCTCAATGACGGTGACCTTGTTCTTTTTCAAAAGCATGCCGACACCACCGGAGAGGCGCCCGGCGACCTTGCGCGAGCGTTTGACCACGGCTTCCGTGTCATATCCTATCTTCTCCGCACTCAGGCCAAACTCACTGGCATGTTGCATCAGGTGATAGACTTCCGAGCTGCGCAATAAGGCCTTGGTGGGAATACATCCCCAATTCAGGCAGATCCCGCCCAGATGCTCGCGTTCGACGACCGCCGCTTTCATCCCGAGTTGCGAGGCGCGAATGGCCGCGACATAGCCGCCAGGACCTCCGCCAATAACGATCACGTCGAAAGATTGAGCGGCCATTTCACTCTCCTTATTCGCATGCGAATAGAATACGTCTTAGGTTCGTGTTCTCCCTAACAGCCCTTCCCCCCCTGATCAATGCTGGTCATGGCGCCAAAGACCGGTTTAGGCTGGACGCGATAACAGGCCAAAGCCTGAGCATGGGAGGACATAATGGTCGATACGAAAGCCGCTGTACTGCGCACACCCGAGGAACGCTTTGCCAACCTGCCCGGTTGGTCCTTTGCACCGAACTATATCGATGATCTCGCCGGCTATGACGGCATGCGAATGCATTATGTCGACGAAGGACCGAAAGACGGCGCCCCGGTTTTTCTGTGTCTGCATGGAGAGCCAAGCTGGAGCTATCTCTACCGCAAGATGATCCCGGTTTTCCGTGCGGCAGGCGCCCGGGTCATCGCACCGGATTTCTTTGGCTTTGGTCGCTCTGACAAGCCGGTTGAAGATGCCCAATACACCTTCCATTTCCATAGAAATATGCTCAAGGCTTTCGTCGAGCGGATGGATATCCAGGATGTCTGCCTTGTCTGCCAGGACTGGGGAGGATTGTTGGGATTGACCATACCAATGGATTATCCCGACCGCTTCACCCGGCTCATCATAATGAATACCGCGCTGGGTACAGGCCGCCCCGCCGGTGACGGTTTCAATGCCTGGCGAGATTATGTGGCGAACACGCCTGATTTTAACGTTGGCGCCTTGATGAAACGCTCAACGCCGATCCTGAGCGAGGCTGAGGTCGACGCCTATGACGCGCCGTTTCCCGGCCCCGAATATAAAGCCGGCGTTCGGCGCTTCCCTGCCCTTGTGCCCACCGATCCCGATATGGACGGGGTTGACACTGGACTGGCTGCAGCGAGGTTCTGGAAAGACGCCTGGGCCGGCGAGAGCTTCATGGCGATCGGCATGCAGGACCCCGTCCTCGGCCCACCCGCCATGCGCGCCATTCAAAAACTGATCAGGAATTGCCCGGAACCGATGGAAGTCGCTGATGGCGGCCATTTCGTTCAGGAATGGGGCGAGGATATTGCCCGAGAGGCTTTAAAGCGTTTCGGCCTCGCCTAGAGGTCTTCGATTGTCTGGGTCAGGTCACTATCGGGATTATCCCCGGTATTGACCACGCCCTCGCGTTCAATCAGCAGGATATGAACGGACTCGCTTCGAGCAATCGGGCGATGGCTGACGCCTTTGGGGATCACACACAACTCACCGGGCCCCAATACGACCGGATCCTGGCCTTCAATTTCGATCTCCAGCACGCCCTCCGTGATCAAGAAGAGCTCATCCTCATCTTCATGGCAGTGCCAGTCGAAACTGCCCTCTGCCTTGGCGAGCTTGAGCTCGTAATTATCGAGCTTTGCAATCCGTTTCGGCGACCATGGTGCTGAGAATTTTGAGTGTTTTTCAGCAAGCGAAATAGACTCTACGGTCATGCGTGCCTCCTTAGTATTGCCTGGCAAGATCCAGCCTTGATTCCAGAGGCAAGTCTTGAACGATCGTGCTGAACCTTAAATGCCCGTGACAACTTCAGTGGGCTGGCCCTGCTTGTTCAATGCCACCATGACATACTCCGCCTCACCCACGAGACGCCGTTCAGATGTCATCAGGTTTTCCGCTTCAGCCCGGACTTTCACCTGCATCGAGGTGCGTCCGACGGAGGTGACATCTGCCGCAACGTCCAGCATCTCGCCCTCCTGCGTCGGCGCAATGAAGTCGATCTTGTCGGATGCCGCCATGCCGACATCTGTACGGCAGTGACGCGAGGCCGCGATATAGGCCGCCTTGCCCATAACGGACATGGCATTTCCCCCAAAGAGCTGGCCAAGATGATTGGTATCACCGGGAAAAACCAGCTGAAGCGTCCGCGCCGAGCCTGCCGGGCTGGGAGCAAATCCGGCTTGATCATCCGGCACTGCGGGCAGGCGGTCCGGATTGCTCTTGCGATCCGCCGCCACCATGGTGAAGGCGCCGCGCGTACAAATCCACCGCTCACCAGAGCGCATATCTTCTGCCGCGAGCTCTACATCAACGATCATGGATGATCGCCCCACCATGCGGATCTTGCCCGTCAATTCAATCAGATTGCCAACATGCGCGGGGAGCTTGAAATCGATCCGGTCACATGACGCCGTGACAAAGGGGCGACGCGCATGCCGGGCCGCGATCAGGAACGCGATCTTGTCCATTTCCGCCAATGCCGCACCGCCAAAATAGGACCCTTGGTGATTGGTCTGTTGCGGGAAAACAAGATCGGTATGACGGATCTCCGCCAATTGAGCAGAATTGGGCATGCTTGTCCTTTGAACCCGGGATCTGGGCAAAACGCGGAGCGCTGGCGGGACTTACATCAGCATCGTCATCGGGTCTTCGACGAAGCCCTTGAATGCGGCAAGCCATTTCGCACCCGTTGCGCCATCTACGACGCGATGATCGCAGGTCAGGGTCACGGTCATGACCGTTGCCATTGCCAGAGCGTCATTTTTCACGACGGGGCGTTTCTCACCTGAGCCAACCGACATGATCATACCTTGCGGCGGATTGATGATGGAGGCGAAACTCTTCACACCAAACATGCCCAGATTCGAGAGGGAGAATGTCCCGCCCTGGAATTCATGCGGTGCCAGTTTGCGATCTCGTGCTCGCGCGGCAAGGTCCTTGGTTTCCCTGGAAATCTCGACCAGGCCCTTCAGATCCGCATCCACGATGATCGGGGTAATCAGCCCGCCCTCAATCGCCACAGCCATGGACACATCCGCATGCTTGTGCATTGCGATGCGCCCATCTTCGATCCAGGAGGCATTGGCCTGCGGGACGCGCTTGAGCGCCATGCCGGAGCATTTGATCAGGATGTCATTGACGGACACTTTGGCGCCGTCTTTCTCGGCAGCCGCATTCACCCGCTTGCGGAAATCGAGAAGCTTGTCGATCTCACAATCCACGGTCAGCGGGAAGTGCGGGATATCCCGGAAGCTTTCAGTCAGGCGTTTGGCGGAAATCTTGGTGATATTATCCGCCTTCACCAGCTCATAGCGCTCTGCCGGGATGCCATAGGCTGCGAGCGGCTCATCTTGATCTATCTCGACAGCGCTAGCCGCAGGTGCCGGCGCACGTGTGGTCTGGGTCGCCGGCGCGAGAGCGGCATTTTCAACATCCCGCTTGATAATGCGTCCATGAGGACCCGTTCCTGACAATTGTGCGAGATCCAGGCCTTTATCGGCCGCGATACGGCGGGCAAGCGGCGAGGCCTTGATTCGCTCACCAGAGCTCGCATCCGTGATCTGACCATTGACCGGTGTTGGAAGCGCATCGACGACAGGTGCCGGCTCAGGGCTCATAGGTTCAGGGCTGGTCGGTTCAGGGCTAGCCGGCGTGGCAGAGGCTTGATCAAGCGCGGATGCATCCTCGCCATCCTCGAGCAGCATGGCGATTACGGCATTGACCTTGACGCCTTCTGCCCCCTCATCAACGAGGATCTTTCCGACCACGCCCTCATCAACCGCTTCGACTTCCATCGTCGCCTTGTCGGTCTCGATCTCAGCGATCACATCTCCGCTTTCGACCGTGTCGCCTTCCTTCACATTCCACTTGGCAAGCGTGCCCTCTTCCATAGTCGGAGAAAGCGCGGGCATGAGGATTTCAATCGGCATGGAAGGCCCCCGAGAAGTTTGATTTGCTCCGGGATAGCGCATTCGCCTTGGGGTGACAACATGCTCGAATTTTTGATTCCGCGAAACTAGTTCGCCAACAAACTATTCGGCTGCAGACCGAGTTTCCCAGGCGCGCACCTTCAAGTCCAGACCCGACCGATCAATACGCCGGATCAGTACCAAGGTGAAGGCCAGCGCAAGCAGTGCCCCGACTGTCCCGGTCAGCCCGCCCTCGACCCCGAAGGCCCCGCCCGTCCAGAGCAGAGACCCGGCGCTCTCGGGTGAGGTCGGCACGAGATCCGTTATGATCAGGCTGGCATCCGTCGCCTGCCCGGAGTTGGCCATGCCGAACACCGTGTTCTGGGCGATATTCCAGCCCATATGGAGACCGATCGACCAGCTCAGCCGCCCGGTCAAAACGAATGGAATTCCGAAAACCAGACCCAAAAGGGTGAGATTGGCGGCCCCGATCAAAGTCGCATTGGGATTGCCAAGGTGCGCAACACCAAAAAGGGCTGATGTCCCGATCAGGCTTATCAGGATTGCGGTCCGCGGATGCAGCCAGCGTGACCCGAGAAGCTCAGCCAAGGTGCGCAGAAGATAACCGCGCATCAGCAGTTCTTCCATCACCGATCCGGCAAGATAACGTCCGCATTGAACAGCAATCGCGCCGGCAATACCAAATCCCAGATAGCTGGCCTGAGGCTCAAAACGTACACTCACCCAGCCCTGGGAGACCATCCATCCCCAGACCAAGGCCATCGCCACCCCAGCCAGAGCGAGCCCCAGGAAGAGCTCAATGATCCAGCGACGACTTAACGCAATTCCCCAATCCGCCGGCGTGCGACGGTCAATGAAACGACCGACCGTCAAGACCGCGATCACCAGCGCGACCGCCACAACGGAGTTGGACAGAGGCCCTTCGACAAATGTCCCTGCTGCACCAAAATCGAAGCGCTCAATGCCCATGGCCATGGAGATAACCATCACCCCAACCGCGCCATACATCGCTGCAAGGCGAAATGGCGTGCGTAAGCGTGATTGATCGGTTGACCAGAATAGTTGGCGGACAAAATCCATGGATCAGCTCTCCTGCAGCTCGTTTCAGCCTGCAGAATTAGCAGCCACCCATCTTCAAGGATTGGACGCAGGTAACCTCACCGGGCCGTCAGTCATAGCCGGAGATCTCGTCGATATTCTTTTCCCAGTTCGCGCCATCGAATTCCTCGAAGCGCAGCTGAAGATTGGAATCTGCGTCCAGGCAGCGAAGATTGACCGACCAGCCATCAGGATGCGAGCGCGGGACATAGAAAGGTTTCACGCCGCATGTCTTGCAAAAGAAATGCTTCGCCGTCTTTGAGCCGAACTGGTAATTCGTCAGGCTTTCCGCGCCGCGTTCAATCTGGAAATCATCCTTCTGCACAATGAGATGGATGAAACCCGTCTTGGCGCACATGGAGCAATTGCACGACAGGGCGACGACATTGTCGGGCAGGTTCACCTTGAAGGCGACCTCACCACAATGACACTCGCCATGGCGCCAGGACTTTGAAGGGGAAACGCTCATCCCCTACTCCGCGTAGCAAACAGCTTTCGCCGCCGCGACAATGTCCTGCGTGTTCGGCAGGGAGAGCGCTTCCAGATTGCCGGCATAGGGCAGCGGCACATCCTTCTGGTGGACGCGGGCGGGCGGAGCGTCGAGATAATCGAAGGCCTCGGCGGTAACGACGGCGGCGATCTCAGCGCCGACACCCATACGGCCCCAGCCTTCTTCTGTGGCAACCAGACGATTGGTCTTCATCACCGATTGCACCACCGTGTCCGTGTCGAGCGGGCGAATGGTGCGCAGATCGATCACTTCGGCGGAAATGCCCTCGCCTGCCAGGATTTCAGCGGCTTCCAGCGCGAAACCAACCATGCGCGAATGCGCTGTAATGGTCACATCCGTGCCTTCACGGCGGATCTTCGCCTTGCCGATCGGCAGGACATAATCATCGAGATCCGGAACATCAAAGCTCTCGCCATAGATGAGCTCATGCTCGAGGAAAACCACCGGGTTGGGATCACGAATGGCGGCTTTGAGCAGGCCCTTCGCATCAGCAGCATCATAGGGCGCGATGACTTTGAGGCCGGGCACATTGCCATACCAGGCGGAATAATCCTGGGAATGCTGGGCGCCCACGCGGCTGGCGGCCGAGTTCGGTCCGCGGAAAACAATCGGACAGCCCATCTGACCGCCGGACATGTAAAGGGTTTTCGCGGCGGAATTGATGATGTGGTCGATCGCCTGCATGGCGAAGTTGAAGGTCATGAATTCGACGATCGGCTTAAGACCGTTAAACGCCGCACCTACACCCAGACCGGCAAAGCCATGCTCGGTGATCGGCGTGTCCACCACGCGCTTGGGGCCGAATTCCTGCAGCAGCTCACGGGTGACCTTATAGGCGCCCTGATACTCAGCGACTTCCTCGCCCATGACGAAGACCGTGTCGTCGCGGCGCATTTCTTCCGCCATGGCATCGCGCAGCGCATCGCGCACCGTGGTGGAGGTGAAGCTTGTCCCGCTCGGGATATCCGGATCCTGCACGGATGCAACAGCCGCAGCGGCCATGGCCGGGCGCTCATCAATCGCCGGCGTCACAGCGGCAGGTTCAACGGCTGGAGCCGCTGCCGGTGCAGGCGCTCCACCGCTGGCGGCCGCGCTGACATCCTCGCCGTCTTCAGCCAGGATAGCGATGACCGCATTGACCTTGACGTTTTCAGCGCCCTCTTCAACCAGAAGCTTGGCGACAACCCCTTCTTCGACGGCTTCGACTTCCATCGTCGCCTTATCGGTCTCGATTTCGGCAATGACGTCACCGCTCTCGACGGTATCGCCTTCCTTGATATTCCACTTTGCGAGCGTGCCCTCTTCCATGGTCGGAGAGAGCGCAGGCATCAGGATTTCAATCGACATTATAATGCGTCCTGTTCTCGGATATCTTTGAAAGGCCTAGCCGTTCGCGGCTTCAGGCTTGTAGCGCAAGGCATGTTCGCGCATGCGGGTGGCGAATTCGATCAGCGTGTTGAGCGGGCGCATCATCACCTCGATACGCACCATCTTGCCCTCGTCATTGAGCGTGATCCGGTCGATCGCCGTTAGCCCCTTGCCATCGACGGTTCCAGCGAATTCCAGAATGATTTCATTCTCTTTCACCCATTCATCGCGGTAATGGAAACCCTCAATATTCTCGATCACACCCATCAGAATGTGCAGGAGGTAATGCTTGTCCTGGGTCGGCTTCCAGACCACAGGCGAGTTCAGCTCACAGCCCTCGGCAATGATGCCATCGAGCCGGTCACGATCACGGGTTTCTACGGCGCCGTGCCATTCGGCCAGGAAATGTTTGACTTGCGGTGTCATCTAAGCCTCCACCAGCACATCCGTGTAAAGTTCGGACGGATCCGGCTCGGGCGAGGTCTTGGAGAATTCCGCCGCTTCATTGACGATGGCCTTCACATCCTTGTCGATCGCCTTGAGGTCCTCCTCGGAGAATTTCTTGGTGGCCAGGAGCTTTTCCTTGACCATATCGATCGGATCGTGGTGTGAGCGGACCTCGTCCACCTCATCGCGCGTGCGGTACTTCGCCGGGTCGGACATGGAGTGGCCGCGATAGCGATAGGTCTTCATTTCCAGGATATACGGACCTTTGCCTGTGCGAGCGTGTTTGGCCGCTTTGTGAGCGGCTTTACGGACAGCCTCGACATCCATCCCGTCAACCTCTTCGCCAGGAATGCCGAATGAAGCGCCGCGCTTGTAAAGATGGGTTTCCGAGGAAGCCCGCTTTACCGATGTGCCCATGGCATACTGGTTATTCTCGATCACATAGATGACCGGCAGGTTCCAGAGCTTGGCCATGTTGAAGCTCTCATAGACCTGGCCCTGATTGGCCGCGCCATCGCCGAAATAGGCTACGGAGATCTTGCCGTTGTCTTTATACCAGTTGGCAAAGCCAAGCCCCGTTCCGAGTGCCACCTGCGCACCGACAATGCCATGACCGCCATAGAAATTCTTCTCGCGCGAGAACATGTGCATGGAGCCACCCTTACCACGCGAATACCCGCCTTCACGGCCGGTGAGCTCCGCCATCACGCCTTTGGGATCCATGCCGCAAGCCAGCATGTGCGCGTGATCGCGATAGCCGGTAATGATCTGATCGCCCTCTTCCAGCACGGCCTGCACACCTGTCACAACGGCTTCCTGGCCGATATAGAGATGACAGAAACCGGCAATCAAACCCATGCCGTAAAGCTGACCCGCCTTTTCCTCAAAACGCCGCATCAGCAACATTTCACGATAGAACTCTAGGATTTGATCCTGGGTCGCCGGTTTAAAGGCAGCGCTTTTAGCTGGCATATTTCGCTTGCGAAGGTATCCCCTCACACTCCCTATGGTTTGAACAGGCCCATAACAGAATTCCCCATCTGCCTGCAAGCAGCGAGCGAAGACTGGACCGATTTTGCGTAGGAACTGGCGTTATTACCGGTAAGCGTCCGGCTCGATTTCAACAATGAAATCGCGTGGATGGGCGACGTTTAAAACAGCACGTGCGCGTTCATCGAGATAATCGAGATCGAGGCTCTCATTGGAGAGACGCGCTTTAATGCTTTCCAGCCGTTCACGTTCCGCAACAGCCAGTGCCAGCTCGTCTTCAACACCGCGAATCTCGTTTTCAACAACGATCCAGTTGAGCAGTCCCTGCTCACCGGTCAACGCGTGATAACCAAAATAGGAAATCACCATCGCGAGAATAAAACTGGGAATGAAGCGCCGAATCGCGTTCACCGTCTCACCATCCTGAAAGCCGAGCTTTGAACTCGTGTTGATGGAGGACAATAAACGCGATCAGCGTGAAAGAAGCGTTACCTGCGCGGTAAAGCCTTGTTAGTGCTTGGCTTAGTTAGCGATCGCGCTATCACCCGCATAAACGCCGATTTCAGCCAGTTCCGCTTCGATCCGAAGCAGCTGATTATACTTCGCAGTCCGGTCAGAGCGCGCCAGGGAGCCGGTTTTGATCTGTCCGCAATTCGTGGCGACAGCAAGATCTGCAATCGTTGCATCTTCCGTTTCACCAGAGCGGTGAGACATGACCGCGCCATAGCCGGAGCGCAGCGCCATATCGACCGCGTCCAGGGTCTCGGAAAGAGTTCCGATCTGATTGACCTTGACGAGGATCGCATTCGCCGCGCCGACTTCGATACCATGCGCCAGGCGCTCAGGGCTGGTCACGAAGAGATCATCCCCCACCAGCTGGCATTTGCCGTCCAGACGCGTGGTCAGCGCCTTCCAGCCTTCCCAGTCATCCTCGGCCATACCGTCTTCGATGGAGATGATCGGGTATTTGGCGACCAGCTCATCGAGATATTGCGCGAAGCCGTCCGCGTCAAAATCCGTCTTCGCGCCGTCGAGCACGTAGCGGCCATCCTTGTAGAATTCAGTGGAGGCGACATCGAGGGCCAGAGCGACTTCCTCGCCTGGTGTATAGCCAGCCTTCTCAATCGCTGACATGACCGCATCAAGCGCCTCTTCCGCCGTCGCGATATTCGGCGCGAAGCCACCCTCATCACCGACATTGGTGTTCAGGCCCTTGGCTTTCAGCGAAGATTTCAATGCGTGGAAGATTTCAGCGCCACAACGCAGCGCTTCATTAAAGGTCGGCAGACCGACCGGCATAATCATGAATTCCTGGAAGTCGATCGGGTTATCCGCGTGGGCGCCGCCATTGATGATATTCATCATCGGCGTGGGCAAAACACGGGCATTGAGACCGCCGATGTAGCGATAAAGCGGCTGGCCCATCGCACTTGCCGCCGCATGAGCATTGGCCAGCGAGACGCCGAGCATCGCATTCGCACCCAGGCGGCCTTTATTGGCCGTGCCGTCGAGCTCGAGCATTATGTCATCAATGCGACGCTGATCTTCAGCATCCATACCCGCCAGCGCGTCAAAGATTTCGCCCTCTGCGGCCTCAACGGCCTTTTGAACGCCATTGCCATTATAGCGGTCTTCGCCGTCGCGCATTTCAACAGCTTCGTGAGCGCCAGTAGATGCTCCCGAGGGAACCGCGGCCCGGCCAAAGCTTCCATCCTCGAGCAGAACGTCAACTTCAACAGTCGGATTGCCGCGACTATCGAGGATTTCGCGTGCGGTGATATCGGTAATAGCGGTCATGGACGGTGCCCCCAAGAATGGATTTGCTGCTTAATAACCTAGGAAAAACCCAGTGCAAGCACCGCATTCCGCGATTGCCGATGTTAACGGAAACATGGGTGTTTTGGGCTGTCATTATCCGGCGAGACCGAAGGGCTCGAACGCGCGACCAGAACGTCTGACCTGACCTCCCGCCCCACTTCCATAAGAAAAACGCGGCTGGCAACGACCAACCGCGTCTTTCTACGCATAACTGGAAGCAGGATTAATCGTCCTGCGGGTCCAGGATCTGGCGGCCGCGATACATGCCGGACTTCAGATCGATATGGTGCGGACGGCGCAGTTCACCGCTATCCTTGTCTTCCACGTAGGAAGCAGCGGTAAGGGCGTCGTGGCTACGGCGGAAGCCGCGCTTCATCTTGGTGATTTTACTCTTAGGGACGGCCATGAGCCTCTCCACTTACGTGTAATTCTTGTGTCAGTGGTCGTAAAACCACGTGTTCGAGCCGCGCCGTATACCTGCTTCATACGCTAAGTGCAAGTACTGCTCTGCTTATACTTGTTTGAAGCGCAGTGGCTAACCTAGTCGCTGGAAACCACCCGCACCGAGCCGCCCATGCTGGAGCGAAGATCGCGGCGCTCAGGATTGCCATAGACCCGCAGGCTTGCCCCCATGCTCGCACGCCCTTCAATACTGCTGGTCGCTGTGACACGCATTGAGGAGCCGGTCGAGCCCCCCGCTTCAACCATCTGACACTCCAGGGCACGCGCATCAACGACTGAACCCGTATTGGTCTCCAGGTCCATTTCACCGCATGCACCCGACAGCTCCAATTCTGCACCGGTTGATACGCGGACGCGGAGCTGATCCGCATCAAGTCCGGAAATTTCAGCAATCGCGCCGCGACGCACTTCAATGTCATCTACCTGTGCGCCGGTGACATAAACGCGCGCATCAATGCGCTCATTGCTGCCAAACCAGTTAGTGTCCCGGCTGACGGTCAGCTCGCCATTGTGGACATCAATCTCAATCAGCTCGAAATCGCTGGCATCGCCTTCGATTCGCACACCGGGTTCTCCACCGAGCTCGACATAAACCCGCATCCCGTTCTGGATATCGAGCGAATCAAACGCGCTCACATCAATATTCTGCTCGTCCTGAGCGCTGGCTGCCGCGGAGACTGCGAGTGCGATCGCAGTGCTGGTCATGAATTTGAGCATATGTCCCTCCTGCCCTGAACCGGGTCTGCCTGATTGAGCGCACACTACGCCCTTTAGGACGAGATGCAGGAGGGAATAGGTTTGGATGCATCCCGGACGAGATTCTTCCAGTGACTTGGCTGTGACTTGGCTGTCGGAATGATTTACAGCGCCCGGCTCGCCTCCTTACATATCTCGAGCTGAGTTTTAAAAACCGGGGGAGAGCATGGATCTGAGAGCGTTCGAAGCCTGGTCCAAAAGGATCGCAAGCTGGTCACGAGCCTATCTCGAGACGTTGCGTGACCGCCCTGTGCGCTCCAGGAGCGAACCCGGCGACGTCTTGCGCGCCCTCCCCGCTACACCGCCAGACCAAGCCGAGGCCTTTGAAACGATCTTTGACGATTTCGAAGCGCTCATACCCGATGCCATGACCCATTGGCAGCACCCGCGTTTCTTCGCCTATTTTCCGGCCAATGCCGCGCCAGCCTCCATGCTGGCCGAGCAGCTTGCCAACACCATGGCAGCCCAATGCATGCTCTGGCAGACCTCGCCCGCCGCCGCCGAGATGGAAACGCGCATGGTGGACTGGTTGCGTCAGGGATTGGGCTTGCCGGAGACATTCCAAGGCACCATCCACGACACGGCAACCACGGCGACCCTGGCCGCCATCTTGACCATGCGCGAACGTGCCCTTGGGTGGGCTGGAAACAGCCAGGGCCTGTCCGGTTTGGGCCGATTACGGGTCTACGCCTCAGCGCAAACACATTCCTCAATCGACAAGGATATCCGGCTTTCGGGAATCGGGCTGGACAACCTGGTCAAAATCCCGGCGAAAGAGGAAAGCGGCGCGTTTTACGGCATGGACACCGACGCCCTGCGCAGGGCGATCCGTGAGGACCGCGCACGCGGATATCTTCCCGCCGGTATTGTGGTCTGCGTTGGTGGCACGTCCATCGGCGCTATTGATCCGGTCGCACAAGTGCTCGAGATCGCCCAGGAGGAAGGCCTTTACAGCCATGTTGATGCCGCCTGGGCTGGATCCGCGATGATTTGTGAGGAGTTCCGGGATCTCTGGCACGGCGTTGAGGCCGCTGATTCAATCGTCTTCAATCCGCATAAATGGCTCGGTGCGCAATTCGATTGCTCCGTGCAATTCCTGAGAGAACCGGCGGAGCAAATCCGCACCCTCGCAGAGCGCCCCGCCTATCTTGAAACTCTTGAAGCCGGCGGCGACATGTCAGCACGGATTGATTATTCCGAGTGGACCTTGCCTCTGGGGCGGCGCTTTCGTGCCCTCAAGCTCTGGTTCCTCATGCGCGCATACGGGCTAGACGGCCTGCGCCAGCGAATCCGCAACCATGTCACCTGGGCACAAGAAGCCGCGCAAATGATCCAGGCCGATCAAAACTTGCAGATCGTCACCCCCTGCGTGCTCAGCCTGTTCAGCTTCCGACACACTTCAGGCGAAACAGCGACACGCGGGCTTCTCGACCGCATCAATGCCGATGGCCGCACCTATCTCACACAGACCGTGCATGAAGGCGCGTTCGTGATCCGATTCCAGATCGGCTCCTTCGACTGCACGCGCGACGATGTCAAAACGGCGGTCGAAGCCGTGATCGAGCTTGCTCGCACTGAGTGCGGCTAGACCATTCGGCTTTGGTGCAATGCGGCTGCGATAAAGCTGGAGAAGAGCGGATGGGGTTCGAACGGGCGGGACTTCAGCTCCGGGTGGAACTGCACGCCGATGAACCAGGGGTGGTCCTCGATCTCGACGATTTCCGGCAAAATCCCGTCCGGGGACAGGCCTGTGAATTTCAGACCGGCTTCCTCCAGCTGATCGCGATAGGCAATGTTCACCTCATAGCGATGGCGGTGACGTTCCTCGATATGCGCCGCGCCGTAAATCTCGCGAATACGACTGCCGTCTTTCAATACTGCAGGATAAGCGCCAAGGCGCATGGTCCCGCCCATATCGCCATCCATCCGCCGCGTCTCGACTTCATTGCCGCGGGTCCATTCGGTCAGCAAACCGACCACCGGCTCACCATCAACGCCAAACTCAGATGATACGGCTGTCTCGACGCCGGCCAGATTTCTAGCGGCATCAAGGACAGCCATCTGCATGCCATAGCAAATACCGAAGAATGGAACTTTGCGTTCGCGGGCGAATTTTACAGCGGCAATCTTGCCTTCAGCGCCGCGCTCTCCGAAGCCGCCCGGTACAAGGACTGCGTGGACATCTTCCAATGGCTCATAAGGGTCTTCTTGCTCAAATTGCTCACTATCCAGCCATTTGAGGTTCACCTTCACACCATTGGCAATCCCGCCGTGATGCAAGGCTTCGATTAGCGATTTATAGGCATCGAGCAGGCCAACATATTTGCCAACAATCCCGATGGTGACTTCCCCATCCGGTTCGGCGATCGTTTTGGAAATCCCTTCCCAACGCGACAGGTCCGGCTCGGGGGCGTCTTCCAGCCCGAAACAACGCAGAACCTCGCGGTCCAGACCCTGGCGATGGTATTCCAGCGGCACGTCGTAGAGCGACGCCGCATCGCGTCCTTCAATCACCGCACTCTCGGGCACATTACAGAACTGGCCAATCTTGCGCTTATCGCCCGGATTAATCGGGATCTCGCAACGGCAAAGCAGAATGTCGGGCTGAATACCGATGGACCGCAGCTCTTTTACCGAGTGCTGCGTCGGTTTCGTCTTCATCTCGCCTGCCGCTTTAATGAAGGGCAGCAAGGTAACGTGAACAAAGACCGCGTTCTCCCGGCCCAATTCCTGGCCAAGCTGGCGAATGGCCTCAAAGAAGGGCAGACCTTCAATATCCCCGACCGTGCCGCCGATCTCACACAGCACGAAGTCGACATCACCTGCATCAGACAGAACGAACTGCTTAATCTGATCGGTGACGTGCGGGATCACCTGAACCGTTGCACCCAGGTAATCGCCTCGGCGTTCACGCTCGATGATGCGCTGATAGATCCGGCCGGTGGTGATATTGTCCGACTGGCTGGCCGGAACGCCCGTAAAGCGCTCGTAATGGCCCAGGTCCAGATCAGCTTCAGCACCATCATCCGTTACATAGCATTCGCCATGTTGGTAGGGCGACATCGTGCCCGGATCGACATTGAGATAGGGGTCTAGCTTGCGCAGGCGGACTTTATAGCCCCGAGCCTGAAGCAGAGCACCCATAGCGGCGGAGGCGAGGCCTTTTCCAAGCGAGGAGACCACGCCGCCAGTGATAAAGATATAACGCGGCATGGGCCGTCTGATTATCCGAGATTCGTCCGCACCGGAAGATGCAGAATGCGATTAGACTGAATTTTAAATGCGGAGGCGGTGGAAAATTAGCCGTCGGTTGGGACCGGAGCCGCGTCTTCCTCGATTTCTTCGATCAACGGCGCATCGACCTGTTGATCAAAAACGCTCGTGCCATCTTCCGACACACCGGTCACGACAGCCAGAGCGATGGAGTTGCCGATGAACACGGCGGCCAGCACCATGGTCGTTCGGGTCAAAAGATTGGCCGCGCCACGCCCGCTCATCATTCCACCGGAACCGCCACCAATGCCCAAGGCGCCGCCTTCAGAGCGCTGCATGAGAATGACACCGACCAGGCCCACAGCGGCCAGAAGCTGAATGATAAGAAGAACAGTCGTCATGAAAATCGCCGTATTTTGACTTCAACCCGGCGCGTCTCGCACGAGCTGATCACATGGCGGCGCGTTTTAGCTCAGAGGCGGCGTCTTGACCACCCTCATCCGCTTCAGCTTCAACAGCTGCGATTTCGGCACGGCGCTTTGCGTCTTCAGCGCGCTGGGCCAGTCGCTTCTTCAAATTCGAAACCGTCCGGCCAATTTCATCGCGCGAACGCTCCAAAGAGTCGCCATTGGCGTAGGCCGCATAAGCCCCCATCGCGAGCTCTTTGATGAGTTTGAGGGAATCTGCAGGCGGACGCTTTCCATCGCTTTGCATCGCGCCCACCTGGTCGATAAGGGCTTCCGCGATTTCCGCCGCTTCTCGGCGCTCAGCCTTAACGAGGAGTGTTTTTAACTCGCGGCCAGACTTCAAAACATCATCCGCATCAAACTGCACCGGGTTCTCACCATCGGATTTCGAGATCACCAGTTCGACATTCACGACGATGCGCATGGCGACGCGGCGAATGCGCTCTCCGGAAACAGCGGCTTTCGCCTCTCTGATCCATTGACTTCCGCGGGACAACGCTTCGCGGTCGTGCTCAACCATCGCCTGAAGCAGGTTGGGCACCTCAATCGATTGTGCGTTCGACGAGCGATCATTCACCTGTTTACGGCGGTCGGGGCCTATGTAGTCACTGGTGACGATAAATTCTTTGCGGGCCTTGATGAGCGTTCGAACCCGCTCTTCTGCAAACATGGTGGAAAACGGCCGAACGATTAAATCATCGGCGCCGCATTCGATCGCGCGACGAATATGAACCGTATCGCGGCTCCAAGTCGTCAGAAGAATAACGACGAACGGATTATTGCCGAGTTCTCCGCGACGGATTGCACGGACGACCTTAAAGACATCAGCATCCGTCGCACTGCTTTCAGCGACCACCATTACCGGATTGCCTTCGGTCAACCCACCTTTGAGGTCTCGCAGGCTGGCGACGCAATCGATTTTGCGAAAACCGATCTCATGAAGCGCATAGCGTGTCGTGCGCTGGTTCGCGTGGACCGGATCAAACAACAGAACTGGTGCGCGGCTATAGTCGGTTTCGGCCATTCGGTTTCGGCTCTTTTTAGTGTTCACCCAGATACTCAATCTCGGATGATGACCGAAAGAAGTTTCGAGCCCGTTACTCGCCGCTTAACCCAATGTATTTTTTATGATCTCAGCGAAGGATTGTGCTTTGAGACTGGCACCACCGACGAGTGCCCCATCCACATCATCGAGCAGCATAAGAGCGTGACAATTGTCTGGCTTCACTGAACCACCGTACAAAATACGCGTGGTTTCTCCGCGTGTTAGCCTAGATCTTATCTCGTCATGCATTTGAGCAATGTCTTCGAGTTCAGCGACCAAACCGGTTCCAATCGCCCAGACCGGTTCGTACGCAACAACATACTCGCCAGTCTTGGGCACCGAACCCGCAAGTTGGGCTGCGACGACCTCGACCGCCTGGCCGGCCTGTCTTTGTTCGAGTGTCTCACCCACGCAAATGATGGGTATCAGACCCGCCTCGATCGCTGCCTCTGCCTTTGACCGGATCATGGCGTCTGTTTCACCGTGATCTGCGCGGCGCTCCGAATGCCCCACGATAACATACTGCACACCTAGCACAGCAAGGAGCCTGGCTGAGACGTCCCCGGTGTGAGCGCCGCTTGATGCTCCGTGGCAATCCTGAGCCCCAATCACAATGAAAGACGTCTTCGCGGCTTCAATCGAGGCTGGCAGAAGTGGAAATGGCGGGCAGACGATGATCTCAGCATCCGGTGTCGACACCTGTTCCGGCAGGTTCGAAAAATAGCCCAGATCAGAGAGCTGGCCATTCATTTTCCAATTCCCTGCGATCAACATTCGCCGCGACATAGACGTCTCTCCCCAGAGCATTTCGAGTGTCCGCAAGGCTTAGAGTGCAATGGGTTAGTGTGCAATGGGGCCTGTGTGAGCGGAATTACAGCCACCGGCGCTTGTGTAGCTGAATCACGCCCGCTACCTTCCGCTCGACATTCACCAGCCTGCTTTGTTCTCGATCATGATCACCTTATTCCGGAATTTCGCGAAATCGCCCTTCGCCTACGTCATCATCGGCCTCTTGGTCGCGGCCTTTGCCTTTTATGGCGTTGGCGGGATTTTCACCGGAAGCGGCACCGCAGTTGCCATTGTCGGCAAGGAACAGGTCAGCGTGACCGAGCTTCGCGGCGCCTATGAGCGCGAAATCTCGATGCTGCAGGAACAATATCCCGATTTCACCCGTGAACAGGCCACAGAATTCGGGCTTGGTGACCAGGTCCTTCAGCGCCTCATCTCCGAGGCTGCCTTTTCGTCGAAATCCCAGGAGCTCGGCTTGGCCGTGTCCGACGATACGCTGGTCAATTCTGCAGCTCAGATTCCGGCTTTCCGCAATCCGATCACCGGTCAGTATGATTTCAACACGATGCGCGAAATCCTGCAGCTGAACGGATATACGGTGGATCAGTTCCAGAGTGAGCATCGAGGCAATCTTCTTCGAGCGCAGTTGACCGCGGCGATCGGCACGGGTGTGAACGCTCCAGACGCCATCACTCAGACCCGTTTCACCGTCAGTGGTGAGCAGCGCTCGCTGCGCGGCCTCTTCATCGACGCCAATGCGGCTCAAGACGTTGAAGCCCCTGATGAAGAAACGTTGCGCGCCTTTATCGAAAGCAATCGCGGCGCAACTGACCCGCAAACCGGACTGCCCATCTTCCTCGCGCCTGAAATGCGTGCCATCTCCCTGGTTCGCTTCCAGCTGGAAGACTTCCTCCGGGATGTTGAAGTCGATGAGGCGCCGCTCCGCGAGTTTTACGAATTCCAGCTTGAAAGCGGTCAGATCGGTACGCCGGCTCAGCGCACTTTCTCGCAGGTCAATGTGAACGATGAGGCCACAGCGAATGCCATTGTCGCGCGCATTGCCGGCGGTGAGGCTCTCGCTGACATTGCAGACGAGCTGGGCTTGGGCGCTCCTTTTGCACAGGATGACGTCCAGCTCTATGAAGTGCCCGACGAGGGTCTCGGCAATGCCGTCTTCGAAGCGGCTGTCGGCGACAGCTTCGCCGTCGAAGGAACTTTTGGCTGGTATGCGGTCGATGTCACCGGCGGTATTGAGGCCGACCTTCCCAGTTTTGAAGAGCAATTGCCGGAGCTGCGAGAAGCAGCAGCGCGGGATGAAGCCCTCAACGCGCTTTATGATCGCGTCGGAGCTTTTACGGATGCTCGTGATGCGGGCGCCACGCTCGAGGATGCGGCCCAGCAGGCTGGCACACCGATCGAGATTTTTGCGGCCATGGACCGATTTGGCCGCGATATGAGCCTGGAAATCGACTTTACGCGCTATGCCAGTCTTGGGCCAGAGATCCTGCCGTTTGCCTTTGAACAATTTGAAGGCATCGAATCAGAACTCGAGCAGTTCAACGAGACCGACTTCTTCGTGCTCCGGGTAGACGAGGTTGTAGAAGAGCAATTGCGACCCTTCGAGGATGTAAGCGATATCGCAGCAGGCTATTGGCGCGCCGAACGTGTCGATGCTCAACTCGATGAGCTCGCCGATGAGGCGCTGGCCCAGCTACAGGCCGGCGAGAATATGGATGTCGTCGCCCTAACCTCTGGCGGGCGCGTCGAAGTCGCAACGCTGAGCCGCGAGCAAACTGCCGGATTATTCAGCCAGGCGGTCGTCGGTCAGGCTTTCAACCAAAATGTAGGTGAGTTTGGCCTCGTAGTCGGTACCGGCACTGGCGTTAAAGCGATTGTGGTTGTCGATGAGGTGATGATCCCGGATCTCGACAGCGCTGATGCAGCTTCCCTCGCGACCTTCAGCGAGGAAATCGATAATGCGATTTCGACGGATATCCTTCTCGCGGCACAAAATGCGCTCTACGCGGAATACGGTTTGAATGATGGCGGTGTGGATCCGCGGCTGCGTGCCTTGGCGCTCGGTGAAAGCGATCAGACCTTTCAATGATGACACCAGCACGCATTGAACCAGGCTTCGACAAAGTCGAGGCGGCCTTTGCGCGCGGCGAAACGGTTGTTCTGACAGCCCGTCAGCCTGATGATCTTTTGACGCCGGTTGGCGCCTATCTTTCACTCGCCGGCACAGATCCGAACACGTTCCTGCTCGAATCCGTCGAAGGCGGATCCTTCCGCGGGCGTTATTCGGCGATCGGCTTGGATCCAGATCTGATTTGGCGTTGCCAGAACGGTCAGGTCGAGGAAGCGCGCGGGACTGATGTCGCCACCCGCAATTTCAAACCCGTTGATGGCGCTCCCATGGACGCGCTGCGAGCCGTGATCGAGGATGCGCGCTGCCCCCTACCGCCAGGCGCCCCGTCTATTGCGTCCGGTCTGTTTGGGTATTTGGGCTATGACATGGTGCGTTATCTGGAGACGCTTCCAGAGCATGCCCAAGCTGAACCGCTTGACCTGCCCGAAGCAGTGTTGATCCGGCCGCGTCTGATGGTTGTTTTCGATGCCCTCACGCAGGAAATCCAAATTTACTGCCCGATCCGTCCCGGTGAGTATTCAGCACGCGAAGCCTATGATGCCGCGCGCGAGCGTATGGAGGCAGCCCTTCAGGCCTTGCGCCGCCCTGCGCCTGTGCTCACACCGCCAGAGGGTGAATTGGGCCAGATCCAGTCAAACCGCACACCGGAGAATTACGGTGAAGCCGTCAATCAGGCTCGCGACTACATTCGTGCGGGAGATGCGTTTCAGATCGTCCCGAGCCAACGCTTCAGCGCAGACTATCCCGCCGATCCGTTTTGGCTCTATCGCACGCTGAGGCGATTAAACCCGTCGCCTTTCCTGTTTTTCTTCCGCCTGGACGATCTCGCTATCGCAGGCTCCAGCCCTGAAATCCTGGTTCGGCTGCGTGATGGTGTCGCCACAATCCGGCCGATCGCTGGCACACGAAAGCGCGGCGCAACACCAGCAGAAGATGACGCGCTGGAAGCGGATTTGTTGTCAGACCCGAAAGAACGCTCAGAACACTTGATGCTGCTGGACCTCGGTCGCAATGATGTCGGGCGTATATCCAAGCCTGGATCGGTGCGGATAACATCGCGGGAAAATGTCGAGCGATATTCTCATGTAATGCACATCGTCTCGAATGTTGAAGGTGATCTCGCCGACGGTGAAGATGCGGTCTCGGCCTTGTTTGCCGGTTTTCCGGCCGGAACGGTTTCTGGTGCACCGAAAGTGCGGGCCATGGAAATCATTGACGAGCTCGAACCGCACCGGCGCGGGGTCTATGCAGGGGCGGTCGGGTATTTCTCCGCCGATGGCGGTATGGATACGTGTATTGCCCTGCGTACTGCTGTCATCAAAGACGGCCGCATGCATGTTCAAGCCGGTGCTGGAGTGGTTCTGGACAGTGACCCCGTGGCCGAGCATGAGGAATGCGTCAACAAGGCCGCAGCACTTTTCCGGGCCGCAGAAGCATCCCTGGAAAATTAAATCCGGGCGGATCCAGCCTCAGCGCGCCAAAGATGCTTCGATCTGCGGGTTTGGCTCGGCTTCAAGATGCGCCGCCAGCGCGCTGATCGTCACGAACTGCACCCCGCGCGCCTGAGCTTCATCGATCCAGCTGCTCAACGCCTCCAGCGTCGCGTCGTGCGGATGGCCTATGGCGATTGACCAGCCTCTAAGCTCGGCCAAACGCTCAGCATCCTCTAGGCGTGAAGCGATGACGGTGGGATCGACGACATGATCCAGAAAGATATCTCGCTCTAGCGCAATCAGGCCCAATCCACGCGCAACAGCGGCACCGCGGCTGTCACCCGTCGTCATGGAGTCCAGATAAAGCGGGATCTCATCTCGCACCGCATTCAAGGCAACGCGCATGGCCCGCGGGTCCTGAGTAAACCGGCTGCCCATATGATTGTTAAGACCAACCGCTCCGGGGACACGCGCAAGGGCCCAACGTGCGCGAGCCGCGATATCGCTATCGGACAAGGCAAGCTGAAGCGCATTCGGACCAGGATCTGCCAAGCCGAGCGGTTCCATCGGCAGATGGACGATGACGTCATGGCCTTGAATACTGGCGTGATGCGCTGTTTCCGCGGCCCCGCTCGCATAGGGCAAGATCGCCATGGTCAGTGGAACTTCTAGCGCGGCTACCCTCTGGGCCACGTCCAGATCAAAGCCCAAATCATCGATCACCAGGGCGATAATCGGCGCGCGGCGATCAAGTCTAGCATCGCTCGCCGCGGGATTGCTGGACGACGCGCTCTGAGCCGCGCGCGGGCGCGCTTCAGCCGGCGAAGTGACCTCAGAGGCTGTAATGATAGCGCGGGTTGTCGGCCCCGACGAGGTGGAAGCAGCGACAGGCTGAAGCAAAACTTGATCTGGCAGGGCCAGAGGGGCTGTCGCATCTGCAAAGGAAAAGACAATCGCGCCGAGACCATAAGCTGCCGCCGCGATGACACTGGCCAGAGCAGGCGTCGCGGAGCGCATAACGCGCGAGAGCGGATTCGGCTTGCGATTCATGCCCTGACAAGGCGGGGAGTCGGTTAAACGGGCGTTAAACTGAAATCCGGATTGGCCTAATTCACTAAACCGCTTAGCTTGCGCAGCAGGAGGCTGCGCCATGCTTTTAATGATAGACAATTACGACAGCTTCACCTTCAACCTGGTGCATTATTTCCAGGAATTGGGGTGTGAGCTGGCCGTGCACCGCAATGACGCGCTTACCGTCGAGGGCGCACTTAGCCTCAATCCTGAAGCCATCATAATCTCTCCGGGCCCTTGCGATCCCGACCGTGCCGGGATCTGCCTCGATCTGATTGCTCAATCCCCACAAGACCTGCCCATCCTTGGCGTCTGCCTGGGGCATCAGTCCATCGGCCAGGTTTTTGGTGGGGAAGTCATAGCGGCCAAAGAGATCATGCACGGCAAGACCAGCCCGATCGTCCATGACGGGACGGGCGTCTTTGCGGGCCTGCCCTCCCCGTTTGAAGCAACGCGTTATCACAGCCTGGCGATCCGGCCGGAAAGCCTGCCTGCGACCCTGATCGCCAACGCCCATACTGCGGATGGCGAGATTATGGGCGTAAGGCATAAAGAGCGTCCTATACATGGCGTGCAATTCCACCCCGAATCCATCGCTTCGGAGCACGGTCATGCTTTGCTGAAGAACTTTCTGGACATCGCCCGACCGAGCACTGCCAAAGCAGCCTGATTACCCTTCGACACGAACGCCTGATCATGACCGAACTTGCCGATTGCCTACTCGCCCTCAGTCAAGGGCAGCGCCCCTCCACGGCCCAGATTGAAGGAGCTTTCGATCAGCTCATGCAAGGGGATGGGACGGATGCAGCTATTGGCGGTTTCCTGATGGGCCTTGCAGCGCTGGGGGAAACGCCCTCGGACATCGCTGCGGGTGCCCGGGTCATGAGGAGCCGTATGACGCGCATCAACGCGCCTGATGGCGCGATTGATACATGCGGCACAGGCGGTGATGGCAAGGGGGCATATAACATCTCGACCGCATCGGCGATTGTCGCGGCGGGCGCAGGAGCCAAGGTTGCCAAGCATGGCAATCGCGCTGCCTCATCAAAATCAGGCTCGTCTGACGTGCTTGGCGCTTTGGGTATCGCGCTGGAAGCCACCCCGGAGCAGGTTGAGCGCTCCTTGCAGGAGGCCGGTGCAGGCTTTTTGTTCGCGCCCTCGCACCACTCGGCGGTGCGTCATGTCGCCAGCGCTCGCAAGGGGCTTGGCGTTCGAACCCTGTTCAACCTATTGGGTCCACTGGCCAATCCCGCCGGCGTGAAACGCCAACTTCTCGGTGTTTACTCGCGCCGCTGGCTGGTGCCGATGGCGCAAGCCCTTCGCGACCTCGGGTGCGAGCGGGCCTGGGTGATGTGTGGTTCTGACGGCATGGACGAAATCACCACGACCGGGGACACCTATCTGGCCGAGCTCAAGGATGGCGAGATCACCGAGTTCACGCTGAACCCGGCGGATTTCGGCATCGCGCTGGCCAGCGAAGAAGCCCTCAAAGGCGGCGATCCAGAACACAATGCCCAGGCCATTCGCGATCTTTTGGGCGGAGCCAAAGGGGCGTTCCGGGATATTGTCCTGATGAATGCAGGGGCGGCCCTGGTGATCGCGGATCAGGCGGGGTCCCTGGAGGAAGGCATCGAAAAAGCCCGCGCCTCCATCGACTCCGGCGCAGCAGCCCATACGCTTGAACGCATGATCGCCATTTCAAAGGGAGAGGCCTGATGAGCCCGAATCTGCCCGACGCCCTCGCCCGGATCACCGCCTACAAGCTCGAACACATCGAGGCGTGCAAGCAATCGCTCTCCTTTGCTGAAGTCAGCGCCCGGGCCCGCGATGTTGACCCGGTCCGCGGGTTCGAAGCGGCACTCAAGCGCGATGCGAGCCGGTTTGGACAAGGCCTCATCGCGGAAGTGAAAAAGGCCAGCCCGTCGAAAGGTCTGATCCGCGAAGACTTCAATCCGCCGGATCTTGCCTCGGCCTATGAGCGCGGTGGCGCGACCTGTTTGTCCGTCCTAACGGACGGACCCAGCTTCCAGGGCGATGACAGCTATCTGGCTGCGGCACGAAATGCGACCAAGCTCCCGGCCCTGCGCAAGGACTTTCTCTACGACATTTATCAAGTCGCAGAGGCTCGAATGCTGGGGGCAGATGCGATCTTGATAATCCTGGCAGCTGTCGCGGATGACACGGCGAAAGCGCTTATGGAAGAAGCGCGAAATTGGTCTTTAGATGTCTTGATGGAGGTCCATGACGCGCCAGAAATGGAACGCGCCATTGCCCTCGATGCGAACCTGATTGGGGTCAATAATCGCAATCTCAAAACCTTTGAGACCAGCCTCGAAACATTCGAAACCCTTGCGCCCATGGTTCCGAGTGATCGGCTGCTGGTTGCCGAAAGCGGTATATTCTCACCTGAAGACGTGGCCCGCTTGGGCGAAGCAGGTGCCCAGGCGCTGCTTGTCGGCGAAAGCCTGATGCGTCAAGCCGATGTCGAAACGGCGACACGTCAGCTCCTGACAGGACGGACCCGCGCTTGACGCTCGAGTAGAACACTTGTAGAACACTTTCGATTTTCCTGATTTGTTCCGGCACGGTGTCGGACTAAAAGCGAGGTCGGACCAGTGCTCACGCGTAAGCAGCATGAACTTCTTCTCTTCATCCACCAGCGGATCCGTGAAACCGGCGTCTCGCCCTCTTTTGACGAGATGAAGGGAGCGCTTCAGCTCGCTTCCAAATCCGGTGTTCACCGATTGATCACGGCGTTGGAAGAACGCGGTTTCATCCGCCGCCTCGCCCACCGGGCCCGTGCGCTTGAAGTTCTCAAGCTTCCGGAGAGTGCCGCTGCTGAGGATCCAACACCGCAAACCCCGGCCGATCTCGGGCCGAATGTGGTGCGCGGGAATTTCGCTAAGGACGACGAGGCAGAAACACCACCAGATACAGTCGAGGTGCCCTTGCTGGGCCGGATCGCTGCCGGTGTACCGATATCCGCCATCCAACATGAGACGGACAAGATATCCGTTGCATCGAGCATGCTCGGCAATGGCGAGCATTTTGCGCTGGAGGTCAAAGGCGACTCGATGATCGAAGCGGGCATTCTTGATGGTGACACCGTGATTATCCGTCGGGGCCAATCCGCCGAAAGCGGTGAGATCGTCGTTGCCCTGGTCGATGATGAGGAAGCGACACTCAAGCGTCTGAGAAAAAAGGGCGGCTCAATCGCTCTGGAAGCCGCGAACCCAGAATATGAAACGCGTATTTTCGGTCCGGACCGCGTTAAAGTCCAAGGCAAGCTTGTTGGGCTCTTCCGCCACTATCATTAGACACCTCGTCGATTGACGTGGCATAGGCGCCCCCTCTCCCGCTCTTGGGTGAGACCTGCTCGGATGCTTCCGCTCGCATTGCCTGATGGTGCTATTGCCAGGGTCGGTCTGGAACACGTGCCGAATCCTCGACGCGCACCATCCTGGCAATTGTACGGCCCCTGGCCCGGTTCGCTTCCGCAAGCCAGAGCAAGTGGCCACCAAAAGCCGCCAGGGCGTGTCCATCAATAATCTCCGCGTCGCATGCACGCGCGATCCAGGGCTCAATCGTCTGCGGTGTGACAATCAAAGAGGCGCGGCGACAATCCTCATCCAGCGTTTCGGCAAGACGGCTCCAAATCAGGATTTGCCCGTCCAGCTCAAATCCGCAGCCGGACGGATCGCAATGGGGCTGTGAAAACTCACCCTGCCCGTACCTTTCCAGAAACACGCGTTCAGCGAATGCACCCCGCCGCCCTGGCGATGCCGACCATCGGGTGTGGGTAGCACTCGCGCCTGAGCTTCTCTGCGCAACGATCATCCGGCCGGTCTCACTAATGAAAACATCAGGCCCCGGTAAACATGCCCACAACCCCATACTCCCCAGCACAATAGCCAGCCCGTAAAGTCGGACAGCTTTTCGGCCAAGCAGCACAAGAAGATAGCCGCTGATGAAAATGGCCAACACCCAGCCCGGCGCGGACGGAATAGGTGTCAGTGAACCCGGCCAGGACGTCACCCAGGCTGCACTCCAGAAAATAAAGTCCAGCCCGGCCGACATGATTGCCAGAGCCAGCGCCTCCAGCCCGAAAGGCATGAAGATCAGGGCCAAGACACCCATGGGCATTACCATGAATGTGAATACCGGCATGGCGAGGATGTTTGCCGCAAGCCCGTATTGCGCCAGCCGGTGGAAGTGAAACGCGGCTATGGCCGATGTGGCCGTGCCCGCAATAAGACTGGTGACCACCAATCCGCTGGCAATCGACACCGGCCCTCGCGGAAACCAGGCGTGACCGCCGCGTTCGCGCAAATACTCAGCCATGGCTATGAGTGCGCCTGCCGCCGCAAAAGACATCTGAAAACCGGGTGACACAGCGCTTTCAGGCTGAAAGATCAACACCGCTATCAAAGCCAGGGCCAGTGTATGCATGGAAAAGGCGCGGCGCCCTGCCAGTGCCGCCAGAAGCAGGGCTGCCGTCATTATGAAGGCGCGCTGGGTTGGAATCGCTCCCCCCGAGACGATTAAATAGAGGACGCCAGCAAGCAGGCCGGAGATTGCTGCCGGAGCGATCGTATTGCCGCGTCGAGACCAGGGAAAAAGCATTGCGCTTAAGAGACGAATAGCGAAGAAAACCCCGCCCGCTACAAGCCCCATATGCAGCCCGGAGATGGCCAGGATATGGCCCAGCCCAGACCTCCGTAGGAGCTCGGCGTCTTCCGGTTCGATATGCGAACGATCCCCGGTCAGAAGCGCTGCTGCTATCGCTCCATTCCGTTCCGGTAAATGGTTCCGGATGCGCTCGGAGAGCTGTCCGCGAAAGCGCGCCAGAGATCGTGCAAGCGCAGCGGTTTCCGGAGCGGTACCAGTCGGCGATCCTTGCTCCAACCGACTGATCGCATAACCGCTAAGGGCGACCCGTCTGAAGAAGAGCGGTAACCGACTATCATAGGCGCCCGGGACGGCTGCGCGGGCGGGTGTGAAGAGTTGTGCTCGCAGTTGAACATAATCACCGGGTCGAACCGCATCCGCTCTCACAACAATGCGCAAGCGGCAGACGGATTCATCCGGGCGGACATAGATGCGTGTTCGGCCGCTCGAGGACCGGTCGATCATTTCAATCCAGCCGGAAACCTCTTGTGGGCCGGCTTGCCAATCCTCATTGCAGCCAGCAGACCCAACCCGACTCTGCGCGGCTAGAAGCGCCGTCAGATACCCGACAGCGATCATGGCCGTGAGCCAACTCGCCAGACTTGGCCGAAGCAGGGGCAGCGCCGACACCGCTATCGCCAGCAAAGCGAATACGCCTCGCACATTCTCCGGTACTGAAAAATACACAGCGCACCCGGCCAATACACCGACAGCAAATCCCTGCACGCCTCGCGAAAAAGTGAATTCCCCTTTTAATGCAGGGATTAAAGCGTTTGGAACCTTGATTGGGCGCGCTCTAGACATAGCTGCTGTCTTGCCGCAGGTGAGGCCCTTACGTCGGTGATGCTAATCATGCTAACACCCTGTTTCCCTCCCGCAGCGCAACATGCGTTCGCACGCGCAACAGAAAGTCCTTATGATTCGCACTCGCTTCGCGCCCTCACCAACCGGTTTCCTGCACATTGGCGGAGCCCGTACCGCCTTGTTCAATTGGTTATTCGCCAAGCATCATGGTGGCGAATTCCTGCTGCGTATTGAGGACACAGATCGCGAACGCTCCACAGACGCTGCGATTGAAGCGATTTTGGATGGGCTTGGTTGGCTCGGCCTGGATTGGACCGGTGAGGCGGTTTCGCAGTTCTCGCGTGCTGATCGCCATAAGGAAATCGCGGACCAGCTGATCGAAAACGGTCACGCTTTTCGGTGTTACTGCACCCCTGACGAAGTCAGCGCGCTGCGTGAACAAGCTTTTGCGGATGGTCGTGCACTGCGCTCGCCCTGGCGAGACCGGGACAGTTCCCAAGCCCCTGCGGGCGCCGACTATGTTGTTCGTTTCCGCGCGAGCGATGCAGACATGGTCATTGAAGACGCGGTGCAAGGTCGTGTCACCTGGGCAGCAAAAGAATTCGACGACCTTGTGATCCTGCGTTCAGATGGCACGCCCACATATAACCTGGCCGTTGTCGTCGATGACCATGATATGGAAATCACCCATATCATTCGCGGTGATGATCACTTGATCAATGCCGGACGCCAAAGCCAGATCTATGATGCGATGGGCTGGGACCGCCCTGTTTTCGCGCACATCCCCCTTATTCACGGTGATGACGGCAAGAAGCTGTCAAAACGCCACGGCGCGCTCGGTGCGGAGGCTTACCGCGATATGGGCTATCTTCCGGAGGGGCTGCGCAATTACCTTCTGCGCCTCGGCTGGGCCAAGGGTGACCAGGAATTCTTCACCGATGCTGACGCAATTGCCGCATTTTCCATGGATGGGCTGAAGAAATCCCCGGCCCGGCTCGACCTGGAAAAAATGGCGCATATCAACAGCCTCCACCTCGAGAAGGCTGATGATGCTCGTTTGCTAGAGCTGGCCTGGCCCTGGATCGAGGCACTTGAAGAGCGCGAAACACGGAGCGACCTGATCGAGGCGCGATATCTCGCTGCCCTGCCCGTTTTGAAAACACGGGCATCAACACTGGAAGAACTCGCCTCTCAGGGTTATTTTCTAATCAAGGCTCGCCCTTACACCTTCACCGGCAAGGCCGCCAAAGCACTCAATGATGAGGCTCGCGCGCGTCTTAACCGCCTTTTCACAACTCTGTCTGACATCTCCGCATGGACAGAAGATGCATTGGGACAAGCACTCAAAGACTTCGCCGAAACCGAAGAGGTTGGTTTCGGCAAGGTTGGTCAGCCGCTTCGTGCGGCATTAACTGGCGGAGCTCCGGCTCCGGATTTAGCGCAAGTCATGGTCTTTCTGGGCCGTGAGGAAGCACTAGATCGCATTAAGGAACAATCCGCACCGGGCCAATAATCCGGATGCCCGAGTAACGAGGGAAGACAAATGGAAAGCAAAGCAAAGCCGAACGGCACAGCCACGCTCAGCTATAATGGGGAGAATTACGACCTTCCGGTATTCTCCGGTGAAATCGGTCCGGATGTTATCGACATCCGCAAGCTGTATGCCCAGACCGGCATGTTCACTTATGATCCAGGCTTCACCTCCACGGCGAGCTGCGAGAGCCAGATCACCTATATTGATGGCGATGAAGGCACCCTGCTCTATCGCGGCTATCCTATCGATCAGCTGGCAGAGAAATCCTCCTTCATCGAGGTCTGCTACCTGCTCATGAATGGCGAGCTGCCGTCCGCGACGGATCTGGAGACGTTCGACTGGACGATCCGCCGCCACTCCATGCTGCATGATCAGTTCGAGATGTTCTTCCGTGGTTTCCGCCGCGATGCGCACCCGATGGCGATTATGGTCGGCACGGTCGGCGCGCTCTCGGCCTTCTACCATGACAGCACGGATATCAATGATCCGCAGGCCCGCACCATTGCAAGCCACCGCATGATCGCGAAAATGCCGACCATTGCTGCGCGCGCCTTCAAATACGCGATCGGACAGCCTTTCATCAGCCCGCGCAATGAGCTGGACTATGCAGCAAACTTCCTGCGCATGTGTTTCGCTGTTCCGGCCGAAGATTATGAAAGCAATGAAGTTCTCGCCAAGGCGATGGACAAGATTTTCATTCTCCACGCTGATCACGAACAGAACGCTTCAACCTCTACGGTTCGCCTGGCCGGTTCTTCCGGTGCCAACCCGTTCGCTTGTATTGCTGCGGGTATCGCATCGCTCTGGGGTCCGGCACATGGTGGCGCCAATGAAGCGGCACTGAACATGCTCAACCAGATCGGTTCCGTCGACAAAATCCCGGAATATGTCGCTAAGGCCAAGGACAAGTCCGACCCGTTCCGCCTGATGGGCTTCGGTCACCGCGTCTATAAAAACTACGATCCGCGCGCGAAAGTCATGCGCGAGACCTGTCACGAGGTTCTCGATGTTCTTGGCGTCCGCAATGACCCGACTCTGCAGGTCGCCATGGAGCTCGAGCGCATCGCTCTGGAGGACGAATACTTCGTTGAGAAGAAGCTCTACCCGAACATCGACTTCTATTCCGGCATCACGCTGAAAGCGATGGGCTTCCCGACCGAGATGTTCACGGTTCTCTTCGCCCTCGCTCGCACTGTTGGCTGGATTGCACAATGGTCTGAGATGATTGAGGATCCGTCCCAGAAAATCGGTCGTCCACGCCAGTTGTTCACCGGTGCAACGTCTCGCGATTACGTTCCGGCAGACAAGCGCTAAACTACGATTTCGATCCAAGAAAAAGGCCGCTCCCAGAGCGGCCTTTTTTTATTTCGAACTGACGAGGCGAAGCACTGTCTCAGCGGCGCGCTCACTGGCGTCACCTCTGCCGCGCATGGCCTTCGTCGTTTCCATCAATCTCGCACTCAGCGCATGCCGGCGTTCGGGGTCTGCGAGGAGATCAGACACGGCCTTGCTCAGCAGGGATGGTCGCACCCGGGTTTGAACAAATTCAGGCACCAGCATTTCATCTGCCGCGATATTTACCAGTGAGATAAAGGGCGCCTTCATGATCGAGAATGCGCGAATGATCGCCCAGGTAAACCAGCCGAGCTTATACCCCGTCACGGTCGGAACACCTGCAGTCGCCAGCTCTGTCACAACCGTTCCGGAACAGGCCAGCGCGACATCCGCGGCGGCGAAGGCATCACGCTTTTCCTCTTCTCCAACTACAACCGCGCCGAAAGCCTTGCGGGCGCGCTCTGCATAGGGAGCGAGATGCTCGGCAACCGGCCCCGCAGCAACGATAATCGGTGTGATATCGCGCGCGGACTTCAATCGCCGGACCGTTTCATACAAGTCTGGTCCCATACGGTCTATTTCCGACTTGCGGCTGCCAAAGAGAACCAGAACAGTTTCTGCATCGGCCGCAATTCCGTGCTGGCCCCGGAAGCCTGCACCATCGCCCGGCTCAGTGCGATCAAGAGTTGGATTGCCAACAAAGGTCACAGGCAAGCCATGAGGCTCATAATACCGCCCGTCAAAACTCAATATTGTCATGAGATGATCGACAGCGGCCGCCAGGGTTTTCGCTCGCCCCGGCCGCGTCGCGAAGACCTGCGGGCCGACATATTTGATCAGCTTGATGGAAGGATCGATCGCGCGAACGCCCTGAGCAACGCGTAACATAAAGCCCCAGCTATCGATCAAAACCACGGCCGATGGCTTATGTTCAACAATGTCGGCGACAAGCTCGGCAACCCGCGACTTGATGCGTCCATAGGCTTTGACACCGTCAAAGAAACCGAGAATAGACAAGCCTTCGATACTGACTGTGGTCGCCACGCCTTCCTGCGCCATCGCGTCGCCTCCCATGCCGCGAAAAGCGATGTCTGGCCCGCCTTTAGCGCGCAAAGCCCGTATCAAGCCTGCTCCCAGCAAATCCCCCGAGCGCTCCGCAGCAACCACGTAGATGAGTGGCTCATCAGCCATCGTCAGGCTCCACAAGGGTCAAGAACATGCCGTGGTCATTGAGCGCGTTGGCGACGGCCTCACGGTCCAAGATCAACGCCCCTCCCGCTTCAAGCGCGATACCCGCCAAACCGGCCGCGGCACAACGTTCTACGGTATCGACACCAATAGTCGGCAAATCGACCCGGCGTTCTTGGATTGGTTTCGGCATTTTTGCCAGGATGCCTGCCCGGGCGGCACGCGTACCGCGAAGGTCAGCACTCAATCCGGCCACGCGGTCAATCATCGCATTCGTGCCTTCCTGCGCTTCCACAGCGAGGATGAGGCCGTTTGCAATAATAGCCCCTTGCCCGATATCAAGAGCTCCGATTGCACGCGCGATCTCGCAGGCCTTCGCGATATCTCCTGCATGCGCTTCACTGCCCTGGCCTAACCCACCATCATCTATCGTGGGCGCGAGTGCGGCGAGCACATCATTTGCGCCCACCACAGTGAAGCCTTGGCTCTCAAACTCGCCAACAACGACGCGAATGAGTGCATCATCTCCCTTGCGACCCGCAGCGAGTGCCTTGGGGACCATCAGAAGGCCACGCGCATCCATTTTCAGCCCGCTAATGTCCGGACGGGTCACATATCCGGCAAAACAAATCGCATCACAGCCAGCGCGCTTGAGCGCTTTTGTCATGCCACCTATTTGACCGACGGACAGTTCAACATTGTCGAACGCCGAATAATCGCGGTCAGTGAAACCCGTCAGAGTGATTACAAACGGATTGCGTTCGCGCTGGGCCGAAGCCAGTTCCAGCGGTAGATCCCCTCCGCCCGCCAGAATACCCAGGCGCGTCCAGCGCACATGTTCAGTGCGGGTATCAGTCATGCGGCATGCAAAGTGATCGCTTGGCATCGGCACGGATGAAATCAATGATCTCCTTCACAGGAGCATTGTCTGAGTAATCACGGGACACATCGTCCAGTCGCTCCTGGAACGTGCCTTCCTCAGCGAAAAGCAAACGATAAGCGGCGCGCAGATCGCGCAGCGTTTCTCGAGGCATGCCCCGACGCTTCAGGCCGACGACGTTTAGCCCGGCCAGATGCGCGTGATTACCAATCACCGATCCATAGGGAATAACGTCAGAGGTCACCATGGCCATCGCCCCGATGAAAGCGTGACGGCCGACCCGGCTGTTTTGATGTATGCCAGCATACCCGCCCAGGATGACGTGATCACCGATCGTTGTGCCACCACCGATCGCCGCACCGTTTGCGAAAACAACCCGATCGCCCACAAGGCTGTCGTGAGACACATGGCTGCCGACCATGAAATACCCGTCATCACCAACGCGCGTCGAGCCGCGACCCACACTCGTGCCGGGATGCATGGTCACGTTCTCACGCAGGATATTACGCTCGCCAATGATCAGCGTTGTGTCTTCGCCCTGATATTTGAAATCCTGTGGAGGATGCCCAAGATGAACGCCCGGATATAGAACGCTGTCCGCGCCGAGCTCGGTAAGCCCGGCCACGGTGACATGCGACATGACACGAACACGATCCCCCAGCACCACACGTGGTCCGATGATGGAAAACGGGCCGATTTCGACATCGACGCCCAATTGCGCGGCAGGATCCACGAGCGCGGTGGGGTGAATGATCTGGCTCATGTGTTCTCAATCGCCTTTGCTGCGAACTCCGCCTGACAGGCCTTCACACCGTCGGCATAGACCTCGCCTTTAAACTTGAATACGCCATGGCGCATCGCGGTAACCTCGACCGGCATCCGAAGCTGCATGCCGGGCCTTACCGGCGAGCGAAACTTGACCTTGTCGGCTCCCATGAAGAAAACCGTAGCGCTATCCGGTCCGGCCTTGAGCGTCTTATACATCAAGACTGCCCCCGTCTGCCCAAGCGCCTCGATCATCAAGACGCCCGGCATAACCGGGTTGCCGGGAAAATGCCCCGGAAAGAAGGGCTCATTGATGGTTACACCCTTAATACCGGTGATGGATTCTCCCTCCACATAGTCTTCTGCAGCGTCCACAAGGAGGAAGGGATAACGATGTGGCAGAAGCGTCAGAATTTCAGCGCTTTCGATCCGTGAAGACATTTAGCTCTTGTCTCTTTTGGTCTTGGGTTTAACGAGACGGCGGATTTGAGCCACCTCGCGAAGGTGATCGCGCAGCGGCTGGGCCGGCGCTCCAGCATAAATGCCCGGTTCGGTGAGACTATTCATGACCGCAGCACCGCCGCCAATCGTCACGTCATCTCCGATTGTGATGTGGTCAGCAAGACCGACACGCCCACCAAACACCACGCGCGCCCCGATCTTGGTACTTCCGGAGATACCGGCAAACGCCGCCATCAGCGTATCTTCACCCACATCGCAATTATGGGCGATGTGCGAAAGATTATCGACCTTTACGCGATCCCCAATGCGGGTCGCTCCGAACACGCCGCGATCAATTGTTGAATTCGCGCCAATCGTCACAGCGTCCCCAAGGGACACGGATCCAATATGAGGAACATCGATCGCGCCCGTCTTCGATATGGCGACGCCGAAACCCGCTTCGCCAATCACGGCTCCGGAGAGGATATTGCACGTCTCACCAATATCGGCGCAACGCAGTGAGGCATTTGCCCCTATTCGGCTGCCGCGGCCGATACGGCATCCAGGGCCAATAACCGTATTGGCTCCGATGATGACATCTTCCGAGATCACGGCCTCCTGGCCGATCACCACATTTGGCGCAAGACTAGCGGACGGATCGACCTGCGCACTGGCATGAATGGCAGCTTGGCCGTCATGTTCGCGCAGGCGGAACAAAGCCGAGGCCGCCTTTGCAAAACCCGCGCGCGGCGCCTCGTGAATCAAATGGACTACGCCCAGCGCGTTTAAACCATCTGCCAGGCTTTGAGGCGCCAGGAGGACAATACCGTCCATGCGCTGACCTTGGGCCGCATCAAGAAGCTTCGCATTCTCGATATAGCCAAGAGCCCCAGGCCGCAGCGCGTCTAGCGGAGCCACGGTCGTGACTTCAAAAACGCCATGCCCGGAATCAGAAATCGCTGCGCCGGACAGCGCAGCGATTTCTTGTACCGTTAGCGGGCCCAGCTGGTCGAAAAACCGTTGCTCTGCCACTGTGCTAAACCGCTTTACTCAGACGCCTCAGCGCCTTCCTGCGGCAGGCGAACCCGGTTGACCGGAACCGTTGGCAGGCGGGTGTTGAGCAATTCAATGACCGCATCGGAGATATCGACGTCCGGGCTGGCGAAAACGAGATTGGAACGATCCACCAGGATATCGATGGAGCGCTGCTCTACGACTTCCTCAAGGATAGGGCCAAGAGATTCATAAACCGGACGCATGGCCTGGCGCTCAGTCGCGACAATTTCTTGCTGACGCACGCGACGTGCGACTTCAAACTGTTGCGCTTGAGTGTTCAGCGCCTCGATGCGCTGCATCAGGTCCGGGCGCTGCTGTACAGCTGCCGGGGTCATGGACGCGGTCTCGGCATTGAGGGCTTCCGTTTCCTGTTGGATCGGTGCGCCCATGGCTGCCAGCTCTGCATCGATTTCCTGAGCGATAGCAGAGATACGCGTTGCAATATGCTGTCCCACGGCACTTTCCCGAAGAACACGCTCCTCGTTCATGACGGCCACATTCGTCTGGGCCATCGCCGGAGCACCAAGCGCGAAGACCGCGACCGGCAGAAGAAGAAGAGATTTGAGCAGTTTCATAACTTAGAACCCTGTACGTGTGCTGAAGCGGAAGAATTCACGATGATCGTATTCCTCCGACATGATTGCTTCGGCGAAGTCAAACCGGACCGGCCCGAAGGGCGAGTCCCAGAAAATGCTGAGGCCAGCGGAGGCACGGAGGGCGAGATCGTCCACCGTGAACAGGCTGCCCGCAGCGCCTTCTGCGACCTGATCGACGGAGTCGAGCAGGCCGAGTGTGCCGAATTCGGTAAATAGTGCGCCACGAATACCATACTGCTCCGGAAGCCCCGTCGGGAAGGTCAACTCCAGAGCGCCAATTGCATAAAGCCGGCCACCCAGCGCATCACCGCGGACAATCTCGCCCGTTGTCGTGTCACGCCGAACATTACGGGGGCCGATACCACCGACTTCAAAACCGCGGAATGAGTTACCACCCTTGAAGAAACGGTCGTTAATACGGACGGATTCGCCGCCCCAGCCGATTGTGAATCCACTGTCGATGGCCAGGCTGGCGGTCCAGCCCGGAGCGATGCCCCGATAGAAATTGGCTCCCAGCTCAGTGCGTACATATCGCACATCACCGCCAACACCCGCCAGGTCCTGGCTCAAAGTGAAACGGAAACCGCGTGTCGGCTCGATCGGATCGTTCAGTCGGTTCCAGGCGAAAGTATAGCCGACAACAGAGGTCGTGCGGCGACCGGCCTGGCTCAGCAAGGCCGCGCTTTGGGCCGAGAAGACCCGAACATCGTCGTTTCGGAGCGTGTAACGAAGCTGAAGATTGGTTGATCCGGTTACGGGGAAGCCGAGACGCAAACTACCGCCAGTCGATTCTGTCTGGAACGCGGCTTCACTGATGAAGTCTGAATTGACCCGGAATAGATCGAAACCGGCGGCAAGGTTTCGATCAAGGAAACGCGGTTCGGTAAAGCGGATATCGATTGTTTCTCGCACCCCACTGACGGAAACGCGGAAACGCAGGAACTGGCCGCGACCTCGCAGATTGCGTTCAGAAATCGAGAAATCGACCAAGAAGCTATCCGTAGAGGAGAAACCTGCACCAAAGGCGAGCTCACCTGTCGGCTGCTCCGTGACATCGACCGTCAGCCGTGCACGGTCCGGCGCGGAGCCAGGCGTCTCGGTGATCTCGACTTCCTCGAAGAAGCCCAGGCGGCGAACATTATTGCGCGAACGGTCAATGAGAACCCGGTTAAACGCATCGCCTTCAACGATGTTCAACTCGCGACGCACAACACGGTCAAGCGTCCGCGTATTGTTCACGATGTCGATCCGCTCGATATAAACCCGCGGGCCCTGATCAATGACAAACTCAATATCAACCGTGCGCGTTTCCCGGTTACGGGTGGTCTGTGGGCGCACATTGACGAAGGCATAGCCCGACGCACCAGCTGCGAATGTCAGCGCATCGACAGAGCTTTCCAGCAAGGACGCGCGGTAAACATCGCCACTGCGAATAGGCAAGATGGCCTGGAGATACTCGTTGGAGAGCTCATCAATCTCGGAGCGAACCGTGACTTCACCAAAATTATAAACCTCACCCTCATCAATCGTGATGGTGATGTAGAAGTTTTCCTGGTCCGGCGTCAGCTCCGCCACGGAAGAGAGGACACGGAAGTTTGCATAACCTTGATCCTGGTAGAATTGGCGAAGCAATTCCCGATCATATTCCAGCCGGTCCGGGTCGTAGTTATCGTTGGAGCTGAAGAAGCGCCACCAGCGCGATTCCTGGGTTACCAATTCGCTGCGCAAACGACGGTCTGAGAAGTTTTCATTCCCGATGAAGTTGATCCGCGTCACACCTGTGACAGGACCTTCGGAAATCTCGAAGATCAGATCGACCCGGTTTTGCTCCTGCTCGATGATCATCGGCGTCACAGTTGCCGCGAAACGGCCCGAGCGACGATAGACCTCGATAATGCGCTGAACATCTGACTGGATGCGTGCACGCGTGAAGATGGCGCGCGGCTGAGCCTGGATCTCGTCAGTGATCTTATCATCAGAGATCGCGTTATTCCCTTCAAGGACCACGCGGTTGATGATCGGGTTCTCCTGGACGCGGACTATCAGGATCTCACCGCGATCCTCGATCTGAACATCGGAGAACAGGCCGGTCGCAAACAGGGTCTGGATCGAAAGGTTGATGGACTGCGCATCAGCCACCTGCCCAGGCTGGATCAGCAGATAGGAGATCACAGTGTCGGCTTCGACACGCTGATTCCCCTCCACCAGGATCTGCCGGACGATAGCCGGTTGAGCCAGCAATTGCTGGGAAGCGGATACGTCAGCCTCCGAAGCACTATCGGATTGGGCTAACGCCCCGGCGGAAAGGCCGAGGGTCATCAAGGCTGCTAACAGCGTACGCAAAGCACTCACCATGGAAGATCGCCGCTTTCTGGTCCCCGGTCAGAAAAACTGACTGAGCTTGTAGTTAATATCGTTCCACGTGGCTAAAAGCATCATCCCGAGCACAAGTGCAAGCCCCAACTGAAAACCAATCGTCTGGGCTTTCATGCTGAGCGGGCGACGCGCCACTGCCTCATATGCGTAATACACCAAATGCCCGCCGTCGAGGATTGGAATCGGCAAGAGATTGACTAATCCCAGTCCGACGGAGAGATAGCCGGCTAACTGGATCAGGTTCAGGATCAGCAGGATAGCGCTTTCCGAGGCGTTTCTACCTGCCTCCACACTGCTCGACGCCGTTTGACCCGCTGCTTCCGCAATGCCCAACGGCCCGTTGAGTAATTCAGTGGAAGCTCTGCCAGTCACAATGTGACCGACATAACGCCCCGTCATGGAAACAGCTGCCCAGGTCCGTTCCGCACCATGCATAACTGCACCAATCGGTCCGAACCGGTCCCGCTGCCAAATATTGCCGACGGTCCGCATTGAGATGCGTCCATTCTGCATCACCGCCTCCGGAGCGGCCTCTGCATAATAGGGTAAGCTCGCATCGATGATGCTGCTGCGCCCCTCGCGCTCAATCTCAAAACGTAGAACATCACCGTCTGCTGCGGCAACAGCATTGTCGATCTGATGCCAGGACAGAACCGGTTCACCGGACACACTTAGGATACGATCGCCGATCTGGAAACCGGCTGCCTCGGCAGCACCGCCCGCTTCCAACCGCCCAATGACCGGCTGCAGGAGCGCGCTGAGCCCAACTTGCCCCATACGCCGCGTGCCGCCGAAATTATCGACAATCTCGGTCGCACGGGGCGCCACAGGCAGAATCAGGACTTCACCGCCGCGATCAATTTCGAAAGCCAGCTCTTGCCCCGGGCGCCAGATAACTTCCTGGGTGATGTCCTGAAAACTACTGATCGCCTTGCCATTGATTGACACAATGCGGTCGCCGGACTGGAAGCCCGCTTCCTCCGCAGGCGACCCGGGCAGTGTGTCGCCTACAAGGGCCGGATTGTGCTGCGGCCCGCCGATCACCATGGCCAGCAGTGCAAACACCAAAATGGCCAGAATGAAATTCGCGACCGGGCCAGCACCGGTGATAATTGAGCGCTGCCATACAGGTTTGAAATGATAGCACTTGTCTGCGTCCGCACCCATTTGCGCGCGCATCTGGTCAAGCTTTTCGCTGTCCGGCTCACTGGCCGCACCAGCATCGCCCAGGAAACGGACATAACCGCCCAGGGGGAAGGCCGCGACACGCCAAACCGTTCCGTGCTTATCCCGCCAGGAGAGCAGTGTCGGTCCGAAGCCAACTGAGAAGGCTTCCGCATGGACACCACACCAGCGACCGGCCCAGTAATGACCAAGCTCGTGGATCACCACGACGATGGAAATCACAAAGCCGAAGGAAAAGACGGTCAGAAAGACGCTCTCGATCAAACCCATTGTGACTTCCTACTTCAAACTTGCGCTGGAATGGCCGCAATCAAATCGCGTGCCAGTATACGCGCCCGCGCATCAATTCGGTAAACATCGTCGAATGCTGTGAGCTTAGACGGTATTTCGTCATCCGCGACCGCTTTGCTCAGTACATCCTCAACACAGCCCGCAATATCGAGATAGCCGATGCGGTCTGCCAGAAATGCCTCAACCGCAATCTCATTGGCCGCATTCAACACAGCGGGGGCTGCTCCGCCGGCCTCGATGACCTGGCGTGCCAATCTAAGAGCCGGGAAGCGCTCCTCGCTCGGATTTTCAAAATCAAGACGCGCGAGTTTTGCGAGGTCGAGTGGTTCAACCGGTGCATCCAGTCGGTTAGGATATGCCAAAGCGTGCGCGATAGGTGTCCGCATGTCGGGCGAGCCTAGCTGCGCCAATACGCTCCCATCGCTGTAATGAACCAATCCGTGCACAATGGATTGCGGATGGACCACGACATCAACTTGCTTGTGCGGCAGATCGAACAGCCAGCACGCCTCGATAACCTCGAGCCCCTTATTCATCATGGTCGCGCTGTCGATAGTGATTTTGGCGCCCATATCCCAAGTCGGGTGCGCTAAAGCGTCCTGGCGTGTTGCGCGGCGCATTTGCTCAAGTGACCACGACCGAAACGGGCCGCCTGAGGCCGTTAGTGTGATGGCTTGAATACGATCACGCTGATCATCGTCGAAGACCTGGAAGATAGCGTTATGCTCGCTGTCGACGGGTAGAAGCGCAGTTTCGCAGCGACGCGCTTCTTCCATGAACAAGGCGCCCGCGCACACCAGGCATTCCTTATTTGCAAAAGCCAGAGCACTTCCCTGGCGCAGCGCATTCAAGGTCGGAGCAAGGCCCGCCGCACCCACGATTGCTGCCATAATCCAGTCGGCTGGACGCGCGCCGGCCTCAGCAACCGCCGCGTCTCCCAGTCCCACCTCGACACCCGATCCGGCCAGCGCCGACTTCAATTCATCCCCTTTACTCGCATCTGCGAGGGCGACGAATTCCGGGCGAAATTTCAAAGCCAGCCTCGCCAGCTCCTTAACGTTGGCATTGGCAGTCAGAGCCACAATTTCATAGCGGCCTGGCTCTGCACGCTCGACGAGATCAAGCGTCGCAGCGCCGACAGAACCCGTGGCTCCGAGCACGCTGAGGCGGCGCGCACTCATCCTGCCCAACCCAAATCGATAAATCGCTGAATTAGAACGGCCGCAATAACCGCAAGCATCAAAGCATCAACGCGATCAAGGACCCCGCCATGACCGGGGATCAAGGTCCCGGAGTCTTTAACGCCGAAGCTTCGCTTGAACAGCGACATGGCTAGATCTCCCATCACCGACGCGGTCGCGACCACCCCGGCAAAAACCAGGACCGCAGCATCATCCAGACCGAAGAAACGCCCGGCCACCCATCCCGCACCGATACCGGCCAAGACACCGGCCAGAAAACCTGACCAAGTCTTGTTCGGACTGGCTTGCGGGATCAGTTTAGGGCCACCGATCCATGTCCCGACAAGATAAGCGAAACTATCCGCAGCCCAAACGACGGAAAACAGCAGCACGACAGCGGCCAGCCCATGCTCAGGCATGCTCCGCATTGCTGCGAGAAGCCCCGCAGACAGAGAGACATAGAGCACACCGAGAACTTCAACCGACCAGCCGCGACGCCAGCGCTCAAGCCCCGACGCTGTCGTGCCCAAAGCGCCCCAAATCAGCGCGTCCTGAATGCTTGTCTGCCCTGCCAGCAAAACAGCACCGGAGGCCGTCGCACACGCGATCGCATAGGCGACGGGCGGCGCCTTTCGGTCTGACATCTGGATCCACTCCCACGCCATGGCAGCAGCAAAGGCTGCGACCCAGGCGGTGAAAAACAGACCGCCAAGCCAGAGAAGGAGAACCGCTAGTGGACCGAGAATAAGCGCCGAGATTAGCCTGCGGCGAAAGACAGGGTCATGCCGCTCCGGCATCCACGCCTCCATAACGACGTTCGCGGCGCGCAAACTCGTCGAGGGCATCGCGCAGATGCTTGGGTGTGAAATCAGGCCAAAGCACATCCATGAAAACAAGCTCCGCATAGGCAGCTTGCCACAACATGAAATTGGATATGCGTTGTTCGCCGCTGGTCCGGATCAAAAGATCGACATCGGGCAGCTCGGCGGTATCCAGCTCGCCCTCGAAAAGATCGAGCGAAACATCGTCTGGCTTTAATTCGCCGGCTTCAACGCGTTGAGCGAGCTTCTGGGTCGCTCGAACGATCTCATCCCGCCCGCCATAATTGAACGCGATATTGAGTGTGAAGCGCCGGTTTTCGCGGGTTCTGTGCTCGGCTTTTTCAATTATCTCGAGAATATCCTCATCGAGATCATCGCGTCGGCCGATGATCCGGATCCGCACGCCCCGGCCGTGCAGGCTTTCCAGATCCGCCTGCACATAATGCTTCATGAGTTCGAAGAGCGCGCCGATCTCCGCCTTCGGACGATTCCAGTTCTCCGTCGAAAATGAGAAGACTGTGAGACAGGTTACCCCAAGATCACCCGCCGCTTGGACGGTCTCGCGAACTGCCTCCACGCCCCGACTATGGCCATAGGAACGAGGACGGTGGCGCTGTTTCGCCCAGCGACCATTGCCATCCATGATGATCGCAACATGGCGGGGAAGCGGGGCGCTTGCTGGCGCTATCGGAGCGTCCTCGCTCATTTCAACCCCCTACGGCAATCCGCGAAGGATCAGACCTGCATGATTTCTTCTTGTTTTTTCTTCAGAGCATCATCGATGGTCTTGATCGTCGCATCGGTCAGTTTCTGAACATCATCAGCAAAAGCTTTGTGCTCATCTTCTGAGATGACGCCTTCCTTTTCCATCTTTTTCAGCGCTTCCATACCGTCACGGCGAACATTGCGCACCGCGACGCGCGCGTTTTCCGCGTAACCGCCAGCCAGTTTAGCGATTTCAGCACGACGCTCCTCATTGAGAGGAGGAATCGGAATGCGCAGCAATTGTCCGTCAACCACTGGGTTCAGACCAAGCGCAGAATTACGAATGGCTTTATCGACGGCCGCGACCATGCCCTTATCCCACACCTGCACAGAAATCATGCGCGGCTCCGGAACGGAAACGGTACCAACCTGGTTCATCGGCGTCGGGGATCCATAGGCATCAACCTTGATCGGATCGAGCAAGGATGCGCTCGCACGGCCCGTGCGAAGACCGCCGAATTCTTTCTTCACCGAGTCTACGGCACCATCCATACGGCGCTTAAGATCGTCTTCGTCGAAATCGATATCATCGCTCATCGATCATCTCCCCACTAATCAAAAATCGGACGGATTTAGGCGTCCGCAGGAGGCTTCATCTTGCCGATCATGGTGCAGACACCCTGCCCGCTCAGCACTTTGGCAAGACCGCCTTGTTCGTGAATATTAAAGACCACAATCGGGATCGCGTTCTCGCGCATCAAAGTGACGGCTGACGCATCCATCACTTTCAGGTCACGCGTGAGAACGTCGAGATAATCCAATTGCTCATAGCGTTCAGCATCAGGATTGGTGCGCGGATCATCGCTATAGACACCATCAACCTGCGTGCCCTTGAACAGGGCATCACAGCCCATCTCCGCTGCGCGCAATGCAGCGGCTGTATCGGTTGTGAAGAAGGGATTGCCAGTGCCCGCCGCAAAGATGACAACACGGCCCTTTTCCATGTGACGCGTCGCACGGCGGCGGATATAGGGTTCGCACACCGTCGTCATGGGAATGGCAGATTGAACACGGGTTTGAACGCCGATCTGCTCGAGCGCAGTCTGCATCGCCAGAGCGTTCATCACCGTTGCCAGCATGCCCATATAATCGGCGGCCGCGCGGTCCATGCCCTTGGCGGCACCGGACAGTCCGCGGAAGATATTCCCTCCACCGATGACGAGACACATCTCGACGCCGGCTTCAACAGCTTCTGCGACTTCTTTGGCAATTCGGTCGGCGGTTTCGATGTCGATCCCATATTGCTGGGATCCCATCAAAGCTTCACCGGAAACCTTGAGAAGAACCCGCCGGAAACGGGGCGGGTTCGGAGCGCCTGACGGCGTGGATGGATCTGAATCAGTCACGGTCTGGCAGCATATAGAAAGCGCCGGCACTTAAGAAGTGCCGGCGCGGAATAAACATTTAGGCTTGGCCGGTGGCAGCAGCGACTTCAGCAGCGAAGTCTTCTTGCTTTTTCTCGACGCCTTCGCCGAGAGCCGTCCGGACAAATCCGGTAATCTCAACCGGAGCACCAAGCTCTTTGGACGCATCAGCGAGGACTTCCTCGATGGTTTTGTCCGGGTCCATAACGAAGGATTGCTTCAGCAGAACAACCTCTTCGAAGAATTTGCGCATACGGCCTTCAACCATCTTCTCGATGATTTGTTCCGGCTTGCCAGAGGCGCGCGCCTGCTCAGCGAAGACATTGCGCTCCTTGTCAGCAATCGCACTGTCGACACCGTCAATATCAACGGCAACGGCAACGGACGGAGAACCAGCCGCAACGTGCATGGCAATCTTGCGACCCAGTTCAGCGAGCTTGCCCGCATCACCTTCAGACTTGAGACCGACGAGAACGCCCAGAGCGCCCATATCATCAGCCGCTGCATTGTGAACATAGGATGCAACAACACCCGGCTCAGCGGTCACAACAGCGGTACGGCGGAGCGACATGTTCTCGCCGATCGTTGCGATCAGATCCGTGAGCTTGGCATCGACAGAAACGCCGCCCGGCAGTTCAGCCGTTTTGAGCGCTTCAACATCGCCATTCGTGGTCAGTGCCAGAGCAGCGATGTCTTTAACGGCAGCCTGGAAGGTTTCGTTGCGCGCAACGAAGTCCGTTTCAGAGTTCACTTCAACAACAGCGCCCGTGGAACCGGAGGTCGCAACAGCAACCAGGCCTTCCGCAGCAACGCGGTCAGCTTTTTTCGCAGCCTTTGACAGACCCTTTTTGCGCAGCCAGTCGACGGCTGCTTCAAAATCGCCGTCCGTTTCGTTCAGCGCCTTTTTGCAGTCCATCATGCCTACGCCGGTTTTTTCGCGCAGTTCTTTAACGAGTGCAGCAGTAATCGCGGCCATCTTCGTCTCCTGGGGGTTTGAATTCGGAGCTTACGCTTCGGTGTTTTCAGATTCGGACGACGCTTCCGTGGCAGTTTCCACAGCTTCGTCAGCCGGAGCAGCTTCAGTTTCAGCGGCTTCCGCCGGTGCTTCGTCACCACCCTCGATGAGGGCTTCGATCGGAGCATCAGCTTCACCCAGATCAACGCCCATCGCCAGCTGGCTGTCGGCCATGCCGTCGAGCACAGCGTCAGCAATCAGGTCGCAATAGAGCGAAAGAGCACGGGACGCATCGTCATTGCCCGGGATCGGCAGATCGATCGGATCCGGGTCGCAATTCGTGTCGACAATCGCAACAACCGGGATACCCAACTTCTTGGCTTCCTGGATGGCGATGCTTTCCTTGTTCGTGTCGATCACGAACATCAGATCCGGCGTACCGCCCATATCCTTGATACCGCCGAGAGAGCGCTCGAGCTTGTCGCGTTCGCGCGTCAGCATCAGCTGCTCTTTCTTGGTCAGACCGTCGAGGCCGCCATCGTTTTCGAACATGGCTTCCAGCTCGCGCAGACGCGCGATGGAATTGGAGATGGTCCGCCAATTCGTCAGCGTGCCGCCCAGCCAGCGCTGGTTCATGTAGTATTGTGCGCAGCGAGATGCAGCCTGAGCGACCGGTTCGGACGCCTGGCGCTTCGTACCGACGAAGAGAACACGACCACCCTTGGCAGCGGTTTCGCGCACTTTCACCAGGGCCTGGTGCAGCAGCGGGACCGTCTGGGACAGGTCGATAATGTGAATATTGGAGCGTTCGCCGAAGATGTAGTCTTTCATCTTCGGGTTCCAGCGGTGGGTCTGGTGTCCGAAGTGACAACCAGCTTCAAGCAGCTGGCGCATGCTGAATTCAGGGAGAGCCATCGATGTATCCTTTTCCGGTTGGCCTCCACGGAGCGGAGTCGGTTGTCCCAAAGGGACAAATCCGACACCGGAACGGCGGGTAATCCACCGGAGCTCCGTGTGCGTGATGGCGCGCGATATACGCCCGTCTTGCGCGCTTGGCAAGCCATGCTGTGCTTAGTCAATGCAGGCGTTCGAGAATTAACCTACCCGCCTCATCGCCCCGCTCGCCCATGGAAGGCCAAGCGTGTCACCGCTCGCCTTGGATACTGGCAGGCGCGCGTTGAGCACATTCCAGATCAATCATGCAGCTCGGCCTCGACCGTTTCGACGCCTTTGACAGCTCTGAGGGCGGCTTGAACGGCGGCGTCCGCGCAGTGCCGACCGGGCAACCGAATTTCTACCTGGCTGCCATCTCCGACCGGGAAAAACAGCTCGACCTGCGCCTCTGCACGCGCATCCGAACGGCTATTGGCCCGGTCAAGCCGCGCCTTAATCCCCTCAAGGGCGGCAGCGCTGGCCAGGTGAATACGCAATTGGCTCGCCGCCATCCGCATATCCAGCGGCTCCAGACGGTCGGCAAAAAAGCTGATCTGTTCATCGCGCTCATCGACCCGCGCATTGACGAGCACCGCCTGTCCGCTTTCCAGATCATCACGCGATGTGCGCAATAATTCAGGCGCGACAAACACTTCAAACTCTCCGGTTGGATCGGACAGCGTCACCCAGGCAAAACGCTCACCGGATTTATTCGACACGCGTTCCTGGCGCCGGCGGACCACGCCGCACAAGCGCAGCGCAGAGGCCCCTTCCGCGACACGCCCCGCCGCTTCTGCGTGCAGAACCACGCCGCGTGACGCCAATTGCTCCGTCGCATCATCGAGCGGGTGGCCAGACAGATAGAACCCGATCGCCGACAATTCCTCATCAAGACGCTGTTGCGCTGTAAACGGCTCAGGCTCGGGCAGGTTTGGACGCTCCAGCTGCACGGCGCTCTCACCGCCCCCGAACAAGCTGGCCTGCGCGCTTTCCCTTTCCTGTGCAGCATGCTGCGCCATGGATAAAAGCGTTTCCGCTGAAGCAATCACCTTGGCGCGGTCCGGCTCCATTCCATCAAAGGCACCGGCCTTGGCAAGGTTTTCAAACGTCCGCCGATTGACATGTTTGGGATCGATGCGTTCAGCAAAATCAAAAAGGGATTTGAACGGGCCCTTCGCATCGCGTTCTTCAACTATGTGTTCCATCGCCGCGAACCCGACATTGCGGATTGCGCCGAGGGCAAAGCGTACACATCCATCTTCGACGGAGAAGTCGGCCTGGGAGTGGTTCACATCCGGCGGCCGGACCTCAATACCCATACGCCGGATTTCCTGATGGAAGGCCGCGAGCTTGTCCGTATTGGCACGGTCAAGCGACATCAGAGCCGCCATCAGCTCAACAGGATAATTCGCCTTTAAATAGGCTGTCCTGTAGGCGATGACCGCATAGGCAGCCGCGTGAGACTTGTTGAAGCCATAGCCGGCAAACTCTGCCACCAGCTCAAATATGAAAGAGGCCTTGGCCCGGTCCACGCCACGCTTTTCAGCGCCATCAAGGAAACGGACCTTCTGCTTGTCCATTTCCTCTTTCTTCTTTTTGCCCATGGCCCGACGCAGAAGGTCGGCCTCCCCCAGTGAATAGCCAGACAGGATCTGCGCGATCTGCATCACCTGTTCCTGGTAAATGATCACGCCATAGGTTTCAGAAAGCACGCCTTCGAGATCGGGATGGAGATTATCGACCTCCGCCCGTCCGAATTTACGGTCGACATAGACGTCGATATTCTTCATCGGCCCCGGGCGATAAAGCGAGATCAGAGCGATCAAGTCCTCGATCGCGTCCGGCTTCATCTTCTTGAGTGTATCGCGCATGCCCGAGCTCTCGAGCTGGAACACGCCGATCGCATTGCCCGAAGCCAAGAGCTCATAGGTTGGCCGGTCTTCCAGATCGATATTTTCAATATCCGGGACGTCCTTGCCCGCTGACTCGATATAGCCCAGCGCCCGGGCGATCACGGTGAGGGTCTTGAGCCCGAGAAAATCGAACTTCACCAGACCCGCAGGCTCAACCCATTTCATATTGAACTGGGTGGCTGGAATATCCGAGCGCGGATCGAGATAAAGCGGAACGAGTTCGGAGAGCTTCCGGTCGCCAATGACAACGCCAGCCGCATGGGTCGATGCGTTGCGATAAAACCCTTCAAGCTTCAGCGCGACGCCCAGCAGGCTGTCGACCGCATCATCCTCACGGCGCATCTCGCCCAGTCGCGGCTCTATATCAATTGCCTCAGCGAGCGTTACCGGATTTGCGGGATTGGCGGGAATGAGCTTGGCCAGCTTGTCGACCAGACCGAAAGGCAATTGCAGAACACGCCCGACATCGCGAACCACGGCGCGCGCCTGCAGCGTACCAAAGGTGATGATTTGCGCGACCCGGTCATGTCCGTATTTCTCCTGGACATAGCGGATCACCTCGCCCCGTCTTTCCTGACAGAAATCGACGTCGAAATCCGGCATAGAGACGCGTTCCGGGTTGAGGAAACGCTCGAACAGCAAACCGAAACGCAGCGGATCAAGATCGGTAATCGTCAGGGCATAGGCCACCAGCGACCCCGCACCCGAGCCGCGACCCGGGCCAACGGGGATATCATGCTCCTTGGCCCACTGGATAAAGTCCGAGACGATCAGGAAATAGCCTGGGAACCCCATCTGCTTGATGATGTTGAGCTCAAAGTCCAAGCGCTCCCGATAAGCTTCTTCCGGCATGGCATTCGCGCCGGCAGCGATACGCTCGGTCAGACCTTCATGGGACCGCGCGACGAGCTCTTCCGCCTCGTCTCGCCCGCCCTTGGTTTCGAAACTGGGCAGGATCGGCGCATGCGTCCGGACGCGAAACGCGCATCGCTGCGCAATCTCGAGCGTGTTCTCCAGAGCCTCAGGCAGATCCGCGAAACGATCTCGCATTTCATCAGGCGTCGCCAGATGGTGTTGATCTGTGACCCGGCGCCGCTCATCTACCGAGACATAGGTGCTTCCGGAAATACACAGGAGCGCATCATGAGCCTTGTGCATGCCCGGGTCCGGGAAATAGGCCTCATTTGTGGCCACCAGTGGCAGGTCCCGCTGATAGGCCTGATCGACCAGCCAGGCCTCGGCATCGCGCTCTTCCGGCCGACCATGACGTTGAAGCTCAACATAGAGCCTGTCACCAAAGGCCGAGTGTAGCTGAGACAGATAGGTTCCCGCTTCTGGCACCCGCCCATCCACGATGAGCTTGTTGAGCGCCCCGTCCGGCCCGCCTGTCAGAGCAATTAAGCCTTCAGCATGCTCAAGCAGGAATTCCAGCGGAATATGTGGCTCTTCTGCAGGTCCGATATCCAGATAGGCCGCGCTGGAGAGCGCCATGAGGTTGAGATAGCCGGTCTTCGATTGCGCATAGACAGCAATCGTCCCGTCCGCTTCGGCGCGCTCACCAGGATGTGGCGCACTCAGGCGGATTGAAAGCGTACACCCGACGATCGGCTGAATACCGCCGGCCGCCATAACTTCTGAGAATTCCAGAGCGCCGAAGAGATTGTTTGTATCCGTCAGCGCGATGGCGGGCATGCCATAAGCCTGGCAAGCCTCGGCCATCTTCTTGACCTTGATCGCGCCTTCCAGAAGCGAATAAGGCGAGCGGACACGCAGATGGACAAAGGGCGTTTTTGCGTCCGTGCTCCCGTCCATAATCCTGCTCCCGCTTTGATCGACCGATTCCGGTCAGGCTAGCGCGATCAGGCGACGCCGAGAACACTTCCCCACACAGTGATCATCCAGGCAAAGCCCAGAATTGCCGTTGCAGCTGATAAGTCCTTGATAAGATCGAGCATGAGAACCTCCCAAAACCATGTTCCGGTTTTGTTCTACGCTCACCCCATACATTCGGTCAAGTCCGAATCAACAATTTTGTTCTATTATTGTTCCGCACTCAGTTCGAGCGGACGCAACCCGCCCTTATCCAGCGTCAGGATACGATCCATGCGCTTCGCCAGTGCATGATTATGCGTGGCGATTATCGCCGCTGCCCCCTCTTCACGCACGAGCGAGCTCAGCGCGTGGAAGACTGCATCAGAGGTGGACGGGTCGAGATTGCCCGTAGGCTCATCAGCGAGAAGAATGGAGGGTCGATTGGCCAGGGCACGGGCAATTGCAACACGCTGCTGTTCCCCGCCTGAGAGCTGCGCTGGATTGTGATTCAGACGTTCGCTCAAACCCAATTGTCCCAGAAGATCCCTCGCCCGGTTATCCGCATCACGTCCACGCCGCGCACCGATCAGTTGTGGCAATACCACATTCTCCAGCGCATCAAACTCGGGAAGCAATTGATGGAATTGGTAGACAAAGCCGATATCGCGCCGCCGCAAGGCTGTGCGCGCACGATCCGTCAATGCTGTCGTCTCCTGCCCCTTGATCAGGACCTCACCGCCATCCGGCCGCTCCAGCAGCCCAGCCGCGTGCAAGAGCGAGGACTTGCCGGATCCTGACGGACCGACGAGACCAACAATCTCCCCCGGTTCAAGGGTGAGATTGACGCCGCGCAAGACCGGCAGTTCACCGGCCTCGGTCACATAGGTTCGCTCGATCGAACGTAATTCCAGAACGGGCTTACTCATATCGAAGCGCCTCCACAGGATCGAGGCGTGCTGCGCGCCAGGCCGGCGGCAATGTCACCAGAAGCGAGACGGCGAAACCAAAGACAGACACGAAGACCACCTCGCTCCAATCGAGCTCAGCGGGCACACGATAAAGATAGTACACACTGGGATCCCAGACCTGAGCGCCTGTGGTCCAGGTGATGAAGTCCTGGATCGGCCCGATATTCACAACGAAGAGAATGCCCAGAATAATCCCGGCAAACGTCCCCAGCATGCCAATCGAGGCGCCCACCAGAAGGAATATGCGAAGGATTGAGGCCTGACTCGCCCCCATCGTCCGAAGGACAGCGATATCACGGCTCTTATTCTTCACCAGCATGACAAGGCCGGAGATGATGTTCATTGCGGCGATCGCGACCACAATGGCCATGATCAGGCGCATGGCTGTCCGCTCGAATTGCAGGGCGTTGAAGAACGCCGGATCGAGCTGGGTATAATCAAACACAGAGCTGTTGAGCCCTGCCAGCTCTCCAACAGATGCGAGATAGTCTGGTGCAAGATCAGGATCTTCCAGACGGACATGGACCATATCCGTCGCGTCCGGACGATTGAAGAAAAGCTGGCCCTGGTCGAGGGGCATGAAGGCCAGTGAATTATCAATTGTGGACACACCGGCTGCCAGGACTGCCCCGACATAATAAGCCTTGCGTCGCGGTGTCACGCCAAAAGGACCGGAATTTCCGCGCGCCGTCAGGAAGGTGACATAATCGCCAGACTGCACCCGCAGCCGCGTTGCGACCCCCTGCCCCAGAACGATGACATCACCGCCATTCAGACCGGTCCCAAACTCGGAAAGATCGCCCTGGGTGAGCCCGGTCCGGCTATATGGATCATCACCGGATCGGATCACATCAAGTCCCGCCAGGTCATCGGGCGAAATCGCAAGTACCTGAATAAACGCCTCAGACGCATCCGAGGTGACCATCACCTGACCCTGAACCACCGGAATTGCGCTTGCCACGCCATCAAGCGCTTCGATGTCATTGACCAGCTGATCGACCCGGACCGGACCCATTTCATAAGTGTCGACATAGACATGGGGCTGGAAGCCAAGCAGTTGCGAGAACAGCTCATTGCGAAACCCATTCATGATCGACATCACAGCAATCAGCCCTGTAACCGCCAACATGATCCCGAAAAACGAGATCATCGCGATCAAGGCGACACCGCCATGCTTGCGCTTGGTCCGCAGATAACGCCCAGCAATCATGAATTCATAGGCGCTAAAGGGCGCCGCACCCTTTGCCGCTCCCGCCGAAGCGACATCAGGCGCTGATGGATCAGCCATTTGCAAACGCTCGTTCCGCAAGCCGGTTCACTGCATCTTCCGGCGATAATTCATGAGTTTCACCGCTCGCCCGCACTTTCAGCTCTACCTTGCCCTCTTTCAGCCCGCGCGGGCCAATGACAAGCTGGTAAGGAAGCCCGATCAGGTCTGCAGTCGCGAATTTCCCGCCCGGTCGCTCAGACGTATCGTCATAAAGCGGATCCAGCCCGGCTTCGGAAAGCTTCGCATACGCCGCTTCACAAGCGGTATCAGCCGCCTCATCGCCAACACGCAGGTTGAGAATACCCACTCCGAACGGCGCCACGCTTTCCGGCCAGATACAGCCACGATCATCATGATGCGCCTCAATGATCGCACCGAGCAGGCGAGAGACACCCACTCCATAGGAGCCCATATGAACCGGGCGATCCTTGCCATCGGGATGGGTCACCAATGCCTTCATGGGTTCGGAATATTTCGTGCCGAAATAGAAGATATGCCCCACTTCAATTCCGCGCGCGGACAGACGCCGAGCCTCGGGCACTTGCGCAAAAGCGTCTGCGTCATGCATTTCCTCAGTCGCGGCATAAAGGGCTGTGCGCTGATCCACCAGTGGCTGAAGGTCGCCTTCAAAATCCACCTCCGCACCGGGCGCTCCCATCTCAACGAGATCCGCATGGCAGAAGACCTCGCTCTCGCCTGTCTCGGCAAGCACAATGAATTCATGGCTGAGATCGCCGCCTATCGGCCCCGTATCTGCCCGCATCGGAACAGCTTTGAGCCCCATGCGCGCGAACGTGTTCAGATAAGCCACGAACATGCGGTTATAGGACTGGCGTGCCGTCGCCTCGTCCAGATCGAAGGAATAGGTGTCCTTCATCAGGAATTCGCGGCCACGCATGACGCCGAAGCGCGGCCGGATTTCATCCCGGAACTTCCACTGGATGTGATAGAGCAGCTTCGGCAAATCCTTGTAGGAACGGCAGAAGGACCGGAAGATATCGGTCACCATCTCCTCATTGGTCGGACCGAACAGCATCTCCCGCTCATGGCGATCCGTGATCCGGAGCATTTCCTGACCATAGTCGTCATAGCGCCCGCTCTCGCGCCACAGCTCCGCGGATTGAATGGTGGGCATGAGAAGTTCCACCGCGCCGGCACGGTTTTGCTCCTCGCGCACAATCTGCTCGATCTTGTTGAGCACTTTCAGGCCCAGCGGGAGCCAGGAATAAATGCCGGCAGATTGCTGTCGGATCATGCCCGCGCGCAGCATGAGCTGATGCGAGACGATTTGAGCGTCCGCAGGAGTTTCCTTGAGGACAGGCAGAAAAAAGCGAGAAAGGCGCATAAGTTGAAGTCCGCTAATGGGTGTTTCTTCCCATTAGACGTCTTCCGGCTCTAATGACAAGGCGCTCGTGTTCACTGCAACAGCTCGGACGATCCAACGCGTGGCACAAGATCTTCAACGCAGCAGCCTCTAAGGACGGGTCTCAAAGCTTGAAGCCGCCACGATCAAGGCCGTTATCCACCCTAAAGCACACGCTTGGCGTAGTGATCGCGGTCGATCTCGAGGACTTCAACCGTGGTTGACTTGGCTTGTTCAGGCAAGGCCTCGAGCGCGCGAAGAACGGCCTGGGACAGGTCGTGTTTTTGGGCTCGCGTTCGTCCTGGCATGATCCGCAGCTCGGCATGAATGAAGCTGTAATCATCTGCACCGCACCGGCTCATGGAGGCCGGGTGGGTGCGGGCCTTGATGGATTCAATGTCGAACAGCCCGCTATCGCGCATCACATTGAAGACGGCGTCGAGAATATCCTTCTCGCTTACGCCGATTGCCGCGGGATCGGAAAACTCTATCAAGGCGTGTGGCATCTTATCCCCAGAAACTTCCAGTTGGCATGAATTGCGCCATGAGTCCGCTTTCGGTGATTATGAAATAGACGACCCAAAGCGTCGATGTCGCAACCGTAGTCCACCACATCTTCTTTTTCAGCATCGGGGACTGGGGTGCGCCAGGCTCTGAGCCTTCCACAACCTCACCCCCCTCTTCCTGCGATCTCACTCCGATCGGCAACATCATGAAGATGATAACCCACCAGGAAATCAGGAATACGACGACCCCGTTGACCACACCAACGCCGCCATCACGGATGAAAAACCGGGATAAAAGCCCCAGCACAGTCAAGGCCACTGGCAGATATTGCAGGTAGCGGATCATGCGCCCGGCTCCTGCATGAGCTCGATCAGCTGACCATTGGAGTCCTTGGGGTGAATGAAGATCACCGGCACACCATGCGCGCCAATATAAGGCTCACCTGTGCCCAGCACGCTAGCCCCCCTGGCGACCATCGCATCGCGTGCGGCCAGGATATCCGGGACCTCAAAACACAGGTGATGCTGACCGCCCTTTGGATTGCGCTCAAGGAATTTGTGAACCGGGCTGTCATCCCCGAGCGGCGAGAGAAGTTCGATCTCGGAATTTTCCAGATGAACAAAGGCGACTTTCACACCGAGTTGGGGAAAGTCCTTGGTCTCGGTCGCGTCGCTGGCACCGTAGAGATCAGCATAGGTTTTCTTGGCGGCCTCAATATCCGGCACAGCCACACCCACATGGTTCAAACGACCGATTTTCATTGGTTTATCACTCATCTTTCTATTCGCTTCACGGCCAGGTGCAGATCAACTAACGCTCCACGGCTGACATCCTCATCCAGCACGCCGCACGCTCAAAAGATCTCCATCTCGATTGACGCGTCCTGCCCTTCTTATAAGGGCTTATACGGGCAGAACCATGACTTCGACCTGTGGCTTCTTGCCCCAGATACCAGCGGCCTCACGGCGAACAGCGAGGCGGACCTCTTCTTCGATCGCGTCAATGTCTCGCCGGGCACGACGGCCCAGCCCGTCAAAACGCCGCTCAGCCGCCTCCGCCAAGGCATCATGAAAGGCCTCGATGGGCATCTCATCATCCTCAGGCAAGCCGACCGCGCGGATATCCGGTCCAGAAACCAGTTCGCCTTTCTCGGTGACCGCCAGTGCGACGGTGACTATTCCCGCCCAGCTCAATCGACGACGCTCTCGCATGGAGTCGGCATCTGCCGGCGTGACGAAATTCCCGTCTACATAAAGTCGGCCTGACGGGGTCTCATCGACGATTGAGGCACGACCATCGCTACGCAGTTCAACAAGATCACCATTTCGAACCGAGACCGAATGGGGAACCTGCAGGGATTTCGCGAACTCGGCATGCTCAAGAAGATGGCGACGCTCGCCATGGACCGGGATCGCCACTTTCGGCTTTGCCCAGGCATACATTTGCGCCAACTCATCCCGACAGGGATGCCCAGAGACGTGAATAGGCCGGTCCTTCTCGGTGATAATTTCGACGCCCTTTTCCGCCAGGCTGTTCTGCAATTCGAAAATACCAAGCTCATTGCCCGGGATAATCCGACTGGAAAAGATGACGGTATCGCCATTGCCCAGCGTCACATTGCGATGATTGCCCTCAGCGATCCGAGACAGCGCGGCGCGCGGCTCACCCTGCGAGCCCGTACATAGGTAGAGGATTTTATCATTGGGGAAGAAGCCTGCCTCTTCCTCGGAGACAAAATCCTGCACATGGCTAAGCAATCCCACGGACTTCGCCGCCGCCGTCATGCGGTGCATGGACCGTCCGACCAGGCAGACGCGGCGTCCATTGGCTTCTGCCGCTTCAATGGCCGACTGCAAGCGCGCGACATTTGAGGCGAAAGCCGCAATTGCGACCTTCCCGTCAAGCTCGCCCACAAGCTCGATCAAAGCGTCTCGCACGCCCGCTTCAGAACCGCTATCGCCCGGCGAGAAGACATTCGTGCTGTCACAGACCATGGCCAGCACGCCTTCCTCCCCCATCGCCTCAAGCGCCGAGACATCGGTCGTCTCACCGATCAGCGGATCCGGATCGATCTTCCAATCCCCGGTATGCAGGATGAGACCGGCCGGCGTTCGAATAGCCAAACCATTCGGTTCCGGGATGGAATGGGTCAGGGTTACCAGTTGAATATCGAACGGGCCGAGATCAAACCGGCTGTCGAGTTCGATTTCATGAAGCTCGACCTCATCGAGCAAGCCAAATTCATTCAGCCGGTCACGAACAAGCCAGGCGGTGAACGGCGTCGCATAAATCGGGCAGCGGAGCCGGCGCCAGAGTTTCGCCACCGCCCCCATATGATCCTCATGCGCATGGGTCAGAACCATGGCGACCAGATCATCGGCGCGCTCTTCAATGAAAGTCGGATCCGGCAGGATCAGGTCGATGCCCGGTGTTGACAGGTTTCCAAACGTCACCCCGCAATCGACGATAATCCATTTGCGATCCTCTTCGGGTCCATAGCCGTAGAGGTTCAGATTCATACCGATTTCATCGGATCCGCCGAGCGGGAGAAAATAAACGCTTTCGCTCACGCAACGCCTCCATTGATCTTCCAGACCTCCAGAAGCCCGCGCATCGTCAATTCAGGATCATAATGATCAATGGTCGCCGAAGCGCCATCAAACAGGGAAACGACACCGCCCGTGGCCACGACCTGCATGGGCGCCCCGTATTCCGACTTTATGCGCGCCACCAATCCGTCAATCAGATCAATATAGCCCCAGAACACGCCCGACTGCATCGCCGACACCGTGTCATTGCCGATGACTTTTTGCGGCCGTGCGATTGCGACACGCGGCAGTTTCGCGGCAGCGGCGTGCAAGGCCTGCATGGACAGGTTGATACCCGGAGCGATAATGCCGCCTTCAAACGCGCCATCCTCCGCGATCACGTCGAACGTTGTCGCGGTGCCGCTATCGATGATGATTAGCGCGCCCTCATATCGACCGCGCGCGCCAAGCGCATTGACCAGACGGTCTGCACCCGCTTCCTGGGGACGCGCCAGGCGCACCTCAATGTCGAGATTGACACCCGTTTCTCCGACGATCACCGGCTCGGCCTCGAAATAGCGTCGCGAGAGATTGCGCAGGTTGAACAAGGCTTGCGGCACAACGGTTGAGATGACGCAGCTTTTGATATCGTCGAAGGAAAACCCGTTCAGCGACATTAATTGCGACAGCCAGACAGCGTGCTCATCGGCTGTTCGGGTCGAGTCGGTTCCAGACCGCCACTGTGCCCGCCATTGGGTTCCATCATGAATGGCAAAAAGCGTATTCGTATTGCCGCAATCGATTGCCAGCAGCATGGGTTTCCTTTCTGTCCCGCCCGCCACTAGCGGTCGGGGAAGTAAACATCTCCGGCGGAGATATACCGGTGTTCGCCTGAGGCCAAATCAAGACGCAGGGAACCCTCCGGCCCGAGATCGCCAAACACACCGTTGAGTGTTTCATGATCGAGCCGAACCTGACAGGTCTCTCCCAGCCCTTTCGCTCGAGACAGCCACCGGTCACGGATGGGCCCGAAACCAGCTGTCTGCCAGCTCAGAATATGTTTCTGGAACGCTCGGGCCAGCTGATCAAGCGCCGTTTCGCGATCAAGACTTGCGCCGGCGTCTAGCAATGAGATCGCAGGACGCTCCACATCCACAGGCGCAGCAGCGAGATTGATCCCAATCCCGACGGCCAACCACAGACCTCCACCCGGCGCTTCGCCGGATTCCAGCAGAATACCGGCAATCTTCCGATCGTGAACGAGGACATCATTCGGCCATTTCACCTTTACGGCCTCAGGATGTTTGATCGCCAGGTCGCAGACTTCCGCAACGGCCAGCGCTGCCGCAAATGAAAGCTGTGCCGCGTCAGCAGGTGGCGCGGCGAAGGTGAATAATCCGGTGGTGAAGAGATTGCCATCAAGGCTCGACCAGACACGCCCGCGGCGTCCCCGCCCGGCGGTCTGCCGACGCGCCGCAAGCCATAAAGGCCCTCTTTCCCCCGCTTGCGCCCGTTCAGCTGCGAGCGCATTGGTCGAGTGCGTCTCGTCGAGCCACTCCGTCCTGAAAGCGGGGGTAAGCACGCCTCCCCTAGAGGGTCGCCAGACCGACGCTATAGGCTCGGAAAACGAGCCAGCCGAGAACCGGCAAGAGCAAGACGGTCGCCAGGCCCGCCATGCGGGTGACCCAGTAAATGCTCATCGCTGTGGGTACGAATTCGATTTCAGACGTATCGAACCAGACCACTTTGACGACACGCAGATAGTAAGCCGCGCTGACGACGGAGAAGAGCACAGCGGCAATTGCAAGCCAGATCAAACCGCTTTCAACGGCTGCGAAAATCACGAAGAACTTTCCGAAGAAGCCCACCATGAAGGGAAGACCACCAATGGAGAACATGAGCGCCGTTATAGACCAGCCCAGGCCCGGATTACGCTGTGCGAGACCGGCCAGGTCATCAATATTTTCCACCATGCCTTCGCGGGTACGCATCGAAAGGACCGCACCGAACGACCCGATCACGCCAATCATGTACAGCACCATGAAGACCAGAAGCGCCCAAAGACCGGTCTGGCTGGCCGCAGCAACGGCGACCAGCGCGTAACCCATATTACCGATGGAAGAATAGGCCAGCAGGCGTTTGATATTGGTCTGCGTCAGCGCGCCGAAGGCGCCCACGCCCATGGAGAGGAAGGCCAGCATCCACACAATGTCCTGCCACTGGTCCACAATGCCGCCAAACGGCTCCATGAGGACACGACCGAGCAGGATGATCGCTGCGAATTTGGGAGCCGTTGCGAAAAACGCCGTCACTGGCGTCGGCGCACCTTCATACACATCCGGCGTCCACATATGGAAGGGCGCAGCGGAGACTTTGAAAGCCAGACCACAGATGACGAAGACCAGGCCGAAAACCAGACCGACATTCGGGCCATCCTGCAGCGCAATCGCGATCTCGTTGAAACCGGTCGAGCCCGTAAAGCCGTAAACCAGCGACGAGCCGTAGAGCAGCAAGCCGGAAGACAGTGCGCCGAGCACAAAATACTTCAACCCAGCTTCGGACGCGCGAAGGCTATCGCGATTGAACGCGGCCAGGACGTAAAGCGCCAGCGACTGAAGCTCGATGCCCATATACATGGCGACCAGATCATTGGCCGAGACCATCATCATCATCCCGGTCACCGCCAGCAAGGCGAGGATGGGATACTCGATCTTCAAGAGCTTCTCCGACTCCAGATAAGGCAGCGCCATGATCAGAGCGACGGCCGCAACCAGGCTGATCGCGACCTTGGAGAATTTCGACAGCGAGTCGAGAATGAAGGCCCCATTGAAAGCCTGACCTTCACCGGCTGTCCAAAACAGCGCAGCGACCGCCGAAACCACCAGGAGGGCAATGGTCAGAAAGTAAACCAGACGTCCTGCCCGTTCTTCCTTCATGAAGACGCCAAGCATCAGCAAGGCCATGGCTCCACCCGCCAGAATAATCTCCGGCGTCAGAAGTCCGAGATTCCTCGAAAGCGTATCCGCGTTCATGGCTGGCCCTCTTACTCTGCAGTGGCGGCAATGGCCGCGTCATAGTTGGAAATCAGATTATCGACCGAAGCTGCGGTCACATCCGTGATAAGCGTCGAAGAAATGCCCAGAACCAAGGTCGCGACGGCGAGGATGCCCAACAGCGCAAACTCGCGCATATCGACATCGGAAATCGTCTCAAGCTTGGGATTGCTCATCTCACCAAAAACGACATTGCGGTAGACCGTCAGCATGTACATGGCTGATAGGATCACACCGACCGCTGCACCTGTGGCAATCCACCAACCGGCCTGCCAAGCACCGACCATCGTCATGATCTCGCCGACAAAGCCGGAGGTCCCGGGAAGGCCTACATTCGCCATGGCGAACAGGGCAAAGAGCGCAGCATAAACAGGCATGCGATGCACCAGGCCGCCATAGAATGAAATCTCGCGGGTATGCATGCGATCATAAATGACGCCGACACACAGGAAGAGCGCACCGGAGATCACGCCGTGAGAGATCATCTGGAAGATAGCACCTTGAACGCCATACTCATTCATCGTGAACAAGCCCATGGTGACAAAGCCCATGTGTGCGACCGAGGAGTAGGCGATCAGCTTCTTGATGTCTTCCTGACGGAAAGCGATCAGCGAGGTCACGATGATCGCGATGATCGATAGCGCGAAGACGAGCGGCGCAAACAGGTCACTGGCGTGCGGGAACATCGGCAGCGAGAAGCGCAGGAAGCCATAGCCACCCATTTTCAGCAGCACACCGGCCAGAATCACAGACCCCGCCGTTGGCGCCTGAACGTGGGCGTCAGGCAGCCAGGTATGAACCGGCCACATCGGCATTTTCACCGCGAAGGAGGTGAAGAAGGCGAGCCACATCCAGATCTGCGCCGTCTGGGCGAAGTCAGTCTCAAGCAGCACCGTAATGTCTGTCGTTCCCGCTTGCAGGAACATGTAGATCATCGCGACCAGCATCAGCACCGAGCCAAACAGCGTGTAGAGGAAGAATTTGAACGCCGCATAGATCCGGTTCTGTCCACCCCAGACACCGATGATGATGAACATCGGGATCAGGCCACCCTCGAAGAAAATGTAGAAGAGGACGAGGTCCAGCGCCGTGAAGACGCCGATCATGAGGGTTTCCAGAAGCAGGAAAGCGATCATGTAGTCAGCGACCCGGGTTTTGATCGCTCCGGATGCCAGAATACAGATCGGCATCAAGAAGACGGTGAGCAGGACAAAGAGAACGGATATCCCGTCCACGCCCATGCGATATCCAAGACCGATCTGTTCCAGCCAGGTCACTTCATGGACCATTTGGAAGCCAGCGATTGAGGGATCGAATTCGATCATCATCAACACGCCGAGACCGAAGGTCACGATCGTTGTCCAGAACGCCACCATCCGCGCATTGCCGTCAAATTTCGGCAGGTCGTCTTTCCGCATGGTGAAGCGGAAAAGCGCAATGATCAGCGCACCAACCGTCGGCGTGAAGGTGAGAATGGTGAGAAAATAAGGGATCTCAGCAAACATGTTACTGGCCTCCAGCGCCGCCGGCGAGAGCCCAGACCATAAAGCCCAGAACGCCGATCAGCATGACGAATGCGTAGTGATAAAGGAATCCGGACTGTGCCCGCGCGACCCGTCGCGCAGCAGCCATGGCCGTCGCAGCAAAACCGTTTGGCCCCAGTCCATCAATGATACGGACATCACCGATTTTCCAGAAAAGATCTCCAAGCCCCTTTGCGCCGCGCACAAAGATGAAGTGATAGATCTCATCCACATACCACTTGTTGTAGAGCAAGCGGTATAGCGGACCGTTTTGAGCCGCCATACGAGCCGGCAGGCCTTCACGAGTGATGTAGAAATACCAAGCGGTCAGGAAACCAATAACGGTGGCGCCAAATGGCATCCAGAGCACCCAGACCGGCGGGTGATGGCCATGGTCCTCACCATGATCGCCCTCGCCGCCATGTGCTGCGTCGCCATAGCCGGCTTCTTCCGCGTGAGTGTCATCCGCGTGGGTATCCGCGGCGTGATCATCACCGTGATGTTCGCCCAGGCTTGCGCGATACTCCGCACCATAGGTATCGCCGTAATTGCCTTCGGCATACGGCCCTGGCGGCAGGCTCTCCTGCCAGAAGGAGAAGGCCCCCTTGGTGACAAAGTCTTCCTTGAACATGGCACCGGCGAACAATGCCCCGACAGCCAGCAGAACAAGCGGGATCATCATGACAGGCGGGCTGTCATGCGCCTTGTCGAGCACGCTCTTCTCGCCGCGATATTTGCCGTGGAAGGTCATGAAAATAACCCGCCAGGAATAATAACTCGTCATGAGAGCGACCAGAACGCCAAACCAGAAGGCGACCATGCCGAGCGGAATGCCCGCTTCGCCGGCGAGGAAAGCTTCCTCAATGATCATGTCCTTGGAGTAGAAGCCGGCAAGGCCAACACCGCCGAAGAGCATTGGGATGCCTACACCCGTCAATGCCATCGTACCGATGATCATCAACAGATATGTTCCGGGCAGCGCCTGATAGGTTCCGCCCATTTTGCGCATGTCCTGTTCATCGTGCAGGCCGTGAATGACAGACCCCGCGCCAAGGAAGAGCAGCGCCTTGAAGAAAGCGTGCGTGAACAGATGGAACATCGCCGCAGAGTAAAGCCCCAGGCCAGCGGCGAAGAACATATAACCCAGCTGCGAACAGGTGGAGTAAGCAATCACGCGCTTGATGTCGTTCTGCATCATGCCGACCGTGGCGGCAAAGAAACAGGTCAAAATGCCGATCGCTGTGACGATGGTGGAGGTCGCCGGGGCGAGCTCATAGATCGGGAAGGCGCGACAAACCAGGAAGACACCGGCGGTGACCATGGTCGCTGCGTGAATAAGGGCAGAGACCGGCGTTGGGCCTTCCATCGCGTCCGGCAGCCAGACATGCAGGAAGAATTGCGCCGACTTACCCATCGCCCCGATGAAGAGCAGGAAGGCTATCAGTTCGATCGCGTTGAAACTCATACCGGCAAAGGCCAGCACGGTATCGGCATGATCACCGATCTGGGCGAAGACATCTTCGAACTTCACCGAACCGAAAACGTGGAACAAGGCCATAATGCCCAGCGCGAAGCCGAAATCGCCCACGCGGTTCGTCACAAACGCCTTGATCGCGGCGTCATTGGCCGACTTCTTCTTGTACCAGAAGCCGATCAGCAGATAGGAGGCCAAGCCTACGCCTTCCCAGCCGAAGAAAAGCTGGAGGAAGTTGTCTGCGGTCACCAGCGACAACATCGCGAAGGTGAAGAGCGAAAGATAAGAGAAGAAACGGGCACGGTGAGGATCGTGGGACATATAGCCCCAGGAATAGATGTGCACGAGTGCCGAGACCGAGTTCACGACCACCAGCATGACGGCGGACAGTGAATCGACCTTGATGGCCCAGGACACATCAAAATTACCGACCGACATCCAGGTCAGGAGCTCGATCGTGTAGGTATTGCCGTTGCCGGTGACATCGAAGAAGACGATCCAGGACAGAATGGCCGACAGGACGACAGCGCCTGTCGTCAGGATCTGCGCGACACGATGCCCGATATAATTGCCGAACACTCCGGCAATGAATGAGGCGATGAGCGGTCCGAAGACGATGATAGGTGCCATAGTCCCTTAGCCCTTCATCATGTTGACGCCCTCAACCGAGATATCACCCCGGTTGCGGAAGTAGACGACGAGAATAGCGAGGCCAACAGCGGCTTCGGCCGCAGCCACGGTCAGCACAAAGAGCGCAAACACCTGACCGACGAGATCGCCGAGGAAGGCTGAAAAAGCCACGAGATTGATGTTCACCGACAAGAGGATGAGCTCTACCGACATCAAGATGATGATGACGTTCTTGCGGTTCACGAAAATGCCGAAGACACCGATGGTGAACAGTATCGCGGCGACGGCCAGGTAATGGCCTAGTCCGACCTCAATCATTCCCCAATCCCCTGTCCCGGTTTGACGTCCACAAGGTCGACCGCGGTTTTGGGATCACGGCCAACCTGAGCAGAGACGCTCTGACGTTTCACATGCGGCTTGTGGCGCAGGGTCAGAACGATGGCGCCAATCATGGCAACCAGCAGTACAAGACCCGCAGCCTGGAAGAAGTAGACATAGTCGTCATAGAGCACGAGGCCGAGCGCCTCGACATTGGACATGCCGTCCGGCGCGACTGCCGCGCGCAGGGCCATGGCCTGTTCGGATGCCTGCCAGGTCATTCCGATCATCACCAGCTGAGCGGCGATAATGATCGCGATCAGAGCGCCCAAGGGAACGTAACTCAAAAAGCCCTGCTTCAGCTCCGTGAAATCAACATCGAGCATCATCACGACGAAGAGGAAGAGCACCGCAACCGCGCCGACATAGACAACGATCAGCAGCATGGCGAGGAATTCCGCGCCGAGCAGAACAAAAAGACCCGCGGCCGAGAAAAAGGTCAGGATCAAAAACATGACAGACCTCACCGGGTTACGCGCGATCACGACCATCAAGGCCGATAAGATCGCCACTCCGGAAAAGGCCCAGAAGGCCAGGTTTGCGAGCATGGCGCCCTCTTCCATTCTCAAGTGTTAGACGTGCCGAAAGATCAACGGTACGGCGCGTCCAGTTCCAGGTTCTTGGCGATTTCGCGCTCCCAACGGTCACCGTTTTCGAGCAATTTCGCCTTATCGTAATAGAGTTCTTCGCGGGTCTCGGCAGCGAACTCGAAGTTCGGGCCTTCCACGATTGCATCGACCGGGCATGCCTCCTGGCAATAGCCGCAATAAATGCATTTGGTCATATCGATGTCGTACCGCGTTGTCCGGCGGGAGCCGTCTTCGCGCGGTTCGGCTTCGATGGTAATCGCCTGAGCCGGGCAAATCGCTTCGCACAGCTTGCAGGCGATGCAGCGCTCCTCGCCATTGGCATAGCGGCGCAGCGCGTGCTGGCCGCGGAAGCGCGGGCTCAGCGGCCCCTTCTCGAAGGGATAGTTCACCGTGGCTTTCTTCTTGAAGAAATAACGCATGCCCAGTCCGAAAGCGGACCAGAAATCGATCAGAAGTGCACCGCGGACAGCTTGAGAGATACGGCTCATGTCGATCACCCTTGAGCGCCGTAGACGATGTAGGCGCCAACCGCAGCCACTGCGACGAGCGATGCCGGCAGGAAGATTTTCCAACCCAGACGCATCAGCTGGTCATAGCGGTAGCGCGGGACGAGCGCCTTCACCATGGCAAACATGAAGAAGAAGAAGACAACCTTGATGGCAAACCAGAAGAAATACCAAAGGCTCGAGACCAGATATGGCCAATCAGACGTGTCCAGCTCAATCGGCGGGTTCCAGCCACCGAAGAAGAGGATCGTCGTCATCGCACACATCAGCACGATATTGAGATACTCACCGATCATGAAGAGCAGATACGGTGTGGAGGAATACTCAACCTGATAACCGGCAACCAGCTCGGACTCAGCCTCGGGCAGGTCAAATGGCGGGCGGTTCGTCTCGGCCAGCGCCGAGATGAAGAAAATCACCGCCATCGGGGTCATGACCAGAAACATCGGCCAGCCATCTTCAATGAGAGCACGGCCCGCCAGAAGGTTCCAATTCCAGAACCCGCCCGCCTGCGCCTCAACAATATGCGTCAGGCTCATTGAGCCCGCGAACAGCAGAACGGTCACGATGATGAAGCCAATTGAGACTTCATAGGAGACCATCTGAGCTGCCGAACGCAGAGCACCGAGGAAGGGGTATTTCGAGTTCGAGGCCCAGCCACCAATGATAATGCCGTAAACGCCCAGGGACGACATGGCAAAGAGGTAGAGAATACCGACATTGATGTCCGCAATCACCCAGCCCGGCGCGACAGGCACGACGGCCCAGGTCACGAAGGCCAGAATGAGGGTGATCAATGGCGCGAGAAGATAGAGCGTCCGATCTGCGCCGGCCGGGACAACAATCTCCTTGAACACGAACTTGAAGAAGTCCGCGAAGGATTGAAGCAGGCCAAACGCGCCAACCACGTTTGGACCTTTGCGCATCTGTACCGCCGCCCAGACTTTCCGGTCCATGAGAAGCAGGAAAGCCAGCGAAAGCAGCAGGACGATGACGAAGCCGAGGATTTGGAGCACGGCCATGCCGAACCCTCCCCAGACGCCGAATTGTGCTACGAAATCACTCATCTGCGCTTACTCCGCTGCGACCTGCTCGGGCTCGGCACGCAGGGCGGCACACGCCGCCAGCGTTTCCGAAGCGCGGGCAATCGGGTTGGTGAAGTAGAAATTGGAAACGGCTGCGACAAACGGCTCATCGGCAATATCGCCAGCCTGGCCAATGGATTTAACATCGAACTGAGCAGCCCCTTCAGCGCCCGGCGCGTGATCAATCCCCGCGAAGACCGGATGATCTTCAAACAGCTTGTGACGCAGCTGCTCAAGATTGTCGTACGGCAGAGTTTTGCCGAGACGCTCGGACAAGGCGCGGAAAATCGCCCAGTTTTCCTTCGCTTCGCCTTTCGGGAAGACAGAGCGATAAGCCAGCTGGACCCGACCTTCAGTGTTCACGAAAAGACCATCCTGCTCCGTCCAGGCCGCGCCGGGAAGGATGAGGTCAGCGCGGTGAGCACCATTATCGCCGTGGGAGCCGACATAGATCACGAAAGCATCGCCGAAGCTGGACATGTCCAGCTCGTCCGCGCCCAGGAGCACAAGCGTGTCCATGGCGCCAGATTGCATTCCGGCCACATCATGACCGCCCTCGCCCGGCACAAAACCAAGATCGAGACCACCGACACGGCTGGCCGCGGTGTGCAGAACGCTGAACCCGTTCCAGTCGTCTTTGACAGCGCCGATAGCAGCAGCCAAATCGCCTGCCGCATTGAGGATTTGAGCACCGTCCGCACGGCTCAGCGCACCTGTTCCGACAATAATCATCGGACGTTCGGCATCTTTCAAAGTCTTGATGAAACCGGAACGCTTGCGCTTGAGGCCTGCGAGATCGGCGGCGGATGTGCCGACATGCTCGTAATCATATGTCAGATCAATGGCTTCGCCGATGACACCTACCTTGGTGTCATTGTGCAGCCAGGTCTTGCGGATGCGTGCATTCAACACGGCGGCTTCAACGCGTGGATTAACCCCCACAAGAAGGATCGCATCTGCGTCTTCAATGCCCGCAATCGTGGAATTGAACAGGTAGGACTGCCGCGCAACACCAGGTCCGGCACTGATCTTTGCCCCATCCTGACGGATGTCGATGGAGGCAATGCCCAGCGCTTCAGCAAGATCCTTGGCCGCCTTCAATTCTTCCACAGAATTGAGGTCACCCCCGATAATGCCGATTCTGGAAGCATCACCGGAGAGCTTTTCCGCGGCCGCGCTCAGAGCATCGCTCCAGGAGACCGGGCGCAGCTTGCCGTTTTCGCGCAGATAAGGCTTGTCTAGACGCTGTTTGCCCAGGCCTTCCCAAGCATAGCGCGTCTTGTCGGAAATCCATTCCTCATTCACGCCCTCATGGACGCGCGGCATGATGCGCAGAACCGCCGGACCGCGATTATCCACGCGGATATTGGAACCCAGAGCGTCCATGACGTCGATGGTCTCGGTCTTGGAAAGCTCCCAGGGACGCGCATTAAAGGCGTAAGGCTTGGAGGTCAGAGCCCCAACCGGGCAAAGATCGATGACATTACCGGAAAGCTCGCTTTCAACCGCGCTTTCCAGATAGGTCGTGATTTCAGCATCCTCGCCGCGGCCAATCATGCCGATCTCCGGCGAGCCGGCCACCTCGGTCACAAAGCGGACACAGCGCGTACACTGGATACAGCGCGTCATCTCCGTTCCGATGATCGGACCCATTTCCTTGTCTTCGACTGCACGCTTGTTTTCCGGGAAGCGCGAGCCGGTCCGGCCATAGGCCAGAGCCTGGTCCTGAAGGTCGCATTCGCCGCCCTGGTCACAGATCGGACAGTCCAGCGGGTGGTTGATCAGGAGAAACTCCATCACACCTTCGCGGGCCTTCTTGACCATCGGCGACAGCGTATTCATCGCCGGCGGCTCACCATTCGGCCCGCCGCGCATATCCTTCACCTGCATGGCGCAAGATGCGGCAGGCTTGGGCGCGCCGACGAGTTCTACCAGGCACATCCGGCAATTACCCGCCACGGACAGGCGCTCATGATAGCAAAAGCGCGGGATTTCCCGGCCGGCTTCTTCAGCTGCCTGCAACAGCGTGTAGGAATTCGGAACCTCGATTTCCTCGCCGTCGACAATAATTTTGCGGAGATCTTCACTCATTGGTCGAACCCCTACTCGGCCGCTACGGCCTGGCTGACGAAGACAGGCTTGCCTTCGCGGTAATTATTGATCCGCTCTTCGATCTCGTGGCGGAAATGGCGGATGAGGCCCTGAACCGGCCATGCGGCCGCATCGCCCAGAGCGCAAATCGTGTGACCTTCCACCTGACCGGCGACATCCAGGAGCATGTCGATCTCTTCAATCGTCGACTCACCTGCCGCCATGCGCGTCAGCACGCGCCACATCCAGCCGGTGCCCTCACGGCACGGCGTGCACTGGCCACAGCTTTCGTGACGGTAGAAGTAAGAGATCCGGGCGATCGCCTTCACCACATCGGTGGACTTGTCCATGACGATGACGGCAGCCGTGCCGAGACCGGATTTGTGCGCAGAGAGCGCATCGAAGTCCATCAGCACGTCGTCGCAAATGTCTTTCGGCAGCAGCGAGACCGAAGACCCGCCGGGAATGACGGCCTTGAGATTATCCCAGCCACCACGCACCCCGCCGGCATGTGTCTCGATGAGGGTCTTCATCGGGATCGACATGGCTTCTTCGACATTGCAGGGATTATTCACATGCCCGGAGATCGAGAAGATCTTGGTGCCGACATTGCGTTCACGGCCGAAGCTGGAGAACCAGTCTGCACCCCGGCGCAGGATGGTGCCGGCAACCGCAATGGACTCAACATTATTCACCGTGGTCGGGCAGCCATAAAGACCTGCATTGGCCGGGAATGGCGGCTTCAGGCGCGGCTGGCCCTTCTTGCCCTCGAGGCTTTCCAGCAGAGCTGTTTCCTCGCCACAAATGTAAGCGCCAGCGCCGTGATGAATATAGACGTGGAACGGCCAGCCATGGACGTTCTTCTCGCCGATCAGCTTGGCCTCATAGGCCTCCTTGACGGCTTTTTCCATCGCCAGGCGCTCGGTGACATATTCACCGCGCAGATAGATGTAACAGGCGTGCGCTTGCATCGCGAAAGAGGCGATGAGGCAGCCTTCGATCAAGAGGTGCGGATCATGACGCATGATCTCGCGGTCCTTACACGTGCCCGGCTCAGATTCGTCCGCATTGACGACGAGATAGTGCGGACGCGCGCCCACTTCCTTGGGCATGAAGGACCATTTCAGACCGGTCGGGAAACCGGCGCCACCACGACCGCGCAGGCCGGAGGCTTTCATCTGATCGATGATCCAGTCGCGACCCATATCCAGCATATCCGTGGTACCATTCCAGGCACCACGCTGCTGCGCAGATTCAAGCCCCGGGCTGTGATGCCCGAAGAGATTGGTGAAGATACGGTCTTTATCCTGGAGAAGCTCTACCATGATCAGCCCTCCGCCTTCTCAGTATTGGGAAGCTTGATCGGCTTCGCCTTGGATCCATCATAGAGGGACGGGTCGGACAGGACTTTCGTACCGTGCGGTTCAGAGGCGTTGCGCTCTGACTGCGGGCCGAATTTCACATCCTTGCCAGCGGCGAGATCATCGAGAAGCTGTTCAAACTTCTCAGCATCGAGATCCTCGATGTAATGATCGCCATCCTTGTTCGCGAGCTGGATCATCGGGGCATTGGCGCACGCGCCCATGCATTCCACTTCAACCCAGGTAAACTTGCCGTCTTCGGAAATCTCGCCAGACTTGCCGATACGGTTTTTGCAGACGGAAATCAGATCCCCCGAACCGCGCAGCATGCACGGTGTCGTACCACAGACCTGAACCAGGTTTTCACCGACCGGAGCCAGGTTGAACATGGTATAGAAGGTCGCGACCTCGTAGACGCGGATATAGGGCATTTCCAGGCGCGCTGCGATGTCACGAATAGCCGGTTCAGAGACCCAGCCCTCTTGCTTCTGCGCGATCCACAGCATCGGGATAACCGCAGAGGCTTTCTTTTCCTCCGGGTATTTGCCGAGCCAGAATTTGACCTCGTCTTCGCTCTTCTTGTTGAAGGCGAAGCTCTCAGGCTGTTCTTTTGCGAGACGACGAACGGACATTATTCGCTACTCCCAGACACGAATTCGACGCGTGCGATCAACCCGTCTTCAACGGTGTAGATCACAACGACTTCGACCGGCGGCTGGCCCGGACCACTCGTCCAGGCCAATTCGTGATCGATAACGCGATTGCCGAGAACGGCACGATGGGTGACTTCAGCGCGCAAGCCTTCCGTTTCGAAACGGCTGCGATAGCGCGCGGTGAAATCGGCGCGCCCTGACAGGGTCAGCACGCCAGGATAGGTATAGACCTCAACGTCTTCGGAATACTGCGCGACAAATGCCTCAAGATCGCGCGCATTATACGCGTCGAGCTGAGCCTGTGCGAGTTGTTCCGGTGTCGGGGTCAGGAGCGCAACCGCGCCCAGGGCAGCATTGATCATCGATCAATCTCCCCGAACACGACGTCGAGAGACCCGATGATTGCGGACACGTCGGCGAGCATGTGGCCACGATTGAGGTGGTCCATGGCGGCCAGATGCGCAAAGCCCGGAGCGCGGATCTTCAGGCGGTAAGGCTTATTGGAGCCATCGGACACAAGATAGACACCAAACTCGCCCTTTGGCGCTTCTACGCAGGCATAGACTTCGCCGGCGTCTACGTGAACGCCTTCGGTGTAGAGTTTAAAGTGGTGGATCAGCGCTTCCATCGACTGCTTCATCTCCGCGCGGCGCGGCGGGGAGAACTTGCTGTCGACAGCCAGGACTTCGCCCTGGTTTTCCGGCTTCATCAACCAGTCACAGCACTGGATCATGATTTTCACGGACTCGCGCATCTCTTCCATCCGGCAGAGATAGCGATCATAGCAATCGCCATTCTTGCCAACAGGAATGTTGAACTCGAGCTCGTCATAGACTTCATAGGGCTGCGCACGACGCAGATCCCAGGCCATGCCCGAGCCGCGCACCATTACACCGGAGAAACCCCATTCCAGGGCCTCTTCCTTGGACACAATGCCGATATCAGCATTGCGCTGTTTGAAGATCCGGTTTTCCGTCAGCAGGCTATCGATATCATCAAGCGCCTTGGGGAAGCTGTCACACCAGGCGCGAATGTCCTGGATAAGCTCCGGCGGCAGATCCTGGTGAACACCGCCCGGGCGGAAATAATGCGCGTGCATGCGCGCACCGCAAGCGCGCTCATAGAAGACCATGAGCTTTTCGCGTTCCTCAAAACCCCAGAGCGGCGGCGTTAGCGCGCCAACATCCATCGCCTGCGTCGTGACATTGAGCAGGTGGTTAAGGACACGGCCAATCTCGCAATAAAGCACGCGCACAAACTGACCACGGCGCGGCACGGTGATGCCGGCCAGGCGCTCAGCAGCCATGCAGAAGGCGTGCTCCTGATTCATCGGCGCCACGTAATCGAGGCGGTCGAAATAGCCGATGCCCTGAAGATAGGTCTTGTGCTCGAGCAGTTTCTCGGTGCCGCGGTGCAAGAGACCGATATGCGGATCAACCCGCTCGACGACCTCCCCATCCAGCTCCAGAACCAGACGCAGAACGCCGTGGGCAGCTGGGTGCTGAGGCCCGAAATTGATAGTGAAATTGCGTTCGGACTCGCCGGTTTCGATCATGTCGTCAGCCATGATTAGCCCTCCGCCTTCTCATCACCCGGGATGATGTATTTCGCACCTTCCCAAGGGCTCATGAAATCAAAGTCGCGATATTCCTGGACCAGCTCGACCGGCTCATAGACCACGCGCTTTTCTTCTTCATCCCAGCGCACTTCGACAAAGCCGGTAAGCGGGAAGTCTTTACGCAGCGGATGGCCTTCAAAGCCGTAGTCGGTGAGCAGACGCCGCAGGTCCGGATGGTTGTTGAAGACGATGCCATACATGTCGAAGGCTTCGCGCTCGAACCAGTTGGCGACCGGGAAAAGCTCAATAATTGAGTCGACCGGACTTTCCTCATCGGTGTCCAGCTTCACGCGAATACGGTGATTATGCTGCATGGAGAGCAGGTGGTAGACGACATCAAAGCGCTCGGCACGCTCTGGATAGTCGACACCGCAAATATCGATCAGCGAGGTGAAACGACACGCCGGGTCGTCGCGCAGGAAGCGGATCACTTCGAGCACGCGATCACGGTGGATCTCGATGGTCAGCTCTCCCAGGGTCACAGACCATCCGGTGACAGCCGTTTCCTGAGCGCCGGCGATATGCTCGCCCAGAGTTTTAAGCGCTTCGCTCATTTGCTTCTCCTCGCCCCGTCTGCCTAGCGCTCGATCGAGCCTTCACGGCGGATCTTCTTTTGAAGTTGAAGAATGCCGTAAACGAGGGCTTCCGCTGTTGGCGGACAGCCTGGAACATAGACATCAACTGGCACGATGCGGTCACAGCCGCGCACAACCGAATAGGAATAGTGATAATACCCACCGCCATTGGCGCAGGAGCCCATGGAGATGACGTAGCGCGGCTCGGGCATCTGATCGTAAACCTTGCGCAGTGCCGGCGCCATTTTATTGGTCAGGGTACCTGCCACGATCATCACGTCGGACTGACGCGGGGAGGCGCGAGGCGCAAAACCGAAACGTTCGACATCATAGCGCGGCATGGACGCCTGCATCATCTCGACCGCACAGCAGGCGAGACCAAAGGTCATCCACATCAAAGAGCCTGTACGCGCCCAGGTGATGAGATCGTCTGCGGCAGCAACGACGAACCCCTTATCCGCCAGCGCATCAGAGACGCCATCGAAGAAGGGGTCGTGCTTCTTCGGATCGTAATTGGGAACCGAAGAGCGGCCGGCCATGCCGGCAGGGGTGAGATCAGATGCCATGACTTACTCCCAGTCCAGAGCGCCTTTTTTCAGCTCATAAATAAAGCCGATAGTCAGGATGCCCAGGAAAACCATCATCGACCAGAACTCGAACTCGCCCAAGTGCTCGCGCAGCGTGACCGCCCACGGGAAGAGGAAGGCAACTTCGAGGTCGAAGATGATGAAAAGAATCGCGACGAGATAGAATCGGACGTCGAACTTCATGCGCGCGTCATCGAAAGCCTCGAAGCCGCACTCATATGTAGAGACCTTTTCCGGATCCGGCTTCGACGGCGCGATGACAAAAGCGGCGAGCATAAAGCCCACGCCGATCACGGCTGCAATACCGAAGAAGATCAGGATAGGAAGATAATCGAGAAGAAGCGTGTCCATGAGAGAGGTCTCGCCAAGCCGTCCGTTTCACTCGGGTAGAGGCCTGATTGTCTGGCGCGATTAGCCGGGAAGCGAATCGGAAACGCCAGGCGGGCCCCCTGCCCGATTTGGCGCGGAAGCTAGAGCGCGGCGGCGTTTGGAGCAAGACCAAAACACCGCCCGTCTTCAGTTATATATCTTTATGTCAGTAAAGGCGTTTCCAGTTGCGAACGGGTCGCAGATTTCCGCCTATTTTTGCCCGATTCCGAGGACTGACCTCCAAAAAGACGCACGCAAAAAGGGTGAGTGCCTCGAAAACGCTCTATCGGGGAAGATATGCCATGGGCGATATCCCCAGGCATGAATCAGATCGTCGGCGGTTGGGCCTATTCCCTCGGCATTTGCAGCAGCAAGCGCCGCCCGACGGGAGCACCAGGACGAGCGCGCCTGTCTAAACTCACGCCTTGCCCTCCCTTTAAGACCGCCATTGCGACGGATTTCAATCCGGATGGTTTCGAACTGTTCGTGCCGCGCCGCACAATCCAATGACAAGATCAGGATCGCGAGCACCCCCAAGCCCATCATCCAGGCAGATCCGCTAAGCAATGCGATAAACGCAGCAAGCCCTGCCAGAAAAAGGGGTGGCCAGGTCGCTCGAAACGACCAGACTTGATACTCAAGGAATCGAGAGATTGCGCGCATGTGCTCAACATGGCGCGACCACTCTGGTTCAAAAGAGGGACAGGCTTTCCATTCATCCCGCCCGGCCTGGGGCGACACGCAAAGCGAGAAAGGATGCAGCATCTGGCTGGGCTTGCTGACAGATTTATCGGCGTTTCTTCAGCCCCGCGCTCAGCCTTTTGCGCCAATCGGAAGATCCTCCGGTTTGAACGCACACTGCAGCCAGGCTTGAAACGACACCAAAACCGCTTGCCCCAGCTGGGCGTTTGCGCTGAAACTCCAGCGTGAACGGCCAGTTAAGGTCGAATGGTCCCCGGGGGAGAAGTTATGAACAAGTCCAGTGGCATTTTGGGATGGGTCGAGCGCACGGGTAACCGGCTCCCTGATCCGGTCACGATTTTTGTGATTCTAATCGCAACCGTCATCACGATTTCGGTTTTCGCAGCGGCTGCCGGCCTGCAATCTACCCATCCGGTGACCGGTGAAACGATCGCTGCACAATCTCTGCTGAGCGGCGATAATATCCGCCGCCTGCTCACCGATTTCACCTCAATCTTCGTGAACTTCCCGCCGCTCGGACTGGTCCTGGTCGTCATGATCGGTGCCGGCGTTGCAGAACGCACCGGGCTTTTTGCTGCCGGTCTGCGGGCCCTGGTCGGCTGGGTGCCAAACACCATGCTGACGGCTACGCTGGTTTTCGCGGGTGTGATGGGCAATCTCGCGGTTGATGCGGGGTATGTGGTCCTCATTCCACTAGGCGGTATTGTCTTCGCCTCAGTGGGCCGCCACCCGATTGCCGGTATTGCAGCGACCTTTGCCGGTGTGTCCGCCGGTTTCTCCGCCAATCTCTTTCCAGGACCGCTTGAGCCCCTCCTGCTGGGCATCACGCAGACAGCGGCCCAGTTCATCGATCCGAGCTGGGAACTCAACATCCTGTCGAATTATTACTTCATCATCGCGCTCACACCCGCTGTGGTCATCGCAGGTACGTGGGTCACCCAAGCGATTGTCGAACCCCGTCTTGGTGAGTGGAAAGGCACGACAAGCGGTGCGGAAAGTGACGATGATGCGCCGAGCACCGAGCTGAGCGCTTCTGAGAACCGCGGCCTCATGGCTGCTGGTATTGTCATGGTCGCCCTTATCGTCTGGGTCGTCTGGATGACCGTGCCTGCCGATGGCATTTTACGTGATGAAAACGGATCTTTGGCGCCTTTCTATAATGCAATCGTTGCGATCTCGATGATCGCCTTCCTGCTGATGGGTATCGCTTTCGGCATCGCCTCTGGAACGATCAAATCCGATAAAGACGCAGTGTCCATGGCCTCGGATGCTATGAGCGATATGGGCGTCTATATCGTGCTCGCCTTTGTCATGGCGATGTTCCTGGCGCTTTTCGCCTGGTCCAATCTGGGGACGATCCTCGCAATCGCTGGTGCCTCGGCACTGCAATCATCCGGATTGCCTGCCCCCATTCTTCTGGTCGCCATGGTCATCCTGACCGCGTCCCTGAACCTGTTTGTCGGCAGTGCATCAGCAAAATGGGCCATGCTGGCGCCGGTCGCCGTTCCAATGCTCATGCTGCTTGGTATCGGCCCGGATGCGACAACCGCAGCCTATCGTGTGGGCGATGGCGCCACGAACATCATCACACCGCTTCTGCCCTACATGCCCCTTATCCTTGTCTTTGCGCGTCGTTATGTGCCGGAATTCGGGCTGGGCAGCCTGATTGCAACCATGCTGCCTTACTCGATTGCCATCCTGGTCGTGTCGCTGGGAGCACTGGGTATTTTCGTGATCTTCGATCTGCCACTTGGACCGGGCTATGCCCCGGTCCTGATTGACCCGGCCACGCTGTCCGGCGCGGGCGGCTAACGGAACGCAGCCGCTGACATCCGCGAGCTCAGTCGAAAAGGGCTGTAGCTCGCGGCCCAGCGTCCTGGACCAATAAAAACGCAAAAAGGCCGCCCGAAAGGGCGGCCTTTTTCGCATCCAGACCATTGACTATCCCGAGGGAAAGAAAATGGCGCGAGTGACGGGACTCGAACCCGCGACCTCCGGCGTGACAGGCCGGCGCTCTAACCAACTGAGCTACACCCGCTTGGGGTTCTCGCCGAAGCGAGGTGCGTTGTTTATGCGCGAGCTGGCGGTGGGTCAAGCAACTTTGCGCAGGTCTTGCAGATGGTTTTGCAGATCATCTGCGCCTTGACCCATCATCGCAGGATATCAGGCGCAGAACCATATGCTTCCGTCTGATGATGCGTGAAGAAAGCCTCCCAGCGAACCCCATCTGGATCGGCTGTCCAGCTCTTTTCTGATTTGTGATAGCAGCACGTTGTCACGCCTTCTGGCAGATAAGGCGCTTCCGCGTTTTTCAGTCGACTGAAGACCTCCTGGAGCTCGTCTTCATTTTCGGTCTGGATCCCGGCATGGGTAAAGCCGGGATCACCCTCTCCACTCTCCAGGACGAAATTCATTCGCGGATCATCCATCAGCCATTTGGCATAACCCTGTTTTCGAACAGTTGGGGCGGCTCCAAAAAGCTCCGTGTAAAACGCAATCGACTTGTCCAGGTCAGCGACATTGAAGCTGATATGCAAACGTTTCATTTTGAGATCTCCTCATTTTCAGAGCTCACGCCCTGACAGCAATCATTGAGCAAAAACTCCGCGACATCGCGCAATACGGCTATCTGCGGCTCATAGACGATTGAACGACCACGCCTGTCGCCACGTACCAGATCCGCCCGCGCCATTTCCTTTAGATGGAAGGACAAGGTCGGTGCAGGCAGCTGAAGCTGGCGAGCAATCTCTCCGGCAGCGAGCCCGCCTTCGCCCTTCTGCATGCTGGCCGAGCGGACAAGAAGACGGAAAATGTCGAGCCGAGTTTCCTGGGCTAAAGCTCCAAGAGCGCTTATCGCATCATTCTTTTTCATATTTCCAAATATATGGAAATTTTTAACGTGACGCAAGGATATTTTCAAAATTCTGAAAATTTAGCCGAAATGCGTTTTCGCCCACGCCTCAGTCACGTCGAGGCAAGACCCGATAAGCTGATCAAGATCTTCAGCCGAAATGATGTAAGGCGGCATGAGGTAGATGATATTGCGGAATGGTCTGATCCATACACCGGCATCCACAAAGCTTGCCTTCAGCCCATCAAGGTCCGGCATGGCTTCCATTTCTATAACCCCGATCGCGCCTTGCCAGCGCACATCGACCACGCCGGGGAAATGGCGGGCCTTTGGCAATGTCTCTGCAAAACGCGCTTCGATCGCAGCGACCTGATCTAGTCGCGGCTCTGTCTCAAACAGATCAATCGAAGCATTGGCAGCGGCACAGGCCGCGGGGTTACCCATATAGGTCGGCCCATGCATCAGAGCCGCCATCGTGTCATCAGACCAGAAATCCGCAAACAGGCGCGAGGACGCTATCGCCGCGGCCAGGGGTAAAGTCCCTCCTGTCAGCGCCTTTGAAACGGTCATGATATCAGGAACAATCCCGGCCTTTTCGCACGCCCACATCGTTCCCAGCCGCCCAAAGCCGGTCATGATCTCATCCAGGATCAGCGGCAGGTTGAAACGGCCCGCAGCCTCTCGAATAAAGCGCAGAACCGATGGGTCATGAAACACCATGCCCCCTGCTCCTTGAACCAGCGGCTCAGTCACAATGCCTGCGATCTCATTCTCCCGGTTGGACAGGAGATCGAGAAAAGCAGCGCGTCCCGCCTCATCGCGCGGAAGATCTGTGACGATCTGTGGCTGCAAGCCTCCTGCAAAAAGAGAGTGCATCCCCTCTTCCGGGTCGCAGACCGACATGGTCGCCAGAGTGTCTCCATGATAGCCGCCTGTAAAACAAACGAATTTGGAGCGGCCATGAATACCCCGATTGATCCAGGACTGCATGGCGATCTTCATGGCGATCTCAACTGAAACAGATCCGCTCTCACAAAAGAATACGTGATTGAGATCACCCGGCGTCAAGCCGGCCAGTCGCTGCGCAAGCCGCTCCGCCGGACGGTGGGTGAGCCCACCCAGCATGACATGCGGCACCTCATCGAGCTGCGCTTTCACGGCCTCAATTATGTGAGGATGGCGATAGCCGTGACAGACAGTCCACCATGATGAAACGCCGTCAATCAGTTCACGGCCATCCTGCAAGGAGATACGGACCCCTTCAGCCGACGCGACCGGCAGGGCCTCCGGTGTGGTCTTCATCTGCGTGTAGGGACGCCAGACATGGTGGTCGGCGGGATCAAACGGATGCGCGGGCACAAGGCGTGACTGGATTTCATTCATGCGCGGGCTTTAGCAGGCACGTATTCTGTGCGACAGGGCGAATATGAGTCAGTCCACACCCAGTCTCGACGCGTTCGCCAGGTCCAAACTCAACGCTCTGGAAGCACGCAATCGTCGCCGCCGCCTCGCTCAATCCGACAATCGCCCTGCCATGCAGGTGGAACGCGATGGGCAGCAGCTAACCAATTTCTGCTCTAATGATTATCTGGGCCTAAGCCATCATCCTGAGGTGATTGAGGCTGCACAGCGCGCCGCCCAGCAATACGGAGCCGGTGCAGGCGCATCCAGGCTCGTTACGGGAGGATATGGTCTCCTTTTCGAGCTGGAGCGCCGTCTTGCTGCGTTCAAGGGCACTGAAGACAGCATCGTGTTCGGTTCTGGGTATCTCGCCAATCTTGCGATCACACCCGCCCTCGCCGGCCCTGATGATCTGATCCTCATCGATGAGCTGGCGCATGCATGCCTGTATGCAGGTGCCCAGCTCTCCGGGGCGCTAACCCATCGCTTCGCGCACAACGACCTGGCCATGTTGCGGGAATTGCTGGACACGCATCGCAGCGCGGCACGAAACACGCTTATCCTGACCGATGGTGTCTTCTCCATGGATGGAGACCTGGCGCCCCTGCCTGATATGGTCGCCCTGGCGCAGGAGTATGACGCCTGGCTTCTCGTCGATGACGCTCATGGTCTGGGCGTGATCGGCGATGGACGCGGCACGGCCCATCACTTCAACCCGCCTGCGACCGCCCCTCTTCAAATGGGGACATTGTCAAAGGCCATAGGGGGTTATGGTGGATATCTTTGCGCTTCACATCAGGTGTGCGAACTCTTACGCAGCCGCGCGCGCCCCCTGGTTTTCACCACTGCACTCCCCCCGGCAAGCACAGCCGCCGCGTTGAAGGCCCTGGAGCTTATCGAGACCGGTGAGATCGACACCGCGCGCCCGGTTGAGCTTGCGAAACGTTTCTGCGCCGCGCTTGACCTTCCCGCACCGGAAACGCCGATCGTACCCGTCGTGCTCGGATCAGAGCGAAATGCGCTAGACGCCTCCCAGCTGCTGCAAGCGAATGGATTTCTTGTGACCGCCATCCGCCCGCCAACCGTGCCGGTTGGGACATCCCGCCTGCGCATTACCTTTTCAGCGACCCATCGCGAGAGCGATATTGACCGCTTGGGGCAAATCCTGCTCCCACTGTTAGAGCGCAGGGAGGCCGCTGAATAATGCCAAGACCGATTTTCTTTACCGGCACCGGAACCGATATCGGCAAAACACATATCCTTTGTGCGCTATTGAAAGCCGCGCGCAGCGCTGGCGAAACCTGCCGCGTGCTCAAACCCGTACTCTCAGGTTTTGATACGAGCAAGGTTCCAGCGTCTGATACCGCGCGGCTCCTCACGGCGAATGGCGTGACGCTGGACGCTGCCTCCATCAAGGCGGCAACGCCCTGGCGGTTCAAGGCTCCATTATCTCCGGATATGGCGGCGCGCCGAGAAGGCCGCGACTTGCTTTTGCGCCCGGTGGCCAACTGGTGTCTTGACCAGATCCACCCATCTCAACCGACGATTATTGAGGGTGCGGGCGGACTGATGTCACCCATCGCAGCCGATGGCCTTAATCTCGATATGATCCGCGAACTCGATGCCTATCCGGTTCTGGTCGCGGGAAATTATCTCGGCACGATATCACACATCCTCACAGCGCTCCGAGCGCTTGATGGTCGATCCACGGTCATCATCAATCCGCATCTTGAAGGCCCCGTAGCCCCTGAAGAAACGCTTGAAACCTTAAAGCGCTTTGCTCCGCGCACACAGTTTTTGATCTATGATGCCGACAATCCCGCATCTTTGCTCCCTATCCTAACCTACTCGAAGAACGACGCTTTTTAATTTTGATAATTTTATTGGTATTGTTGGCAGACAGAAGTCGTTAGTTTACCAAGTTGAGGGGTTTGGGTCGGTCTAACGAGGCGGGTTGCGTATCGTCAGCGCAACGCGTTTTGTGAAAGGATTGGGGAAACCGCCCATGACTGATCTGAGTGGTTCGAAGCCGAACCTGCCTTTTGTTTCCATATTCAAAGTCACGCTCATCTGTCTTGCTCTTGCCGCTTGTGGCGGCGGCGGAGGCGGTGGAGGCAGCGATTCAACGCCTCCAGCCAATCCTGGAGGAGGCTCTGGAGGTGGAGGGTCTGGTGGCGGATCTGGTGGCGGAACGCCCCCGACCACACCGCCGACACCGGTCGGCCAGGAGGCGCTGGAAGCAGCATCTCATTTTCTCAACCAGGCCAGTTTCGGTCCAAGTTTTACCGAGATTGAGGACTTGGCATATGGTTCCGCCTCTCTCTGGTTTCGTGACCAGCTCAGCCTCCCGCCAACCCTCCATCTCGATGCGCTCTACGCATCCGGCGTGCGCAATGACTTTGAAAGCTTCCGCGGCGCTTCGGACAGTTTCTGGGGCGCGATCATCAGTGGTGACGATCAACTCCGCCAGCGCATGGTCTACGCCCTCTCGCAAATCCTGGTGATCTCGGAAGGACGCGAATCTCAGCTCGCAGGACTGCCTTTGACCACCGCACACTACATGGATGTGCTGACGGAGCATGCATTCGGCAATTATCGCGACCTATTGGAGGAAGTCACCTATTCGCCCGCCATGGCCGTTTATCTGACCTATCTCTACAACCGCCGCGAAGACCCCGCGACCGGGCGTGTACCCGATGAGAATTATGCGCGCGAATTGATGCAGCTCTTCACAATCGGACTGGTCGAATTAAGGCCCGACGGCAGCGTCATCACGGACAATCAGGGTCGTCCGGTCGAGACTTATGACAATATG
>JAAEZM010000005.1:93523-212062 GCA_018222865.1 Alphaproteobacteria bacterium
ACAATATGGATGTCACCGGCCTGGCGCGGGTCTTTACCGGCCTCGGGCTTGATGGTCCGAATTTCTGGTGGCCAGAGGATTTTGATCCAGCCAGTTATTCGCGTTTGATCACGTTCGATCAACAACATTCGCCAAGCGAGAAACGCTTCTTGAACACGGTCATCCCGGCAGGCACAGGCGCAGAGGCCAGTATTGATGCTGCCCTCGACACCATATTCGCCCATCCCAATCTCGGACCATTCGTGGGCCGCCAACTGATCCAGCGTTTCACCACCAGCCATCCAAGTCCGGCGTATATCAACCGCGTCTCGAACGTGTTTGACACCGGGCGCTACGTCCTGCCGGACGGTGAAGCTGTGGGGACCGGTCAGCGCGGGGATCTGGCAGCAACACTCGCAGCGATCTTGTTTGATCCCGAGGCCAGACGCCCTGCCGGCGAGACCGGCAATAGCTATGGCAAGGTTCGCGAGCCGGTACTGCGCTTCACCCACTGGGCACGGGCTTTCAACATCGACGGCACGCAGGCTTGGCGAGAGGATTTCCTCTGGGACACAAGCAGCTCGGGCTCACTTTCCCAGCACCCTTTCCGCTCACGCTCTGTCTTCAACTTCTATCGCCCTGGCTATGTCGCACCTGGGACAGCGACAGGCGCTGCCGGGCTGACCGCACCGGAGTTGCAAATCGTCAATGAGGCCAGCGTTATCGGCTTCACCAACTTCCTGAGCGCTTTTGTCACCGATTCAACCTGGGGCGAGAACCGTACGGAAACCCTCGGCTTCCATGCGGATTATTCCGCCGCCATGCCCATTGCAGATGATGTTGATGCGCTCATCGACCGACTGGACCTGATCTTCACCTTCGGTGGGCTCACCGAGACCACCCGCGACCGAATGCGCCAATTGCTGGAGGCGATCGAAATCACCCCGGATGAGGAAGAGGAACGCCGTCGAGGCCGCGTACAGGCTGGCGTGCTGATGATCATGACCTCTCCCGAATACACCGTGCTGCGATAGGAGACGGAAGAATGAAACTTTCTCGTAGAAATTTTCTCCATCGCGCAGGTGCGCTGGGCATGACCTCCACCGGCATTCTAAGCGCCGGCCTTTCTGCTATGCCGGCCCTCGCCGCTGACACAACGGGTTATAAGGCGCTGGTATGCGTTTTCCTGTTTGGCGGCATGGATGCCTACGACACCATCCTGCCCTATGATCAGGCTTCTTATGATGATTTCGCCGGTATTCGCGCCAGTCTGATGACGCAATATGCCAATGCCGGCAATCCAAGAACCCCTGAAACGCTATTACGGCTAAACCCGTCCAACGCAGCCGCTCTGGGCGGGCGACAGTTTGGCTTGCCAAGTGAAATGGCGGGTCTGCATGCCGCCTTCGAGGCGGGTGATGCCGCGATTGTCGCCAATGTTGGCCCCTTGGTTGAGCAAACCAATCGCGCTGCGATTGAGGCGGGCACGGCCCGCCTGCCCCGCCAGCTCTTCTCCCATAATGACCAGCAATCAACCTGGATGTCTTCTCAGCCTGAGGGCGCCTTATATGGTTGGGGCGGTCGCTTTGCCGATGCTGCAATCGCGTCCAACGCCAATACGACACCCATCTTCACCGCCATGAGTGCCTCAGGGAATTCGGTTTGGTTATCCGGTGATGATGCCCGGCAATACCAGCTTTCACTGGATGGGCCGCCCACCCTCACCGCGCTCCAGTATCCACCTTATCTGGGCGTGCCGGATATGGGCCTTTCGGGCCTGTTGGAAGAGCATTTTCGCAATCAAGGTGTCACAGCGGCCAATTTGTTTGAACGTGATGTCACCGATGCTATGCGGCGCGCCCTCGATGCCAATGCTCAATACGGCACCGCACTGGAAGAGGTCGGCGAGTTGCAGACCAGCTTCCCGCCTGGCTTTTTCTCGTCGCAATTGCGGGCTGTGGCCCAGGCCATATCGTTGCGCAACATCCTGAACGCACGACGTCAGGTCTTCTTCGTGGGGATTGGTGGCCTCGATACCCATTCCGCGCAGGCGACAGACCTGCCTGACATTCAGCGCGAGCTGGATACAGGATTGACCGCCTTCATGAATGCCATGGGTGAGATCGGCGCTCGCAGCGATGTCACGGTGTTTACAGCCTCGGACTTCGGCCGGGCCCTGGCGATCAATGGAGACGGCACGGATCACGGCTGGGGTGGCCATCAATTCGTTATTGGCGGTGCCGTCAATGGCAGACAGATCTATGGTGAGATGCCGCCCTATGGTTTCGATCATGACCAGGATAGCGGGAATGGACGTCTCATCCCAACCACATCTGTGGAACAATTCGCGGCCCCTCTTGGGCGCTGGTTCGGCCTTAGCGAAACAGAGCTCAATATCGCCCTGCCGGGATTGCGCAATTTCACAGGGGAGCCGGGCTTCGTCTAATCCTTCAGGCATGAAAAGGATGGTGGGCGGTGAGGGGCTCGAACCCCCGACCCTCTCGGTGTAAACGAGATGCTCTCCCAACTGAGCTAACCGCCCATCCGAAGCCGGACGCGCGTTCTAGTCCACTCTGCTGGCAAAAGGCAAGAGGCTAACGCCGTGAAATTGCGCCTAGCTGTAATCGCGCACCACAGCACCGACGATCATTTCGATCTGGAACAAGGTATCCTCGACCGGATCGGCGTGTGTGGAGTTGGGCAAGGTCTGCAACACAATGCCATGCACACTGGCCCATAAAGCACGCGCCAGTGGTGCATAATGCGCCTGTTCAAGCCGCGGCAGGCTGGCCAGTTCATGCTCGATGATTCCAAACAGGACGTCCTCGGCCTGAACAAACATCTCACCTCGTCCGGTTTGACCGCGATTATAATCGAGCAATACCGACCATAATTGCCCATGAGAACTGACAAATCCCAGATAGGCACGCGCCAGCGTCATAAGGCGGTCTAGCTGCCCGGGCTGGCTGCATGCATCCATAGCCTGAAGCAAATGCGCGGTGAGATCGCGGTAAGTGTCAAGATTGACCGCACCGATGATCGCATCCATGTCCGGATAGAATTTGTAAAGCGAACCCGTCGCGACACCGGCCCGCTCCGCCAGGCGCCTGGCCCTCAGTCCATCAACTCCCGCCTCAGACAAGATCGCCCGCGCTGCAGTTTGTATCGCCTGTTGATTCTCTTCGGTTAAACCGGGACGGCCGCGCTTTTTCGGGATGGATGTTTCCGCCATATCGTCACTTTCCACCATTTAATGAACGGCGTTCATATTATTGTTGCGTGAATAGAATTCTCGCCCATGGTTATCTTGAACATTGTTCATAAAAGGAGAAAGCGATGTTCTCAACACTGATGACCATTGTTCGCGGGGAAACCCTTCGAACTCAAGAACGTCTGGAAAACCGGAATGCGTCGGTGATCCTGGAACAGAAAATTCGTGACGCTGAAACCAGCCATGAGCGCGCAAAACGCACTCTCGCGACACTCATCCTGAAGGAACGCAATGAGGAGAGCCAAATAAACGCCCTCACCGCCCGCCAGGAGGACCTGGAGGAACGGATCAAAAAAGCCCTCAAAGCCGGACTTGAGGAGCTCGCAGGTGAAGCCGCCCAGCATCTTGCCCGGATGGAGACTGAGCAAGCTGCCCGGAAAATCGCTCGGGAACGCACACAGCTCTCCATTCAACGTTTGCGGCATATGATTGATACCGGCCAGGCTCGGCTCATCGACTTGAAGCAAGGCTTGATCACGGTCAAATCTATCACCGCCGAGCGCGAGAGCCACTCCTCCATCAATGGCGATCTTGGTGCTATGGCATCTTTGACGGAGGCGGAGGCAGTTCTGGCTCGTTTCCTCGATCAGCCGGATCCGCTCGAAGAAAGCGCGATCCTCGACGATCTCAACGCAGACCTGAATGGCGACGATATTATCACACGCCTCGCCGACGCCGGATGCGGCGCCGCTCCAGCCACGCGGGCTGAAGATGTGCTCTCCCGCATTCGGGACCGGATGAGCAAGGAGGACTAATCATGCTTGGACAGTCAAAACTCTGGATCGGCTTCAACTATGCCTGCGTCGCCATAGCGTTGGGAATGCTGTCGCTCTCGCTTCTACTCATGCCCGTCGACCTCTCAACAAAAGGGTATTTGGGCATGGGGATACTCTTCCTGTCAGGCTCGCTCATCACCTTGGTAAAAACGCTTCAGGAGGTCCGCATCAACGAACAATTCTCCTCCAAGGTCGAACGTGCCAAGCATGAAAAGCTCCTGTCGGAGTATGTCGCACAAGACTAATCGCCCTCGCCTTCATCGCCGCCGGACAATGACCGGCGGCGATACTGGCTGGGCGTTTCGCCCGTCATGGCTTTCCGATTTATTCGGCAACGCTCACATTGTCGATCGCGTCGGAGGCATAGCATCCAAGGTGTTTGATCTCGCGGGTATGTTCTTCAAGCACCGTCATGGCGTCGATGATGATTTTGTCGTCGATATGCCCCTCCACATCCATGATGAACATCTCTTCCCATGGGTTTCCAGGGATGGGGCGGCTTTCGAGTTTTACGAGGTTGATGCCGCCATCGCGGAATCCCATCAGCGCATCAACAAGAGCGCCCGGCGTGTCGCGCGTGGTGAACATCATTGAAGTTTTGCACTCCACCTCGCGGGTCGGCTTTTTGAGCTCGCGCGCGATGACGATGAAACGCGTGATATTCTGCTCGTGATCACCTACGCCGTGCTCCAGCACATCAAAGCCGAAAAGGCGCGCGGCATCCGCGCCGGCAATAACCCCGGCCGTGTCATCATCCTCCAGCAAGCGCTCAAGCGCACGGGTGGAACTGGAGGCCATATGCGATTCGATCTCCGGATGGCCGGCCAGCCAGCGCCGCGACTGGGCCAGAGCTTGCGGATGGCCGTAGACGCGTGTGACCCGGCCGAGGCCGCTTGACCGGCCAATGAGGCAATGATCCACGCGCAGGAGGAATTCTCCTGCAATCTTGGCACGCCCGGCCAGGAGGAGGTCATAGACCTCATTGATCGATCCCGTGGTCGTGTTTTCGATCGGTATCACACCGTAATCCACCTCACCGCTTTCCACGGCTCGAAAGATCCCGATGAAATCACGCTTGGGTGCCGGCACTACACTGGCATTGCGACGTTCGAAAATGCGCTGGGCCGCTATATGGCTGTAACTGCCAGGCCCACCAAGATAGGCCACAGTCGCCTCGTTCAAATCTTCATCGCGCATACCGTCGAAACGGGTACGCTGGCGCTGGATCGACGCTTCAAAAAGACCGTGAAACAGCGCTTCAATCAATTCAGGCGGCACACCTTGAGATTTGCCCCGCTCAATAGCGCCTTTGAGCACGGATTGTTCCCGCTCGCGATCGCGAACCGGAAGGCCGGACTCAGCCTTGGCTTCAAGGATCTCTTCAACCAGATCACCGCGCTTGGCGATCAGGTCCACCAATTCCCGGTCGAGATCAGTGATCGCGGCCCGGATATCGTCTCTGTTTTTCGTGTCACTCATCGATCTCGTCCAATTCCTGTCGCCCAAAACAAAAAGGACCTCCCGGAGGGGGAGGTCCTTGGAAACTTGCTGCTGCTCGCGCGCGTTACCTGGCCACCGCCCCCTTTCGGGATGCGTCGGTAAAATAAAAGCCGAAGTAATAGGTCGCGGTCATCATGCCGATGACAGTGGCGATGGCGAACGCGCCCGTCAATCCCCACAAGGTTAACAGGGCTGTGAATTGTGCAAATTTCTTTCTCTAGGACAGTGGGGTTGGAAGTTTGCCGCACATATTCGTTTCATTTGTAACGGGTTTGGGATCATTTTCGTTGACGCCACTCCCGGCGATAAAGCGAAGGTTCGTGATGCTTGCGATAGGTCGCTTCGCCTTGCTCATGGAGCTCGCTTGATGAGGATGCCCGCACCTCATGGCGCGGCAGCATTGCTTCGCGCGCAATTGGGATGACTTGCGCCAAAGGCGTTCCGGCAGGCAGACTATACTGGCCCGGCGGCCCGGTAAGCGCGAACGGCAGATTCACCTTGGCTGCAAACCGATCACAATCAACAAGCCCGGTAAAACAGGTGAAGGGCAATTCGAAGTGATTGAAGGGCGGCGTAAACAACACCGAATATCCTTCGGGCACGCGTATCCGCCAGGGGTTGATAAACTTGAGCGGCATCGTGCGTTCAAACGGAGGCGACGGGGCGCCAATTTGTCCGGGGTGGTGCTGCTCGACCAATTTGAACGGAGCCTCGGGTGCCCATCCAATCTGAATGTTCACACCATCCTCAGGGATGATCACCCTCACTTCAAAAGCAAGCGGGATTATCCAGCCGAGGGTGAAGGCATCGGTGACCGGCAGACAGGCTTTGACCGTAAGGCTCGCCAGCCCATGAGCATCTGGAACTCCCATATTGCGGTCGAGATTACGGAACCATTCGGGAATGAAACGGGCTGCGGGCTCTGGCTTGGGCAAGAGATCGACGAGGTCCGGTTCGCACAAGAATGAGATGAGGTCATCGGGCTGCGGATCGACCGCCAAAGAAACGGGCGGCGAGCTCAGCTCACCGCCCTCTTCTTCATTTTCGCGCATCAGATGCTGCGGTGTCGTTTCATCACTCATAGGCCGCTCCATGACGAGCGACCGATGAGAGAGCGCTTAATGCGCGATCTGCGAGCCGCCGCTTTCCGGGGTTGGATTGGCCAACGCTGCGAGCGCAGCCTCATCCGCTTCCGTCCATTCAACAGGTTCAACCGGCTCGATCAAGGCGCGTGTAAGCACTTCATCCGCAGTTTCAACGGGAATAATCTCCAGACCTTCTTTGACATTGTCCGGGATTTCCTCGAGATCCTTCTCATTCTCCTTTGGAATGAGAACGGTCTTCACACCGCCACGAAGCGCAGCAAGCAGCTTCTCCTTGAGCCCACCGATCGGCAGGACACGGCCACGCAGCGTGATCTCACCCGTCATCGCAATATCCTTGCGGACAGGAACGCCGGTCAGTACCGACACAATCGCCGTCATCATCCCGGTCCCTGCGGACGGACCATCCTTCGGCGTTGCCCCTTCAGGCACGTGAACATGGATATCCGTGGCGCGGAAAACGGTTGGTTTCACGCCCAGCGATGGCGCGCGGGACTGTACAAAGGAGTTCGCCGCCGAGATCGATTCCTTCATCACATCGCGCAGATTACCGGTGACCTTCATCTGGCCCTTACCCGGCATGCGAACCGCCTCGATGGTCAAAAGGTCACCACCGACCTCTGTCCAGGCGAGACCCGTTACGACACCAATTTGGTCATTCGTGTCTGTCTCACCGAAACGGAACTTCCGAATGCCAGCGAATTCCTTGAGATTCTCAGGCGTAATCTCGATCGTTTCGGCCTTGCCGCTCTCGATCTTGCGAACGGATTTGCGGGCCAGATTAGCGATTTCGCGCTCCAGGCTTCGCACGCCCGCTTCTCGCGTATAGTAGCGAATAAGGTCGCGCAGAGCGCCCTCGGCAACACTCCACTCGGTCTCTTTCAAAGAGTGGTTCTTGAGCTGCTTTGGCAGAATGTGTCGCTGAGCAATCTCGACCTTCTCATCTTCCGTGTAGCCCGCGATACGGATGATCTCCATCCGGTCCAACAAAGGCTGTGGCAGGTTGAGCGTGTTCGCCGTTGTCACAAACATGATGTCGGACAGATCGTAATCAACTTCCAGATAATGGTCGTTGAAGGTCGCGTTCTGCTCCGGATCGAGGACTTCCAGCAGGGCCGAAGCCGGATCGCCGCGATAATCAGCGCCAAGCTTGTCGATTTCGTCGAGCAAGAAGAGCGGGTTCGCTGAATTCGTCTTTTTCATCGATTGAATGATGCGGCCCGGCATGGAGCCGATATAGGTTCGGCGGTGACCGCGAATCTCGGCCTCATCACGCACGCCACCCAGCGACATCCGAACGAAATCACGCCCCGTTGCCTTGGCGATCGAACGTCCAAGTGAGGTCTTACCGACACCTGGAGGGCCAACAAGGCACAAGATCGGACCTTTGAGCTTGCGCGTGCGTGCCTGGACCGCCAGATGCTCGAGAATGCGTTCCTTGACCTTTTCGAGCCCATAGTGATCCGAATCCAGAACCTCTTCAGCCCGACCCAAATCATTCTTGAGACGCTTGCGCTTGCCCCAGGGCAAGGCGAGGATCCAGTCGAGATAATTGCGAACGACGGTCGCTTCCGCCGACATCGGGCTCATCTGACGCAGTTTCTTGAACTCTGCATCCGCCTTGGTCCGCGCTTCCTTTGAAAGCTTGGCATTAGCCAGACGTTCTTCGAGCTCTGCAAGCTCTTCACGGCCGTCATCGCCCTCGCCCAGCTCACGCTGGATCGCCTTCATCTGCTCATTCAAATAGTATTCGCGCTGGGTCTTTTCCATCTGGCGCTTAACGCGGGAGCGGATCTTCTTTTCTACCTGAAGAACGCCGATCTCGCCTTCCATAAGACCCAGAATGCGCTCAAGCCGCTTTGCAGCGTCAGCTTCTTCCAGCAGGGACTGCTTTTCTTCGATTTTCACAGCCAGGTGCGCGGCAATTGTATCGGCCAGCTTGCCCGGCTCGGTGATCTGCGCCAGCGAAGCCAAGGCTTCCGGCGGGACCTTCTTGTTCAGCTTTACATAATCGTCGAACTTGGCCGAGACAGAGCGCATCAGCGCTTCATATTCAGCATCATCTCCCTCGTCTTCCGCAATCGGATCGCAGACCGCGAGATAATAATCGTCCTTCTCAAGGTATTCGCTGATCTCAACGCGCGTACCGCCTTCAACCAGAACCTTTACGGTGCCGTCGGGAAGCTTCAGCAATTGCAGAACGGAAGCGATGACGCCCGTGGTGTGAATGGCATCAGGCGTCGGCTCATCATCGGACGCGCTGCGCTGCGTAGCCAGAAGGATCTGCTTGTCGGCGCGCATCACTTCCTCGAGCGCGCGTACCGACTTTTCACGCCCCACAAACAACGGAACGATCATGTGCGGAAACACGACAATGTCGCGCAGCGGCAAGAGCGGGAGTGTTTTGGTCATGGACATGTCTTCTCCATTCGCGCCCAACCGAGATTAACCGGCTCGCGTCAGTAATGACTCGATTCGAGAACTGGGCTGCGTGTGTCTTTCGTGACAGGCGGGACCTGTCTTCACGCTAACAGGTGGATACGCGAAGCCTCCGCGTCAAGCACCCTCAGCCTGATCATCTTTGCGATCTGCATAGATGAAGAGCGGTTTTGCATTGCCTTCAACGACTTCCACGTTAACGACAATCTCCTCCACACCGTCCAGGCTTGGCAGTTCGAACATCGTCTCAAGGAGGATACCCTCCATGATCGACCGCAGTCCCCGAGCACCAGTTTTGCGCTCGATTGCCCGTCCGGCAACCGCTTTCAGCGCATCTTCGGTGAAGGTGAGACCAACGCCTTCCATCTCGAACAGACGCTGGTACTGCTTGACCAGAGCGTTCTTCGGCTCCGTAAGGATCTGAACGAGCGCGTCTTCATCAAGGTCTTCCAGCGTTGCAATAACCGGCAGACGACCAATGAATTCCGGAATCAGACCGAAGCGGTTGAGGTCATCGGGCTCGACATCGCGCAGGATTTCACCCTGACGACGGGCATCCGGCTCCTGAACATCAGCTCCAAAGCCGATCGCAGCACCTTTACCGCGCTTGGCAATCACCTTGTCGAGGCCTGCAAAGGCGCCGCCCACGACGAAGAGGATATTTGTGGTGTCCACCTGCAGGAATTCCTGCTGCGGATGCTTGCGGCCACCCTGGGGCGGCACGGAAGCCACCGTGCCTTCCATGATCTTCAAAAGCGCCTGCTGAACACCCTCGCCGGATACATCCCGGGTAATGGATGGGTTGTCAGACTTGCGGGAAATCTTGTCGATCTCATCGATATAAACGATGCCGCGCTGAGCGCGTTCGACGTTGTAATCAGCGGCCTGCAGCAGTTTCAGAACGATGTTCTCGACATCCTCACCCACATAACCGGCTTCGGTCAGGGTGGTGGCGTCGGCCATGGTGAAGGGGACATCAAGAATGCGCGCAAGCGTCTGCGCCAGCAGCGTCTTACCGCAACCGGTCGGGCCGATGAGAAGAATGTTGGACTTCGCCAGTTCAACATCGGAATTCTGGGACGCGTGGTTGAGGCGCTTATAGTGGTTATGGACCGCAACCGCGAGCACGCGCTTGGCATGCGACTGGCCGATCACATAATCATTGAGGATATCGTAGATTTCCTGTGGCGCCGGAACCGCACCCTTGGACTTCACCAGGGAGGTTTTGCTCTCCTCGCGAATAATGTCCATGCAAAGCTCGACGCATTCATCACAGATGAAAACCGTCGGGCCAGCAATCAGCTTGCGGACCTCATGCTGGCTCTTGCCGCAGAAAGAACAGTACAGGGTGTTCTTGGACTCGCTGTCGCCGCCTGCCGTCTTACTCATGTCCGCTCCAATTCAACCTCAGACCAATATAGGCCTGATTGCGTTACCGTTTCGTGCAAGATCACAGCCGATCTTTAGCGAAAGGTTTCTAGCCACCGCTATTCGACCATAGTGTTGCAGTCCGGATCAAGCACGTTCCGCGCCAAAACCTGCCAGGATCTACTCCTCAGCGTCAGGCTTGCGATGTTTCTCAATCACTTCGTCGATCAGTCCAAATTCTTGCGACTGCGCCGAAGACATGAAGTTGTCGCGGTCCAGCGCATTTTCAATCTCTTCATATGAGCGACCCGTATGGTGCACATAAACCTCATTCAAACGGCGCTTCGTCTCGATGATATCCTTGGCATGCCGCTCGATATCAGAGGCCTGGCCGCGGAAGCCGCCTGACGGCTGGTGCACCATGATACGTGCATTCGGGGTCGCAAAGCGCATTCCCTTTTCGCCCGCGGTAAGAAGCAGTGAGCCCATGGACGCGGCCATACCGACACAGATCGTCGAAACCGGGCAGCGAATATATTGCATGGTGTCATAGATCGCCATGCCTGAGGTCACGACGCCACCCGGAGAATTGATATAGAGGAAGATCTCTTTTTTCGGATTTTCTGCTTCAAGGAAAAGCAGTTGCGCGACCAGCGAGCGGGCCATGTAATCCTCGACCGGACCAGTGAGGAAGATGATGCGCTCGGTCAGCAGGCGCGAATAGATATCAGCGGCCCGTTCACCGCGTCCGGTCTGTTCAATAACGACCGGGACGAGTTCCATCGCCGTTTCGATCGGATCTTTCATAGCGCGCTCCTTGAGGTGCCGGTGCCCGGACGGGCCCGATTCAGTGGTGACTTCACATGTGACTATTGCGGCGCTCGCCCACAAGGGCAAGGCGCTGTCTACAGCTCATACACCTACATATTCGCCCCAAGAAAAACGCCGGGCCTTGGGAAAGGCACCGGCGCTTCTTGTTTCGCATTGAGACGAAAGACTTAGTCTTCGCTCTTCGCGGCCTTCTTCTTGGCCGGTGCTTTTTTCTTGGCAGGCGCCTTTGCTTTGGCGGCAGGCTTTTCCTCACCGTCAGCGGCCTTTTCGGCATTCTTGGCCGGAGCCTTTTTAGCCGGAGCCTTCTTCTTGGCAGGCGCTTTCTTCTTTGCAGCCTTCTTCGGCGCTTCTTCAGCGTCGTCATCGGCAAACAGAGCTTCACGCGTGACTTCAACTTCGGTCACATCAGCCAGCTCGAGGATGTAGTCGACGACCTTCTCCTCATAGATCGGCGCGCGAAGCTGAGCGATCGCGCCCGGGTTCTTCTGATAGAACTCGACGACCTGCTGTTCCTGCCCCGGATACTTCATCGCTTCCTGGTTGATGGCGCGAGACAGCTCTTCCTGGGTCACATCGACATTGTTGGAGCGACCAATTTCAGCGAGGACGAGGCCGAGGCGCACACGGCGCTCCGCGATTTCGCGGTACTCACCCTTGAGCTCGTCTTCCGGCTTGTCCTTGTCCTCATCGTCAAGCTGACCCTGCTCGATAGCTTGAGAAACCTCACGCCAGATGTTTTCGAACTCGGCGTCCACCATTTTCGGCGGCAGGTCAAAGCTGTGGAGCTTGTCCAGCTCGTCAAGCACAGCGCGCTTCACCTTCATGCGGGACTGCTGGGCCTGCTCGCTCTCGACATTCTTGGTCAGAACATCCTTGAGTGCATCCAGGCTTTCCATGCCGAAACGCTTGGCGAGTTCATCATCAACGACCGGGTCCTGCGCTTCTTCAACCGCTTTGACGGTCACTTCGAAGATCGCATCCTTACCGGCGAGATGTGCAGCCTGGTAGTCTTCCGGGAAGGTGACGGTGAGCTCGCGCTCTTCTTCCGGCTTGGCACCGACCAGCTGCTCTTCAAAGCCCGGGATGAATGCCCCGTCGCCGATTGCGACGCGCGCGTCTTCAGCGCTACCGCCCTCAAACGCTTCGCCGTCGATCTTACCGACGAAATCAATGACAACGACATCGCCGTTTTCCGCCTTGGCTTTCTTGCCGCCTTTCTTAGCCGCAAAAGCACGGTTTTGTTCGGCAAGCTTGTTGAGGTTCTCTTCAACCTGCTCATCGCCAACCGGCGCAACCGGGCGCTCGACCTTGATACCCGCCGGATCAGCCGGCTCAAACTCAGGCATGATTTCCAGAGAGATTTCGAAAGCGAAATCACCACCGTCTGCGACAGCCTTGGCATCAGACTTCACATCGATTTCCGGCTGAGAGGCCGGGCGGATGGACCGCTCGTCAAGCGCCTGCTGAGTGGATTGCGGCACCAGCTCATTAAGAAGGTCGCCCATAATGCTCTCACCGAACATGCGGCGGATGTGGCTGGACGGGACCTTGCCCGGACGGAAGCCTTTGAGGCGAACTTCCGGACGGATCTCTTCGATCTTCGCATCCAGGCGAGCTTGCAGATCGTCGGCTGCGAAGACGACCTCAAAAGTGCGGCTCAAGCCTTCGGATGCTTTCTCGATGACGTTCATGGGTTGACCTTGGTATTCTGGCTGGTGCGGAAATCCGCGTTAAAAATCGAGCGCGCGTTATGTCACGCCGATTCTCGATACGCAACGTTGCGACGCCGTTGGGAGTGCATGAGGGACAGAAGATCGGTCTTCCATCTCAAGCTTTGTGGGCTGCAGGAGCGGATTCACCGCACAATGAAAATCTGGTGCTGGGCGGAATCAGGGGGAGCGATACGACGCTGAAAAAGCCAATCATGGTGCGGATGAGAGGACTCGAACCTCCACGCCTCGCGGCACCAGAACCTAAATCTGGCGCGTCTACCAGTTTCGCCACATCCGCACAGACCCGGCATTCGGGTCGCGGGTGATCGCATGAGGCGCGGCTCAAAGCAAGCCCATCGGGGGCTACATTACAGTCTAAACGGGGAATTAAGCATCCCATGCGCATAGTCTTATTCAAGGCATGTGGGGCAAGGACATATGAGCGTCGATCTCAAGACATTTATCAAGCAGGCGCTCGCAGAAAAGCGCAATGTCGAAATCGGCAAGTTCAATCTGCTCAACCTTGATGAAATCCGCGAAAGCGCCGGCGACGCCTGGCCAAACCTGAAGAAGCGGATCTTCGAAGCCGGAGCTCATTTCATTGAAAAACGCGTCGGTGCAAATGACGCGGTGATTACGTGCAATGAGGGCTTCCTCATCCTCTTCGCCAATCCGGAAATCGATATTGCGATCGAGGTGGAGGCGATCTTCGAGGGGATGAAACTCTTCTTCCTCGGCCAGCCCGAGCTTAAGGGCCTCAAACTCGGCGTTGAAACCCTTTCCGCGGACGCGCGCGGTGTAACCGCACTGGTCGCGCCGCCAGCGCAACCGGTACCTGCCTCCGCCCCCGCCGAAAAGCCTTCCAGGGTACCGCCGGCATCGGCGACCACCCAAGCTCGGACGAATGCGAATTTCAAGGCCTTCTTCCGCCCCATCTGGGATGCCGAACGCCAAGCCTTTGCAGCCAATATCTGTTACGCCAAGGTCGCCATTGAAGATCGCTGGATGGAGTATCGACGGGCTCGGCACTTGCGTATGACGGCCCTGCCGGAAGAGGACGCGGACAATGCTGCACTCGAAGCGGCAATTCAGGCCTTGCGCACAAGTTTGCAGAAAAAGCAGAAACAGACCCTCTTGATCGGCGTACATGCGTCCACCCTTGAAAACCGGGACAGTCTGAAAGCCTGGTCTGATCTGTTCACCCCCCTGCCCGAGCCCTTGCGTCGACGCTTCTGGGTAAAAATCGGCGATTTGCCAGAAGCTCCACAGGACGCCCTGAAGCTGCTCGATATCGTCCGCGCGCTAGGGGTCACGGTGATCGCAGAACGCCCCTTCGGCGAATGCGAACTGGAGCATTTTGAAGCCGAGAGCGCAGAGCTTTTCGCCATGACCACACGCCCGCCTTCAAATGCGGAGAGCGAGGGCCTGCTCGATCACGAACTCAAGGCCTTAAACCGGTTTGCTGGCGAGGCCCGCCGGCTGCAAGCCGCTGCATTTCTGGACGATATTCGCGAGCCGCGAACGTTTAAAGATGTGATGGCAACCGGAGTGCGTTTCCTCGCCGGCAAGATGGTCCTTCGCGAGTCAGCCAGCCCTTCCCCTCTTCGGCCCTTCTCAGTTGTCGATCTGGCCCGGCTGGCAAATGCCGCCTAAGCTCACCTCCTGAATGGCCAGGAGGTAAGTCATGGATTGGGAAACCCGCTTTCAGACCGATGACACGCCATGGGAGCGGCCAGGCCTGCATCCCGCACTCGATCATTGGGCCGACCTTGGCCTGCTGGAAGATGGCCAGAGCATCATTATTCCGGGCTGCGGCCGGGCGCGAGAACCGCTGGAGCTTGCTCGTGCCGGACAAGATGTAACCGTAGCGGATTTGTCGGAAACCGCCCTGGCTTGGCAAAAAGAGGCCTTCGAGGTTGAAGGCCTTCCCGCGCATTTCGAATATGGCAATGCGCTAAACTTCCGACCGCCAGCCCTGTTCGATCTGATCTGGGAGCAAACATTCTTGTGTGCGATCTCTCCCAAGGACCGTGAAGCCTATGAGCAAACGGCCCATGCATGGCTCAAGCCCGGCGGCCATTTGCTCGCTTTATTCATGCAGAAGGATGAAAGAGGCGGCCCGCCCTATGGCTGCTCAATAGACGCGATGCGTACACTCTTTCCTGAAACGCGCTGGGAATGGCCTCAGGAAAGCGCCTTTCGGCCCTTTCCTCACCCCTCCCTCAACGGCAAACCGGAAATCGCCGCGCCCCTGAAACGCCTTTAAGCCTTGGCGGCGGCGCCCTCTGATGGATTTTTGCGCGTACTGGTATGCTTGGCTGTCATCGGCGCTCGGAGGAGCACAAATGCCGCGGTGAGAATACCCGCGAGCAGGTTGGCTGCGGCGACACCGTAGATCACGCCGACGGGCTGGTTGAACCATTGTGCACCAATAATCACGAACGGAACCATCAGACCGATGGCGCGGCCGGACGTAATGACGATGCCATGGCCCGGACGCCCCAGCCCGTTAAACCCGGCGCTGGCGGCGATGGTGATGCCATAGCCGGCGACTGTCAGCGGAACGATATGCCAATATGCGATCGCAACCGCGCGCCCGTCCTCAGACGGCAAAAAGGCGGCAGCGATGGCATCGGCGAAGAGCCATAGAAGAACGGCCATCGCCACACTCCACCCGATGCAGAAGACGAAACTGGAGCGGAAAGCCTCTCGCACCCGATCCAGGCGCTCAGCGCCGCCATTCTGCCCCGTGACAGCGCCAATGGAGGCTGACAGGGCAAAGAGTGGAACGATGGCGAAAGCCTCTACACGTCCCGCGACCCCCAGCCCGCCGACGGCAGCATCACCGAAACGCGCCATACCCAGGCCTGACATGGCGATCGTCAGGGCGAACGGATTAAAGACATTGGCAAAACACGCCGGAATCCCCACCCGCGCAATATCGCGCCAATGGTGCCAGACTTCAGCAAAATTCGGGATGGACCAGTCGATCAGCTTCTCTTTGACAGTCAGATAGACCATCACCATGACAAAGGTGACTGCATTCGCCACTACAGTCGCAAGGGCGGCGCCGGAAACACCCCACCCCAGCCCGGGAAACCAACCGAACACGTCATCGAGAATGAAAATCGGATCGAGGATGAGATTGACGAAGGCGGCGGCGATCATCATGAGGCTTGGCACAACAGCATTGCCGAGCGCGCGCAGGATATTGCTGGCCACCATAGGCCCGACAATCAGAACAATCCCGCCAAACCAGACAGTCATGTACTCAACCACATAGGGGAGCATGCTCTCGCTGGCCCCCAATGCTCTGAACATCGGTTCAACGAAGATGATACCGAGGATGGAGACCAGGCCAACGGAGATGAAGGACAGCGTCAGCGCATCCGTTGCCATCCGCGGAATAGAGGTTCCGTCCTTGCGACCTGCGGCGCGTGAGACGGCCGAAACAGCGCCTGCCCCCAGACCGATCGAAACACTCATCACCAGCATTGTGACCGGGAAGCTCATCTGCACAGCCGCCTGCTGCGCCGTGCCGAGCGTTCCGACCCAATACGTATCGATAATGCCGACCAGCATCATCGCCAAAATGCCGAAACTCATCGGCAATAACATACGGAAAATGTGACCGAAAACGGGTCCCTCGGTCAAATCCCGCGTGGCGCGTCCTGCCATGGTGCCCGCCTCCTTACTCGCAGGGGACATTAGATAGGGTCATACCGGCCTGTCTGCACCCTCATGCGCTCACATAGACGTGATCAAACGCAGCCGGAAGCCTAGCTGTCCTCTTTATTGAGATCGTAGGCAGCAATGCTCGCAAGATTGACGATATCGGTCACATTGGCCCCCAGCCGCGCAATCTGCACCGGCTTCTCTAGCCCCACCAGCATCGGACCAATCACCGTGGCCCCTCCAGCTGCCTTGAGTAAGCGCAGAGCAATCGAAGCCGAATGGACAGCTGGCATGATGAGAACATTTGCGGGCTCGGAAAGACGCGAGAACGGGTACAGCTCATGATGATTGAGATCGAGCGCGACGTCCGCCGCCATTTCGCCCTCATATTCGAAGTCCACGCCCATCGAATCGAGGATGCGGACCGCCTCCTGGATTTTTTCCGTCCGTTCTCCCGGTGGATTGCCGAAACTCGAATAGGACAGGAAGGCGAGGTGCGGCTCTACTTTGAAGCGGCGCGTAGCCTTGGCGGTGGCGATCGCGATTTCAGCTAGGCCTTCTGCATCGGGGAATTCGGTAACGCTGACATCCCCCATGAGGAAGGTGCGGCCATTGGCGATCGCTGCGGCAACGCCAACCGCTCGTCCGCCCTCCAAAGGGTCGAGGACCAGCCGGACATCGCGCATCACAACATTGGAGTGACGCGTTACCCCGGTGACCATCCCATCGGCATGCCCCATTTTCAGCATGCAGGCGGAAAAGATATTGCGGTCATTATTCACACGCCGTTGAACATCGCGGCGCAGGAACCCCTGTCGCTGCAGCTTGGAATAAAGGAAGTCCGCATAATCCGCATTGTGTTCTGACAAGCGCGCATTGCAGATCTCAAGGGCATCATCCGGCAGGCCCAGCTCGCGCATATTGGCGCGAGCGACATCCTCGCGGGCGACCAGAATGGCCTTTCCCAGCCCTTGGCTTTCAAAAGCGTATGCTGCGCGAATAACCGCCGGTTCCTCGCCTTCAGCGAACACGATCCGACGCGGCGCTTTGCGGATTGCTGTCGTGACACGCTGCTGCATCGAAGCAGAGGGATCGAGGCGCCGTGCGAGACGATGCCGGTAAGCCTCGACGTCATCGATCGGACGCCGCGCGACACCGCTTTTCACCGCCGCTTCAGCGACAAAAGGCGGGATCCAGTGGATCAGGCGCGGGTCGAACGGTGTCGGGATGATATAATTCCGCCCATATTGCAGACGATCACCGCCATACGCCTCTGATACTTCGTCAGGCACGTCTTCCCGCGCCAGCGCAGCCAGGGCGCGGGCGGCTGCGACCTTCATGTCCTCATTTATCGTCCGCGCCCGCACATCCAGTGCCCCTCGAAAGATGTAAGGGAAGCCGAGGACATTATTGACCTGATTGGGATAGTCCGAGCGACCGGTCGCCATGATCGCATCATCGCGCACGTGCTTGACTTCTTCAGGCGTAATCTCAGGCGTTGGATTGGCCATAGCAAAGATGATCGGGTCTTTGGCGAGGCTCGCCACAATCTCTTTGGTGAACACGCCAGCGGCAGACAGGCCCAAAAGGCAATCCGCGCCCTCGCACGCTTCAATCAGCGTGCGTTTATCCGTTTCCACCGCATGGCGTGCGAGGCGTTCATGAAGACCAGGCCGTCCCGAATAGACGACGCCGTCAATATCAACCACCGTGGTGTTTTCATCCCGCACGCCGATTGATTTGATCAATTCAAGCACCGACAAGCCGGCAGCGCCCGCACCACACAGAACGACCTTCAGGTCTTCCAGCTTTCGGCCTGTAATATCACAGGCATTGATCAGACCGGCCGCGGCGATGATCGCAGTGCCATGCTGGTCATCATGAAAGACCGGGATATCCAGTTCATCGCGCAGCCGGCGCTCAATCTCGAAACATTCCGGAGCTTTGATATCCTCCAGATTGATGCCGCCGAAACTATTCCCGAAACCGCGGACGCATTCGATGAATTGGTCAGGGTCGGTATATTCGACTTCAACATCAAACGCGTCGATGTCGGCGAAGCGCTTGAACAGAACCGCCTTGCCCTCCATCACCGGCTTGGAGGCAGCAGGCCCTAGATCACCCAACCCCAATATCGCCGTGCCATTGGAGACGACCGCAACCATATTGCCCTTGGACGTGTAGTCGTAGACCGAATCCGGATCTTCAGCGATGGCCCGGACCGGCGCCGCCACACCCGGAGAATAGGCAAGCGCGAGATCGCGCTGAGTCGCCATCGGCTTGGTGGGCGCAAGCGCGAGCTTGCCGGGTTGTGGGCGCATATGAAAGCGCAGGGCCTCGACATCGAAGGCGCCGAGAGATTTGTCTTTAGGGTCGAGAGGCATACCGGTATCTCGATAATAGGAGGGAATGGCGAGCATGGACTGCGCCGCCGCCTGTTCCAAGAAGAGAGTTGTGCGCTCTCACGACAGCAGAAGTTTTTCAAGCGCGCTCTGCCGCTCCTCCGCGCGCAATCGGGCAGCAATAACGGGGCGAATCTGGTCGCACAGGGCCTCAGCCCCTAATGCCGGGCCCAATTGCCGCGCTGCCTCACCATGCAGCCAGCAGCCCATTTGCGCAGCGAGATAGCCCGGCACACCCTGCGCCATCAGGCCCGCAATCAGGCCGGCGAGAACATCCCCGCTTCCAGCAGTGGCCAGCCAGGCTGTCGCATGCCGGTTGACGACCGGAAGCTGATCTGGGGCCGCAATGACCGTATCAGGACCTTTCAGCAAAACGGTACAGCCCGCTATCTGGCTTGCCTGCAAGACAGCCTCAATCTTGTTTGCGGCTTTCTCAATGATCCCGGGAAAGATCCGTCTGAATTCTCCAAGATGCGGTGTCAGCACATCGCCGGGGCGCAAATGCTCGAACAGCTGACGGGCATGGCCTTCAAAACTGGACAGCGCATCGGCATCCAGGACACAGGCCGCCCGTGATGTCAGTACCGTCTCCACCGCTTGCCGGGTCTTTGCGCCCAGGCCCGCGGCTGGCCCGATGACACAGGCATCTGCCTGGATCTGGTCGATAATCTGTTCAGCCTCATAGGGTGCGGTCCAGGCCCGAAGCATCACAGCGGTCAGGTGGGCGGCGTTCTCCGCTAGAGCGTCCGGCGGACTGGCCAGGGTTACCAGCCCCGCCCCAGCACTCAGCCCCGCTTCCGCGGCAAGGCGGGCGGCCCCGGTCGATGCAGCCCCCCCTGAGAATGCAATCATCCGCCCGCGTGCATGCTTGTGTGCGCCAGATGCAGGCTGCGGCAAGCCACGCCCCCAGATATCGGGATGATTGAGGCGGGACACCGGCTTGATCTCATCCGACCAGCCAGAGGGGATACCGATATCAACGAGCTCGACCTCGCCGCATTGGCTGGCGCCAGGCTCAAGCAGATGTGCCGGTTTGTAAGTGTGAAAACTCACTGTGAGCGAAGCCAGATAAGGCGCTTGCAAACCGGCAATCCCGTCTCCTGACAGGCCTGAGGGCAAATCAACCGCGACGACAGCTGAGGCGGCCTCCGCAAGGGCTCTCAATTGCCCAGCGAGGCTCTCATCAAGAGGTCGTGCCAATCCAGCACCAAAGAGCGCATCAATCACCAGCGCGCCGTCAACGGGTTCGAGCGCAATAAAAGCGCGTATGTCTCCATCCCAGCGCCTCGCCATTTCTTCCGCATCTCCGCTGAGCGATAATGCGTCCCCGTGGAGACCGACTGAAACAGGCCAACCGGCTTCCTGCAGCAAACGAGCGCAGACAAAGCCATCGCCACCATTATTGCCCGGCCCGCAGGCGATCAGAACCGGCCGCGGTGCCCAACGGCGGATGATGGCCGCCACGATACCGCGTCCAGCGGCCTCCATGAGCGTCAAACCATCAATTCCGCGCTTTTCAGCGTATCGGTCGCAAAGAAGAGTATCCGAAGTGGTCAAGATCTCGTATGAAGTCATTGCCTCATCTTTCAGCACAGCTGCCGCATTTTAGAGCGACGCCTCATCTCGTACAGCCCCGTGAACTTCAGGACGCTTGCCTCGCGAAGCCAGCCTAATACCGTCCGCTTCAGACTTAGGAGTCGGTCATGAAAAAAATCGAAGCCATTATCAAACCTTTCAAACTCGACGATGTGAAGGAAGCCCTGCAAGAAGTCGGGGTGCAAGGTCTCACCGTACTAGAGGCCAAGGGATTTGGTCGCCAAAAGGGTCACACCGAACTCTACCGTGGCGCTGAATACGTGGTCGATTTCCTCCCAAAGATCAAAATCGAGCTTGTTCTGCCTGCTGACCGCGTCGAAGCGGCGATCGAGGCCATCCAGAATGCCGCGCAAACGGGGCGGATCGGTGACGGCAAGATCTTCGTCTCTTCAATCGAAGACGTTATTCGTATCCGTACCGGCGAAACCGGCCGCGATGCCCTCTAGAATACACGCCTGCCCATAGACCTTCCAATTAACCGGAGCACACATCATGTCAGACGACATTCTCAAGAAGATGAAAGATGAGGAGATCAAATACGTTGATCTTCGCTTCACCGACCCGCGCGGCAAGCTGCAGCACGTCACCTTCGACCACTCCCAGGTCGATGAGGACTTCTTCGAGGATGGGGTCATGTTTGATGGCTCCTCCATTGCTGGCTGGAAGGCCATCAATGAGTCCGACATGATCCTCAAGCCGGAAACGAAGCAGCATTTCGTCGACCCGTTCTACCAGCAGAAAACCCTGGTGCTCTTCTGCGACATTCTCGAACCTGGCACGGGCGAGAGCTATAATCGCGACCCTCGCACCACAGCGAAAAAGGCAGAGGCCTTTTTGCAATCCTCGGGCATCGGTGACACGGCCTATTTTGGTCCCGAGGCTGAATTCTTCGTCTTTGACGATGTGCGTTGGTCGACCGAGCAGAATGATACGAGCTACACGCTGGATAGCGAAGAAGGTCCGTATAATTCGAACTCGATCTATGAGAGCGGCAATATGGGCCACCGTCCGGGGCCGAAGGGCGGCTACTTCCCTGTCAATCCGGTTGATAGCGGCCAGGATATGCGGACCGAAATGCTCTCCGTGATGGAAGAATTGGGCCTCCAGCCGGAGAAGCACCACCACGAGGTGGCGCCTGCTCAGCACGAGCTCGGCATGAAATTTTCCACGCTGACGACCATGGCTGACCGGATGCAGCTGTATAAATACACCGTGCAGATGGTAGCGCATGCCTATGGCAAGTCCGCGACATTCATGCCCAAGCCTGTCTGGAACGATAACGGCACCGGCATGCACGTTCACCAGTCGATCTGGAAAGGCGGAAAGCCGATGTTCGCTGGCGATCGCTATGCGGATCTGTCTGATACCTGCCTTTACTATATCGGCGGCGTCATCAAACACGCGCGTGCGATCAATGCCTTCGCCAATGCCTCAACCAACTCCTACAAGCGTCTGGTTCCGGGCTTCGAGGCACCAGTCCTCCTTGCATACTCTGCCCGCAACCGTTCGGCCTCCATCCGCATCCCGTGGGTCAACTCGCCGAATGCGAAGCGCCTAGAGACGCGCTTCCCGGACCCGGCAGGCAATCCCTACCTCACCTTCACCGCACTTATGATGGCGGGTCTCGATGGTATCGAAAACCGCATCGATCCGGGCGATCCGATGGATAAAGATCTTTATGACCTGCCGCCGGAAGAGCTCCGTGACGTCCCAACCGTCTGCTTCTCGCTGCGTCAGGCTCTTGAGGAGCTCGATGCCGACCGCGACTTCCTGAAGAAGGGCGGCGTTATGGATGACGACCAGATTGACGCCTATATCGATCTGAAGATGGAAGAGGTCGAGCGTTTCGAAAGCCACCCGCACCCGGTGGAGTTCGCGATGTACTATTCCTGCTAAGGTCTCATCGGGACACTCAGAATAGAATTGCATGCGGCCGGGGCTCTCTCCGGCCGTTTTGCTGTGTTCCTTTCACAATGGCGGTCGACGTAGCTCTTTCCATTGGCTACAAATCCGGGGAAGTTTACCAAACCCTATACCGGGGTAGTTCGCAGGAGTCGGTATGCGTCGCCGTTATTTGTTTGCCAGCGCCCTTGTCTCGCTGACCGTTGCAGCACCCGCTGCCTGGGCTGATCGCACCGTTGATTCCGAGATCACCTCGCCTCTAGCCACATCTACGGCGGGCGATGGTGGCGTCGCTGACAACATCATTATTACCTCCGACGGTCGCGTCACGCTCACATCAGCGGTCACGGCTATCACCCTCGATAGCGATAATGATGTGACGATCGAAGGCGATGTCACGGTCACCTCTGATGATGGCGGTGTGGGTGTCAATGTTCGCGGCGGCAATACAGGCACGCTGAGAATCAGTGGCGACGTTATCGTTTCCAGCGAAACGCTTCCCTCCGATGACGGCGAAGATGAAGGAACGGGCTTCTCCGATCTTGACGGTGAATCCGCAATCGGCGGAAATCGTGTCGGGGTCTTGATCGACGGGACCGGCGCTTTCGTTGGCGATGTCATCGTCGACCCGGTGGGCACCATCATTGTTCGCGGGAATGATTCCCAGGCCATCAGTCTCTTGACCGAGCTTGACGGCAATATGCAGCTCGACGGCATAATCAGCGTCACTGGTGATCGTTCGACAACGATCAATATTGCCGGTCCTGTCACGGGCAATGTCGATCTTCTCGGCTCCATTAACAGCCAGGGCGAGGATAGCTCTGCTGTCATCATTGATGGTGACATTGGCGGCCAGTTGTATTTTTCCGGCCGGATCACCTCCACAGGCTATCGCTTCAATGGCCGCCCGATTTTCCAGGACTTCATCGACACCCTCGATGATGACGATAAATTCCAGACCGGAACCGGTATTCGCCTGAGCGGTTCAATTGCCGGCGGCATTCTGCTTGACGGGCTTTCGGACAATTCGAATCTTGGCCGTCAGACCATCATTACACTCCGCGGCTCTGCTCCGGTCATGGAAATCCGTGCGGTTGACCGCGATATCAGCTTCGGCGCGGTGACCCAGCCAGGTGTCGACGATGATCCTGACACCACCGATACGGACGAAACTGTGGATCCGCTGGCTCTCGGCTTCTCTTTCGTCAACCGCGCGACCATGACTGGCAATGGCGAGCTTAATGACATTTCCGCCAACGGTCTTGTCATTGGCGGCACCGATAATGGCGCTGGCGGGTTTTTCACCGCAACCCTTACCGACGGCTTCTTGAATGAAGGTACGATCGGCGCAAGCGCGTTCCTTGAAAATGACGCAAGTGTCTCGGCGCACGCCATTCGTCTCGATGGCGGTGCAGTGGTTCCCGTCTTCCACAATGATGGTTCGATATCGGCTTCTGCATCGACTGTTGCGGGAGGCACCGGATACGGGAACGCCTATGCGATCTTGATTGATAGCGAAGCTGTGATGAATTCGCTGATCAATGATGGTTCCATCCTGGCGACGGCGGTTGGTGGCAGTGCCTTTGCCATTGTGGACACATCCGGCCTGGTGGACACTGTTACCAATACTGGCAGCATTAATTCAATCCGATCTGCGCCCGCGGCCTTTGTGGATGATGACGGCAATACGGTTACTCCAGACGATGTTCCGCATGAGGTTGTCGCGCTTGACCTCTCCGCTAACACGAGCGGTGTTGACTTCCGACAGTACTGGGTTCGCGACATTGTTGCCGATGATCCAGATACGGATGAAGACGAATCTCTTGACGCCATCCTGGTGACCGACGAAGTCATCTTCACAAGGGGTGATGTTCTCCTCGGTTCTGGCGACGACACGGTGCAGCTGGAAGCCGGTTCGATCCAGGGAGCCCTGGCTTTTGGCGACGGATCCGATCTCTTCATTCTCGACGGTACCGACGTCCAAAATGAGATTGATGCGCTGCTCGCAGCCGGTCGCATTGAGGAGCTGACCAGCGAGGAATTACGCGCTGAGCTGCCGACTTATGTAGGCGCGATTACCGATTCTGACGGCGATCTTAGAATCGAGGTGGATTACGCCACGCTCGAATTGACCGATGGCGGTGTTCTGCAAATCAGCGAAGCCCGCTTTGGTGATGGCTCGAATCTCGTCTTCGAAGTTGATGCCGGGTCAAACCAGCCGCGTTCCATCACCGCCAGCGGTGCTGTGACCTTTGAATCTGGATCGCGTTTGACGGTCAGCCTGTCCAATGTGATTGGCGAGACTGGGACCTACACGATCCTATCGTCCTCTGATTTGAGCATTGCGGATGGCATTACCAGCCTCACCGATGAGCCGACGCCCTACCTCTATGACGCCCTGCTGGACTTCATCGAGGGTCAAGGCACAGATGATGATGTTATCACCCTGTCGTTGAGCCGGCGCTCTGCAGAAGTGTTGGGCATGAACGCCAACCAGGCGGCCGCCTATGATTCTGCGTTTGCGGCCTGGGGCGGCAATTCCGCGCTGGGTGAAGCAATGGCGTCGCTGGTGACGCAAACCGAATTCTTCAACGCCTATAACCAGCTATTGCCCGAGTATTCTGCGAGCGCCATTCAGTTTGCTCGCGCAAACAACGATATCATGGCCGGCGCCCTCGCCTCTCGACTGGCAGCCGTGCGCCGGAGCCCGGACGATATGGGCGGTCTCTGGCTGCAGGAAGTTGGGTATTATGCAGATCGCGAAGGCAATAGCTTTGGCACCGGATATCGCGGCCAGGGCCTGGGTATTGCCGCGGGCTTCGACATGCCTGTTGGACCGTTCTACGTCGTCGGCCTGAATGTCATGGGCTCAGCCAGTGAGATTACGCAGGTTGAAGGCGTCGAGAACCCGATGTCTGCCCTGAGTGGCCAGATCGGCGCTTATGCGGGTGCGGAACTCTCCGGTGTTACTCTGGACGTCTATGCGGGCGTTGGTTTCGACAGTTATGAGTATAACCGAGAAGTTCGCATCGGCAGTTTCACCGCCAATCCGCTCGCCGAATGGGACGGACATCATGTCAGCGCATCAGCGCGTCTGGGTCGTGATTTCGAGTTCGGTCGCTATTTCCTTCGCCCGGCCGTCGGGGTCAATTACCTGAGCCTGACCGAGTCCGAGTATGAAGAGACAGAAGGCGGTGACGGTATCAACCTCGCAGTTGATGAGCGCGAGACGACATCTCTTTCTGCAAGCGGCACGCTGACCTTTGGTGCCCGCTTCGGTTCGGATATCAGCTGGTGGGCGCCGGAAGTCCGCTTGGGATATCGCGAAGAGCTGGAGAATGATTTCGCTGAGACGACGGCGCGTTTCGTCGGCTACACAGACACCTTTACCCTCCGGTCGCAACAAATGCCGGCTGACGGCCTGCTCTTCGGCTTCGGGGTATCCGGCGGTTCGAACTATTCGACTTTCTCGCTGGCCTATGATGGCGATATCCGCGACGGCTATATCCGCCATACAGCCCGACTGGTTCTGCGCCTGGTCTTCTAACAACAGACTGGGAATAAGACCTCATCAGACCCGCATCGAAAAATGCGGGTCTGTTTCGTTTGCGCTCAATCTTCCTGCGGAAATCTTCCGCGTCGGGCTGTTATGAATTTCCCGAATCGTCGGCGACTCGTGCAAACTACACGCATGTCCAGTCAGTCTTCCGAAACCGATCTGTTCGGCGGTGCGCCAGCACCGCAGCCATCCGACGCGCCGGCGCCGGGTTATTCCGCTGCGCATATTGAAGTCCTCGAAGGCTTGGAAGCGGTCCGCCGCCGTCCAGGCATGTATATCGGCGGCACCGATGAACGCGCCTATCACCACCTCTTCGCCGAGATCCTTGATAATTCCATGGATGAGGCCGTGGCAGGCTGGGCGGACCGGATTGAAGTTTCCGTCGACAGCGATGGCTATATCACCGTCATTGATAATGGTCGGGGCATCCCCGTCGACCCCCACCCCAAATATCCCGGCAAATCGGCCCTTGAAGTCGTCCTGACAGTGCTACATGCCGGCGGCAAGTTCTCAGACAAGGCCTATCAGACCTCTGGCGGGCTGCATGGCGTCGGCATCTCTGTTGTGAATGCGCTTTCAGAACGGGTGGAGATTGAAGTCGCTCGGGAAAAAACGCTTTGGCGCCAGAATTATTCCCGCGGCTTGCCGCTTGCCCCACTGGAAAAGGTCGGAAGCGTTTCCAATCGACGTGGCACCAAGATCCGTTTCCTTCCTGACACGGAAATCTTTGGCACAAAGCAAAAAGTGAAGCCGTCCCGGATCTATGCGATGGCGCGGGCGAAAGCCTATTTGCGTCGCGGCGTTAAGATCCAGTGGCGCTGTGCGCCTGAGCTTGTCGAAGGAAGCGATACCCCCGCCGAAGCCCTGCTCTGCTTCCCGGGAGGCCTGGCAGACCGGTTGGCGGAAATCACGCAAGGCCGCGCTCTGGTGACCGAGGAGAGTTTTACCGGGAAGGTAGACCGCGAAGGCGGAGCCGGTGGCGTTGAATGGGCCGTTGCCTGGTCGAATAACGGCTTTGGCAGCGAAGCCGATGGCTTCTGCCATTCCTATTGTAACACAGTCCCGACGCCACAGGGCGGCACCCATGAAGCCGGTCTTCGTGCGGCCCTGACCAAGGGATTACGCGCCCATGCAGAACACACGAATGCCAAGAAGGCCTCGCTGATAACACCCGATGATGTTTTAGGCGGTGCGGGCGCCCTTGTTTCCGTCTTCATCGGCGATCCAGAATTCCAGGGACAAACCAAGGAACGCCTCGCAACACCGGAAGCTGCGAAACTGGTGGAAACCGCCGTGCGTGATCAGTTTGATCACTGGCTGGCCGGTGCGCCGAAAGAGGCGACGAAGCTCGTAGAGTGGGCGATTGAGCGCGCGGAAGACCGGCTGCGCCGCCGTAAGGAAAAAGCCGTCAAACGTCAAAGCGCGACCCGCCGTCTGCGCCTTCCCGGCAAGCTGGCGGACTGTTCGAGAAATGATGCAGACGGCACGGAGCTCTTCATCGTCGAGGGCGACTCCGCTGGCGGCTCCGCCAAACAGGCCCGTAATCGCGAGACCCAGGCCATCTTGCCTCTGCGCGGGAAAATCCTGAATGTCGCATCGGCTGCAGCCGACAAAATCGCTGCAAATCAGGAGATTAACGATCTCCAACAAGCGCTGGGATGTCAGACTGGATCGCGCTTCAATCTCGATGATCTGCGCTATGAGCGTATCGTCATCATGACCGATGCTGACGTTGATGGCGCGCATATCGCCGCCCTGCTGATCACCTTCTTCTATCGCGCCATGCCCGACCTGATCCATTCAGGCCGACTATATCTGGCCCAGCCGCCGCTCTATCGTTTGACGCAGGGTTCAACAACCTATTATGCGCGCGACGATGCGCATCGTGATCAGATCCTTGCTGACCAGTTTAATGGCAAGAGCAATGTCGATATCGGGCGCTTCAAGGGTCTTGGCGAGATGACCCCGTCTCAACTCAAGCAGACCACGATGGATCCGAATGTGCGTACGCTCGCACGGGTGAAGATAGATCCGGAGAATGTACCGTCGCTTGAGGCCCTCGTGGAGACGCTGATGGGCAAGAAACCGGAATTGCGCTTTGCTTATATCCAGGAACACGCGCCCGAAATCAGTGGTCTCGACATCTAGGCCTTATATAGCTGGCCCTTGATTCAAGTTTGCGCAAATGATCAGATGAATTGTTAACCCTGCGGTGAATTCAGCATTTGTAAACTATATTTCTTAAGCCGTTTCTTCCCTGTATTGTCTTAAAACTGTTCTGACCGAAGAAATCGGGAGGGACACTATTATGACAAAAAGAGTTCAGTTTCGGCTTTTGAGCGCGACGATCTTGGCTGGCGGCTTGCTGGCCACACCGGCCGTGGCACAGACAAACTCTGAAACCTCCGCAAGCGATGATTTTCTGCATCCCTATACCGGCGATATCAATCCGTTCACGGGGGACATTAATCCGTTTACAGGTGATATCAGTCCGTTCTCGGGCGATATCAATCCCTTCCGAGGCGACATCAATCCCTTCTACGGTGACATCAACCCGTTTTGGGGCGATATCAGCCCGTTCTGGGGTGACATCAATCCGTTCACCGGGGACATCAATCCCTTTACCGGCGACATCAACCCGTTCTGGGGCGATATCAGCCCGTTCACTGGGGACATCAATCCCTTTACCGGGGATATCAGCCCGTTCTGGGAGACGGCGGGACCGGCCTGGGGTGATATCAATGCCGACTGGAACGCCCTGCAGACCGGTTCCGGCGATGTCACGTATGCAGACGTTTCTGCCGAGCTGGCGAGCCTGTTCAATGCAGCAGAGAGCGTTTTTGGCGATGCGATAGAGAATGCTGGCGGATCCAGCTTCGAAGAAGCGATCCTGTCGCCCTTGCTGGACAAATACGGCCTTGACCTCGATGACGCTGACAGTCTCGCCAGCTTCGGCGCAATCGAGCGCTCCTTCTTCTTCCTGGACTTCTACGACAGCCTGATGAGCTATAGTGGCCTAGACCGCGTTGACCACTGGATGCCATCAGTCAACTGGTCCCCCGCCCTGGCGCTTGAGTATAATGCGGGCAGGAATGTTGTCGTCGGGCTGGTCGATTTCAGCCTTGGCGATGCCGCCATGGCCAATCTCCGGGTTCAGCAGGGAGATCGGGACTATCTCGACTTCAATCACGGCGCTGCCGTCGCATCCCTCATCGCTGCTCCGATCGACGGAAGTGGTATTATGGGCGTCGCACCTGATGCCGTGATCGTGGCGCATAACCCGTTCGATGAAAGCCTGACTGCAGGCTGGAGCGATGTCGCCGGCAGTGTCCAGCAGCTCTCGAGAATGCAGGCAGACATTATCAATATGTCATTGGGTGTTCCGGGATGGACCTTCCATCAGGATTGGGCGGATGTATTCACCTCGCGCGCCGTCGCGCGGCAATATGACCCGTCTCTATTCGTTGTCGCGGCAGGGAATGATGGCAGCCCGCAAAGCCTTGATGTAGACTGGAGCAGTGTCGGCCGCGTCAACAACATCCTGATTGTCGGCTCTGTCGGTCCCACCGGCCAGATCTCCAACTTCTCCAACCGCCCTGGCAATGCCTGCTTCCTCACCGGCAATGGCTGCCAGCCCGGCTATCGTTTGATGGACCGCTTCCTCGTTGCGCCGGGCGAGCTTGTTTTAGTTGATGATGGCGAAGGGGGTGTAACCCGCCAGTCGGGCACATCCTTTGCTGCACCGCTCGTGTCTGGCGCCGCAGCCCTGGTGGAAGGCCAATGGCCTTGGCTGTCCGCTGGTCAGGTGGCCAATGTGCTACTGGACAGTGCCCGCGACCTTGGCGACCCGGGCGTCGATGCCATCTATGGTGCAGGTCTCCTCGACATTGAAGCCGCCCTTAACCCGATCGACTGGGATAGTGTTGTCATGATTGATTGGCGGGGACGCCGCCATTCGGTCAGCGATCTATATTACGGCTCCGGCAGGCTTCGCTTCCGCTCGCCCTATCGTAATGCCGTCCCGGTCTTCGAGCTCGATCAAGGCATGGTCCGCGACTACAAGATACCGCTCGAGGATCTGCGCCGGGTCTATAACTCCTCTGATTCCTGGAGCGAGGCAGACGCCTATGATTATTTCGCCGACCGGCTGGGCGCGGCCTATTCCCGCTATGGCTTCAACGAGCAATCGCGAGCGACGCGCCTCATGGGGCAATCTGGCGATACGCGTCTAACAGCTTTTGCGAGCACTGCAGACCGTCAGAGCCTGGGCTTTACCCGGTCGGTCGGCTTCCAGACCGGCTTGAGCTTCGAAAACACTGCGACCGGCCAGTCTGCCGAGTTGGGTATCGGCGAAGGCGCCCTCGCTCTCTCTGCACAAACAGGCTTCGGCCTATTCTCCGACCACCGCCCGGCAAGCGGCGGCGTCAATCCAGTCCTCGGCTTCGCGTCAGGCGGTGCCTATGCTGCCACGCGGTGGCAAGCAGGCCCACTGACCACTATGCGTGCGGGCATAACGTCCACCCACGAGGAACTCGAATACGTCATGCCGGGTACTGGTGAGGTCACACCGCTGGTTGACGGGCTTGAGGCGTATGAGGCCATGGCTCTGAATTTCGGCCTGACCCGTGCACTCACACCGGACCTTACACTGGATGTGGACTTCACCCATCTCTATGAGGCGACCGGCCTGCTCGGCGCCCAGGCCTCGGGTCCGCTTAGCTTCAGCGGCGGTTCCGACACCAGCTCTGTGAGTATTGGCGTTGGTCAAGACCTCAGCCACCGCCTGCGGTTCAATGCCAGCGCCACGCTGGCAACGACCAGTTTCGACACGCTTGGCGACGGTGCCTTCACGCTGGCCGAGAACATCGTTTCGACCGCTTACCAGTTCTCGCTGGAGTATGCGGGCCTACTCAATCGCCAAGATGTGGCGCGTGTCAGCCTCATTCAGCCGCTTCATACCGAGAACGGAGCCCTCCGCTTCAACACGACCGATATCGTCGACCGGACGACTGGTGAACTCGGCCTGGTGTCGCAGGATTGGGAGATTGGCGGGGATCGAGCGATGATTTCAGAGGTGATTTATTCTGCGCCGCTTCCGGGGCGGAATATGAGCTTCACTGGCTTTGTCCGCGTAAACCTCAACGAGACGAGCACCTATACCCTGCACGGCGACTTTGGCGCAGGCGCCTCAATTCGTTGGGCTTTTTAAACTCAGCAAGGGCGGCCTCGGCCGCCCATCCATTCAGTTTCCTTTTTTAACTGAATATACAGGGCCCAGTTTTATTCTATGACCTAAGAGCTTCGTTGAATTCATTTTCCAACCAAACAGAGACAACGTGTCTAGCTTCTTCGCATCGGTCAGATTTCTGCTTTTAGCGTTTCTTGCGGCGACTGTGCCCTGCGGAACTGTGGCAGGCGCTCAACAAGCCGACGCTCATAATCTGCGTATTGAAGAGCAACTTGAGTTAGCGCGTAGCACAATGATGAGCGATACCGAGGCAACACTGCAGGCGGTAGAAACAGCGCAAGCTCTCTACACCTCGGCGAGCTCTACCAGAGCGAATAATGAGCTTCAGGCAGAGATCTGGTGGCTTGAATCGGAAGCTCTAACTCGTCTAGGCCGCGCTGAAGATGCACATCCGGTCAGCCTTCGTGCCCTCTCTGCACTTGGTGAGGCGCCGGAAAACAGCAAGCTCCTTGCAGACATCTATACCTCGATCGCCCGCTCAAGCCGCGTCCTGGGCGAACACGGCGAAGCACTCGCCTATTTCCAAGAAGCCTATCAAATTTATCGAGACATCGGTGAGACCCGGAGCGAATCCATTGCCTTGCAGTCCATGGCGTCGATCTACTCGGCAGCCGAGCAATATGATCGTGCTATCGATTACTTCGAACGCGCACTCGAACGCTACCGCGACCCAAATCTCGACCTCGCCGCTTTCAACAATCTTGCAAATGCGCTGACCAAGCTCGGGCGCTTTGAAGAGGCCGAAGCCGCATTTGAAGACGCGCTTAGCATTGCTGTGGAAATGGATAGCGCGACGCTACGCGCGCGTATCCTGAATAATATCGCGAACATGCGCATACGTGCGGGCGAACTGGATGCGGCCGACGCCGCGATCAATTCCGCTTTTGACCTCGTCGGTCGGGATACCGATGTGGAATGGGCGCGCTTCTTCTACGGAGTTTACGCAGAAACCGCGTTTCGCCGTGGCGACACCGATCTCGCTATCGACCAGATCGCTCGTGTCTTCGAGGGGCTTGATATCGCTTCGACAAGCCAAAATTATCTTGAAGTTCACGGAGTAGCCGCGGACATCTATGCCGGGGCTGGCCTATGGCGAAACGCCCTCGCCCATCACCGCGCCTTCAAGCGCCTGGGGGATGAGCGGGCACGTTTCGTCAGCTCAGCGAATTCGGCCCTGATGAATGCACAGTTCGATTTTACCGAACAGTCCTTGCAGATCGAACGCCTGCGCAATGATACAATTGAACAGCAATACGCGTTGGAAAGTGCCCGCGCCTCTCAGCGCCTGATGATCGTTTTGGGCGGACTGGCCCTGCTCGTTCTCACGGCGATTATTCTCTTCTTGAACTTTCGGGCAACCCGCGCCCGGGCGCGTCATCTCGCCGGTCAACTCTATGAAGACAACGCCACCGGCCTTCCCACACGCGCGGCGATGCACACATTCGCCACGCAGAATTCGGACTGTGATTACACGGTAATCGCGGTGAAGCTGAACAAGCACACCGAACATGTTGAGTTGCTAGGGTCACAATTGGCAGCCCAGCTCGTCCGTCAAGCGGCCAAGCGGATAAGCCAGATCAGCTCAGTCCGCAGCATCTTCCTGCTGGAACAAAGCGTCATCGGTTTGGTCCTGACCAACGCAGCCGATCGTATTGCGGCGGTCACGAGCGCACTGCAGAAGAATTCGCCTATCGATGTCACCGTTCACGAGCTGACGTATCACCTACCCATCGATCTGGGAATTGGCTGTGCACGCGATATTGATGAAGCCACGGCGGCTTCGCTGCAAATCGTCAGCCGGGCCAGCCTTGCCATGCATGGTATTGAAGCGCCCGAAACCGACAGCCTTCCGATCAACTCGGCCCAGCTGATGAGCCGGCTAGTCGAGGCCGTTAATAGCGATGCGCTCGAATTACACTACCAGCCGAAACTCAATCTTCGCTCTGGCGAATGCGATACGGTGGAAGCACTGTGCCGGTGGAAAGATCGTGATTACGGCTTTGTTAGCCCCGCTCATTTCATTCCGGTTGCCGAACGCCTCGGCCAAATCCGATTAGTCACCGAGTGGACGATCCGACGCGCCTGCGAGGATGTTGACGCCCTCGCACGGTCCGGCGACGCCGTGGCTATCGCTGTGAACCTCTCTGGCTCCCTGCTCGCCGACAATACCTTCGTCCGCTCAATACTGGAAATGCTGGCAGGTTATGAAAGCTGGGTGTCTTTCGAGATCACCGAAACGGCTGTGATTGAGCACAAGGACCGGGCATTTGCCAATCTCGACCGGCTCTCGCTAGCGGGGATAAAACTCTCCATCGACGATTACGGCACTGGCCTGTCTTCGCTCACCTATCTCAAGCAGTTGCCGGTTCAGGAACTCAAGCTAGATCGCTCCCTGGTGGACGGTATTGCTCGCTCGCAACGCGATCGCCTACTCGTCCGTTCGACCATCGATCTGGCGCATAATCTCGGCCTGACACTAGTGGCTGAAGGCATCGAGGATATGGAAAGCCTTTCCGTGCTGCAGTTGATGGGATGTGACGCCGCGCAAGGGTACGGCATCGCCAAACCATTACCGATCGCCGATCTTAAACAATACTTACGACGGCATCGCCAGGAACTGCTTGATAACGGGGCGAACGGACTTAAAAACTTCGGAAACTCTGGCCTTTAGTCTCGGCGAATTTGACCTCCGGCCCTATCGCGCGTTGAATAAGCTCCATTCGCGACTCAGGGACCAAAAGGGGCCGCAAGCCATGAAATCAAATACTTGGAATGCTTCGGCATTGCTCGCCGGCGCATTGATTCTATCCGCGTGTGGCGGCACGCCGACAGGTGATGATGAGGGATCGAATGCCGGAAGCTCAACTGATACGAGCGACATTGTCCGCCATGACACCAATCCATATCCATCCACCTATGAAGCACGGCCAAGCGGCACGACACTGATCCGCGGCGCCAATATTTTTGATGGCCTAGGAAATCTCATCGAAAACGGCGATGTGCTCGTCGAAAACGGGCTGATCAGCGCCGTTGGCGAAGGCCTTGACGCGCCTGAGGGCGCGACAATTGTCGATGCCGCCGGACGCTATGTCACGCCGGGCATTATTGATGTCCACTCGCATCTTGGCGTCTACCCCTCGCCCGGCGTCAGCTCGCACAGCGACGGTAATGAGGCGACCCAGCCGGTAACGGCAGAGGTCTGGGCTGAGCATTCGGTCTGGCCGCAGGATCCCGGTTTCGAAGCTGCACTGGCCGGGGGTGTGACAACCCTGCACATCCTTCCAGGCTCAGCCAATCTCTTCGGTGGACGCGGCATTACCCTGCGCAATGTGCCGGCGCGCACAGTTCAGGAAATGAAATTCCCGGATGCACCCTACACGCTGAAGATGGCGTGTGGAGAGAATCCGGCCCGTGTTTATGGCAATCGCGGTCGCTCTCCCGCGACCGATATGGGCAATATGGCCGGCTATCGGGCCTCCTGGCAGCAAGCCAGCGACTATCGCGATCGTTGGAATGAGTACTGGGAAGCTGCCGAAGCGGGCGAAGACGCAACGCCGCCCACACGCGATCTGGAACTGGACACGCTCATGGGTGTGCTTGAGGGTGATATCCTCGTCCACATGCATTGCTATCGTTCTGATCAAATGGCGCAAATCCTCGATATGGCCGAGGAGTTCGACTACCAGGTTTCCACCTTCCATCACGCCGTGGAGTCCTATCAGATCCCGGACCTCCTCGCTGAAGCGGGAGCCTGCTCAGCGGTCTGGGCTGACTGGGGCGGTTTCAAAATGGAAGCCTATGACAGTGTCCGAGAAAACCTGCCCATGCTGCATGCCAATGGCGCGTGTGCGATGATCCACTCGGATGACGATCTCAACATCCAGCGCCTCAATCAGGAAATCGCCAAAGCCTTGGGTGATGGACGCCGTGCAGGTCTGGAGATTTCCGAGGCGGAAGCCTGGACATGGGTATCTTCCAACCCGGCGCGCTCGCTGGGTATTGACGATCAGACGGGCTCTTTGCAGGCAGGCCTTCGTGCCGACATCGTCCTGTGGTCCGGCAACCCCTATTCCACCTACACCCGCGCAGACAATGTCTGGATCGATGGCGCCCTCGCCTATGATCGGGAAGATGAGAGCCTGCAGCCTATTCGTGACTTCATGCTCGGTCAGCCGGGCGAAGGAGCTCAGTAATGAAACTGATGATTTCTGCTCTTACGCTGAGCCTCGCCCTGGCTGCGCCGGTGCTGGCTCAGTCCTATGCATTTACCAATGGCCGGGTTGTGACCAATACGGCCGCCGGTATTATCGATAACGGAACCGTCGTCGTGCGCGATGGCTCAATCGTTGATGTCGGCGCCAACGCGGTCATTCCGGACGGCGCTGAAGTGATTGATGCGCAAGGTGGCTGGATTACCCCTGGCGTTTTCGCACCGGTGACCCAGCTGGGTCTGATCGAAGTCGCCCTTGAAGCATCAACCAATGATTCTGGCGCTGATGAGTCTGAATACTCGGTCGCTCTCAATGTCGCCGACAGTTTCAACCCGAATGGCACACATATCGATGCCACGCGGATTGAAGGCATAACGCGAGCCGCCCTCTTCCCGTCGACAGGCGCCAATATATTCGCGGGTCAGGGCGCTCTGATTTCCACGAGCGGTGAATTTGATAGCCTGTTCGAGGAAAGCCATTTCATCGTCGCAGACCTGACGCAAAGCGGAGCCAGCACGGCAGGCGGGTCGCGAGCGGCAGCCTGGGCCTTTCTCGAAGCCGCTGTCATGGATGCCCGCTGGTATCCTGGCCGCTATGCCGCGACACATCACGGTGACGCGCTTGGTCGGTATGACGCGGGCGCTTTCGTCCCAGCAGTTCGTGGCGAAATCCCGCTGATCATCAGCGTAGACCGCGCTGCGGATATCCGGCGAGCCTTACGCTTCCAACGGGAAAGCGCGCCCATCCGTATCATCTTGCACGGCGCAGCCGAGGCTTGGATGGTCGCGGATGAAATCGCGGCAGCGGGCGTGCCAGTGCTCTTTGATCCCATCCGCAATCTGCCGGGCTCGTTCGACCGCATTGGTTCAACGCTGGAGGCCGCAGCACATCTGCACGAAGCCGGCGTCACCGTTGCCTACACAACCCAGTCTGCAGACGGCTACTTCAATGTTCGCTTGCTCACACAGCATGCAGGCAATGCCGTCGCGCATGGGGTTCCCTGGGATGCAGCCTTTCGGGCTATCACTCTGACCCCTGCGGAAATCTATGGAGTGGATGCACGATATGGCACGCTTTCCCCGGGCTACGCCGCCGATATTGTGGTCTGGGATGGTGATCCGCTCGAAGTAATGAGCGGTGCGACCTTTGTGATGATCGATGGCGAACCCGCTGATATGACCAGCCGTCAAACCCAACTGCGAGACCGTTACATCAATATCACGCAGGAAGAGGCATATGGCTATAGAGACTAGGCGAGAAGCCAAGCTACGTTGACTTAACTCAGTTCGTCCGTATTTTGCCGATCACTTTGCGGCCGCGCCTTAAGGTGCGGCCGCGTTTGTATTATTGTTTCCCGGTGCGACAAATGCACCTTGGGCAAGGTGACAAGGACGACATGACGTTCGAGGAACTCGGGCTAAGCCCGAAACTCTTGGAGGCGATTACCGCCGCCGGTTATAGTGAACCCACCCCGATCCAGGCCGGTGCCATCCCGCCTGCGGTTCAGGGACGCGATGTGCTTGGCATTGCGCAGACGGGGACCGGCAAGACCGCTTCTTTCACTCTGCCCCTGATCGAAAAACTCTCTCGTGGCCGCGCCAAAGCGCGTATGCCCCGGTCCTTGATCATCGCCCCCACGCGAGAACTGGCCGCCCAGGTCGCCGAGAATTTCGAGACCTATGCACAAGGCCAGAAGCTGACGATGGCACTGCTTATTGGCGGCGTCGCATTCCAGCCTCAAGTCGATATTCTCAATAAGGGCGCCGATGTCCTCATCGCGACCCCAGGACGTTTGCTCGACCATTTTGAACGCGGTGGCCTGCTTCTCACGGGCGTGCAGATGCTGATTGTTGATGAGGCGGACCGCATGCTCGATATGGGCTTCATCCCCGATCTCGAGCGGATCTTCTCCTTAACGCCACCGCGCAAACAGACACTTTTCTTCTCGGCCACCATGCCGAAAGAGATTCAAAGCCTCGTTGATCGCTTTCTGACCACGCCGGAACGCGTTGAAGTCGCGCGCCCGGCGACAACCAGCGCGAATATCCAGCAATACCTTGTGCGGATCGACACCGCGACGCCGAAGGCGAAACGGACAGCTCTGCGTTTGGCCATGAGCCGCGATGACGTGAAGAACGGCATCATTTTCTCCAATCGCAAACGCGATGTCGATATTGTTGCTCGGTCGTTGAAGAAGCATGGCTTCTCAGCGGCTCCGATCCATGGCGACCTTGATCAATCCGCTCGCACGGCAACGCTTGCCGACTTCAAGTCCGGTGATCTGAAATTCCTGATCGCAAGTGATGTTGCCGCTCGCGGCCTTGATATTCCGGACGTCAGCCACGTGTTTAACTATGATCTTCCGCATCATGCGGATGATTATGTCCACCGCATCGGCCGAACCGGTCGCGCGGGACGCTCTGGCGAATCCGTGTCGATTGTGACGCCAGCTGACGAAAAATCACTCACCGCGATTGAGAAACTCATCACCCAGTCGATTGAAAACCTGGTGCTTGAGGGTTTGGAGGACGCACTGGCTGATGTTGCTGCCCCGACCCGATCTCGCGGTCGAAAAAGCAGTGCGAAATCGTCTGACAGCAAGCCTGAGCCGAAAGAAGCGCCGACCAAAGAGCCAAGGGTAAAGAAAAAGCCTCGCTCTAATCGTCATGCGGCCGACCGCGACCATACACCGGTAATTGGCTTCGGGGATCACCTCCCCGATTTCATGAAGGCCTGACACCGCCAGCACGCCTAAATTGTGTTAGTTCAACACAAAACACGCGCTGGCTGTTTTGAATGCATACGCTATGAGCTATTTTTACGACTTCTTTTCCTTTCCCGAATAAAGTTCGCTTTAACGGGCCACGCGATTGCAGGCTCGGCATATGGAAGGAAGTCTCGTGAACGGTCGTCTGTTAGGCAAGGAAAGTCGGGAGCTAGCGCTTAAAGCGTTGGACTTTATGGAACAATTCGACGTTCCTCCGACCCCGGAGAACTATGCTGTCTGGATCTGTTTTGCGACGGACAGCAATCCTGAGCTCTGCGGCTCCGTTAAGGAGCAGATCGAATCGAACGAGCCCTTCACCGAACAAATTAACTCAGACCTCTTTGAGCAATACTTCCAGTGGAAAGCCATTCAGGACGCTATCCTGGAAGGCGGCGGCGCGATGACCCGCGAGCTTGGCGCGGTCAAGGAAAGCCTGGAAGCCTTCGGCCGCGACACGGCGGCCTATGGCGAAGCTCTTGAAGGTGCGTCCGACAAGCTGGAAAAAGCAAAAGATCAGAGCAGCATAAAAGTACTGGTCGAGAGCCTCGTTTCTGCCACGGCAAAGATGCAGCGCCGCAGCCAGCATCTGGAAGACCGGCTGCACGAGACCTCAAAGGAGGTCGATCAGCTTCGCAATAACCTGGAGAAGGTGCGCGAAGAAGCAATGACGGATGCCCTCACCGGCATCGCTAACCGCAAGCGCTTTGACGAATCCCTGCGTCGCGCGAAGCGCGACACCGATACGAATGGAACACCGCTCAGCCTGGTGCTCTGCGACATCGATTTCTTCAAGCGTTTCAATGACACCTGGGGTCATCAGACAGGTGATCAGATCATCCGCTTCGTTGCAGGATGCCTGACGCGGCATTCAGAAGACGCGCATCTCGTGGCCCGTTATGGTGGCGAGGAATTCGCGATCGTCATGCCGCAGACCAGCCCAGTTGATGCCGCGCAGATCGCGGAGAAGATCCGACGAACTGTGGAATCGAAAAAGCTTCTGCGGAAGTCCACCAATGAGGATCTCGGCAATATCACCGTCTCTCTCGGCATCGCCAATTATAACGGCAATGAATCGATTGAGGAGCTGATCGAGCGCGCGGACAATAACCTTTACCGGTCCAAGACCGAAGGCCGCAACCGTGCGACAGCCGATACGGCGATCAAGGGCAAATCTGCCGCCTAGAGATCCCACCAAAACGATTTTTCAAAACCGCCCGCGGATTATCCATCTGCGGGCGGTTTTGTCTTTTGGAAGCTTTCACGTTCGTTCCAGCGCTCATGCAATGCTGTCAGTTTGGGATGGTCTGCGCGCCAATTGGATTCGCTATAGCGAAAGTCCAGATAATCAAGCGCGATAGCGGCCGTTAGACCCTCCACACTTCGCTCCCCGGAGAAAGCATCCGCCTGGCTTTCCATGACATCCAGCGTGCGGGCGATGCCGGCTTCACGCCGTTTGATCCAATAATCCGAGTAAATCTGCTTGTCGCGAACCATCTCGACACGGCGGGCTACGGCGAGATCAATCAATCCGGTCGCAAGGGCCTCGAGCCGACGGGTCGTCCAGTCATGTGTCCACGGATCGTCAGCGGAAGCGATAAGAACCTCTGTGATAAACAGACTCTCTGTCATCGGCGCGCCATCCGCGCCAATCAGGCAGGGAACGCGCCCGAGCGGATTTGCCGCGAGCAGGACATCACCATCATCAAACGGATGCGCCTCAATCTCTTCTACCGTGTCGGTAAGAGCCAACTCCTCAACCAGTATCCGGCATTTGCGCGCATAGGGTGAGGTGTAGGAGACGATCAGCTTCATCGCGAAAGGACCTTGGAGTCTAAACTTCCTTCACCGGTATAATGGTGACGCTTTCACCACAACCGCAAGCATCGGTCTGATTAGGGTTCTTGAAGACGAATTTGGAGTGCAGAGGCGTCACTTCATAATCGATCTGAGTGCCCAGCAGGAAGAGGAGAGCCTTGGATTCGAGCACGATTTCGACGCCCTGATCCTCGACCCGCTCATCCATAGAGTCCGGAGCTTCAACATAGTCCATCACGTATTCCATGCCGGCACAGCCACCATTCTTCACCCCGACGCGAAGGTATCCCTTCTCTCGAGTCGACATGATGGATTTGACGCGTTCGGCCGCAGCCTCGGTCAAGGAAACCGCCTTGGGGCGTTCACGAAGAGCCATATCAGGCCTCCTTAAAACATGTTCAGCGCCAAGCGCGCTTCATCGGACATACGATCAGGTGTCCAGGGCGGTTCGAAGGTAAGGTCCACCATCGCCTTGGTCACACCGTCAACCTGCTCGACCGCATCCTGGACCCAGCCCGGCATTTCGCCAGCCACCGGGCAGCCTGGAGCCGTCAAAGTCATCTCAACCTTCAAAGTACGGTCATCTTCCAGATCGACTTTGTAGATCAGGCCTAGCTCATAGATATCAACCGGAATTTCCGGGTCGAAAACAGTTTTCAGCTGGGTAATGACGTCATCCGTGATACGCGCCAGTTCGGCCTCGGGAATGGCGCTCGGCGCAGGAGACACAGAGGCGTCCCCTGTGCTTTTCGCCGCGACACCGGGCTCGCCTGACTCTGATGGGACCGGCGCATTTGAGCCGGACAGGTCGATAATATCTCGCGAAGTCGTCTCAGTCATGACAGATCCTAGATGAGAAAGGCCCGGGCCTTGTTCAAGGCCTCGACGAAGGCATCAGCCTCCTCAAGCGTGTTGTAAATCGCAAAACTGGCCCGGCCAGTAGCATGCACACCCATGCGGCGCATCAAAGGCTGGGCGCAATGATGGCCGGCACGAATGGCGATACCGTATTTGTCGACAATCTGCGCCAGGTCATGCGCATGCGCGCCTTCAAGATCGAAGCTGATGATTGCGCCCTTGTCTTGGGCCGTGCCCAGAATGCGCAGACCATCCATATCCGCCAAACCTGCCATCGCGCGGTCGAGAAGCGCGCGCTCATGTTCGATAATGGCTTTACGATCAAACCGTTCGAGCCAGCGGATCGCAGCGCCGAGACCAATCGCATCGGCAATCGGGGGCGTTCCCGCTTCAAATTTGTGAGGCACATCCGCGAAAGTGACGCTGTCCTGATAGACGTCCGCGATCATCTCGCCTCCGCCCTGATAAGGTGGGAGACGCTCCAGCCAATCGCCCTTGGCATACAGCGCACCAATGCCCGAGGGCCCATAGAGTTTGTGGCCGGTGAAGACGAAGAAATCGCAATCCAGCTCCTGAACATCCACCTCGAGATGAACAGCGGACTGCGACCCATCCAGCATGACAGGCACATCTGCGGCGCGCGCAATTTCGATCACGCGTTTTGCATCCGTAACGGTACCGAGCACGTTGGACATGTGAGTGACGGTGATGAGGGCGGTTTTCGGGCCAGCCAATTTCGCCAGGTGTTCATAATCGAGAACACCTTCATCAGTCACACGCACCCATTTCAGCTCAACGCCAATCCGGTCTGCCATCAGCCGCCAGGGCACGATATTGGAGTGGTGTTCAGCCTCGGACAGGATGATCTCATCGCCAGTTTTCAACAGCTGGCCGAAGCTGGCGGCCAACAAGTTGATCGCCTCGGTCGTGCCGCGCGTGAAAACAATCTGATCCTTCGAGGGAGCATTCAAGAAGCGCCGGACATCCTCGCGTGCGCCCTCGAATGCCTCGGTCGTCTCATTCGCCAGAGTGTGTAGGCCACGGTGCACATTCGCGTAGGACGCACGATATACCCCGGCAACACTCTCAATTACGAACTCCGGCTTTTGCGCCGAAGCTGCGCTATCGAGATAGACCAGAGGTTTGCCATTGATCTCGCGCTGCAGGATCGGGAATTCAGCCCGGATGGCATCGATATTCAATGGCGCGGTAATCGGTGCATGTATCGTCATGCCATCTCTCCCAGACGCACGCGCAGAAGACCGGTCACGCGCTCGCGCAGCGTTTCACTCTCGATCAGCATAAGCGGCTCAGTCAGAAAGCTCTCGATCAACATGGCACGCGCCTTGGCCTCGGAAAGACCTCGCTGGCGCATATAGAAGAGCGCGGTCTCATCGATCGCCCCGAGCGCATTGCCGTGGGCGCACTGAACGTCATCAGCGTAGATTTCAAGTTCCGGCTTGGCGTCGATCTCGGCTTTGTCGGACAGCATCAATGCACGATGGGTCATCTTGGCGTCGGTTTGCTGCGCGGCCTGTTCAACCTTGAACTTGCCCTGGAAGACGCCCTGGGCGTGGGCAGCAACGGCACCTTTGACAAGCTGGCGCGTTACGCCGCCTGCGCCGGTGTGGGTGACGGTCGAGGTGAAGTCCGCATGACGGCCCTCCGCAAGCAGATAGACCGCCCCCAGATCGACCTCAGCCCCCTCACCGGCATGAGACACATGCGTTTCGTGGCGTGAAAGCTTGGAGCCGAAAGACACGGCAGACTGGCGATATTTCGCATGCTTTGCCACGACGACACGAGTGCGAAGCGCACCAACTGCATCTGCGTCGATCTCGGAGATGACCACCCGTTCCAGCGTAGCCGCCTCGCCCAGCGTGATCTCCAGACGGGCCGTTACGAAAGCGCCTGCGGCCAGATCATGGCGCTCAATAAGGCGCGCAGTTTGACCCGCTGGAACATGAATTTCCAGCGCCGCAATGCCGACACCCGCTGTTGCGGTGAGATCGAGCATCATCTCCTCGCCTGCGCCCAGAGTTATTTGCGGACCAATGGCGGAACCATCCAGTCGATATCCCGCGACACCGGCCGCTTCAATGCCCTGGGTTGCCCGGCGCAGATCCGACCATTTCCAGGCTTCTGCCCGCTTGGTCGGCAAGCCGAATTTGACCACCGCCTCACGCGCCGCGGCGCGCCAATCCTCGGCGCCATCAAGCAGATCGATCAGCGTTTGTTCTGCCGGCGTATGCGTGATCACGCCCATTAGGCCACCTCGGTCAGGTATTTGTCATAGCCTTCAGCCTCGAGCTCATGCGCGAGCTCGGGACCGCCGGACTTGATGATCCGGCCATCGGCCATGATGTGGACGACATCAGGTTTGATATAGTCGAGAAGGCGCTGATAGTGGGTGATTACCAGCATGCCGCGATCATCCGCCCGCAGCGTGTTGACGCCTTCAGCAACGGTTTTCAGCGCATCGATATCCAAACCTGAATCCGTCTCGTCCAGGATGAGGAATTTCGGTTCCAGGATCAGCGCTTGCAGGATTTCCATCCGCTTCTTCTCACCGCCAGAGAAGCCGACATTGACCGGGCGTTTGAGCATGTCCATCGACACGCCGATCGCCTTGGCCTTTTCCCGCGCCAGCTTCAGGAAGTCCGGTGCTGACATTTCCTCCTCGCCGCGCGCAGTGCGCTGGGCGTTGAGGGCTTCTTTCAGGAAGGTCAGCGTCGGCACGCCCGGGATCTCAACAGGATATTGGAAGGACAGGTAGAGCCCCTTGGCGGCGCGCTCCTCCGGCTCCAGCTCGGCAAGATCCTCACCGGAAAAATCCATCTCGCCTTGAGTGACCTCATAGCCGTCACGGCCAGTCAGTACGTAGGACAGCGTCGACTTTCCAGAGCCGTTCGGCCCCATGATCGCATGCACCTCGCCTGCAGGAACTTCGAGCGAAAGACCTTTCAGGATCGGCTTTTCCTCACCGTCCTGAGCTTCGACCTTACAGTGCAGATTATTGATTTTGATCATTTTCTATCTCGTTCGTCCTAGGTGTCTGGGGAGTTCGGTCGATTGCGTCATTCAGTGCCATACCGGTCCCGATGAAACGCTGGGATACAAGTAGGCAGAAGTAGTCACTCACCCAACACTCCCCTCAAGGCTGACCTTCAAGAGTTGCTGGGCTTCAACGGCGAATTCCATCGGTAATTCCTGCAGCACCTCTCGGACAAAGCCATTGACTAGAAGCGCCGTTGCCGCCTCTTCGTCCAGCCCGCGCTGGCGGGCATAGAAGAGCTGATCTTCCGACAGTTTGGTGGTTGTCGCCTCATGCTCGAGCACCGCCTTGGGTGTCTTGCATTCCACATAAGGCACGGTGTGGGCGCCGCACTGATCACCGATCAGCAGGCTGTCACACTGGGTGAAATTGCGCGCGCCTTCCGCCTTCGCATGGACAGAAACCAGGCCGCGATAGGTCTGGTCGGACCGGCCCGCGGAAATGCCCTTGGAAATGATGCGGCTAGTCGAGCCCTTACCCAGATGGATCATCTTGGTGCCGGTATCGGCCTGCTGGCGTCCATTGGTGACGGCGATGGAATAGAACTCACCACGCGAGTTTTCCCCGCGCAGGACGCAGGAGGGATATTTCCAGGTGATGGCCGAGCCGGTTTCCACCTGGGTCCAGGAGATCTTGGAATTCTTGCCGCGGCAATCGCCGCGCTTGGTCACGAAGTTATACACCCCGCCCTTGCCGTTTTCATCGCCCGGCCACCAGTTCTGCACGGTAGAGTATTTGATCTCCGCATCATCCAGCGCGATCAGTTCGACGACAGCCGCGTGCAGCTGGTTTTCGTCGCGCATCGGCGCCGTACAGCCTTCCAGATAGGACACATAGGCGCCCTTGTCGGCGATGATCAGCGTGCGTTCGAACTGGCCGGTGCCTTCCGCATTCATGCGGAAATAGGTGGAGAGCTCCATCGGGCAGCGAACGCCCGGCGGCACATAGACGAAGGAGCCATCGGAGAAGACAGCAGAATTGAGGGTGGCGTAGTAATTATCCGTCGTCGGCACGACCGAGCCGAGATACTGCTTCACCAGTTCCGGGTAATCGCGCATCGCCTCGGAAATCGAGCAAAAGATGACGCCAGCCTTGGCCAGTTCTTCCTTGAAGGTCGTGACGACCGAGACCGAGTCAAAGACAGCATCGACGGCGACTTTCGGTGTTTCGCGAGCTTCTGCAGCGCTAGCCGCAGCCCCTTTCACCCCAAGCAGGACTTCCTGCTCCTTAAGCGGAATACCCAGCTTTTCGAAGTCCTTGAGGATTTCTTCCGGCACATCGTCAATGGACTCATATTTGGCGCCAGCTTTCGGCGCTGCGAAATAGGAGATGTCTTGAAAATCAATCGGCGGATAATCGACCTTTGCCCATTTCGGCTCGGCCATTTCCTGAAAACGTTTCAGCGCGTCCAGGCGCCATTCGAGCATCCATTCCGGCTCGTCTTTTTTCGCCGAGATATAGCGGACGATCCCTTCATTGAGCCCTTTAGGCGCAACTTCCGTGTCAACGTCGGTCGTGAAGCCGTACTTATACTTGTCGGCTTCGAGCTTTTTGACGTCTTCAATGGTTTCTTTAACTGCAGCCATGGCTCAGGCCGTCTCCTTGATCGTCGGTTTCGCGCGTTCAAATGCCTGAACCCAGGCCTTAATCAGCGCATCCACATCATGCTGCGTTGTCGTCCAGCCAAGGCTGATCCGGGTCACCCCATCGGACAATGCATCTGGCAGGGCGAGTGCCGTGCCGAGTTTTGAAGCTTTCGCCTTGCCCGAGGAGCAAGCGGCGCCCGCAGAAATGGAAAATCCTGCGAGATCCATAGCCATCACCTGGGTCTCACCGCGCCATCCCGCTATCGCAAGGCCGAGTGTGTTGGGCAGTCGCGGCGCTGCTTCGCCGAGCACCTGCGCATCGGGTGCGGCAGCGCGTATGCCTTTGATGATCTGATCACGCAAGACCGCGAGTGAGGCAAAATCAGCCAGACCGGCAATGGCTTGTTCCAAGGCCAGGCCCATGCCGGCAATCCCGGCCACGTTCAGCGTGCCGGAGCGGCGGCCTTTTTCCTGCCCGCCGCCATGATTATGCCGCGACATGGGCGCGTCGCACGCCGCCAAAAGCGCGCCTACGCCCTGGGGGCCACCGAATTTATGAGACGCGATCGCCATATAATCGGCGCCCAAGGCAGCAAAATCGACTGGGATCTTGCCAGCCGATTGCACCGCATCGACGATCACCAAACCATTCTTGGCCTTGACGCGTTGTGTGGCTTCCGCAACCGGCTGGATGGTGCCCATCTCATTATTGGCCAGCATCAGCGCCAGGACTGGGCGCCCCTGCGCCTCATCCCAATTCGCCAGATGCCTATCAAGCCAGTCCAGATCTGCGATGCCATCAGCCGTCACCGGCATGACATCAACAGGCAGCCCCGATGCCTTGGCGGTTTCAGCGATCGCCTCATGCTCAATAGCCGACACGATCAGCCGCTGAGCAGCGCCCGCCTTGATGACACTATGAAGCGCGAGATTGAGCGCTTCCGTGCCACCTGCGGTGAAGATCACATCCTCGCCGCGCACGCACAACGCTTTGCCGATTTGTCGGCGTGCTTCATCCACTAGCCGGCGCGCCGCCTGACCGTGCGCATGCACGGAGGACGGATTGCCGACCTCCGCCATGACCGCGCCCATGAGCGCAATCACGTCAGGCCGAACCTGCGTGGTGGCGTTGTGATCAAAATAGACCGGCATTGGCTTACTCGGCCGCCTCCGGACGTGCATTCTGTTCGCCGAGCAGGCCAATTGCGCCAACTGCAGACCCCATTACACGCTGTTCGAGAACGTCAGACAGGGTGATGGAGTTCAAGAACAGATAAATGTGGCGCGACAGCTCATCCCACAAATCATGAGTGATGCAGCGGCGGCCATCGGCCAGACACCCCTTGGCTTCCGAGCAGCGCGTCGCTCGCAGCGGCTCGTCGACGGCCAGAATGATATCGGACACGCGAATCTCATCAGCTTCACGGCCAAGTTTATAGCCACCGCCTGGCCCGCGAACACTCGCGACGATCTCGGCGCGGCGCAGTTTGGCGAAGAGCTGTTCGAGATAAGAAAGGGAAATCGACTGACGCGACGCGATATCGCTGAGCGTTACTGGACCTTCCTCACACGCATCGGCGAGATCGGCCATTGCCATCACCGCATAACGGCCTTTGGTGCTGAGCTTCATGCAACTACCTCCTTAAATGCTCGCATCTTGACGCATGATCATGCTAAGACGCGCAGCTTCGGGGCGGATGCCATCCCGAGGAATTCAGGGGGAACACCCAATACCCGACTGTCACGGTGGGGTATATGGTTTAATACCTGAGTCCTTCAAGGGGTGATTAACTGCAACGAATGAGAAATTACACACGCAGGAACCAAGAAGGCGACATTTGAATGCCCGACGTGATCATTCCCGGCCCGGCCGGCCGGCTCGAAGGACGCTATAGCCCGAGCGAAGACGAAACCGCTCCCATCGCGCTGATCCTCCATGCCCACCCACTTGGCGGCGGCTCCATGGAAAATCCCATTGTGGAAATGATGTATGACAATTTCCGCAAGCGCGACTTTGCGACCTTGCGCTTCAACTTCCGAGGCGTCGGCCGCTCCCAGGGCAGCTATGATCAGGGCCTGGGTGAATTATCAGATGCCGCAACAGTTCTTGACTGGGTCCAAGGGTATAATTCCGGCGCGCGCTTTTGCTGGGTTGCCGGCCATTCCTTCGGCGCCTGGATCGGTATGCAGCTTTTGATGCGCCGCCCGGAGATCGCGGGCTTCATCTCCATCGCTCCGCCGACAAATATGTATGACTTCACCTTCCTGGCGCCCTGCCCAGCCTCCGGAATCATCATCAATGGCGGCGCCGACAAGATCGTACCGCCGGATGATGTGGAACGCGTCATGTCAAAGATCCGCGTCCAGAAGGGCATTGAGATCACCCGCGACATCATTCCCGACGCCAATCACCTCTTCACCGAGCACCAGGAAATCCTTGAGAAGAAGATTGAGGATTATCTCGATGAGCGCCTGCCCATCGTCGAGAAGGAGCGCTCGGAGCGCACGATTACTGGCAAGCGCTAATCAGTGCGTCAGTTTGGCTTCAAAGGGCCCCGGTGGAAACACCGGGGCTTTTTTTGTGCTTTAAGGTTCAGCCCGCTTGCCGCCCGATACCGGGTGATCCGCGCCTGTGGTCGAGGGCAATGATGTCGGCAGGCCGCGCTCAAAACGGGCAGCGAGCCAGGCGAAGGCCTCGGCCTCGATGAGATCGCCGCGCCAGCCGCAATCATCCACGGACGAGACCGACACCAACGGCAATTCCTCAGTGATCATCCCCATCAGGGTTGGATTCTTGCGACCGCCACCGGTGACCAGGAGGCGTTTGGGCTGGCCTGTCATATTCACAGCATCAGCAACAGTGCGGGCGGTAAAACGCGTCAGGGTCGCGGCACCGTCTTCCAGCGACAGGTCGCGCACCGGATCGAGAGTAAAGTCCCAGCGATCAAGGGATTTCGGCGCCTGTTTTGGAAAGAATTCATGACTTAGCAGACGGCTGAGCGCAGCAGCATTGACCTCACCTGCGCAGGCAAGTCGCCCGTCGACATCATGGGTTTGCCCGGCCATGTCCTGGCACCAGGCATCAATGAGGCCATTGGCCGGCCCGGTATCAAAAGCAATCGGATCCTTGTCCTTTTCCAACCAGGTCACATTCGCCACCCCGCCCAGATTCAAGACGGCGATATCCTCAAAGCCTTCCCGGCGCGCCAGGGCCTGATGATAGAGCGGGGCGAGAGGCGCGCCCTGCCCGCCCGCTTCCATATCGGCACTCCGAAAATCATAGATCACCGGGATGTTCAGCGCTTGAGCCAGAGCCCTTCCATCGCCGATCTGCAGCGTGCGCCCCTTTTCGCCCCGCGCTGGCGCCTGGTGGATGACGGTCTGACCGTGAAAACCAACGAGATCAATATCCGCGGACTTATGCCCGCTCGCCGCAAGAAGCTGACCGACAGCTTGGGCATGCGAGCGGGTCAGAACCGCTTCCGCAGCGGCAAAATCAGGGGCCTCATCGTTAAAACCCCAGTCCAGGGCCCGGTCTACCGCATCGCGTAAAACCGCTCTTTCTTCAGCGCTATAACCATATTCCGCACCGGCACCGAAAGCAGCGATCACCTCGCCATCGGTTTCGATCATAGCGGCATCGACTCCGTCGAGTGATGTACCGCTCATCAAACCAATCACACGCTTCATGTTCTGGCCCTCTTTTCTCGCGGCGTATTGCGACCTAGAAGCGATGTAGTAGGAGAGGTTTCATGAGCGAATACAAGTCCGAACTCCTGCGCACCCTTGTGGAGCGCGGTTATCACTTCCAGTCGACCGATCTCGATGCGCTGGACAAACGCGCGAATGACGGCGTTGTGACGGGCTATATCGGCTTTGATGCAACCGCTTCGAGCCTGCATGTCGGCTCGCTGGTCCAGATAATGATGCTGCGCCGCATGCAGCAGGCGGGCCACAAGCCAATCATCCTCCTCGGCGGTGGCACGACCAAGATCGGCGACCCGTCCGGCAAGGACAAGTCCCGCTCCATGCTCAGCGAGGCGCAAATCGAGGCGAATAAGCAAGGTATTCTCAAACCATTTGAGAAGCTTCTGAAAATTGGTGATGGCCCGACCGACGCCATCGTCGTCGACAATGATGAATGGTTATCCGAGTTCGCCTATCTCGATTTCCTGCGGACTTTTGGCCCCCATTTCACCATCAATCGCATGATGACATTTGAATCGGTCAAGATGCGCTTGGAACGAGAACAGCCTCTCACCTTCCTTGAATTCAACTACATGCTACTCCAGGCGGTCGATTATCTTGAGCTCAACCGGCGCTATGATTGTGGCCTCCAGCTTGGCGGCGGCGATCAATGGGGCAACATCATCAATGGTGTCGAGCTTTGTCGCCGGATGGACCAGAAAGAGGTCCATGCCTTCACCACCCCGCTGATCACAACGGCCTCGGGCGCAAAAATGGGCAAGACGGCCGAGGGGGCAGTCTGGCTCAATGACGACATGCTCAGCCCTTACGAATACTGGCAATTCTGGCGCAATACAGAGGATGCGGACGTTGGTCGTTTCATGCGGCTGTTTACCGATCTCTCCATCGCTGAGATCTCAGAGCTGGAAGCTCTTGAGGGCGCCGCGATCAATGATGCCAAAGTGCGGTTGGCCAATGAAGCCACGACCATGCTCCATGGCGCCCAAGCAGCTCGTGACGCAGAAGATACGGCCCGTCAAACCTTCACACAGGGCGGCGCCGGCGGCGCTTTGCCCACTGTAGAGTTTGAAGGACTGAATGGCGGAGAAGTGACTCTGATCAGTCTTTTTGTCGAGGCAGGTCTGGCTGGTTCTAACGGCGAAGTCCGCCGGCATATGAAGTCTGGTGCTGCCAAGGTGAATGATGTGGCGCTGAGTGACCCCTATGCCAAGGCGACAGCGGAACTTGTTCAGGACGGTGCCATCAAACTGTCCATCGGCAAGAAACGACACGCGCTGGCCAAACCGGTCTAGATGAGGTGTTAGCGCCGCTCGCTATCGGGCGACGTTCCATCATCTTCCTGTTGGGGCTCCACTTCCGCTGGCTGCAATTGTTCAAGCACTTCCTGCGGCAAGATGCTGGGCGTTTCCGGCTCAGCGCCATCGGGATTCGCACGCTCACGCTCGGCGCGGCTGGCGGCTGTTCCCTCAAACATGCGACGGAACACACCGGGCGCGAACACTGAGAGCGGGTTTGCGAAGACGGTCATCGACTCAAACGGTCCTTCGACCGAATAGGTAATGCCAATCAGCCCTTCGCCTGGACGCGATACCAGTAATTCACCGATCACCGGCAATTCGCCAAGGAAGGAATTAATGACGTAGGACGGGGCGAGATTGCCATCTACCGCCACATAGCGCTCACCCAGATCGATGCTGCCGGACGCTGTCACCCCCAAAGAGCTGCCTGTTGCCTGCGCGTCCGCGAGCGTAATGACATCATCCTCGAGCAAGACATCTGTCGAGATGGTGTCAAAACGAATGCCTTCGCCATTGAGCAAATTCCCCAGTCCCTCAAATGAGCCGGCGGCCAGAATACGCGCCAGGACAGGAACGCGCACAAGCGTGATGTCACCCACTTCCACGCGGGCGGTCAGGGGGCCGTTTTCGCCTAATGGCGGTGCCTCCCCCAGAACCGACAGGCGACCGCCCTGGATATAGCCTTCAAAGCCCAGCAACGCCGAAAGCGCTTCAATAGACTGGGTCTCGGCTCGAAACTCCCGGATACCGCCCTCTTCCGGCGCGCCGAAATCAGCAAAGAAGGGGCCCTCCACTGAGCGCCCGGACATCGACATCGCCCGAACCCCTATCGCATCACTGCGCCAGATCAAGCTGAAGTCTTGAAGCACCGACTGGTCCGATACGACAAGGCGTCCCACATCAAACGTCACAGAGAGCGGCAGGCCCGCTTCAGCACCGCCAGATTGCATGTCATTGATATAAGGCAGGAGCTCGCGCGCATCGAGATAATCGCCAGTCAGTCGAACGGCAAAAGGAAAGCCCGGCTGCGAGGGAGCCGCAAGCCGACCGTTCAGACTAACAAATCCGTCGATCAGCAGGCGATCAATGATCGCTTCAACCAACCGTCCCTGTTCGGAAATAATGGCTGAGGCCGCGATATCGACGCCCTCCGTCTGCGCCAGAATTTCTTCCAGGACATAAGTGTTGTCCTGCCCGCGCGAAAGCGTAAACCCTGCCATTCCCGGAACACCCTCGGGCTTGATCCAAACACCGCGAGGCGCCTCAAGAATGGCATTGGTAAAATCGGCATCGACATCGATTTCCTGAATATCGAGCCCGTTCGATATGGCATTGGCCTCAAGTGCGATTTCACCGCTTAGAAAGCGCCGCGCCGGAATGCCGAAATGATCGAGCGCGCGCGCGCCGACCTGCGCACTCAGCTCCATTCGTGTCGAAGCTTCACCTTCGCCAGCCAGGAAATTCTCAAACCAGTCTATGTTCACAGGCGTATCAATCAGCATGGCCTGCCCTTGCGCCCGCAGCCCATCCTGATTTGCTTCAAGCCTCACAATGCCTTCGCTCAAGGTCAATGGCGTGTTTGGCACATCCAGTGTGACGTCTTCAAACTCGCCACTGATCGTGAAGCCAATCTCTTCTGGCGGAACAAATGTCAGCATTGCGCGCTGGATTTCGAAGCTTGCCTCGCCGGAACCGCCGACGGATTGAGGATCAATGCCATAATCGGTCGGGAGATTGAGCGGCTCCTCATCAATCAGGGCCAGCATGGCCGCGGCGCTTCCTCGCCCACGACCTCCAAAACGCGCAATTGCACCTTTCGGGACGAGGCGCGGGATATCGACATAACCTTCAAGGATTTCGAGTTCGCCAACGCGGCCACTTTCCATCTCGACCTCAAAGGAATTGCCATACAGCGTCGCCCGTCCGCGTCCCTCGGTGATCGGCGTCATCGTTGAAATGTAGCGAACGGCAGCGTTCTCGAAATCAAAGCTGAGATTGAGCTGTTCATTGGCCAACGCACCCCGAGCGATGGCCTCAGCGTCCAGGTCGACATCAAAGCGGGCATTGTAAAAACGCCCGCCCATTATGCTTTCCTGAACCCAGTTACGCGCGCTCTCCTCGGACAGGATCGGCCAGTATGCAAGCACGGTTTCGGCAGTGACATCGCCAAGAACTGGTCCGGATAAACGCAGATTAGGTAACCAGCGCCCATCCTCGACTTCACTGAGCGAGGCTTCGCCGGAAAGCTCCGCGACAACATCATCCACCTGTGCCAGGAGCTGGTCTATTCCGACTGATCGGGTCGTCAGATCCAAGGATCCTTGGGCTTCAAGCGCCTGCCAGGCAGGCGGGCGTTCGAATATCGGCCCGAGATCTATGAACCCCTCCTCCAACTGAACCTGAAAATCGCCTCGCGTCGGAATGGCACCTGTATAGCCCGACAGATTATCCAACCGGCCCGTGATCCGCCCTGAAGCGGCATCGGAATCAAGCTCACCGCGCGTCACTTCAAGTGCGCCCTGCATCGGATCGAAGCGAAGGCTTAGTCCGGCACCTCGAAACGCTCGTTCCTCGCCCTCCAGGAGCAAACGCCCTTCGCCGATATCAAGCTCAAGCGACGCAGTGCGGATACCGGTATCGCGCAGGGCATCCATAACCAGGTCAAAGCGCAATGGCGCATCCAGGGCGCGCAAACCGGAAAGCGGCCCCTGATCGGGTGCAACAGAAGCCAAAGTCAGATTATCCACCTGCGCTTGGAGCAAAAGGGCATTGAGCTGCGCGCCGGCCTCTAATCGCAATTCCAGGTCGGCAAAACCGGAAACGGTGGCCAGGCGGCCATCGATCTCCAGCAGGATACGCTCACTATCGCGATCCAACCCAACTCCAGCCTGGTCCACCAGCCAGGCAATGCCGGAAATCTCATCAACAATACGAACCGCGGCATTGCGAATCTCAATCCGAGATATCTCGCCAAGCACCGCATCAGAGCTCGCCGGTTCCTGCAAGAGAGCGAAGAGCGAGGCACTGTCATCGCCGCCGCGCTCCGGCAAGCGGGCCGCGGCCGAGATGCGTTCGACGCCTCCGAGCCCCGCGCCAACAGCTCCATCGGCTCGGCGCACGAAGGAAAGAGAGCCCCCATCAATGACAAGGCTGGTGGGTTCAATCTGACCGAGGAGCAGACCCGATAAAGACACCCCCGCTTCGATCTGTGGCGCGCGCGTTATGACCTCCCCATTTGACTGGGCGACCGTGATATCGCGGGCAGTCACAACAATAGAGCGATCTTGGGGATCAAAACTGGCCTGTAACGTTCCCAAGGCGACAATTTCGCCTTCGAAGGCCTGCGCGATAAACGCCTGGGCATCGGCACGCAGAAAATCAAGATCAACCGGGCCGGAGGATAAACGCCAGAAGATTGCACCCACGCCAAAAATAGCGAGCGCCAGAAGGACGGCTATCGCCTCCAGGATATAGATCGCACTCCATTTCAGCGATCGCTTCAGCATTTCAACCACTCGATCTGAGCGCACACACTGGACGAATGGCGCATGACGCGCAATTTACCCGTGGGACGATTGTCACGGCCCAATGCGGCGATGGAGATGAAAATGACTGAACTCACTACGGGCGACCTAGCTCCAGACTTCGAACTTCCAACGGATGGCGAGGGAAATTTCCGGCTCTCCGACATGCGCGGCAAATCGGTCGTACTCTATTTCTATCCCAAGGACGATACGCCGGGCTGCACCACAGAGGCATTGGACTTCACGGCTGCACTGCCTGAATTCGAAGCTGCGGACACGGTTGTGATCGGCGTTTCGAAAGATACTGCTGCAAAGCATGACAAATTCAAGGCAAAACATGAACTTGGCGTTATTCTTGGCGCCGACGTCGACGGTCAGGTTTGTGAAAGCTATGGCGTCTGGGTTTTGAAGAAAATGTATGGCCGCGAATATATGGGCATTGAACGCGCCACCTTCCTGATCGGCCCCGACGGGGTGATTCGCCAGATCTGGCGTAAAGTGAAGGTCAAAGGCCATATCGCCGAAGTGCTCGAGGCCAGCCAGTCGCAGGCTGCTGTGTGACGGGCACGGATCGCGATATTGCCACCGCGGCGCGCAGCGTTCTCGACACAGGCGAGCCGCGCGCCAAGGCGGCGAAAGCGCGCGCGGTCGCAACGGACTGGCGCGAGGGCCTGATTCACCTGCCCTCAATCTGGCCAGCCGTCCCGGCTGATCATGCGCCTGCACGCCCCGCGCGCCCGGAACTGGTCCCGCCAGGGCAGGTGCCGCGACGGCGCTTAAACTCGGTTCATGGTCGGATCGCCCTGCTTCACGCCATCGCACACATTGAGTTCAATGCCATTGATCTCGCTTTCGACCTGGTCATGCGGTTTGGCGGCGATGTTCGGGTTCCAAACACCCAACGCACTGCCTTTATCTCAGACTGGATCAGCGTTGGTGATGACGAGGCCCGCCATTTCATTTTGGTTGAAGACAGGCTGAACGCGCTCGGCGCTGGCTATGGCGATCATCCGGCTCATAACGGGCTTTGGGACGCGGCGGTGAGTACAAAGAACGATCTCGCGGCACGCCTTGCCGTAGCCCCGCTCGTGCTTGAAGCCCGGGGGCTGGATGTGACGCCCGGCATGATCGAGCGGCTAAATTCTGCCGCCGACCCAGAAAGTGCAGCGATCCTGCAAACGATATATGACGAAGAAATCGGCCATGTCGGCGCTGGTGCACACTGGTTTCTGACAATAGCCAAGGCCGTCGGAGAAGACGCCCAAGCCTACTATCACAGTCTAGTCCGACAGCATTTTCGCAGCCCGCTGAAACGCCCATTTAATTTTAAAGCACGTCAAAGTGCGGGATTTCCCGAAACTTTCTACGAGCCATTGGCAGATTAGGCGCAGGTTTTGCATCCGTGCATGTTGATAATAGGCCCAATATTGTGTCACATCCCTGCGGGGCCTTGGGGTGAGCGTAGTTGAGCGGTATGCGGTAATGTTCGCTAGCTTGAAAGAAGCAGTATGGGGGACAGCACAACGCTGGTTTCCGGACCGTCAGATCTACCATCGTAGTGACGGACAGGTCCGCTATTTCGCTATTTCCACCGGATTGCAAATTTCTGTTCTGTTCAGCGCCGCCATTCTGGCTTGCTGGCTTTGTTTCACGACAGCCTCCGTTGCTTTCCACGGCCGTGCGCTTGCAGAAAAAGACCGGGAAATCTATTCCACCCGCGCCTCCGCTGACCGCATGATTGCCGAAGCACGTGCGAGCGAGGCGACAGCCCTGTCTTTCATGGAATCGCGCATGGAGGAGTTTGACCGCACGGCATATGAATTCCAGATGCGCCACGAGACTTTGCGTCAGCTGGTCGCTTTTGCCGAACAATTGTCCGGTCAGGACATGGAGCCCTCTCCTGCCCTTGATGATGGCCGCGTCCTTATGGCTGCGACGCCCGCTGATCCGACGCCGCGCGAAGCCCGCGACTCACTGGTCAGCGTTGCGGCAATGACGGATGCGCCGGAGGATCAGATCTCCTACCTCATGGGCGAGCAGGATAATGTTCTCGCTCAGGCGGAAGACGCCACAGAGGCTCGCCTGGAGAACCTGCGGGCCGTTTTGCGTCTGACCGGTTTGAATATTGAAGATGTAATCGCGGAAGGTCGCGAAACCGAGGAACAGGGCGGTCCGTTTGAACCGATCGCCTTTACCAGCGTCTATTCCGGCGGCATTGAACTCGATGCGCCTTTCTCCTCCCGCATCAACCGTATCGCATCGCGCATGCTGGAAGTTGGGGAGTTGGAAGCCTTCACAGCCAGCGGACCGTTCGGTGAACCAATTTCCGTTCCGCACCGCCGCACATCTCCCTTCGGCATTCGTTCTGATCCCTTCAACCACCGCCCGACCATGCACCGCGGATTGGATTTTGGCGCCTACCGCCGCGCGCCCATTATCGCCACCGGTCCAGGTGAGGTCATTTACGCCGGTTGGAGGAGCGGTTATGGTCGTACGGTCGAAATCGATCATGGCTATGGTTTTGTTACGCGATACGCCCATTTGCACGAAATTGCCGTGCGCCGGGGTGATCGCGTAAACCGCGGTCAGCATATCGGGGGCATGGGGTCTACAGGACGTAGTACGGCTACGCACCTGCACTATGAAATCTGGTACAATGGGTCGGCAATTGATCCAGAACGTCTACTGAGAGCGGGACAATATGTTCAACAAGGGTAATAAAGACACCTCCACCCCTGAAGCGATGCCAACATCCAGCGCAACGGCGAAAAGGACCACCATGAAATCGAAAGCTCCTTCTATTCTCTCCGGGGACCTTGTCCTCACCGGCTCCATCGTTTCCGAGGGCGAAGTTCAGCTCGACGGCCAGGTTGATGGCGATATCCGCGCTGGCTCCCTGATCATCGGCGAAGAAGCTTCTGTGAATGGCGAGGTTTTCGCTGAAACCGTTATTGTTCGCGGCCGCGTCAATGGCAGCTTGCGCGCGCGTCAGGTTCAACTTGCCGCAACGGCTCGTATCGAAGGCGATATCGTGCATGCCGCCCTGTCTGTCGAAAGCGGCGCATTCTTCGACGGCCATTGCCGCCACTCGTCTGATCCGCTCAGCGACAAGCCGGCGGCGAGCAAGGATGGTGGTTCGAAATCCGCAGGATCCCCGCCACCAGCGGCAAACAAGCCGTCATCCGTGACATCGATCGAGCCGCCGCTGGCTGCTTCGTCCAAGTCCTCCGCCTAATCGGCGCGAAGACGACAGAGATCAAGAAAACGGCGGGGCCCTATAGCTCCGCCGTTTTTTTTGTCGCTAAACCGCCTCGGCCAACATTGCGAAACTCGGCTTCATAAAGCGGTTTAAAGGTGTCGCCTCATCGCTCCAACCATCCTCATAGAAGTCGCGCAGGATAAATCCACTCCTTAGAAGGTCGCCGATCAGGCTTCCAAGCGTGTGGGAGAACTCAATCCCTTCGCCGGCCTCAATCAAAGCTGTAATGCCGCTCGCATCTGTATGGTCGAGGGTTGAATAAGGGAGTGGGAAACGCACCGTCGGCTCAGCCCCTGTCTCGATCGCGTCATGATCGAACAGATAGAAAGCCGGGTTCATAACCCCGGTCAGCAATCGACCCCCGGGCCTCAGAACCCGACGAACGCTGGACCAGACCCTTGAGACATCAGGAACAAAAATTGTCGACACCGGATTGAAAACGAGATCGAAGCTTGATGGGTTGAAGCGCGACAAGTCCTGCATATCTCCGCGCTCCAGCGAGATTTCCAATCCCTCTCGTTCCGCGACGAATCGATCAAGTGCGAGTTGCTCATCGGCATTGTCGTAACTCGTCAGATGTGCACCAGCGGCTGCAAGAAGCGGATTTTGCTGCCCGCCCGCGGACGCCAGGCCGAGCACATTCTGGCCTTTCAGCTCACCCAGCCAATGCGCCGGGACAATCCGGTTAGGCGTGAGGATTACCTCGACCATTCCCTGTCGCGCCCGCTCCACCATTTCGCCAGAGACCGGCCGACTCCACTCGCTTAGTCCGGATGTCGCTTGGTTATTCCAAGCCTGGCGGTTTTGTTGAGTGACGTCCATCGTCTCTGTTGGGAGACGCCGACTAAGGCGCCCCCTCATCCTCACCGCCGACACGCGCTGCAAGCGCAGCCGCCATGAAATCATCGAGATCACCGTCGAGTACACCGCCCGTATTGGAGGTTTCGACATTGGTCCGCAGATCCTTCACCATCTGATAGGGCTGGAGCACATAGGAACGGATCTGGTGCCCCCAGCCGATATCGGTCTTGCTATCCGCCTCCGCCTGGGCGGCGGCTTCGCGCATCTGCAGTTCAACCTCATAGACGCGAGCCCGAAGCATGTCCCAGGCCTGGGCCCGGTTCTTGTGCTGCGAGCGCTCGTTTTGACACTGCACCACAATCGGTCGTTCCTGACCCGGCATGTCATAGGTTAGACGTACGGCACTATCCGTAGTGTTCACGTGCTGACCGCCCGCTCCCGAAGCGCGATAAGTGTCAACACGGACCTTGCTTTCCTCGATTTCGACCTCAATCCGGTCATCGATCAGCGGATAGACCCAGACACTGGCAAAACTGGTATGGCGGCGCGCACTTGAATCATAGGGCGAGATACGAACCAGACGGTGGACGCCCGCCTCGGTTTTGAGCCAGCCATAGGCATTCTCGCCCTTGACCAGAAGCGTGGCGGATTTCAGCCCAGCTTCTTCGCCGGGCTGTTCTTCGATGACTTCGACCTTGTGTCCGTGGGCATTGGCCCAGCGGCTATACATGCGTGTCATCATAGAGGCCCAGTCCTGAGCCTCTGTCCCCCCGGCGCCTGGGTGGATCTCGACATAGGCATCATTGCCATCGGCTTCACCAGACAGCAGCGCTTCCAGCTCGGCGCGCTTCATCTTGCCCTGCAGAGCTCTCAGCCCCTCGACCGCATCCTCAATAATGGACTCATCACCCTCCAATTCCGCTAACTCAACCAGCTCAATCGTATCGGCTAATTCAGTTTCGGCTTCGGTGATGACTTCAATCGCCGCATCCAGACGATTGCGTTCACGCATCAGGGTTTGTGCCTTCTGCGGATCATTCCAAAAATCAGGGGCTTCCGATTGAGCGTTTAGCTCATCGAGTCTTTTCTGGGCAGTATCCCAGTCAAAGACGCCTCCTTAGCAAGCCAACTGCCTGCTGGATCTCGTCGGATAGGGTCTGGATGTCGGCGCGCATGCTCATGCCCGTTAAATGCAGAAGGAATGACGTGGATAAAGAGGCTCGTCAGAGGAAACAAGGGCGCTAGTACAGCCCGCCTAGATCCTCTTCCTCCTCTTCTTCCTCCTCCAAGTCTCCATCGGAGAAGAGAAGGTCCATCGGGTCATCGCTGACAGAAGACCGCGCAAAGCTCAGACCGCTCTCTTCCTCTGGCGATTGACGCGATGGCTCAGTCCCGGGTCGGAAAGCCTCCAGGATCACACCGGGCTGGCCCAGAACGCCGGGCTCACCACTCAGGCGATCAATCGGCACGAGGCGAACCCCCTCAGGAACCCGGAACGGTGCAACCGCATAATTGTCGAGGGCAACCTCGAAGAAATCGCGCGCGATCGGTGCAGCAACCCGGCCACCGGCTTCTCCGGAACCCAGCTGATAAGGCGTGTCGAAGCCCACATAGACGCCGACGATCAGGTCCGGACTGAAACCAACAAACCAAGCGTCGCGGAAATCATTTGTCGTGCCTGTCTTACCGCCCATAGGACGGCCGAGCGAACGCAGCGCTGTACCCGTTCCGCGTTGAACAGCACCTTCAAGCATGTGGACGACCTGATAAGCGGTCACCGGATCGACGACTTCCTCACGCGTTTCGGGGAAGACGGGCTCAAACAAACCCTCTGTCCACTCCTCAACATCGCAGGTTTCACACTCGCGGGTTTCGTGCGCGTAGATCGTTGCCCCGGATCGGTCCTGAACCCGGTCGAGGATTGTCGGTTCAACACGGCGTCCGCCATTGACCAGAGAGGCATAGGCAGAGATGAGGCGGTACAGGGTCGTCTCACCCGCTCCCAAAGACATGGCAAGCACCGGAGAAAGCTCATCGTAGATGCCGAAGCGCACGCCATAGTCAGAAATCGGCCGCATGCCCATTTCCTGCGCCAAACGTACGGTCATGACATTGCGTGACAGCTCCAGACCCAGGCGCAATGTCGACATGCCGTAATAGCGCTGGGAATAATTGGACGGCATGTAGAAACGCTCATCCGGGCCACCGGTCGCTACAAACGGCGCGTCCAGGATCAGGCTGGCCGGCGTATATCCATTGTCCAGCGCGGCTGCATAGGCGAACGGTTTGAAGGACGATCCCGGCTGACGCCGCGCCTGTGTCGCGCGATTGAATTGACTGTGCGCAAATGAATACCCCCCAACCATGGCAAGCACGCGCCCGGTATGCGGGTCCATCGCCATGATGCCGCCGTTGATCTCGGGAACTTGGCGCAAGCTGAACGCTTCAACCGGCGTCTCATCATCTATTGGAGGCCCCGCCAGGATGACATCGCCCTCTCCAAGGACTTCACCCGGATGGGAAATGGACGGCCCAACCTCTCCGTCTGGAAGGTTCTCGCGCGCCCAGCGCAGCTCGACCATCGGGATGGAGCCGGTGCTGCTATCTTCAAAGAGGACCTCCACGCCCTCGTCCGACACAGCGGTGACGATCGCAGGCTGCCAACCTTCGTCCAAATCACGCGGAATAGTGACCGCTTCGAAGCGCTCTTCCCAACCTTCGCCGAGCTCGATGCGTTCAATAGCACCGCGGTATCCATGGCGGCGATCATAGGTCTCCAGGCCATCGCGCAGAGCCCGGCGCGCCGCCAATTGCATCCGCGTATCCAGCGTTGTCCGGATGGACAGGCCGCCATGATAAAGCTCGTCCTCACCGAAGACTGAGAAGACTTCTCGGCGGACATTCTCGACAAAATACTCCGCTGCGAGATAGTCATCACCGCGCAGGCGATCTGCGATCTGGAGCGGCTGCTGAGCCGCCTCGCGCGCATCCTCTTCCGAGATATAGCCATTGGCAGCCATGCGCGAGAGAACCCAGTTGCGCCGGTCAATCGTGCGCTCTGGGTGACGGATCGGGTGGAAGCGCGCCGGGCCGTTGACGACAGCTGCGAGCAAGGCCGCTTCGTCCAGCGTCAGCTCATCAAGCGATTTATCGAAGTAATTGAGCGCTGCCGCCGCGGCACCATACGCACGTTGACCGAAATAGATCTCGTTCAGATAAAGCTCGAGGATTTCGTCCTTGGTGAAAGCGCGCTCAATCCGGCGGGCCAGCACCATCTCCTGCACCTTTCGCTCCATGCGTTGTGCAGAGGACAGGAGGAAGTTTTTCGCGACCTGCTGGGTGATTGTCGACGCGCCTTCGAGGCGCTCTCCGAGAATCACATGGCGGATATTGGCGAAGGCGGCGCGGATAATGCCGCGAAAATCCAACCCGCCATGATCGTAGAAATTCTTATCTTCGGCCGAGATGAAGGCATTGATGAGATTCTGCGGCATGTTTTCGATGGGGACGAAAACCCGATGTTCGCGCGCATACTCCGCAATCAACCGTCCATCACCGGCATGCACACGGCTCATAATCGCCGGCTCATACTCGGCAAGCTGCTGATAATCCGGCAGGTCTGCGGTTACGCGGACAACATAGACAGCCGCAAAAATAAAGGCTGCCACCGCCATGACGGCAGCCGCAGCACTCCCCCACATGAAGGTACGCATCACATTACGCAGAGTGAAAATCTTCATCACGCTCTCTGGCCCCGCTCCCGGCCATTATGGGTTCACCATAACAACAGGGCCCTATTATGGCCGCTAGACGGATTGGATGGAAGCGTTTCAGCGCGCTCGAACTGAAGGGTTTGCACTCGTGCCATCTTCATCACCATCGCCCCGCGACGAGAAGTAGGCATCAATACCGCTTACAACAGAGGCCATCTGATCCCGGCGGAAACGATCCGAGTTGAGATTGCGCTCATCCGTCGAGTTCGACAGGAAGCCCATCTCAAGCAGGATAGCTGGGACGCGCGGATCAAGCAGAACAAAGAAATTGGCCTCACGGTGCGGGTTCGTCAGCAACGGACCGGCATCATCAAGATGGTCGAGCATGACCTGGGCAAAGACGGAAGACTGATTGCGTTTCTCACGCAGCTCGAGCTCAACCAGGATATTATTCACATCAGGCTGATCGGAATGATCCGCCCCGGCACGAGCCCTGTTTCGCGCGCGCGCCTCGGCACGGTCGTTCAACGTGTAGATCGCCGCACCCCGCACATCAGGATTGCGCGAACTGTCGGCGTGCAAGGAGATGAAGAGGTCTGCTCGCGCGTCGGCCATAACCCCAACCCGGTCTTCCCAAGACGGGTAGATGTCACGATCGCGGGTCATGCGCACTTCATAACGCCCCGTCGCTTCGAGCTGACGCCGCAGCTCGCGCGCAGCGGCCAGGGTGACATCGCTCTCATGCGTGCCACCGCGACCGATCGCGCCAGGATCATGGCCGCCATGCCCTGCATCCAGGACAATGACGCGGCGTTCACGCTGCGGCGGCAGATAAACCGCCTCTACGCGAGCGGCAATCAGTCCATCAATACCCGACGACGTCGGCTGGAAACCGGAATGATAGGTCGCGTCCTCTTCAGAAGCGCGCTGGATATCGACAACAATTCGATGGTTCTGGCTATCAGAGGCCGGGTCCAGCAAGAACTGGCTCGAGATAACAACCGGATGCTCCAACTCGAATACAATACGTGAGGAAGTCGCAGAGTTATTGAAAAAGCGGAAGCTGTCGACAAGACCGCGTCCAACCCCCTCACCCGTTTCAAGGCCTTCCACACTCCAGGCCGCCGTCGGCATGTCCACCACAAGTCGACTGGTCAACCCATCGAGGGTGAAGGCATGGAAGCTGGCTTCTTGAGACACTTCCAGAACAACACGGGTTCGGTTTGCGTCAGGACCGAAGCGCACATTTCGCACTTCCTGATCCGCCAGCGCTGGTACGCTGGACAACAAACCTGCCGCCAATGCTCCAAGAATTGCTAGAACGCGCATCTGACCACCATCTCATCTGCCGTGATTCTTACTACGGCTTTTGACCTACGTTAACCGCGACTGCTTGACGTTTGGTTGATGGAATTCATCAAGTTCACAATTTTTTCCACCGCTTCGGAGACTTTTCTTTCGTGTCAGGATGTTGCAATCTGCGCATGCTGTTGTCTGACCGTCGCGATTCCGACTGGCGCGAGGCAGGTGCAGCGCGCACGGGTTTGGGGACTTCGCCTCAGACCAATCCGCTGAACATTGCTGATTGCACCCCGTTCCGGGACCCACGCAATCAGCCCCGACAACCGCGAGCCGCAGGCTTCTTGCCAAGCGGCTTCGCATGATGAATTCGAACGCGCGAGGCGCGCCTGATGCAAAACAAAATTTCGACAGGCTGCTCCCCGCTCTCTACCCCCCCGCCACATGTATTCGCTGGCCGGCCGGTATACCGCCGCCCGTGTCTATCTGTGCGCGCAGGAGACCCTTTGAATGTCAAAGAAAATGTTGATCGACGCCGGTCATCCCGAGGAGACCCGCGTCGTTGTCGTAGACGGAACGAAAGTCGAAGAATTTGATTTCGAGGCTGCGGCCAAGCGCCCCATCCGCGGAAACATCTACCTGGCAAAGGTAACACGCGTCGAACCGTCTCTCCAGGCGGCCTTCGTCGAGTATGGCGGCAATCGCCACGGCTTCCTCGCCTTCAACGAAATCCATCCGGATTACTATCAAATCCCCTATGAGGACCGTATGGCCCTCGCAGAGGAGGAAGCGTCTGCCGTCGCCGAAGATGCCGATGACGAGGATGAAACAGACGCAACACCGGCTGCCGCCTCCGAAGACGATGCGGACGAGGCAGAGACCATTGAGACCGGCGGCGATGATGTCGAAGAAGACATCGATGAGCAGAAAGCCGCCCGACAGCGCCGGCAGCTCTATCGTCGCTATAAGATTCAGGAAGTCATTAAACGCCGCCAGATTCTCCTGGTTCAGGTCGCCAAGGAAGAGCGCGGTAATAAGGGCGCCGCTCTGACGACTTACCTGTCTTTGGCTGGCCGTTATTGTGTTTTGATGCCCAATACCCCGCGTGGTGGCGGCATCTCCCGCAAGATCTCCAATGCTGCAGATCGCAAACGCCTGAAGTCCGTTGTCAACGAACTCGAACTCCCCAAAGGCGTCGGTCTGATCATCCGCACCGCAGGCGCCAAGCGTACCAAGACTGAGATCCGCCGAGATGCGGACTATCTCATGCGCTTATGGTCCAATATCCGGGAAGCCACACTCCAGTCCGTTGCGCCAACCTTGATCTATGAGGAAGGCAATCTGGTCAAACGTGCCATTCGGGACATGTATGACAAGGAGATTGATAGCGTCCTTGTAGAAGGTGATGCGGCCTATAAAGAGGCCAAGGCCTTTATGCGACTGTTGATGCCGAGCCATGCTAAAAAGGTTCAGCATTACAAGGACAAGGTGCCTCTTTATCTGCGCCATCAGGTCGAGAACCAGCTTGAAGCGATCTATTCGCCCATCGCGCCGCTCAAATCTGGCGGTTATCTGGTGATCAACCCGACTGAAGCCCTGGTTTCAATCGATGTGAACTCCGGGCGTGCCACGCGTGAACGCAATATCGAATCGACCGCTCTGAAGACCAATCTGGAAGCCGCCGCGGAGGCGGCGCGCCAAATGCGTCTTCGCGACCTGGCGGGTCTGATCGTGATCGACTTCATCGATATGGACGAAGCGAAGAATAATCGCGCCGTCGAAAAGAAGATGAAGGACGTCCTCAAGCGCGACCGGGCCCGGTTGCAGATGGGCCGGATTTCGCAGTTTGGCTTGATGGAGATTTCACGTCAGCGGCGCCGAACCAGCCTGATTGAAGGCTCCACAACCGTCTGCCCGACCTGCGGTGGAACCGGCTATCTGCGCTCGATGGAATCAAGTGCTCTGGTGGCCCTCCGAGGCCTTGAGCAGGAAGCGGCGCGCGGCCGCGCCAAGCGTGTACGGATTAACGTTCCCTCGAATGTGGCGCTCTACTTGCTCAATGAGAAGCGCGATCACGTTCTCTCAATTGAAGAGCGCTTCCAGATGCGCATCATCATCGCCGCCGATGATGATCTGACCGCTCCAGCCTTCAACATTGAAGCCTTGGAAAATCGTGAGCCTGGCGAAGAGATTGAAATCGCGCCGCTCTCGGTCGAGTCTATTGAAGAAATCGAAACCGAAGAACCGGCCGCTGAGGAGACGAGCGAAGAGGAACGCGAAGGCTCTGGCCGCCGTCGCCGCCGTCGTCGCCGCCGCCGCGGGAAGGGTGAAGACTCTGCATCGGAAACTGCCGAGACGGCAAATGCGGATGGCGATGAGGCCTCTGGCGAGGCCAGCGAAGAGAGTGATGGCGAAACGAGCGAAGATGGCGAGGACCAGCCCAAGCGCCGCCGTCGTCGAGGTCGCCGCGGTGGTCGTGGCCGTCGCAAAACCGAGAACCAGGCGAAAGACGCCGGTGAAGCTGGCGAGGGTGATAAGGCTGACGAGGCCACGGATGAGGCTGATGCCTCTGACGCGCAAGCCGAACCGACTGCGAGCGATGCCCCTGTAGAGGCTGAAGCAGCGACAGAAACGGAAACCGCCGCAGAGGCTGCGCCGGAAAGCTCCGAGGACGATGCGTCTAAGGCTGAGAAGCCGAAACGACGCACTCGCCGCCCGCGCAAATCCAAGGCGGAGAAAGAAGCCGAAGCGGCTGCTGAAGCGTCTGCGAGTGAAGACAAGGCATCGGCTGAAACTGAAGGCACAGATGCCCCGGCGGAAGCCTCAGCACCCGAAGAAACCGCAGCCGACGACACCGCCAGTGAGGCTGAAAAACCCAAGCGCCGTGCTCGCCGACCACGCAAGACGAAAGCGCAGAAGGAAGCCGAGGCTGCGGCAGCGGAGGCCGCTAGCCAGGACGCTGCAGCACCCGCGGAGACGGAAAAAGTCTCTGAGGCTGAAACGCCTGCAGCTGAGGAAAAACCGAAGCCCAAGCGTCGCTCTCGCGCCAAAAAGAAAACCGAAGACGCGGGCGAAGCCTCCGATACAGCACAATCGGACGCACCGAAACCTGCCGACACCGAACCCGCCAAAGACAAAGCTGTTGATGCAGCGACGGAAACGGTGTCCGAACCGCGTTCTACAAAAACGGCTGATGAACCAGCCGTAGAGGACGCCGCAACAACCGAAGACTCTGACGCCAAGCCTAAACGGCGCGGCTGGTGGAGCCGTACGTTCGGCGCCTGACCGACAGATAAAGAGCCCCGCTTCAAGCGGGGCTCGCGCGAAGTTGAGTGGCGCAAGGGGAAAGCGCTGCTATGGTGAGCTGCGGGGGTGAGTGAGTGGAGAGAGGATGAACTTCCTTCGGACCATCGCGGCTGCCAGCTTGGCATTTGCCGTTTCGGCCATGCCGGCCTGGGGCCAGCAATTAATACGCGACACCGAAATTGAAGAGGTTATGCGTGATTATACCGACCCGCTTCTTGTTGCAGCGGGGCTGAGCCCGAATGATGTGTCCGTGCACCTTGTGGCAGACCCATCCATCAACGCTTTCGTCACCGCCGGTCAGCGCATTTTCCTGCACACTGGGATTATCGTGGAAGCCGAGACACCCAATCAGCTGATTGGCGTCATCGCCCACGAAACTGGTCATATCTCCGGCGCCCACCTGGCCCGCTCAGGCGATGCCATGCGGGCTGCGTCCGTTCCCGTCTATGTGTCCATGGGTCTCGGCCTGCTTGCGGCATTTGCCGGCGAAGGTGGCGCAGCAGGCGCTCTTCTCGCCTCCAGCCAACAATTTGGCGCCCTGTCCTATCTGACCTATAGCCGTGGCCAGGAAGCTTCAGCGGACCAGGCGGCCGTCAATCTTCTGGATGCGACCGGTCAGTCCTCGCTCGGCCTTGTCGAATTCTTCGAACGTTTTCGCTATCAGGAAGTCATGAGCCAGGCCCGGCGCTTTCCATACTTCCGCTCCCACCCGCTCTCCTCAGACCGTATTGCCGCACTTCGTGAAGTGGTAGAAACGTCCGAATTCTATGAGGTTCGGGATACCCAGGAAGAGATTGATCGCCTGCGCCGCATTCAAGCGAAAATCTACGGCTTCTTGATGGAGCCACGCTTCGTTTTCTGGCGCTATCCGGAAAGCGATCAATCCTTGCCGGCCCGCTACGCGCGCGCTGTGGCCTATTATCACGATGCACGCATTGAAGAGGCGAGAGCAGAACTCGACACACTGATCGCCGAGGAGCCGGACAACCCCTATTTTCAGGAACTCTACGGCCAAATGCTGTTTGAAAGTGGATTTGCCGAGGAGTCGATCCAATATCATGAGCGTTCGGTAGAGCTTATGCCCGCGGCGGCGCTGTTGCGGATTAATCTCGCCGTTTCAATGATTGCGACAGAGGATCCTCGACTTTTGGATGAAGCCGAGACCCATCTTCGTGTCGCGCTCGACGTGGAGCCGAGTAATCCTTTTGCCTGGTATCAGCTTTCCCTTGTTCACGAACGTAATGGCGACACCCCCCTCGCCCAGCTGGCGATCGCCGAGCAGTCTTTTGCTATCGGCAACCGTTCGCGTGCGCGCCAATTCGCGACGCGCGCCCGCGCCGAATTGGAACAGGGAACGATTGCGCATTTCCGAGCCTCCGAGATTATTGCCGTCTCCGCACCAACCGAACAGGAATTGCGCGAGCAAAGACGGCAGAGACGACAACAACCGCGCTAGGCTGTTATGAGTCAGATCGTCCTGCGCACGGTCAGCGCTCTTTCCCAAATTGATAGAGACGAATGGGATGCCATCGCCAATCCGGCGAGCCTCGAGTATGACCCGTTTTTGAGTTGGGATTTCCTGGACGCCCTGGAAACCTCTGGCTCAGCGAGCGAAGCGACCGGATGGCTCCCGCGGCACATGATTGCCGAAACCGAAGACGGTGAGCTGGTCGGCGCCCTGCCGCTTTACGCCAAAGGCCACAGCCAGGGAGAATATGTTTTCGATCACGGTTGGGCAGATGCCTATGAGCGTGCCGGCGGACAATATTATCCCAAACTGCTCACAGCCATTCCGTTCACTCCGGTAACGGGCCGCCGTGTTCTCGCGCAGGATCCAGCAATACGCGACGCGCTGATTGCAGGCATTATCCAAACCGCTCAAAAATGGGGTATCTCCTCCTGGCACCTCAACTTTCCGACACAAGCCGATTGGATGGCCAACAACGAGCTTGGACTTCTGCGGCGCATGGACCGGCAATATGTCTGGTTCAACCGCGGCTATGAAACCTATGAGGACTTTCTCGCCGCGCTCGCCTCTCGCAAACGCAAAGCCCTGAAAAAAGAACGCGCCGCGGCCCAGGCTGAGATCGAGATCGAACGCCTGAGCGGCGAAGCTCTCAGCCCATCACATTGGGACGTTTTCTTTGCCTGCTACCAAGATACCGGCGCCCGGAAATGGGGATCGCCTTATCTCAATCGCGACTTCTTTGATTTGATCCATCGCAGAATGGCCGACAAGATATTGCTGGTGATGGCGAAGGCAGATGGTCGCTATATCGCGTCTGCGCTCAACTTTATTGGCTCTGATGCCCTTTATGGGCGCTATTGGGGGCGCCTCGAAGACCGCCCTTATCTGCATTTCGAACTTTGCTACCACCAGGCGATAGACGCGGCGATTGAACTGGGTCTTGCGCGAGTGGAGGCTGGCGCGCAAGGCGAGCACAAGCTGGCGCGCGGCTATGAGCCTACCGCGGTTTATTCCAATCACTGGATTGCTCATGAAGGCCTGCGAGACGCCGTCGGCGACTTCCTGGAGCGCGAACGCGATGCGGTCGAGCATGAGATCGCGCTACAGCGGCAAGAAACCCCGTTTAAAGTAGTCTAGTCGACCGCGCTTTATTGGGCCGCTCGGCATCTTTCCGCCACTCTGTGTCCAAGCCACATTTCCGAGCCGTCGACGAGGCTGTAATTATCGTGATACCTGATAACCTGACATCCCGTTTTGCAGCGAAGAGAACCCATTCGAATGAGTCTTGAGGGCCAATATGATACCGAGAATATCTTCGCGAAGATCCTACGCGGAGACATGCCCTGCGTAAAAGTCTATGAGGACGAGCAAGTCCTTGCTTTCATGGACATCTTTCCTCAGGCTCCCGGCCATGTTCTGGTAGTCCCGCGCGAACCCGCTCGCAATCTCCTGGAAATGACCGATGGTGCTCTGCAGGGTGCGATGCTGCGCGTCAAATGGATCTCAAAGGCAGTGAAAAAGGCCCTCGCGCCCGATGGGATTGTGATGACACAGTTTTCCGGCGCGCCGGCAGGTCAGACCGTTTTCCATGTTCATTTCCACATCATTCCGCGCCGTGAGGGCGAGACACTGTCCGGACATGGCAGCGGCCAGGCTGATATGGATGAGCTGAAAAACCTCGCCGGGAAAATCGCGGCTGAAATCGAGCTCCCCTGAGTCGAATTCCAGCCGCGCTTCGATCTAAACGCCTACCGTCTGCGCAGTTTGAGCCGGCATGCCACCTTCGATCAGTTGATTGTAAACGCCCAGTGCTCCGTCAGCGGCTTCGGCCTGCTGATAATTGAATATGTCGGCCGCTGCATCCACGAAGCCATCCCAAGCGGTTTTATAGCGCTGGTCAAACTCTGCCTGCCCCCATTCCTTGATGCGTGCGCGAGCGTGATCCGGCGCAAAAAAGAATTGCGGTTTTGGCCCTGGCAGGTCCGAGGCCGGCGCGCTGTTTTCCCAATGCGCGCCACCCACGCGGATATTGGCTTTGAGATCATCAACAAGATGTCCATGAAGTCGCCGGTTCAGCTCCCCATTCCCGGCAAAGTCGATGAGGCCATAGGATGCGCCCGCCTTGAGCGTCTCCAGATCATCATACAGGCAGGTTGAATCGTAAAACCCGAGGCCTCGCACGAAATCGCCATTACCTTTCGAGGTCAGGGCCATGACTGTCACGCCCTCAATCGGCGTCTTGTGAAGCAGCCATGCCAGCGCCAGTGCCGTCTTGGAGGAGGCTGAGCTGAGCAAGATCGTTTCGGCACCGAAAGCATTTTCCTCTCGGAGGAAATGCGCAATCAGGAATGAGGTGATGAAAAGCGGCTGCAATACCATCTGAGCGGGTTCGCGACGCTTCGACCATGCGGGATCTGCGGCGCACCGTACATAGCGATTATAGGCTGGGGGCAGCTCGGCCCGATGGCCACTCATATCGATGAAGGCGTGTGGATCAATACGGCCGGGCGTGACAATCAGCTCATTTGCGGCGGGAAAATAACCGTACACACGCTCGCCAATATCCAGCCCCTCGCAGCGGCTTTCCGTGATTTCGGCAAAGCCCCAGACTGGAAGGCGGCCGCGTCCGTCAGCCCCGGGAAAGAAATCCCAGTACCGCATCGGAGCTCCAAACGCCGCATAGGTGATATTGTTCGCTGTCAGCGCAAACTCATGAATTCCAAGTCGGATTTCACCCTCGCCCAAACTGCGACTGTTTTCCTCAACAATATGCGCATCCGCGATATTGGCTTTATCAATTGATAGCGCCCAGTTCATCCCTCGACCTCCGAGATTTCTTTTGCTTATAGGCTGAGGTTTCACCGGCGTCGCTGCGGGTGCAAGTAAGAAATCAGCTCAGCCCGGCAATATGCCTTGCCAAAAGAAACGGCGCGCGGGTTGCCCTGCGCGCCGTATCATTCGCAATGAAAGCGGTGCTTACTCGACGACGGAAATCAGCGTCGCAGTACCGGAATTGCCTTCATTAGTGGTGTAGGTCGTGGAAGCGCCAACTTCGGTGCCGGCTTCGGCAAAGGTCACGCACAGACCGCTCGCAGCGCAGAGCTGGTTGGTTGCTTCATCCCATGTGTAGGATTCAGCAGCAGCACCGTTAACGGAAGCGGTGTTGGCGTCCGTGTCGAGAACCAGAGTGAAACTTTCGCCCGTGGAACGGGTCAGCTCGATGACGCGCTCACCCGCAAAAGCCGGACCAGCGATGAGAAGAGCGGCAGAAACGCCAAAAATCATAGCCTTTTTCATATCATAAACTCCCCATGAAAAGACTGAGTTGAAGATTGCTTTATCGACCAGCCTCAGCTGGCTCGCTATGGTTAACATCTCCTTACCCAGAAACAATCGCTAAATTCTCCTGATGCGGGAATTTGCCACCCATAGTAAGTGATCAGATGTGTGGCAACCACATCATCATGAGGGCCGCGAATATCCCGATGCTCATCGCCACCGTCCCGAGCAGTACACCGACCGTCATCGCCCACTTGAACCGGGTCGAGTGCCCGTCGACGGCCCGTTGATAAAGCTCAAGCATCGCCAGCGGCACCAGATAGCAAGCAAAGGAGATCACCAGATCCGCCGGCCCATCCAGCTGGCGCGTACTCCCGACCGGCCCCTGGTTGATGAGATACCAGCCCATCAGCGAAATACGGAAAAACCAGACGCCATGGGCAACGATGAAGAGGCGCATGGCCCAACGGCGGTGCGTATCGATCTGTCTCTTGTATGCATAATAGAAGGTCAGCGCCGAAAAGAAGACGATGAGATGCGCATTAAAGCTGACCCCCATTGCTCCGATATCACTCAAACGTACGCCGCGGGCCCAGGTCATGTAATAGCCACCGATCGCGAGGAAAAGCGCAATCACCAGAAACACTCGCCCTGTCCAGCGGTGCAATGTGGGAAAACGCTTTCGCACGGGCGGGCTGAGTTGCAGCGTCCCGCCAACAATCATGATCACGGCCAAAAGGACATGCGAGATGAACAACAGATTGGCGATGAGATCGCCATCCACATAGCCGCTGATCAGGCCGACATCATCCCACTCGGAATAATTTCCGCTCAGGGTCGCACGGCCATGGGTCATCAGGATGTAATATACAAAAAGCCACTGGCCGACCGTGGCTGCCAGAAACCAGATCACGCCACTCGTTTTTAGCGCTTTGTGGGCAAAACCGTCATGGGACGGCGCGGTCGCTGCCACATCACTCATAGCAAACCTCATTCATATCTCACCGGTCACGACACTGCGCCGGCACGACACGAAAAGACCCGCCCTCACCGCCAAAATCTCGCCCATTTGGAAATCGGCCGGTATTATCCACTCTCACGGTGTGGGATTCTCGAAGCGACCGTCACCCTTGATCGCGCGGCCGCTTTGCTAGATCCAGTCCTGACCGGCAAGTGGAGGCAGGCATGCTGGAAATTGCGAACACGATGAAATTAATGGCGTCAGCGACCACCCTTCTGTGGGTTGGTGCTGTGGCGTTCCGCGGGCGTTTTAACGCGCTTGACGGCAGCTGGGCAGTTTTCTGTTTCGCGCTTTTCTGCGTCCTTACCGAGGAAGTCTTCAGTCCGGCGCTGGGCAATTATGCCCATCTGCTGGGCATTGCTGGCGGCGCGACGTGTAGTGTTTTCTGGCTCGTCTCTCGCTCATTATTCCGTCCCAACGCCCGGATAGAATGGCCGCACCTGGCCCTGGTGTTCAGTATTTTCCTGCCTGGAGTGATTATCCGTCTCATGCGTTTCTTCGAGGCGGACGCGGTCATGAGTGAAGCGGATTTCGTCGCCAGTATTGATGCATTACGCAGCTGCCAGGTCTTCTTCTCATCCGCCGCGTTGTTAATGTGCTTCGTTGAGGCCGGACGAGGCTTTCAAGCGACACAAGGGGCGGAGCGGCACCTTCGCTTGATGTTCATGGGCGCCTTTGGTGTTTGCGTGACGGTTTGCACCGTGCTTCCGGTGCGCGACGCCGTTACCCCTGATATGGCAGCGCTCCTGGAGGCCGTGTGCGCAGTCACAATCCTCGCTGTTACGAGCCTGGCAGTGCGCTATCGCATGATCCATCCGCACCCGACACCGCAAACCAAAACAGTTCGGATCGCTCCGCCGGAGAGCACGGATGAAGACCGCGCACTTGGTCGCCGGATTGAAGCGGCTCTCTTTGAAGATCGCCTTTTCCTTCAACCTGACCTCAAAGTCGCTGATATGGCCCGTCGGCTTATGGAGCCAGAATACAAGGTGTCGCGTGCGGTCACGGCTGGGTTGGGCGCAGCAAACTTTAATCGACTGATCAATCGGTACCGTATCGAACACGCAAGGCGCCTGCTTGAAACCGTATCAGAAGGCCATAGACCGATCCTGGATATCGCGCTGGATAGCGGCTTCGCCTTGCTTGGCCCTTTCAACCGGGCCTTCCAGGAGGCAACCGGCCAGACGCCTCGCGCATATCGCAATGCGCAATCCGCCTTGGCCGGCGATTTCCAGGCTGCAGCTGAATAGCCCGTTAGGTCGGGCGACCCGCTCTTATAGGATCTGAAGCATGGTCGCTGTCGGACAGCTAGCCCGAGCTGTTCAGCGTCTGCAAGAAGACCTCGCCGAGGTCTTTCAACTTCTTGGGGCCGACACCATTCACGCTCGCCATCTCATCAAGATTGCGAGGTTTTATCAGGCACATATCAATCAGGGTAGCGTCAGAAAAAACGACATAGGCCGGCACGTTGCGTTCGGCAGCCAAGTCGCGTCTAACCGCTTTTAGTCGGGCGAGCAAAAGATCATCCACCTCCTCGGCCGCCGCGGCGATGGCGGATTTGGTGCGGCGTGCCTCTCGCTTGGTGGCGATTTTTCTGATCTCGACAGTGCTATTACCCTTGAGCACGCTGCGCCCGGCTTCGGTGAGGGTGAGCGCGCCGAACCCGCTAATGTCGAGCTCCAGCCATCCGCCTGCCAGCATTTGCCTGATCAGGCCCTGCCAGAAGCTCTTTGGCTTGTCAGCGCCAACTCCAAAGGTCGGCAGGGTTTCATGTCCGCGGGCTGTGATCTTCTCAGTCGTACTGCCGCGCAAAACATCGATGACATGACTGCCACCAAAGCGCTCGCCGGTCCGCACAATCGCTGAGAACAGCATTTGTGCGTCCTGCGTGCCATCCACGAGCTCCGGCGGATCCAAACAGATATCGCAGTTGCCGCAGGGCTTTGCTTCATTTTCACCGAAATAACTCAAGAGCGTGACGCGCCGGCATTGCGTGGCTTCGCAATAGGCCAGGAGTGCATCCAGGCGTTTATGCTCTCGCCGGCGGTGATCCTCGCTGGCGCCCTCTTCTTCGATGAATTGTCGACGCATGCGCGCATCCGCCATGGAATACAGCATCATCGCTTCTGCAGGCGCGCCATCGCGACCGGCTCGACCAATTTCCTGGTAATAGGCTTCCATTGAGCCCGGCAGGGAAAGATGGAGGACATAACGGATATCCGGCTTGTCGATGCCCATGCCAAACGCAATGGTCGCAACCATGATCACGCCGGCTTCTGCCATGAAGACTTCTTGATGCTCCCGCCGTGTCTCGGCAGCCAGACCCGCATGATAGGCCAAGGCTCGATAGCCTTCCGCTCGCAGCAATTCGGCGACCTCTTCGGTCTGGCGGCGCGAGAGACAATAGACAATGCCAGAGACGTCACGGCGCGTTTGCAGAAAGTCGAAAAGTTGAGATTTCCAGCCCTGCTTCGCGGACACCGCCAAGGAAAGATTGGGTCGATCAAAACCCTGGACCAGAATATCACCATCGCCATCGAAGAGTTTGGCCGCGATATCCGCTCGGGTTGCTTCATCCGCCGTGGCGGTAAATGCTCCGATTGTCGCTTGCGGAAAGCGCCGTTTCAGCCCGGCAAGCATTTCATATTCCGGTCGAAAGCTCGCGCCCCATTTGGAAATGCAATGGGCTTCATCGACGATAAACATGGCAGGCGCTAGCGCATCGAGCGCGCCAAGCATTCGATCCGTCATCAACCGTTCTGGCGACATGTAGAGCAGTTTCGCCTCGCCCGCTTTGAAAGCCTGCCACGCCGCGACATTTTCCTCACGCGAGCGGCCGGAATGGATCACACTGGCCACCACTCCGTTTGCCGCAAGCCCCGCCACCTGATCATCCATCAAGGCCGTAAGCGGCGACACGATAATGCTTGGCCCTTTTTTCAACAGGGCGGGCACTTGATAGCAGATCGACTTGCCAGCTCCCGTCGGCATGACACACAGCGTATTGCGGCCCGCAAGCAAACGCTCCACAGCATCTTCCTGCCCCGGTCGAAAAGCCGGATAGCCAAATACATCTGATAAAAGCTCAAGGGCGCGGGGCATGGTTCAAAACTAATGCCCGTGCGTCGATCATGCACCCGTGATTGCGCACACTCAGCGCCGCTTTCCACGGCTCTTGTACAGCACCAGGAGAGACAAAGCCGGCATGTTACCGAGCGACCGAGATACAACCCCGCCCGTTCAGCTCGCGCAAATGATCGAAAAAAGAAAACGGCGCCCTAAAAGGGCGCCGCGATCTTTAGCTGGGAAATGGACAGTTAAGCCTTTTCAGCCTTGTCCTTCGACTTCTTGGTATTGCGCGGCAGAAGTCGGTCACCCGGCGTGATGTGGAAGTCCAGACGATCCGGATCGGCCTCGTCGATGTCGACTTTAACAAGGCCGCCCTTCTTCAACTCCCCAAAGAGGATCTGATCCGCAAGCGGCTTCTTGATATGTTCCTGGATCACGCGGCCAAGCGGACGGGCACCAAAGCGGCTATCATAACCGCGCTCGGCAAGCCAAGCTGTTGCATCCGGTGTCAGTTCGAACGTCACACCACGATCGATCAGCTGAGCTTCCAGCTGCAGGATGAATTTCTCGACGACGCGAGAGATATTTTCCGGGCTGAGAGCCGCGAACGGAATAACGGCGTCCAGACGGTTGCGGAATTCCGGCGTGAAGAGCTTCTCGACCGCTTTATCGGCTTCATCCGTCTTCTTGCCGCGACCAAAGCCGATCGCTTCTTTCTGAGCGTCAGAAGCCCCCGCATTTGTCGTCATCACCAGGATGACATTACGGAAATCGACCTTCTTGCCGTTCGAATCTGTCAGCGTGCCATTATCCATGACCTGCAGCAGAATATTGAACAGGTCCGGATGCGCCTTCTCGATCTCGTCGAGCAGCAGGACGCAGTGCGGGTGCTGATCGATAGCATCCGTCAACAGACCGCCCTGATCGAAGCCAACATAGCCCGGAGGCGCACCAATCAAACGCGAAACAGCGTGGCGTTCCATATATTCAGACATGTCGAAGCGCTGGAGCTCGACACCCATAATATCGGCCAGCTGCTTGGTCACCTCAGTCTTACCGACACCGGTCGGACCGGAGAAGAGATAGCAACCAATTGGCTTGTTCGGTTCGCGCAGACCTGCACGAGACAGTTTGATGGCCGTGGACAGACGTCCAATCGCCTCATCCTGACCGAAGACGACGCGCTTGAGATCACCTTCAAGGGTCTTCAGCGCAGCCTCATCATCCTTGGACACGGATTTCGGAGGAATGCGCGCCATTGTGGCAACAACGCCCTCGATTTCCTTCACGCCAATTGTCTTCTTGCGCTTGGAGACCGGCATAAGACGCATTTGCGCGCCCGCCTCGTCAATCACGTCAATAGCCTTATCCGGCAATTTGCGATCGCCCATATAGCGAGACGACAACTCGACTGCCGAGATCAGCGCATCATTGGTGAAGCGAATATCGTGGAAGTCTTCGAAATAGGACTTTAGACCCTGGAGGATCTTGATGGCATCCGGGACTGACGGCTCAACCACATCGATTTTCTGGAAACGACGCGCCAGAGCACGGTCTTTCTCGAAATGCTGACGGTATTCTTTATACGTCGTTGAGCCCATGCAGCGCAGCTCGCCGGACTGAAGCGCCGGCTTGAGCAGGTTGGACGCATCCATCGCGCCGCCCGAAGTGGCACCGGCGCCAATAACCGTATGGATCTCATCGATGAAGAGGACAGCATTGTCCTTCTCCTCGAGTTCCTTGACCACTTGCTTGAGGCGCTCCTCAAAATCACCGCGATAGCGCGTTCCCGCCAGCAATGCGCCCATATCGAGCGAATAGATGGTCGCAGTCGCGAGAACATCCGGTACGGCGTTCTCAACGATCTTCCGGGCAATGCCTTCCGCGATAGCGGTCTTGCCGACCCCTGGGTCGCCGACCAAAAGCGGGTTATTCTTGCGGCGGCGGCACAGCACCTGAATGCAGCGCTCGACCTCGCTATCACGGCCGATCAGCGGGTCCACACCGCCAGCGCGGGCTTTCTCGTTGAGATTGACGGTATAGGCCGTCAACGCATCACCGTCTTTTGGCTTTTCTTCGCCTGGCTCTTCGGTACCGCGCACCGCGCGTGGTTCAGTATTGGAGGCTTTGCGACCAATACCGTGCGAGATGAAGTTCACCGCGTCATAGCGCGTCATATCGCGCTCGGCGAGGAAGTAGGCCGCATGGCTCTCGCGCTCAGCAAATAGCGCGACGAGAACATTGGCCCCGGTGACCTCTTCACGGCCGGCATTTTGAACATGGATGACCGCACGCTGAATTACGCGCTGGAAACCTGCGGTCGGTTTCGCGTCTTCATCGTCATCGACGACAAGTTCAGTCAATTCACTATCAATATAGCCAACCAGGGTCGCTCGAAGCTCATCGAGGTCCACATCGCAGGCCTTCATAACGGCACTGGCGTCCTGGTCGTCCACGAGGGCGAGAAGGAGATGCTCCAGCGTTGCAAATTCATGCCCGCGCTCATTGGCATAACCTAAAGCGCGGTGCAGGGAGTCTTCCAAATCGGTAGAGAAAGATGGCACCGCTCTATTCCTTTTCCATTGTGCATTGCAGCGGGTGTTGCCCGCGTCGTGCAGCGTCCATGACCTGGGCTACCTTGGTTTCGGCAACCTCATACGTGTACACGCCACACATTCCGACACCGTTTTGATGGACATGCAGCATGATCCTTGCGGCATCTTCGGGAGTCTTTCGGAAGATCCGAACGAGGATCTCAACGACGAACTCCATGGGCGTGTAGTCATCATTGAGTAGCAAAACACGGTAAAGTGAAGGTTTCTTTGTCGCTGGCCGGGTCTTCGTGGCCAGGCCAGTTTCCTCTTCTATTCCCGTATCTTCGTGTTTTCGTTCGGTCATAATTAAATCAGTCTCGGATCATGCTGCGGCACTTGCACAATAAGATAGGAAGGGATCCGGCCGGCGCAAAGAGGTCGCCTGCAGCCCGTCCGCTAGACCATAGTAGCACGCAGCTCGACCACTTACCCAACGATTCGCTGCAGGCACGAAAAAAGAAGGCCTGACGTTACCGTCAGGCCCAGTCGGGGAGGAAAATTCTGTAAGGGCTGTTAGCGCTGGGACTGAGCCAGCTCAACAGCAGCAGATACGCGATCATTGAGCGGCTTAACGGAGCTCTTCATCAGGTCGGAGAACAGCTCAGACGTCTTGTTCAGCTCAGCAAGGTAAGCATCCATGGAAGACTTGGCGTAGTCAGACTGGATTTCGAAGATTTCCTGAACGGACTTGGCAGAGGAAACGGCTTTCGCAACAGCGACGCCTTCTTCCATTGCAGACTTGGCATAAGCAACAGCGTTGGCGTTGACCGCCTCGATGCCTTTGCCAGCAACCGTTGCGGACTCGATAACAGCGTCCATGTTTTCCTTGTGGAAACCGGAAGCGTCATTGACGGCGGACAGGGTTTTCTCGAAGCCTTCTTTGATGGCTTCGTTCGAGGCGGAGGTCATGGTTTCGATCGTCTGGTTCATGGTCGTCTCAACTTTCGTTTTTGCAGCAGGCTTCGCCGCCGCGGAAACAGGTTTGGTTTCAAGGTTTGGCTTTGCAGCCGCCGCTGGTTTGGCAGGCGCTTTACGCGCTGCAGGCTTTTTCGCGGCAGCTTTTTTGGCAGCAGGCTTTTTGGTCGTCGTTGTTTTTGCCGTAGCCGGCTTGGCTACTGCACGGGGTTTCGACGGAGCCTTTGCCTTGGCCGGGGTCTCTTTCGCCTTTGCTTCGGTCGCAGCAAGCTTGTCAGCAGACGCGGCCTTTGGGGCGGACTTTTCAGTCGAGGTCGTTTTTGCGTCAGTCATGGTAATACACTTGGTGTCAGCGACCGCTTCTTCGCAGTCGCAATATAAATACGCATATGCAGCACACCCGTCAAGCGATTTTTGTGCAGCGCACAATTTTCTGATTCCCCTGTCTATCTACGGCTTTTCAACAGGCTTAACGGGCTGGCAAGGCTATCCTGCGTATGACTATTCGCATGAAACGCTTTGTGACCTTCGTGACTTTGATTGCGGCCATGCTCGCGCTCGCTCCTTGGGGCTTTGAAGCGCGCGCGGACATGGAGCGCTATGCTGCCTTTGTCGTGGATGAGAATACCGGGGCGGTCATGCATTCAAGACGGTCCGAGGCATCGCGCTATCCTGCGTCTCTGACGAAGATGATGACGCTCTACATGCTCTTTGAAGCGATCGATATTGGAGAGATTGGTCTTGAAGACCAAATCCGCGTTTCCGCCAATGCAGCCAGCGCACCGCCCTCACGTATCGGCTTCAATGCTGGCGAAACGATCCGCGTGGAAGACGCGATCCTCGCCCTGGCAATCAAAAGCGCCAACGATGTTGCCGTAGCCGTCGGGGAACGACTGGGTGGAGGCGAGGCCAGTTTCGCGGCTGAGATGACAGAACGCGCCCGCGCCCTGGGCCTTGAAGACACAACCTTCCGCAACGCCTCTGGATTGCCGGATCGCCGCCAGACGACGACCGCACGAGACATGGCACGGCTTGCTGTCGCCCTACACAGGGACTTTCCGCACTACTTCCACTACTTCAATCGCGAAAGCTTTACGCTGCGCGGCCGGACCTACCGCAATCATAACTCACTTGTCGGTCGGGTTGATGGTGTTGATGGTCTGAAGACGGGCTATATCCGCGCCTCTGGTTTCAACCTCGTCGCATCGGCCGAGCGCGGTGAAAACCGACTGATTGCCGTCGTCATGGGAGGCCCTACGGCCGCGGCCCGCGACGCGCATGCTGAGGAACTCCTGGAAGCAGCCTTCGGTGCTCTGGAACAGCGCCAGGATCGCCGTCACTTCATCGCCCTTTCATCCCCGCGCGTCAGTCCTCTGCGTGAGGAGGCCTTGATCGCCAGGGACTATGCTGAGCTTGATCTCGCCGCGCCCACCGAGATGGGGTCCGCCCAGGAAGCCCCGCCGCTGCGGATTATCGTAGAAGATGCTGACCGTCAGGCAGAAGCCCGCACCTTGGCCACACCTCCGGAACCGGCGCGGCACGATCTTTGGGCCGTCCAGGTCGGGGCATATAATAGCGCCGAGGCTGCCCGCAGCCGTTTGGACCGGGCAGCGCCCATCTCTACGCGTCTTGCCAGTGCTCAGCGCATGGCCCGCTCGGTCGATGTCGATGGCCAACGGCTCTGGCGCGCCCGTTTTGAAGCCTTGAGCGCTTTGGATGCGAGCGCTGTTTGCCGTGAATTCAGCGATGCGGGAGAGCCTTGCTTTACCGTCGCGCCAGGCCGCTAGAGACCGCGACACTTCATTCCGTTTCAGTATCGGCGTGTTGACAGCCCCTCACAGCTCGCACACTTTCGCGCGCCTTGGCCCTCTTTCGGCCATGCCTTCCCGATCTGGAAAAATTGCTGATGAATGTTGTAGTCGTCGAATCGCCTGCCAAAGCAAAAACCATCAATAAGTATCTCGGTTCGAGCTACACCGTCCTGGCCAGTTTCGGCCATGTGCGCGACCTTCCGGCAAAGGATGGGTCCGTTAATCCGGATGAGGATTTCGCGATGGCCTGGGAGGTTGATACCCAGTCTGCAAAGCGCGTTAAAGCCATCGCTGATGCCGTCAAGGAAGCCGACAAGCTGATTCTGGCGACTGACCCGGATCGCGAGGGTGAAGCCATTTCCTGGCACTTGCTCGAAGCGCTGACCAAGCGCCGCGTCCTGAAGGATGTTGAAATCGAGCGTGTTGCTTTCAACGCGATTACCAAGCCGGCGATCCAAGAGGCGATGCGTCATCCGCGCGCCGTGGATATGGAGCTGGTGAACGCCTATCTGGCGCGCCGCGCCCTTGATTACCTTGTTGGCTTTACGCTCTCGCCTGTGCTCTGGCGCAAACTCCCGGGCTCTCGCTCTGCTGGCCGCGTGCAATCCGTCGCGCTCCGCCTGATCTGCGATCGCGAGCTGGATATCGAAAAGTTCAAGCCTGAAGAGTATTGGACGGTTGATGCGGACCTGGCTGTTGGCGGAGATCGTTTCCGCGCCAAGATGGTCACTCATGAGGGCAAGAAGCTGCAGAAGCTGTCCCTCAAAGACCGAGCTATGGCGAACGCAGCTGTCGAAGCCATCAAGACGGCCGATCTCAACATCTCCGGCGTTGAGGCGAAGCCCGCCAAGCGAAACCCGCCACCGCCCTTCACGACCTCAACCCTGCAGCAGGAAGCGGCCCGAAAGCTCGGCTTCTCAGCGACCCGCACCATGCAGACTGCGCAGAAACTCTATGAGGGTGTAAATATCGGCGGCGAGACGGTCGGTCTCATCACCTATATGCGAACCGATGGCGTTTCCATGGCGCCTGAGGCGATCAATCAAGCTCGAGATGTGATCGGCCAGGAGCATGGTTCGCTCTATGTCCCCTCCTCGCCGCGCATGTACTCATCCAAGGCCAAGAATGCCCAGGAAGCGCACGAGGCAATCCGCCCGACCAGCTTCTCCCGCCTGCCGTCCAAACTCGGTCTCGATGGCGATATGGCCAAGCTCTACACGCTCATCTGGCGCCGCGCAGTGGCGAGCCAGATGGAGAGCGCGCGCTTTGAACGCACCACGATTGATATCGGCAGTGCGGACGGCAAGACAGGTCTGCGCGCCACGGGCTCTGTGCTGATGTTTGATGGCTTCCTCGCCTTGTATCAGGAAGGCCGTGATGATGAGGAAGATGAAGGCGAAGCGCGCTTGCCGAAGGTCGCGCAGGGCGCCAGCGCTGATGTGTCCAAGACCTATTCAGATCAGCACTTCACCCAGCCCCCGCCACGCTTCACTGAAGCCTCTCTCGTCAAACGCATGGAAGAGCTGGGCATTGGCCGACCATCTACCTATGCGTCTACGCTCCAGGTGCTTCGCGATCGCGATTATGTGCGGATGGATAAGAACCGTTTCCACCCGCTCGATAAAGGCCGGGTGGTTACAGCCTTCCTGGAAAATTTCTTCGCGCGCTATGTCGAGTACGACTTCACGGCGGGCCTGGAAAACCAGCTCGACAAGGTCTCCTCAGGTGATCTCGACTGGAAACAACTGCTTCGTGATTTCTGGACCGAATTCCGCTCTGCCGTTGATGAGATTGGCGATTTGCGGATTGGTCAGGTCCTCGATGTACTCAATGATGTTCTGGCCCCGCATATCTTCCCGGAAAAGGAAGACGGGTCCGACCCGCGCCTTTGCCCGTCTTGCGGTGTCGGCACGCTGAGCCTGCGCCTGGGCAAGTATGGCGCTTTCCTGGGCTGCTCCAATCACCCCGATTGCAAATACACACGTCAGATGAGCCCGGCAGAGGCCGAAAGCGTGATTGAAGGCGACGGTCAGATCGCGATCGATCCGGACAGTGGCAAGCCTATCGTGATGAAGGATGGTCGGTTCGGCATTTATCTTGAGATGGATGTTGAGGGTGAAGACAAGCCGAAGCGTGCCTCTATTCCCAAGGGCTGGGACCCGCAATCCCTGACGCCGGAACAGGCGATCAAGCTGATTTCCCTGCCGCGCCTGGTGGGTGATCACCCCGATGACGGCAAGCCGATCACCGCCGCGATTGGACGCTATGGCCCCTATGTCCATCACGACAAAACCTATGCGAACCTTCCCAATGTCGAGGAAGTGTTCGAAATCGGCCTCAATCGAGCGGTCTCCGTGATCGCGGACAAGATCGCTAATCCGGGACGTGGCCGCACCGCTGCCACCGCACTCAAGGATCTCGGCGAGCATGATGGCAAGCCGGTCAAGATCATGAGCGGTCGCTATGGGCCCTATGTGAAGTTTGAGAAGATCAATGCCACCCTGCCCAAGGATGCGGATCCACAAACCGTAACGCTTGAACAGGCCATGGAATGGGTCAATGCGAAAGCGGAAAAGGCTGGCAAGAAGAAGGCGCCGGCGAAGAAGAAAACCGCCGCAAGGAAAACCACAGCGAAAAAGACCACAGCCAAGAAAACCACAGCGAAGAAGCCTTCGGCCAAGAAACCTGCAGCGAAGAAGACGGCGGCCAAGAAGGCTGAAGATTAAGGCGTGAGCGATATCGACCCGAAACTCACCGGCTTTTCTCGCGAAGGCCTTATCGCCGCGGTCAAGCAGGGAGAAGGCCAGTTCGGCAAACGCGAACTGGCCCGGGCTTTGGGACTGAAATCGGGTGATCAGAAACGTCATCTCAAGGACGCCTTGGCAGAGCTCGAGGATGACGGTGTCATCGAACGCGACAGCAAGCGCAATTATACGCTCGCCGGCGCCCTTCCCGCTGTTACGGTCGTGCTGATCACTGATCGCGATAATGACGGAGAGCTCCTCGCCCAACCGGTGCGCTCGGATCGCGCGGCCCCGATTATCCGGTTAGCACCCGGCGAAGGCGCGGGTGGCCCTGGTCAGACAGCCCTGGGGATTGGCGACAAGGCCCTTGTCCGTTTGGCGGAGCAGGACGATGGCACTTATGAAGCCCGTCTGATCAAAAAGCTCGGACAGAGCGCCCACCGCATTCTTTGTGTTCTGCGCAAGCCTGAGAAGGGTTACGCCCGTCTGCTTCCTGTCGACCGGCGCTCGCGCCACGAGCTGATCCCGGCCAAGGGCGAGAGTGAGAAAGCTGATGATGGCGAGCTCGTCCTGTGTACCATCGCAAAAGAGCGACGCTTCGGTCTGAAAACCGCCGAGATTGTCGAGGTCCTCGGAGATGCGGAAAGCGCTGGCGCCGGCAGCGTCATCGCCCTGCATGCCCACGGTGTGCCGCAAGGCTTTTCCGAAGCCGAGCTGCGTGAGACCAAGGCGATCAAGCCCGCAAAAATGGGGCAGCGTGAGGACTTGCGCGCCATTCCCCTGATCACCATCGACCCGGATGATGCCAAAGATCATGACGATGCGGTCTGGGCGGCCGCAGATGAGGATGAGGCCAATCCAGGCGGCTGGATTGTGATCGTCGCGATTGCCGATGTCGCCGCCTATATCGAGACCGGCGGTGCACTCGATCGCGGCGCCTTTAAGCGCGGCAATTCGGTCTACCTGCCAGACCGGGTCGTTCCAATGCTCCCAGAGCGCCTGTCCAACGATCTTTGCTCCTTGCGTGAACAGGAGGAGCGCCCCTGCATGGCCGTGCGCATGGTGTTCGACAAGCACGGTCAGAAACGCTCGCATCGCTTTATTCGCGGCTGGATGAAATCGGCCGCCAAACTGGCCTATACCCAGGCCCAGAACGCCATTGACGGCAAAGGCGATGACAAGGCGGACTTGCTCCTTGAAGACGTGCTGAAGCCGCTCTGGGGGGCCTATAAAGCGCTCTCCAAAGCCCGTGCCTCACGCGAACCGTTGGAAATCGACTCGCCGGAGCGCCGTGTCCGGGTCGACAGCAATGGCCAGGTGACCGGTATCGAGCTGCGCGAGCGTTTTGATGCTCACAAGCTGATCGAAGAAATGATGATCCAGGCGAACGTTTGCGCGGCCGAGAGCCTGGAAAAGAAACGCACCCCGCTCATCTATCGAGTCCATGAAGAACCCTCCCGCGAAAAGATCGATGCATTGGCCGACTACCTGCCCACCGTCGGCTTCAAGTGGACACGTGGGGATCGCGTCACGACCGGCCGGTTCAACAAGCTCTTGAAGCAAGCCAATGGGTCCGAACACTATGAGACCGTCAATGAAGTGGTCCTGCGCAGTCAGTCGCAGGCGATTTACTCCGTCGATAATGCGGGCCATTTCGGTCTTCATCTCAATCATTATGCCCACTTCACCTCGCCCATTCGCCGTTATGCAGACCTGACGGTGCATCGCGCCCTGATCCGCGCCCTGGACCTGGGCAGCGATGGACAAAGCGATGAAGAGCGTTCGCGGCTTGAATCGATCGCAGAGGAAATCACCCATTCTGAACGCCGCGCCATGGCTGCCGAACGGGATGCGGTAGATCGTTTTGTCGCGCTGTATCTGGCCGATAAGGTGGGCTCCAAATTCGAAGGGCGCATTACCGGGGTGACGCGGTTTGGCGCTTTCGTTCGCCTTCGCGAGACCGGGGCTGACGGGCTGGTGCCTATCCGGGATCTCGGAGAAGAGCACTTTATCCATGATGAGGCGGCACACGCGCTGATCGGCGAGGAAAGCGGTGGTCGCTATCGCCTCGGCATGACGGTTGAAGTGCGGATTGAAGAAGCCACCCCCATCACGGGCGGGCTGTTGCTGGGCATGTGCACCAAGCCTGAACCGGGGCCGCGCCCGAGCCGACGGGCACGGTCCGCGCGTCGCCCGGGACATGCACAGAAACGCGGCGGACGTCCCTGGAAGAAAGGCAAGCGGCGATGAGCGGAGAACAGCCCGAAGAAGGCCTGAAACCTATCCGCCCTCGCCTTGCAGCTTCGCTCATCCTGACGCGCGGACAGGATCAGACGCTGGAAGTCCTGATGGGGCGGCGTTCTGCCAAACACGTCTTTATGCCCAATAAATACGTCTTCCCGGGAGGACGGGTTGATCGCGCCGACACCACGGCCCCTATTGCGGGCGACCTCACGGGCGATGCAAAAGCCGTGATGGAGCGCTGCCTTCCGGAGCGACGGGCCCGGGCCGCGGCTGTCGCGGCGGTTCGTGAAACCGCAGAGGAAACCGGGCTTTTGATCGGCCGGCAAGGCTCGCATCATTCCCGACACCCCCATTGGAAGCCCTTTCTCAAGGATGGTTATTTGCCAGACCTTGCGGAACTACGGGTGATCACCCGCGCGATCACGCCTCCAAAACGCAAGCGCCGCTTCGATACCTGGTTCTTCACCGCCGACATCACGGCACTGGCGGATGATCGCGCCCCGGTCCCAAGCGAAGAGCTCGAGGATGTCCGCTGGGTGCCTTATGGCGAGACAAAAGCCCTCGACCTGCCCTTCATCACGCATTTCGTCCTCGACGAGCTCCTGCGCGTCCAGCCGCCCGCGCCCCAGCCGATACGCTGCTTCCGCGAACGTTACGGCAAAATGCTGGTGGAAGAGCTTTAGTCTGCCCGCTGCGACAGGTTCGATGCCTATGAGGTGAGACAAGCAGGCGCGACTTGCCTATAGCTCTCGGCCATGCCGACCGCACATTTCTTCACCGATGAGAGTTTTGCCGAGACCCGCTCCCTGATCGCCGCGATCAGCTGTGCAGCGGTGTGCGGCATCGTCTTTGGCCTGTCCATGCCGCTGATCTCCTTGCGGCTGGAGCATATGACGGGATCCGGCCTTATGGTGGGCCTCAATGGTGCGGCCGCTGCACTCTCCACGCTCCTAATTGCCCCGATCGTGCCGCGATTGATGCGGCTATTGCCGCCACGTCAGATCCTGGCCTTGAGCCTGGCCTGCGCTGCGGGGCTTTTTGTGCTTCTCCCGCTCTTACCCAGTGTTTGGCTCTGGCTTGGCCTACGCTTCGCCATAGGCTGTTTCATGACGGTGATCTTCGTCATCTCGGAGAGTTGGATCAATCAGGTTGTAACACCCGAGCGCCGCGCCATGATGCTCGGCGTTTATGGCACGGCCTTGGCCGGCGGGTTTGGCCTGGGCGGACTGATTTTCTCCGCGCTTCACAGCGCGGGCGACGCCGCCTTTTATCTGGGCAGCCTCATCTTCCTGACCGGCGCCATTCCTGTCTTTTTCCTGCGCGGACCTGATCCCAAGGCGCCCGATGCCCACGCCTCCTCCATTCGCAGCATGCTGAGCATGATCCCTCTAGCGCCTGCAGCGATCATGGCAGGCCTTGCCTTTGGCGCAATTGAGACCCTGATCTTCTCAATGATGCCGGTTTATGGCGAGCGGATCGGGCTCGATCACTCGATGATCGGCATCCTTATCGTCTCCGTAGCACTCGGCTCGATCGTTTTTCAGATCCCGATCGGATGGATTGCTGATCGCACCGATCGTCGCTTGACCCTTTTATGGATCGCTGTCGCGGCAACAACTGGCCCAATCCTGATTGGCTATTCCGGTGATAATATTCCGCTTCTTCTCACCGTGATCTTCTTCCAGTCCGGCGCTGTGAGCGGGCTCTATACGGTTGGGCTATCGCTTCTGGGTGAACGCTTCACCGGCGGCACGATTGCCGCGGCCAATGCGGCCTTCATCTTCGCTTACGGCATGGGTTCTTTCGCAGGCCCTCCGGCCGCAGGCATCGCCATGGACAATGTCGGACCCTGGGGATTGTTGTGGGTGTTGTCGGGAATTGCGGCCGCTTATGTGCTGATCGTCGCATCACGTGCAGTTCTCGCGCGGTCAAAGAGTTGACACACGCCCTACCATGAGTATGTTCGCGCGCTCTCGCGACGGCAATGGGGCCGTTTGCGCGCGAAACACCAGGACTTTTGAGCCATGGCGAAGCCGACAACAATTAAAATCCGCCTGAACTCCACGGCTGGTACGGGTTATTTCTACGTGACCAAGAAAAATGCGCGCACCATGACCGAGAAGCTCGTGCTGAAGAAGTACGATCCGGTTGCCCGCAAGCACGTCGAATTCAAAGAAGGCAAAATCAAGTAAGCTTTTTATAAGCTTGTCTTGAATGTGTTCAGGCTGCAGCGCTCGCTGCGGCCTCGACGCGATTCCGGCCCTCGCTTTTTGCCTCATAGAGCGCCATATCTGCGCGGCGGAGTAGCGATGCCATATCCTCACCGGGATTGACCTGTGCGACGCCAAAACTGGCTGTGATGGGCAATACCAGGTCATCCAGGACGACCTCGCGACCGCTTATCGCTTCGCGCAGGCGCTGGGCAGCGGTTTCCGCCTCTGCCAAGCCCGCGCCGGGCATGACCACCACAAACTCCTCACCGCCCCAGCGACCGGCATGGTCAAGCGCGCGCAGACTGCGCTGTATACGGCGTGAGAAGGCCTGGAGAACACCATCGCCGACTTCATGACCATGGGTATCATTGACCCGTTTGAAATGATCGATATCGATCAGCATCACGGACACGGGCGCGCCACCGGAATTGGCGCTATCAATAAAGTGCTTCAGGCGCGCGCCAATAAAGGCACGATTGCTAAGCCCCGTAAGCGCATCTGTCACAGCCAGTTCCAGGCGCTCATCAATCGACTCTCGCAGCTGATCTGCGAAATGCTTGCGCCGTAACTGCGTTTTTACCCGGACTGTAAGCTCTTCGGAATCAATTGGCCGGTGGACAAAATCATTCACACCCAGTTCGAGCGCGCGAACCGCCATGGCGACATCATCTGAATTCACAGCAGCTATGAGCGGCAATTCGCGAACCTTGGCAGAGGCCCGAATTCGCGCGCACACGCGCAATCCATCAAAATCAGGTGAGCTAAGATCAACCAGGGCAAAATCCGCCCCATCCTCAACGGCCGCGAAGGCCGCCCCTGCATCGGACTCGACCTCATAGGTGACGAATGCCGGAAGCGCTGAGGCATAGCGCTCGCCTCGCTTGGCTGAGGAGGCAATGATGACAGCGTGTGCCGCCCAGTCGACCCCGGCCGCGATATCGCGCCCGACCTGATGGCCATGATCGCGATTACGCAACTCATCCATCACGCCCTTCAAGCGCACAAGCGAGCGAACGCGGGCAAACAGCGTCACGTCATCTACGGGCTTGGTCAGAAAATCATCCGCCCCGACTTCCAGACCGCGCAACCGCTCCTCGCGCGCATCCAGGGCCGTGACCATGATGACAGGGATGTGGCGGGTCCGCGCATCATTCTTCAGCTGACGGCAGGTCTCAAACCCATCCAGTCCCGGCATCATCACGTCGAGAAGGATCAAGTCAGGATTTTCGTTCTGCGCCAGACTCAGCGCCTGCTCGCCAGATTCGGCCGTGAGCACATCAAAATACTCGGCCAAAAGCTTGGCTTCCAGGACGCGGACATTGGCGGGGATATCGTCAACGACGAGGATCCGTGCGCTCATCCCGCCCCCCTAGTCCAGAAATTGGCGAACAGTCTGGATAAAGGTCGACACCGTGATCGGCTTTGAGAGATAAGCCTCGCACCCGCCTTCGCGAATGCGCTCTTCATCACCTTTCATGGCGAAGGCGGTCACAGCGACAACTGGAATGGCCTGCAGCGACTCGTCATCCTTGAGCCATTTAGTGACTTCAAGGCCGGAAACCTCCGGCAGCTGGATATCCATGAGAATCAGGTCGGGTGTATGTTCACGCGCCATTTCGAGCGCCTTGAAACCGTCCTTGGTTTGCAAGGTCTCATAGCCATGAGCCTCCAACAGGTCGTTGAAGAGCTTCATGTTGAGCTCGTTGTCTTCGACGATCAGGACCTTTTTCGGCATGACCTGCAGCATGTCGGCGACGCGCTTCCCGTTGATTGAGCGCCTTTAAAGCGCTTGTTGAACCCCGGATACACTAAAGCCGATCTTCCTTAACCAACCATGAGTCGCGCAGCACTTTTCTCGAAACCCGGAACAAGATAAGAACACAACTCCGATGACACAACTATCGCCATGGAATAAGAGCATGACAATGCTGCGCATAGGCATCGATTTAGGCGGAACGAAGACAGAAGCCATAGCGATGACGCCAGATGGCGAAATCGTGATGCGTGATCGTCAGCCGACGGAGCGCTCTTACACCGCCTCTCTGCAGCAGATCCACAGCATGGTCGATACGATTGAACGCCATCTGGGCATGCGCGCTCGTGTGGGGCTCGGCGTTCCGGGCTCACCCAGCCCGAAAACCGGGCTGATGTGCAATGCGAATTCAACCTGGCTTAACAACAAACCCTTCCAGGCCGACCTGGAAGCGCAATTGGAACGCCCGGTCCGCATCGCCAATGATGCAGACTGTTTTGCTCTGTCAGAGGCATCAGATGGCGCTGGAAAGACAGGACGATCCGTCTTCGGGGTTATCCTCGGCACAGGGGTGGGCGGTGGTCTGGTGATCGATAAACGCTTGCTTGAGGGCGTCCAGGGTATTGCCGGAGAATGGGGGCATAACCCCCTCCCCTGGATGACACCGGCCGAATACCCGGGTCCGCAATGCTGGTGCGGGAAATCCGGCTGTATAGAGACCTTCCTCTCCGGACCGGGTTTATCGCGGGCCTTTAAAACAGCTTATGGCCAGACGATGAGTGCGCAGGACATCGCTGCAAACCCTTCATCAGAAGCAAAGCGCGCGCGCGCGCTTTATGCGGACCAGCTTGCCCGCGCCCTCGCCTCTGTCATCAATCTCGTCGATCCGGATCTGATTGTATTCGGCGGGGGCGTATCCAACATGCCCGGCCTGGTCGATGCTACTCAGGAACGCGTCGGCCGATATGTCTTCAGTGATCACATCTCTACGCGACTGGTGCGGAACGAGCATGGCGATAGCTCAGGGGTGCGCGGCGCGGCCTGGCTTTGGGGAGCGGCTGGCGAATGAGCGAGTATGAGGCGCGCGGCGCTTATTGCCGCGCCTGCCTGACCCCGGTGAGTTTTGACACACTCCGTTGTCCCAGCTGCAAGTCCAGCCGGATCCTGCGCCATGGCGAACTCAACGCCCTGTCTATCGCGCACATAGACTGTGATGCCTTTTTTGCCGCGATTGAAAAGCGCGACCGCCCGGAGCTGGAAGACAAGCCCGTGATTATTGGCGGCGGGCGTCGCGGTGTCGTGTCGACCGCCTGTTATGTAGCGCGCATGTATGGCGTCCATTCCGCCATGCCGATGTTCAAGGCCTTGAAGGCTTGTCCTGATGCGGTCGTTATCAAGCCAGAGCACGGGAAATACACCGCTGAAGGTCGGCGGATACGCGAGATGATGCGCGATATCACACCCCTGGTCGAACCCCTCTCCATTGATGAAGCCTTTCTCGACCTGTCAGGAACCGAGCGCCTTCATGGCCAGCCGCCCGCAGGCACACTCCTCAATCTGCAGCGCGCCATATGGGAGGAGATTGGCATTACCGTCTCCGTTGGCCTGTCCTTCAATAAATTCCTCGCCAAGACGGCGTCTGATCTGGAAAAGCCGGATGGGTTTACGGTCATTGGGAAGGCTGAGGCGATGGAGTTTCTCGCGAAACGGCCGGTGCGCGCTATCTATGGCGTGGGCCCCGCATTTGCCAAGAAGCTTGAACGCGACGGCCTTCACACCCTCGCTGATATCCGCGCGCGCGGCGACAAGGCCATGGCCCAGCGCTATGGTGATATGGGCTATCACCTCTCGCGCCTTTCACGCGGTGAAGACCATCGTCGCGTCAATCCGGTCGGCGAGCGCAAGAGTGTCTCGTCGGAAACGACGTTCAACGCCGATATCGATAACCCGGACGTGCTGGAGAAACAGCTCTGGCGACTTTGCGTGAAAGTCGCCGACATCATGAAGTCCAAGGATATCGCCGGGGCGGTCGTCACGTTGAAGCTCAAGACCGCTGATTTCAAAACCCGCACGCGTCGGCGCACCCTTACGGAACCCAGCCAGCTGGCCGACACGCTGTTTCGTGTTGGTCGCGAACTTCTGGCACCGGAAACCGATGGCACACGTTACCGCCTGATTGGTATTGGGTTTTCTGATCTGACTGAACAGCGTGGCGATAGCGGAGACTTGCTCGACCCGCAGGCGATTCGGCGCGCGACAGCTGAACGCGCCATGGACAAGGCGCGCGCCAAATTTGGTTCGGATGCGGTGGTTAAGGGGCGCTCTCTGAAGACGGGTCCAAAACCGCGTCAAACCAATTGAAGGGTTTCTCCCAGAAGCCCTTTGCTGATCGCGAAAATGCTCCGTGATGATCAATGCGTTTGGCGCCCAGCTCGCGCGGGCTCAAACGCAAATGCTCGCGCGGCGCAGCGCTATAGGCGCGTAATAGATCATCCGCAGCGCGTTGCGTGCACAATCGATCATCGGAGAATGTCCAGCTGCGGATCGGCGCCGAGATCTTGTCATAGACGTGCTCGCCAATCTCATCATAGAAAGCCGCGAAATAGTCCGGTCTCTGCGACCAGCGTCGCCATTGCTCAAACACTGCCCGTGGCAGAGCGGTCCCGCCCCAGAGACCGCCGGCGGGGATATAATTTTTCAGCGCCAGACAGGCCGGCCCATAGCCCCACCAGAAAAAAAGCGCATTGGGCGTATAGCTCCAGTGATGGGCGCCGTAATAACCGGTTCCGACGGTGACAAAGCCATGTGCCGCGACCCGGTCAATATTATCGGCCAGTCCAAGCAGATGCCCGCCCACAGAATGGCCAAGCGTGAAGAGAGGCTTGCCAGGCGCAAAACCAGCGGCTGCGTCGAGCGCCGCTGGAAAATCCTGACGCCCCCAATCGAGGATATCGGCGTCAAACCCGTCCATCTCCTCAGGCGCAGACCCCGCAATGCCACGATAATCATAGATCAGCGTGGCGTATCCGCGTTCGGCTCCATAGCGGGCGAAGCGCGCATAGAGTTCCTTGGGAAACCCGGTGCCGGAAGAGATCAGGACCGCAGCTTTGGGGGCCTCGGGCAAAAACACCTTCGCGGAGAGTGGATACCCATCGCGTGCCGGCAGTTCGAATTCGCTTTCGTGAATCATATCCATAGCGAGATTGTGCACACTTACCTCAACGTCAACGCAAGGCGCGAGATTGCATGGTGATCATACCTCGCCTATGAGCTGGCCCTAGAAAAAGGGAGAGATCCATGTCCGCTATTGAAGCCCGCCTCGCCGAACTCGGCATCACCCTGCCTGAACCTGTCGCCCCAGTAGCCAATTACGTGCCCTTTGTGAAATCGGGCCGAGAGGTTTTCATCTCCGGTCAGGTCTCGATCGGCGCAAACGGCCTGGTCAAAGGCACGCTGGGCGAGGATATGGATGTTGCTGCGGGCCAGGCCGCAGCGCGTCTGTGCGCCATTAATCTCATCTCCCAGCTCAAAGCGGCCTGCGAGGGCGATCTGGACCGCGTCACCCGCGTCGTCAAGCTGGGCGGTTTCGTTGCCGCCAAGCCGGGCTTTTTCGACATCCCGCAAGTGATCAATGGCTGTTCAGACCTGATGGTCGAAGTCTTTGGCGATAAGGGCCGCCATGCCCGTTCCGCCGTCTCCTGCCCGGCCCTGCCGCTCGGCGCCGCCGTCGAGGTGGATGGCATTTTCACGGTGAAATAAGAGAGTGGAAACCAGCTGCCCCGGCCAAGCCCGGGGCAGAGCTGGATGCCGCCCGCCCCTCTAGCTGTTCAGTCCGCCATCGGCATTGATGATCGCGCCGTTCACATAGCTGCTCTCATCGGAAGCGAGAAATGTCGCCAGCTTGGCGATCTCCTCGACCTCGCCATAACGGCCAAGCGGCACCATCATGCGCTGCATATCGGCCTTGTCGCCATCAGCCGGGTTCATGTCCGTATCGATCGGTCCAGGCTGGATGACGTTGGAACGGATCTGCTTTTTGCCAAACTCACGCGCCGCACCCCGCGAGAGGAGCTGCACCCCCGCTTTGGAGGCCGAATAGACACCAACGCCGGGGAACATCGCCCCCAGAGCGGCAATTGAGCCAATAGTGATGATGGAACCGCCCGGGGTCATGACATCATAGGCCGCGCGAAAGGCCTCGAAGGGGGCCCGCAGATTAATCGCCATGGTGCGATCCCAATCCTCGTCCGAGCACTTGCGGATCGTCGTGAGTGGATAGACGCCCGCATTATTCACCAGAATGTCCAGATGACCGTATTTCTCGGCAACCTCGCGCACCAGCTTGTCCGTGGCATTCTTTTCAGCAGCATCACACTGAATGGCTTCGCTCTTGACGCCCATTGCAGTGATCTCAGCCGCTACAGCTTCTGCGGCGTCCTTGGATCCGCCATAGCTTATGATCACGTGAGCGCCCTCACGCGCATACTGTTTGGCGATCTCGGCGCCAATACCGCGGCTGCCGCCTGTGACCAGTGCGAGCTTTCCGTCCAACCGTTTCGTCATGGTTTTCTCCCCTTTCGACGTATTGGAGCGGAAGCTTAGGTCGATCGCTCCCAATGGCCAGCTGTTTTCACCGGATCATGAACGCATCACGCAAACCCACGGCGATTTTACAGACAACACACTCGCCGTGAGCAACGCCCTCGTTTACATGAGGGTAAGTTTTGGTTTTCGGGGTGCTGACATGTCACGTCTTCTTGGAATACTTGCCGCCTTGGTTCTCGCTGGATGTCAGCAAGCGCCGGCGGACGCTCAACTCAATGATCAATCCCGCGAGGAAGTGCGCGAGATCGTCCGCGAATACATTCTGGAAAATCCCGAGATCATCGAAGAAGCCCTGATCGAGCTGCAGCGCCGCGCCCGGATGCGCGAGATGGAGGATTTCTACACCGCTATCGATACGCATGCCGAAGCCATCTTTGACGATACCCGCGACCCGCGCCTGGGTCCCGACGATGCGGCTGTGACGATTGTGGAGTTCATGGATTATCGCTGCGGCTATTGCCGGGTTGCCGGAGAATGGGTGGCCAGCGTTCGCGAACGCTATGGCGACCAGGTCCAGATCATCTTCAAGGAATACCCGATCCTCGGCGAGGATAGCGTTCAGGCTTCTCGTGCAGCGCTTGCGGCACTTCGCCAGGGTGAGGAAGTCTATGAAACCTTCCACATGGCCCTGATCAACGCGTCTGGCCCGCTGCCGGGTTCGCGAATTGATCAGCTCGCAGCCCTGTCCGGCGTCGATGTCGCCCGTATGCGCGAGGACATGAACAACCCGGAAGTAATGGAAACAATTGCGCAGACCCGGTCGCTGGGTCAGGTGCTCGGCGTTTCTGGCACGCCCTTCTTCATCGTCAATGGCACCATTATCCAGGGCGCGAATGCTCTGGCACTGGAACAGGCACTTCAGGAAGGCCTGGCCGGCTAGGCCTCAAGCGAGATATTGCCCGCCTCATCTATAGGCCAGGCCTCATTCCAGGCGACTTCCCAGGCATGACCGTCCGGGTCAGCGAAATACCCAGAATACCCGCCCCAGAAGACCTCTCGGGCGGGTTTCAACAGGGAAGCACCGGCCTTGACCGTTTCTTCGAGCACCTGATCAACCTCGGACTTCTCCCGTACATAAAAGCGAGCGCGAAACTGCCCGTCCCTGAATTGGAGCGGGTCATGTCCTTGTCGAGCTCGGCCCGAGGATAGAGCGAAAAAATGAAACCATTGAGCTGGAAACAGACGATAGAGTCGCTCTCAAAGCCCACCTTCCATCCCAATGCCTTGTAAAACACGCTGGAGCGGACCAGATCGGCAACGCCCAGTGTGATTAGAGAGAGGCGCTGGTCCATTCCGGCCCCGCGGTCAGATCAATCCGCTAAGCGGGCTTGAAGGGTCCGCATAGCGCTTCTTCGGCATGCGGCCGGCGAGATAGGCTTCTCGTCCCGCGATAACCGCATGCTTCATAGCGCTCGCCATGCGCACCGGATCCTTGGCTTCGGCAATTGCGGTATTCATCAAAATACCGTCGCAGCCCAATTCCATTCCAACCGCGGCATCCGAGGCTGTGCCCACACCGGCATCCACAATCACCGGCACTTTCGTCTGCTCGATGATAAGGCGGATATTGACGGGGTTTTGAATACCGAGGCCTGACCCGATCGGCGCACCGAGCGGCATGATCGCGCAACAGCCCGCCTCTTCCAGCTTCTTGGCGTAGACCGGGTCGTCGGAACAATAGACCATGACGTCAAACCCGTCCTTGATCAGCATTTCCGCTGCACGCAGGGTTTCCGACATCTCCGGATAAAGATGCTTGGGGTCGGAAAGGACTTCCAGCTTGACCAGATTCCAGCCGCCCGCCTCGCGCGCCAGGCGCAGCGTGCGCACGGCATCTTCTCCGGTAAAGCAGCCTGCTGTGTTAGGCAGATAGGTGTAGTCATCCGGCGATATGAAATCGACCAGGCGCGGTTCGTCCGGATTGGACAGGTTCACCCGGCGCACGGCGACCGTGATCATCTCGGCGCCAGAAGCCTTCAGCGCTTCGGCGTTCTGGGCGTAGCTCTTGTACTTGCCGGTGCCGATGATGAGGCGCGAATTGAAGGTCCGCCCGGCTACGACCAGCGGGCTATCTTCGACGGCCGGGGCCATTGTCACTGCATCATCCATCTAACCACCTCCGACAAAGGCGACGATTTCGATTCGATCACCCGTTTCCAATTGAGTCGCGTCGTAGGCTGACTTGGCGACAATTTCCAGATTGCGCTCAACCGCGACTTTTTTCGCCTGCAAGCCCAACATCTCGAGCAATCCTGCAACTGAAAGCCCCGCTTCCACCTGCCGAACCTCTCCATTGATCGTCAAATCCAGCATTTGCGCCGCTCACTTCGCTTGTATACCGCTTCCGACACGTCGTAGAACTGACGCATATTGAAAAGCAAGGCCATGACGAAACCCATCTACATTCTCAACGGACCCAATCTGAACCTGCTCGGTCAGCGGGAGCCCGAGGTCTATGGCCATCTCACCCTGGATGACATCCAACAGCGCTGCGCCGCGAAAGCCAAGGATCTGGGCTTCGAAATCGAGTTTCGACAGTCCAATCATGAAGGCGTTTTGATCGACTGGCTGCATGACGCAAACGTCAACGCTAGTGCAGTGGTAATTAACCCAGGTGCATACACACATACATCTGTCGCTTTGCATGACGCAGTTCGCGCTATAGAACCTCCCGTCATCGAAGTTCATTTATCACAGACAGCAGCACGCGAAGACTTCCGTCATCATTCCTATATCGCCGCTGCTGCAAAAGGGACCATCAGCGGCTTCGGTCTGGCCAGCTATTTGCTGGGTATTGAAGCCGCCGTTCAAAGCTTGAACACCTGAGACAATCAAAGGCCCATTTCCATGAGTTCTGATTCCCAATCCGGTGCACCGCTCGACACCCGCCTCGTTCGTGATCTTGCCAAGATCCTGCGCGACAGGGAGCTGACAGAAATCGAGCTGGAGCACGACGGACTGAAACTCCGCATTGCTCGCGAAATTACCGCAGCACCCGTCGTTCAGACCATTGCGGCGGCTCCGGCATCTCTGGCAGCGCCTGCTGCGGTAGCCGCGCCGGCAGCCCCGGCCGCCGCGCCGCCGGAAACCCCGGCACCGGCAGATGCCACCGACATGTCCGCGCATCCCGGTGTCGTCCCGTCCCCGATGGTGGGCACGGCCTATCTCAAACCATCACCGGACGCAGAGAATTTCGTCAAAGTCGGTGATAATGTCAGCCAGGGCGACACCATCTTGCTGGTGGAAGCCATGAAGACCTTCAACCCGATCACCGCCGACAAGTCCGGCAAGATCGCGGAAATCCTCGTGGAAGACGGCCAGCCGGTCGAGTACGGCGAACCGCTCTTCATCCTCGTCTAACGCTCACCCTTTTCGCGAGCGCGCTAAATGTTCGACAAGATCCTGATCGCCAATCGCGGCGAAATCGCCCTTCGTGTACACCGCGCCTGCCGTGAAATGGGCATTCGCACGGTCGCGATCCATTCCGAAGCTGATGCGGACGCCATGCATGTCCGTCTGGCAGATGAAAGCGTCTGCGTGGGCCCGGCCGCGGCCTCCAAGAGCTATCTCAATGTTCCCGCCATCATCGCGGCGGCTGAAGTCACCGGCGCCCAGGCGATCCATCCGGGCTATGGCTTCCTGTCGGAGAATGCGCGTTTCGCCGAGATCGTCGAAGCGCACGGCTTCACCTTCATCGGGCCGACGGCGGACCATATCCGTATCATGGGCGATAAAATCACCGCCAAGCAGACTGTCATGGATGCCGGTATCCCGGTCGTGCCGGGTTCTGAAGGTGGCGTCGGATCCTATGAAGAGGCGATTCCGGTTGCCGAACAGATTGGCTATCCGGTTCTCATCAAAGCCGCTTCGGGCGGTGGTGGCCGCGGGATGAAGGTTGCCGAAACCGCGGCAGATCTCAAGGAGGCCATGGAAACGGCCTCCACTGAAGCGCTCGCAGCCTTTGGCGATGGCACGGTCTATATTGAGAAATATCTCGGTCGTCCGCGTCATATCGAGATCCAGATTCTCGCGGACACGCATGGCAATGTCGTGCATCTGGGCGAGCGCGACTGTTCCTTGCAGCGCCGCCACCAGAAAATCCTCGAAGAGGCGCCCTCACCGGCCTTGAATGCCGAAGACCGTGCCAAGATCGGCGAAGTTGTGTCCAAGGCCATCGGTGCGATCGGTTATCGCGGCGTCGGAACGATCGAATTCCTCTGGGAAAACGGTGAGTTTTACTTCATCGAGATGAATACCCGCCTGCAGGTAGAGCATCCGGTCACCGAGATGATTACCGGTATCGACCTGGTGCGCGAACAGATCCGCGTTGCCGATGGTGCACCGCTGGAGATCACCCAGGAAGATATTAAATTCCGCGGCTGGTCGATTGAATGCCGGATCAATGCTGAGAACCCGCGTACATTTGCGCCGTCGCCGGGCAAGGTCACGGATTTCCATGCGCCAGGCGGCCTCGGCGTTCGCCTCGATTCTGCCCTTTATGCGGGCTATTCAATTCCGCCTTATTATGACAGCCTGATCGGCAAGTTGATCGTCCATGGCCGCACGCGTGACGAAGCTCTGCTTCGCCTCCGCCGCTCCCTGGAAGAGACTGTGATCGGCGGTATTGAAACCACGATCCCGCTTTTCCTTGAACTGCTGGAAGAGCCGGAATTCGTGAATGGCGATTATCATATTCGCTGGCTGGAGGACTGGCTCGCCGATCGTCCAGCCTAAGCTTCGGGGTTCGCCCCGTTTGAATGCCAGGATGCAAGTGAGACCATGCGGGTTTTCGGGACCGGCGAACTTCTGGAGTGTTATGCGCGCGGCGTCTTTCCGATGGCTGAGGCCCGTGACGATGCGCGCATTTACCTCCTCAATCCTGATGAGCGCGGTATTCTCCCGCTAAACGGGCTGCATATTCCCAAACGCCTGCGTCGAACCCTTCGCAAAACGCCTTTTCGGATCACCATCAATCAGTGCTTCAACGAGGTCGTCGGGCATTGCGCAGCCCCCGCACGCGGCCGAGAAGAAACCTGGATTAATGACGGGATCCGCAGCCTTTATTCTGACCTTCATGTTCAAGGCTATGCCCATTCCCTGGAGGTCTGGAATGACGACCGCCTTGTCGGAGGGCTCTACGGGGTCTCTCTGGGCAGTGCTTTTTTTGGCGAGAGCATGTTCTCGACCATGACGGATGCCAGCAAGATCGGTCTGGTGCATCTGGTCGCGCGGCTCAATAAGGGCGGATACACCCTGCTAGATACCCAGTTCACGACGGAGCATTTGGAAACATTCGGCGTGATTACGATTTTGCGGGAGGACTATCAGGTAAAACTGGCCTCGGCATTGGAACAGCCCGCCGATTTCTACGCGCTTGACGCCAATCTTCCGGCCGATGAGATCTTGAAGCTGGCGCAGAAAGCCTGAGGCTTAATCCGTCCGGCAATCAAGCACCCAGACATCATAGACCGGGTGTTCCAGCGGGTTCTGGGCCGGGCGAGAGGCAAACATCCAACCCGAGAAAATTGTCTCGCCTTCGACATCAACCCCAAAACCATCGGTGCGACGGTCGATGACCTGCAGGAAGGCATAGGTTTCCGGTGTCTCTTCTGGCGGTCGCTTGCGGCAGTATTGAGCGCGCACCGTAAGTGCACCGAATTGCGCCTCTTCGCCAATGCGCACTTCAAAGTCGCGGGTGCGGGCCGTGACTTTGTCCAGACCACGAAGCACGACGACACTTCCAGGTTCAGAGGAGAGCGGACCGCGTTCTTCTTCAAGCAAGTCCGCTTCTGGAACATCGCGACGCAGAAGATCAGATGGATCAGTCTCGACAGTCTCATCCTGCGCCAAGGCGACAGCAGAGATGGTCAAAGCCATAAGACAGGAAGTCAAAATACGCATGGTCGAACCCGTAACACCCGATTATGCCCGCTTGAGGGCAAATAACAGACCAAGGCAGACCGGAAGCGGCTTACTCCGGCGTCCAAGCCTCGTAATCGCCAGACGCTGACTGGCGAGCTTCGTTTTTAGCAAGGCTGCCCGTGGGACGATAGGCATAAACCGTGCCGGTCAGATTGGGATGATGGTCTTTCTCCCAGCTCTGGCGGTGCAAGGGTGCCTCGGTCGGCGGCTCATCGAAGGTGTGATGCAGCCAGCCATGCCACTCGGACGGGACGCGAGACGCATCAGCATAGCCATTATAGATTACCCAGCGGCGCTTATGGCCGTCCGGCTGAGTCTGGCCAGATTCCTCGAAATACTTGTTGCCATACTCATCTTCACCGACCTTCTTGGCCTTGCGATTGGCCAGAGTCAGGAAGGTTCCTGGCGTCGCGTCTTTCCACCAGACGAAGATCTTGGAGAGAAAACCGAGCATGCTGCGGCTCCGAGTCAGTCAGCTAATTCAGCCCCGTATATGCCCCCAAGCGCGCCAGCGGTCCAGTCTTCATCGCGGTCGGCGACAGAGCGGGCTTCTTGCGACTCAGTCAACACGGTAATCTGCTTCGATCCACATGCGATTCGCTTCCGGCTTCCGGCAGTGAAAACGCCGTGTGGAGGGGCGGATTATTGGCGGACCAAGTATGACACTCGATGGCTTTACTGATCGTTTAAAGGCGGGGTCGGCACTGACGACCTTGGATGTGCGCTTAGTCGACATGATGCAAGACCCTGACAGCGACTCGCCGCAGGATGCGCGCGAGCTGCGCTTGCCATCCTCCTGGTCCGACAATGCAGCTCTCACCCTCGCCGCACTGCTCGACACGCCTCGGCCGAGCGAAACCCGGGTCCGTCAGGGCATGAAGGCGTTTGCAGGCCTCGCCCCGCGTCAAGCCGTGAGCGATAAGCGCGTGCTTGAAGCCGGTCTGGATATCATGGCGACACGCCTGGCAGGTTCGCTGACCTGGTCAGCGGCGCGCCAGAACGCCTTTGAGGATGCCAATACCGCAAAGACCTTCCATGACGGGCTGATCGACAGCTTGATCAATCGCCTGGCCATTCCTGAAGCTGACCTTCTACGCAATGGCGGAGTGGATTGGGCCTATGGGGATACGGCCACGGATGCGCCAGACAGTACACTCCTTAAGCGGTTCAGTGTCGCCGATGACAATGCGATTGAGGAATTGCGGCGATCCGCAGAGGCGGTATTGCGCCACTCCGTGCTTGAGGTCGGCGCTCGCGTTACCGAGACACGCTTAAAAGCCATTGGCGAAGCCATTCGTCGCTGCTCAGGCGATGAAGAGCGTTTCGATCCGCGCCAGAACGCCGCGCTGGCCCGTGCCATGCGCCAAGCGCTGAAAGACGGCGTTCCCGAGGAAGCGGTCGAGCGCGCCCTCGCTTTGGCTCGGCAGGGCAGCAGTGATGATGCGCTCGGCGCTTTAATGCCGGAGATGCCGGTCAGCCAGCCCGTAGAAATCGAAATCACACCGGACTTCACGCGGGCGGTCGAGGAAGACGAAGCCTGGAGCTTTGGTGAGACAGGCGGCAGCCTGCGCGCCCGGGCCTTCCGCAATACTTTGGCGCGCAATGTGTGGAGTTTCGGACATCCCCAATTATCATTCGAACCCGTGCCTCAGGAAACGGGCCCTGTCATCCATCTCAACCTGACCGCGTTTCTCACCGAGGACAGTCAGCTGGATGCGGACTTGCTGGCGGACACAGCGAAGATCTGGGCCCTCGCCCTGATCCTGACCGCGCCCACAGACGCCCCAATGGCCGCGACGCTCTCCCTGAGCGGTCAAGCCGCCGTTTTGATGGCGAGCGGCCTTGCCTATGATAGCGAAGCGGGACGCCTGGCCATCGCAGCTCTTGGCCGCCTTGTGACCCTGGCCGTGCGCGAAGCAAGCGCCCTCGCCGGAGCCAAGGCTCCGTCTTTGGGACCGGATCTGGATCTGGAGGCCCTTCCGGAACAGTTTGCGAGGATTGCTCAGCATTTGAAGGGGCGCACGGGTGAATTCAAATCCCGGGCTGCCCTGACCCGCCCGGGCGTGCTTATTGCGAGCCTGCCGGTGGAAGACGCCTTGCGGGGCCTGTTTGATGCGGATGTATTGGGGCCGGAAAGCCTGCCCAATGCCATCGCGCCAGAAGCCGATGAGAGCGGCGGTTACCGTCTGCGCGACGCAGCCAGACGCGGCCTTGAAACCCTCGGATTGACACCGGGCAAAATCGAAAGCGCTGAAGATCATGCAGCGGGCCAAGGGACGATTAAGGGCGCGCCCGGCATTTCCTTTGAAGACCTTATGCTGCGCGGCATTCCGCTGGATGCGCTCGAACGCCTCGATGATTCCATCGGCGAAGGCGCTTCCATTCGCTTCGCTCTCAATCGCTGGACGCTGGGTGACCGGGTCTGCCGCGACATCCTGGGCATCCCAAGCGATGTCATTGAAGCGGAAGGCCAGTCCCTGTGTGCGGCACTGGGCTATTCTGATAGCGATATCGCCATCACAGACCGTTATGCGCAAGGCAGTGGCACGCTCGCGGAATGCCCCGAGCTCTCACCAGAACAGCGCGCTGTCTTTGAAATCCCCGACGCGGCTGCGCAAATCGCCATGGCGTCAGCGCTGGAACACCAAATCAACGGCGCCGTTGATACCCGTCTGGAACTGGATGCCGAGGCGGGTATTGATGATGTCAGCGAACTCATCGACATGGCTGGCAAACACCGGCTGCGCCGGCTGCGTCTTCGCCGGACCGGCTCCGGGCTTTTCGACCTTCTGCCCGCCATCGACTTTGATAAGGGTGATTATCAGGCTGAAGCGATCAAGGAACGCGTGGTTGAGCGCACGGTTGAAGTCGAACGCGTGGTCGAGAGACCCGCGGCTCGTCGGAAACTCCCGGATCGTCGCAAAGGCTATATCCAGAAGGCGACAGTGGGTGGACACAAGGTCTATCTGCACACCGGTGAGTTCGATGATGGCGAACTCGGCGAAATCTTCATCGACATGCACAAGGAAGGCGCCGCCTTCCGCTCCCTGATGAATAATTTCGCCATCGCAATCTCAATTGGCCTGCAATATGGCGTGCCGCTGGAGGAATATGTCGATGCCTTCGTCTTCACGCGTTTTGAACCGGCAGGCGCCGTTGAGGGCAATGACTCCATCCAGCATGCCACCTCGATCCTCGACTATCTCTTCCGCGAATTGGGCGTTTCTTATCTGGGCCGCGATGATCTGGCAGAAATCTCGCCGGACAAGGCTGATCCAGGAGGGTTGGGCAAGGGCGTGGAACAGGAAAAGCTCTCGCAGGAAGATGCGGCGCGCTTCATCTCCCGCGGCTTCTCCCGCGGTCAGGTGCCGGACAATATCCTGATGTTCGCCGGCGCGGCTAAGAAGGCCGCTGGCGCCAATGACGGTGATGAAACCTCAACTGGTGAGTTCATCCAGATCGAGCATCAAGCGCCCAGTGCGAGCATCGCCCGCGATGTGACGGCCTATTCCGGCAATCCTTGCCCGGAATGTGGGCACTTCACCGTAGTCGAAACGGAAGACGGCCAGCGCTGCGATGCCTGCAACTGGCACGGCTAGTTGAGTTCGTGGCAGTTGGCATTGCTCTGATCGGCCTGGGCGTCTTGCTGTTTCATGCCGGTGCCATTGGCCTGATCATCAATCTGGCGCGACGTGCCAGCACCTCGCTACCGCGCTTCTTGCTGCCCTCCTCCCTCGGCGGACTGCTTCTAGGCTTGGCGGCAATTGCCGGCGGGATTGTCCTGATCGCTTGATCTCCCAACGGTCCCGCGCTTGCATGTAATCGAGCGAGTTTCACCGGGAGTGCACCAAGATGGTACGCCTTTTCGCCACCCTGTTTACGATTGCGACCGCATTTATCGCCGCCGCACCGGCGCAGGCTCAAAATGCGGCAGAGATAGCGCGTGTCCAATCCGGCCAGTCCTGTACCGGCTGCAACCTCTTCCAGGCCGATCTCGCCTATCGCGACCTGCCCGGTATCGACCTTTCCAATTCCCGTCTGCGCCAGGCCAATCTGTCTCTGGCAACGATGAATCATGCGCGCTTCGATAATGCGAATATGAGCGTCGCGAACCTTTTTGGCGCCCGCCTGACCGGCGCCAGCCTTCGCAATGTAAACCTGTCGCGCGCAGTCCTGGTCGGCACCTATCTGGGCAGTGCAGACCTGAGCGGAGCCCAACTCGACGGTGCCAATCTGTCTGGCGCAGAGCTCGCCACAGCACGCGGGCTCACACAGAGCCAGCTGAACCAGGCGTGCGGCGATGCATCAACGCAATTGCCCGCTCACCTGCACATTCGCCCCTGCCAATCGTGAACTCGCTGCGGGTTACTGTGATTTAAGTCGATTTTCAGAGGTCCTTGTCCTAATTGTCTTGATATGGGCAAACGCATTCAGGCATCCCTCCTCGCCTTGGCGAGTGCAGTTTCGATCGCGGCCCCCGGATACGCGTTCGGGCATGACCACCCGCGTCGTGGCCTGGCCGTCGGTGGCGAATGCTCTGAATGTGATTTCTCCGACAAGAATTTGGCGGCGGCAGCCTTTATCAATGCCGATTTCACGGACTCCACTTTTGCGCGCTCGGAAATGTCGAACGCCACCTTCATGGAGTGCCGCTTCTCCAGCACTGATTTCAGCGACACGGTGATAACCCACTCCGTCATGCATGGGGTGAGCTTTTCCGATGTCGATATGACTGAGGCGGACCTGCGCCACAGCGCGCTTGAGCGCGTGAATTTCTCGGACAGCGATCTGACCGAGGCTGACTTCAGTAATGGCTCGCTGGTCTTTGTGACCTTCATCGGCAGCCAGCTTCGCGAAACCCGTTTCGCCAGCGCCCATACACAACAGGTGAATTTCCGTCGCGCCGAGCTCGACAATACACAGTTCCGCAGTGCCTCCCTGCGCCATGCGAACTTCGCGGAAAGCGAAGGGCGTGATGTTGATTTCCGCAGCGCTGACTTGACCGATGCCAGCTTTGAGAATGCCGAGCTGAATGGTGTTGATTTTCGCGATGCGAATCTGGCCGGAGTGAATTTCACCGGCGCACAATTCACTAATGTGCGCGGGCTGACCAAGACTTCCCTATCCTCTGCCTGTGGTGATGAGACGACCGATCTGGGTGTCTCCATGGAATTACCGGCCTGCTCCAACAGCTCTTATGAGCTGGTGATTTCCGAAGACATGCTCAGCCTCCTGCCCGCTGAAGCCATGGAGCAAGCGCGGATGGTCCTCCAGGAACTCGAATCCCAGGATGGAATTCGTCTGGAGGTTCTGACCGAGCTGGGCCTTGCGCTGGAAGAACATGCAGAGCATCTAGACCGCGATGCGATCCAGGAAGCCGCGCGTGAAGCGATGCGCGATCTAGCACGTGCCGAGCGTGACATTCGCCGCGCAGAGCGCGACCGTCAGCGCGCTGAGCGCGATGCTGCACGACGCTATCAGCGAGAATCCCGTGAGGCCGCGCGCGAAGCGCAGGAGCGCGCCTATGAGGAAGCTGTTGAGGCCCAGGAACAGGCCTATGAGGAGGCCCTTGAGGGTCAGGCCCGTGCCCTGGAAGACGCTCGCGCCGCGCAAGCTTATGCCCATGCCTATGCTCAGGCCCAGGCCCAGGCACAGGCGGAGGCCAATTCTCAAGGCATGCGCGTGGTCATCCAATACGGACAGTCATCGGGCACGCATTATATGTTCGGCCCGGATGAACACGGATTACTCGGCGCCTCGCCGGAGCCGGCACCGCCGCCTCCGCCGCCAGACCCGGAACCCTAGAAACGCCCCAGAAAGAAAAAACCGGCCTCTTTGAGACCGGTTTTTCTTTTTGCGTCTTACTTCTTTTCTTCCGGCACGACGGTGCGGATATGAAGCTCGCGCAGATGCTTGTTCTCTGCGGTGCCCGGCGCATTCATCATCAGATCGCGCGCCTGTTGGTCTTTTGGGAACATCACGACTTCGCGCAGGTTTTCCTGGTTGCACAACAGCATGACGATACGGTCGACACCCGGTGCGATACCCGCGTGCGGCGGTGCGCCATAACGGAAGGCATTGAGCATGCCGCCAAATTCTTCTTCCACGACCTCAGCAGAATAGCCGGCATAGGCGAAGGCTTTGAGCATCACATCGGGACGGTGGTTTCGCACCGCGCCGGAGGACAGCTCCACGCCGTTACAGACAATGTCATACTGCCAGGCCTTCATCGCCAGCAGCTCGTCATCTGACGGATTGTCCAGCGCCAGGAAGTCTTCAGCGCTCATTTGCGGCATGGAGAACGGGTTGTGGGAGAATTCCACCTTCTTATTGTCCTCATCCCACTCATACATCGGGAAGTCGACAATCCAGCAGAAGCGGAATGTGTCTTTCTCGCACAGATCCAGCTCCGTTCCGACAACATCACGGGCGCGGCCAGCAAAGGCAGCAAACTCACGCGGATCGCCGGCTGCAAAGAAGACCGCATCTCCCGCTTCCAGACCCAGTTCCTGACGCAGGGCTTCCGTACGCTCGGCGCCGATATTCTTGGCAATTGGACCGGCAGCCTCGAGACCTGCATCGGCATCACGCCAGAAGATATACCCCATGCCCGGCTGGCCTTCCTTTTGCGCCCAGGAATTCATCCGGTCACAAAAAGCGCGCGAACCACCGGTCTTTGCCGGGATGGCCCAGACCTGGACCTTCGGATTGCGCTCCAGCATGCCTGCAAAGACCTTGAAGCCGGAACCGCGGAAGGTGTCGGATACATCAGACATTTTGATCGGATTGCGCAGGTCCGGCTTGTCAGAGCCATACCACTGCATCGCATCAGAATAGGCGATGTGCGGGAATTTCTCGTCAGGCACGGAATAACCTTCAGAGAATTCCTCGAAGAGCCCTTTCATGACCGGCTCGATGACGGAGAAGACATCGTCCTGGGTCGCGAAGCTCATTTCCATATCGAGCTGATAGAACTCGCCCGGAGCGCGGTCGGCGCGGGCATCCTCATCGCGGAAGCAAGGCGCGATCTGGAAATAACGATCAAAGCCAGAAACCATGATCAACTGTTTGAACTGCTGCGGCGCCTGGGGCAGCGCGTAAAACTTGCCCGGGTGCAAACGCGCCGGAACAAGGAAGTCACGTGCGCCTTCCGGCGAGGACGCCGTCAGGATCGGGGTCTGATACTCGGTGAAGTTCAGCTCGACCATGCGGCGACGGATTGAGTCGATAATCTTGGACCGTTTGACGATACGCGCATGCAGGCTTTCCCGGCGCAGATCGATATAACGGTGCGTCAGGCGGACTTCTTCGGACCATTCCGGCTCACCGAAGACCGGCAGCGGCAATTCCTCGGCTGCGGACTGGATCTCCAGTTCCTTCACACGCACCTCGATCGCACCGGTCGGCAGGTTCTCATTCACCGTATCCTCAGAGCGCGCAATCACCTCGCCGGTAATCGTCACAACACTTTCCACGCGCAGACGCTCCAGCGTGGTGAAGTGCTCGCTCTCCGGCTCCAGCACGCACTGGGTGAGACCGTAATGATCCCGCAGGTCGATAAACAACAGCCCGCCATGGTCGCGTTTGCGGTGAATCCAGCCGGAAATACGGGCCGTCTGGCCGACATGATCCGAGCGCAGTTCTGCGCAGGTGTGAGAGCGGTAAGCGTGCATGATGGCGTCGTCCGAAATGAACAAAGAATAGAATGCCGCGACATGCCGTTTTGCGGGCGCGAATGTCAAGGACAAGGCGGCTTGGGGTGCAGTCGCTAAAAACTAAAAAAGGCGCTGAATCGCGTGCCAAGCACCTAAACAAAACCTCAGCGCTTGCGGATGCTCAGCTGACCGCCATCCCGCTCGCAGCCAGTTGACCCGCGATAAAATGATCGAGCCTGCTTTCATCTAACCGATCTGATAGATCGTGTAGATTGGATCAAACCCACTCTGAATACCTGTACCCACGGCAATCACATCATTCAACCAGGCATAGCGCTCATCGCCGCATTCAAACTTCGCAACCATGGCCAATGAATAGTCCGATGCGCTTAGAGCCTCACCACGGGCCAAGCGTGCAATCGCATCCGGCTGACCAATGAAACGCCCCTGATATGACATGTAAATCATCGGACCATCCTCAGCCTTCAGCACCAGCCGCACATCGATCAGCATGGCGCCATCCGCCCGGTGCATGACCCAGTCCGCGCCGTTTGGCAGAACAGAGCCCGCCAGCCGATCACCATTGAAACTCCCACCATTCACGGGCGCAATGACCCGCGTTCCAGAGGGCGTTCTGCCAATCCGGACAGCTTCCGCCGCATCGACATCCAGACGAAGCGTTAACAAGTGCCTGTGCGGCAGAGGCGCGATTGTCTCGGCGTCCGACATCAACGACTACCCATCCCGGTCTTTCTCCTCATCCGCCCCGCTTTCCATCCGTGCAGCCAGAAAATCTCCAAACACCACGATCAGCACCAAAAGCACGCTGATCCAGGATCGTCCTTCGTCAGAGTTTGTGATCAGGCCGGTCACTTCAGCGAGCTCGAAACCAACCGCGGAGATGAGGAGCGCCCCGGCCCCGACCATGGCGGCGCGCACAGAGGGCTGGGCCCAGCGCGGACGATCCGCGCGGTCGAGCTTGCGGGAAAAAACCCGCATGAACAGCAAAGCCAGAGGCAAAAAACCCAGGGCCAAAAGCGATTTGAGCCATTGCGTCGGATCGAGCACAAGCAGGCCAATTGCCATGATCGTGAGCACGATCATGACAAGGGAGACGATCGGAGATCGAAGGGTCATCGCCGACCTACTCCGCGGCAACCAGCGCGTCCTGCCCGGCGCGATAGAGCCGGCCCGGCAGGGCGCCAGTCAGCGTGCCATTCTTCATCACCACCTCACCGGATACGATGGTCGCGTCATATCCCCGCGCGCCCTGCAGCAGGCGCTGACCACCGGCTGGCAGATCCGCCTCCATATGCGGTGGCTCCATTTGCAGCGTGTCGAGATTGATGACGTTGATATCCGCCTTCATCCCCACTTTGAGATAGCCGCGATCGCGCATGGACATATAGTCCGCCTGGGCTCCGGTGAGCATGCGGATAACCCGCGGCAGGTCGAGTTTGCGGCCGCGTTCGCGGTCGCGCGTCCAGTGCGTGATCATATAGGTCGGCATGGAGGCATCGCAGACCGTGCCGACATGCGCGCCGCCATCGGACAGGCCGTAAAGCGCCTGGGGGTGCTCCATCATTTTGAGCACATTGTCGTAATTGAGCTCGGTATAATTATAGAGCGGCAGGTAGATCAGCTCATGACCATCACGCTCCAAAAGCGTGTCATAGATCATCTCCATCAATCCGACGCCTTTTTCGCGCGCCCGGGCAGCCAGAGAGTTTTCCGGCGCCTGTTCATAATCGGGCGGATTGCCGAGCTGGAAGAATTTCTCTGCCACGAACTCGATATGCTCCATCAGGAGGTCGGCCAGAGGCGGTACGGACGAGCCGGGCCCGGAGAGCTTGTCCGTCTTTTCAGAGAGGATTTTCGCCTTGAAGTCCGGCTCTTTCATCTTGGCGACGCGCTCTTCAAGCGAGAGGTGGGCGATGGTCTTGTAAGTGGGATAGCCCATGAACGGGTGGAAGGTGCAATTAAAACCCAGGAAAACACCGATGGCGCGAGGAGCGACCTGCATGCGCGCATCCACACCCTCGGCCTTGAGCTTTTCAGAGCGCTCAATGAGCTTAAGCCATTGATCCGGCGCAAAATCGCGCTGCATAAGCGAGAAAGAGAAGGGACGGCCGGCGGCCTTGGCATAATCCGCGATGATGTCCCACTCGTCGTCGAAATCCTCTTCGCCGCGTTCCAGATTGAAGTCGGACACGGCCTGAACCACGCCGAAATCCAATCCTTCAAAGGCTTTGGCGATGCCGGTCAGTTCTTCCCGGGTCGATTCGGAGGACGGGGTCCAGTCTCCGTCCGCGGTCTTGTGGACATCGGACCGACCGGTCGCAAATCCGATCGCCCCGGCGTCCAGCGCTTCGCGGGTCAAACGGCGCATTTCGGCGATATCGTCATCATTGGCCGGTTCGGAGAAGACGGCGCGATCGCCCATCACATAAACGCGCAGCGGGTCATGCGGCACCATGGCAGCGATATCGATTGTACGCGGCATTTTATCGAGGGCGTCGAGATAATCCGGGAAACTCTCCCAATCCCAGGTCAGCCCCTCATGCAAAGCCGTGCCAGGAATATCCTCGACGCCTTCCATCAACTTGATGAGCTTTTCATGATCGCTTTCACGAACAGGCGCAAAGCCAACACCGCAATTGCCCATCACCGCAGTGGTGACGCCATGATCGATCGAGGGGCGCAGCTCATTATCCCAGCTCGCCTGGCCGTCATAATGGGTGTGGATGTCGATAAAGCCCGGCGTCACAATCCGACCCGTCGCATCGATTTCCTCGTGCGCCGTACCGTCAATTCTGCCAATCGCCGCGATCTTGCCATTCCTGATGGCAATATCCGCGCTCACAGCGTTCTTGCCACTGCCATCATAGACCTGGCCGCCCCGAATGATGATGTCGTAACTCGTGTCGCTCATGGCGTGTCGAACCTCCCTATTCCGCCGTCTGATCGCGGCGTGATGTCCAATACTCCCAGCTCCGGTAGACGCCGACAAGAAGGAAGCCCGCCAAAATATGCCAAATACCCCAAAGTGCGGTCACCGCAACGGCGCCACCACTGCCACCGAACTGAGCCAGGAGAATAACCAGGCCAAGCCCGGCATTCTGAATACCGACCTCGAAACTCAGCGCGCGCACGCGCGGCAGGCTGAGTTGAAGAAGCAGCGCCACGGCTCCGCCGAGCGCGAAGGCCAGCGCATTATGAAGCCCGACGAGGGGAAAAATCAGCATGCCGCTGCCAAACAGGACATCCCGGTTCGCATAAGCGCCGACTACAATGAGGCTGACGAGAATCATAAAGGCTACGGGGCGTAAAAGCTTGCGCATCCGCTCGGCCACTTCCGGATAGCGCTCGGCAACCGTTATGCCCGCCGCCAGCGGCAGCCCCAAAAGCGCGAAGGTGCGAAGCAGGAAGGGCAAGACACCGATATCCATCGACTGGATCAAAGCGGCGGTCGGGGCATAGAGATTGGAAAGCAGCAGAATCGTTATGGGCGTCAAAAACGCCGACATGACGCTGGAGATCGCTGTCAGGGAGACGGAGAATGCCGTATCACCACGCGCGAACATCGTCAGCGCGTTGGATACATTCCCTCCCGGACACGACGCGACAACAAACATGCCCAGAGCGACGCTGGGGTCAGGCCGGATGAGAAGAACCAACGCAAAGGTCAAAACCGGTAGACCGATCAGCTGGGTCAATGCACCGCCCGCGACGGGTACCGGTTCGCGGGCCAGGCCGCGGAAGTCCGCGACACGCAGGCCCAGCGCGACCGTAAACATCATAACAACCAAACTGATAGACATGAATAATTGGAAGGTCGGACTTAAAGCGACCTCTATGCCATCAAGACTAACTGAACCCATCCCCTACCGCCAATCAAAAGCTAAAGTTATTCTAGTTTTTATTTTATTTGGTCTTTTATTTCGTACAGGCATCTGGTGCCGGAATAAAATCATTTTGGGGTCGCAATACCTGAACGATTCTGTATTGTGACAGTCACGATATTGACAGAAGGATCCAATCTGTCGAGATCTTGTGTGGGGCTTAGCCTGGATGTCTGGCCATCGTGTCGGCTATCCAGATTGTTGTAATTTGAAACGCGTATATACGCTTTAGTCTTTTGGGGGACTATAGGTATGGGACGGAAACGTTTCGACGAAATGACTTGTTCAATCGCCCAGACACTTAATCAGGTCGGCGATTGGTGGACCTTGCTGATTGTGCGGGATGCCCTCAAAGGCGCTCGCCGGTTCAGTGATTTCCACGAAAGCACTGGGATTGCTAAAAACATCCTGACGGACCGCCTCAACAAGCTTGTTGAAAACGGCATTATGGTCCGTGAAGAAGTGGGTGTCCGCGGCCAGCGCCAGGAATATGTCCTGACGCAACGCGGCGAAGCCCTCTTCCCGATCCTCATCGCCATGCAACAGTGGGGCGATCAGTGGATCTATGGTCAAGAAAACAAGCCGGATGAGCTTTACGACACCCGTAATGGGCAGCCGTTGGGCCAGATGGCTGTGGCCAATGAAAGTGGTGATGAAGTCACCCATCACTTTGTCGCGACCCGCCCCGCCAGTGGCGAGAACGACAATTCCGACGCGCCCGATAATATCGCGGCGAACGGATCCTAGGGACTTCAGGGCCGTCTCCTAAGAGGCGGCCCTTTTCGCTTTTAACGCGATTTTTTTGCCCTCAACAATTGTGGCAGGCGAAAAGCTTGTCTAGCATTACCCCAAGGCGCACACCCGCCCCGGCCATATTGGTCATGGGCGGTATGTCTAACAGGACCGGGCTGACACCAAGATCCAAGACCGGTCCCTACGGGGAGATCATTCATGATCCTGACTGCACTGGCCATGTCCGCCGCACTTTTACAGGCAGATGCCAATGTTCTGCTTGAGCACGGCTTACAAGTCTCGTCCGCCTCGGGCTCCTACACCACCTATTTCAATGCTGACGGCACCTATACCAGCGATGTCGGTATTCAGGGCACATGGGAAGTTCGCGGTACTGAAATCTGTGTCACCCGAAGCACTGGGGAAAGCGGCTGCGCGCCGCTTCAGGACGGCGCTGCTCTGGGCGATAGCTGGGAGGGCGTCAATGCGGCCACCGGCGAGACAGTCACCTATACGGTCGTCACGCGCGACTAGAGCGCAACTAAAGATGAGAAAAGCCGGCGCCTTTCCAGGTGCCGGCTTTTTTTGTGGATGATGGGGGCTCACCGCTTATTCGCCGAACGATCCGGCCGGGCCGGGGAAGACAACCGGTGTTTCCGACCCGTCGCGCGCTACGGCGGAGACGCCGAAATAGTAATTGTCGATCACGATGTTCTCGAGCGTATAAGTGTCGGTGACGCCGACAAATCGGCTATAAGTCCATTGCGGCGCATCGGTCAGACGCCAATGGACGCGGTATCCGGAGAGGTTTTCCGCAGCCTGGCCTGTTGCGAGATCCCAGCTCAGTGTTGTGGATGGCTGAACAGCCCCCTCGATCTGGACATTCGCGGGCACCGGCGGTGCGCCAGCGATCTGCGCCATAACCGCGATATTCAGCGCCGTCAGCTTGCGCGCATAGTCGAAATCAACACCGTCGATCGTGTCACCATAGTCTCGGCCATCCACGGTGCGGATATCCTGGTGCTGACGATCATAATGCTCATTCGTCTCCATGATCCGCACGCCCGGGATTCCGGCATCATTGAAGGGCCGGTGATGACCGCCACGACCAAAGCGGTCGAGGCGATAAATCATCATGACGTCGAGATTTGGAATGTACTGATCTGCGGTGCGATCCACCATGCGGGCGATCTGGCGGGACGGGCTATCGACCTCTCCACCAGTAAAGCGGCGAATGCGCGCCTCTTCAGGTGTCTCGGTCGAGCGCGTGCCTTCGGAAAATACCCGGGCGGTGGTGTTGTTGATGATGCCGTTAATGCCCGCAATATTGCCGATCATATCGTTATTGAGCACCGCCTTGATGCGCCAGCCTTGTTCCAGCGCATATTCAGCAACGATCTGACCGCCATATAGCCCCTGCTCTTCTCCCGACAGGCCCGCATACATGATTGATCCATCAAACTCGTGCTGGGACAGAACGCGCGCAGCTTCGATCGCGCCGGCCATGCCGGATGCATTATCATTCGCGCCCGGATTCTCATCCTCATAATTGAGCGGATTGGTTACGCGGCTATCGATATCGCCGGACATCACAACGAAACGATCCGGATCAAGACGTCCACGCTGAATGGCAATGACATTGACGATCTCGGTCGGCTGAGGGATGCGGGCCCCGCCCGACACGGTGTCGGTGACATACATCACCTCTAAACAACCGCCACAATCAGCAGAGATGCGCTCAAATTCCTCGTAAATCCATCGCCGCGCCGCGCCGATGCCGCGCGTATCGCTTTGCGTATCGGAAAGCGTATGACGCGTACCAAAACCGGCCAGCGTGCGAATATCCGCTTCCAGGCGCTCTGCCGATACATCGGCAACATAATCATGGATGGCCACCACTTCAGCCGGCGGGCCGTAATCTCCTGTTTGCGCATCTGATGAACACGCTGAAAGCACGGCCGCCAGACCGCAAAAAGCCAATAAACGCATAGAATCCTCCCCGACTTCTGCGCTGAAATCTTTCACGATGGCGGCTTGGGTCAACACCGGCATCAGAAAATTCTCATTAAAACGTATACGGATAACACACGGCTGGAGAGTTTTCCCCAGACATAATTCCCCTGACAGTTGAATTTCTAATTCAATCAGTGTTTTCTATCTGGGCTGATGGATGAGAGAGTTTCGCTCATCACTGATGCTCCACACCCACTCCGAAAGCTGCCCATTCCCACACCCAGGCAGCTCGGAACACAAAAGGGCTGGAGTCCCCCTCCAGCCCTTTTTCTTTTTGCTGTGTCTGGCCGTATATCCCGGCCTATTTTTTCCAAACACCGCCTTGTTATTCACTTGCAGCAGGACGAAACCAGTGCAAGCGTTCCATCCTCCAAGACATCGGACGACTAAGACGGAGCATAATTATGGACGGTATTACCAACGCCATCAGAACGGGCTTTTCCAACTATGTGAATTTCGAAGGAAACGCCAAGCGCGCCGAATATTGGCTATGGTTCTTGTTTGTTTTCGTAACGTCACTCGTTCTCAGTTCGCTCGACACCATGATGGGGCTTGGCCTGCTTGGGCTTCTTTTTGGCTTAGGTACGTTCTTGCCCTCACTCGCATTTTTGGTGCGCCGTCTTCACGACACCGGCAAGTCGGGCTGGTGGTTCCTGATCGTATTTATTCCGGTGATCGGGTTTTTCGTCCTGATCTACTTCCTCATTCAACCAAGTAAGTAAGCTTCAGATATAAAAAGGGCGGCCAATCAGGCCGCCCTCTTCGTCCCAGACGGAGCTAGCCACACTATGGCGTCAAGATGACCTTGCCGATGGCCCGGCGTTCGGAAATGGTCTTGAAGGCATCCATATAGTCTTCCAGCTTAAACGTACCGGCGACATGCGGCTTGATCTTGCCAGCCTGATACATGTCGAAAAGTTCCGCCATGTTTTCGTGATGTCCTTTCGGATCACGCATCGCCCAGGCACCCCAGAACACACCGACGGCCGACGCGCCCTTAAGCAAGGGCAAATTCAACGGCAGTTTCGGGATGACCGGGCTTGAGGCAAAACCAATCACCAGATAGCGCCCTTCCCAGCCGATGGTGCGGAAGGCGAGTTCTGCGAGATCTCCCCCGACCGGATCATAGATAACATCCACGCCCTGACCGCCGGTGAGCTCCTTGACGCGCGCCTTGAGGTCCTCGGTCGAATAATTGACCGTCTCATCCGCACCATGTTCACGCGTGACAGCGAGCTTTTCATCGGTCGATGCGGCCGCGATGACTTTCGCCCCCATCGCCTTGGCCAGCTCAACAGCTGCAAGGCCAACGCCGCCGGCAGCGCCAAGCACCAGCACAGCTTCACCCGGCTGCAGTTTGGCGCGCTGCTTCAAAGCGTAATAGGAGGTGCCATAGACGAGGGTCAGACCGCCCGCTTCCTCAAAAGACATCGCGTCCGGCATTTTCGCCAGTGTTGCCGCCGGCACGGCCGCGCGGCTCGAGAAGGCGCCAGTCAGACCGTTAAAGCAAACCCGGTCACCAACTTCAAAACCTTCCACACCATCACCCAGCTCGGCGATGACACCGGCGCCCTCACCGCCCGGAACGAAAGGCAAAGGCGGTTTGAACTGGTACTCTCCGCGCACGCAGAGCAGATCGGGGAAATTGAGACCGGCCGCTTTTACATCAATCATCACATGACCGGGCGCGAGTACCGGATCATCAACATCTTCGACCTTGAGGTTTTCCTCGGGGCCGAACTCTCGGCAATAAAGAGCTTTCATCTCTGTGCCCGCCTTATGCGACTTCGAACAGGCCGGCAGCGCCCATGCCGCCACCGACACACATGGTGCAGACCACATATTTGGCACCACGACGCTTACCTTCGATGAGGGCGTGCCCCACCATGCGCGCACCGGACATGCCATATGGGTGACCGATGGAAATCGCGCCGCCATTGACGTTGAGGTTTTCGTTCGGAATGCCCAGCTTGTCGCGGCAATAAAGGACCTGGACAGCGAAGGCCTCATTAAGCTCCCACAGATCAATATCATCCATGGTCAAACCGTTCGCCTTGAGCAGTTTCGGCACCGCATGGATGGGGCCAATGCCCATTTCATCCGGATCGAGACCGGCGACCGCAATCCCGCGATAAATACCCAGAGGCTGCAAGCCACGGCGTTCAGCTTCCTTGGCTTCCATCAGTACAGAGGCAGAGGCACCATCCGAGAGCTGAGAGGCATTGCCTGCGGTGATGAATTTGCCCTCCTTGATCACCTGACCATTGGCAAAGACCGGCTTGAGCCCGGACAGGGATTCCGCCGTTGTGCCGGGACGATTTCCCTCATCCTTTTCCAGCGTCACTTCAATATCGGAGACTTCTTTCGTCTCCTTGTTCATGAACTTCATGACCGAAGGCAGAGGCACGATTTCATCGTTGAACTTGCCTGCTTCCTGCGCCGCATGGGTGCGGGCCTGGGATTGCGCGGCATATTCGTCCTGAACCTCACGGCTCACGCCATAGCGCTCCGCTACAATCTCGGCGGTTTCCAGCATGGTCATGTAGAGCGCAGGCTGGTTCTCAACGATCCATGGATCAGTATCGCGATAGGTCCGCGTCTTTTCTGTCTGGACCAGGGAGATGCTCTCCAGCCCGCCACCGACGGTCACAGTCATGCCGTCAGCAATGATCTGCTTGGCTGCCGTAGCGATGGCCATCATGCCGGAGGCGCATTGGCGGTCCATCGACATCCCCGCCACGGAGGTCGGCAGGCCGGCGCGGATGGCGCAATTGCGGCCGGGATTACGACCGGTTGTGCCCATTTGCATGGCACAGCCCATCACCACATCATCGATCTCCGCTGGATCAATGCCCGCTCGCTGCACGGCGTGCTTGATGGCGTGCCCGCCCATCTCCGGTCCGGACGTGTCGTTAAAGGCTCCACGATAGGCTTTGCCAATCGGCGTACGCGCTGTTGATACAATCACTGCTTCCCGCATGACGTTCTCCTCTAACCCTTGCTTCTATAGTTCACGATTTGCTGTGTTGTGGCCAAGAGTCGGCCATCCCGGCTCCACATCCGGGCATGCTGGTCGAAAATGCCGTTTCCACCGCGAACGCCGGTGGCCTCGACCAGAAGATAATCCGTACCAACCGCTGCATAATCCTCTGAAGTCGCATGCAGATAGACACTCATCGACACGGTCGCGATGAGGTCCGGCTTACCAATAATGTAGAAAACCCTTGGGGTGGGCGTGTCCGCCAAGGCAACAAGCCCAACCGGGTCCAGAGGACGGTCCGGGTCCAGACGAACCCAGGCGACAGACTGCGTTGAGCCTGTCTCCTTGAACGGCAGATTGACCGCAGCGCGCATCTCGACCGTCTTGGTCCATTCCATCGGCAATGGGAAGCGCTCACACGCCTCCGGCGGCGGCGCATCCGGGCGCTCACCTTCTGTCCATTCAACCGTTTCACGCGGCTTGGTCAGAATGCCGAGCGCTTTATTGCAAATTGCTCCGCTCGCCGATGTGGACAGGTCTGCGGACCAGAACTGGGTGTTCTTGCCCTTCCGGTCACATGAGGCTTGAAGCTCAACCGCCTCTTCGCCGGGCGCTTGCAGGAATTCCGTGGTCAGTGAGACCAGACGCATGTCCGGTTCACCCGCCTCGATGATAGATCGGGCCATCATGGCGGCACTCCAGCCGCCATAAGGTCCGATCATATTCTTGAAGCCGGGATGGGCGGCCCCACCGAACCGGGCCTTCCCCTCCTCGCGCGACAGGGTATCCAGCCGCGTGGCTTCGTCAAAAATATGCATGGGTCTAGCCCAGCTTGACGCCGAAATGCCCCGCAGCCTTGCCGAGGAATTTCATAGTCTGCTGACCGCCCTGCTCATAAAGCTCCTGACCGTCTGCTGCGGTAATAGCGTTGATATTGGCCGCAACACCCTCAGGGGTTTGCTGTTCTGGCGGCAGATATACGCCCGGTGTCTCGTAAACGCGGGTCGCAGCATATCCACCGGCTCCGGCACACAGCACGAGGCGTGATGGCGCATCTT